>JBBKWL010000108.1:0-6073 GCA_037968975.1 Woeseiaceae bacterium | reverse complement strand
AAGCACTTGATGCTGCGTTACGCTGCTAATGTTCCATCCAGGGTAACGCTGCAATTTTATGCCGAAGAGACGCTATTACTGTCAGTCGGCGCGACGCTCAAGGATTAATTAACAATGCTTGCCCGACTTTTTGCCTATATGCAGTATGTCCTGCCGAAATACTGGCTGACCGCTATTGTGTACCGCGTGGCGCGCATACGTCATGTCGGTTTCAAGAATTTCATCATCACCCGCTTTGTAAAGCTGTACGGGGTAGACACCACTGACATTCGCCTGACTTTGCCCGATGATTTCGCAACTTTTAACGATTTCTTTATTCGCGAATTGCGCGAAGATGCGCGACCGATCGACGCGAATGAGCGATCCATTGTCTCGCCTGTTGACGGCACTGTCAGCCAGGCGGGCGAATTGCGCGGTAAAGCGATATTGCAGGCAAAAGGTATCGAGTACACGTTGGACGAATTGCTGGCGACCAACCTCGATGACGCGCGAGCATTTGCCGGCGGCCAGTTCGTAACAATTTATCTCGCACCGTATAACTATCATCGAGTTCACGCGCCAATGGCAGGCGAACTCGTATCGGCCAGCTACGTACCTGGTGATCTGTTCAGCGTAAACACGGCAACGGCGCAGCATATTTCCGGTTTGTTCGCCCGCAATGAACGATTGATCCTGAAGTTCGATACGGCAACCGGACCGGCAGCGATTGTATTCGTTGGTGCCCTCAATGTTGGCAGTATCAGCACGCCATGGAGCGGCGAAATTCGACCGCGACGGTCCGGAGTCGCGGAAAATATTAGCCTCGGCGGGAAGTCGATATCCGTGAGCAAAGGTGAGCTTCTGGGTTGGTTTAATATGGGCTCGACGGTCATCCTGCTGTTACCAAACGAGGTGTGTAGTTGGCGCGACGACCTCGCCGCCGGCAGCACGCTGCGCGTGGGGGAAGCGATCGGCCTGCTCAGCGGTGATTGAGATGAGCAAATGCCCCGGGTCAAGCGATGAATGAGTGGCGCCCGACTTCACCGGCAAGTATTGCGAAGAATCGAGCCAGAATGTTGGCGCATATACGCGCCTATTTCGAGGAGCAAGATGTTTTGGCGGTAGACACGCCGGCACTCAGTGCGTTTGCAACATCGGATCCCAATATTGACAGTGTAGCCGTGACCATCGCGGACGCAGCGGCGTATTTGCACACGTCGCCAGAGTCCAGCATGAAATGCCTGTTGGCCGCGGGCTACCCGGACATCTATTCAATTTGCCGGGTTTTTCGCGACAGCGAAAAAGGACCGCGCCATCTTCCTGAGTTCACGCTACTGGAATGGTATCGGCGCGATTTCAGGCTCGCAGACATCGTGGCCGATACAACGGCACTGATCGCGCGTTGTCTGGAGCGAAAAGAGCTTTGCGAAAACGTTGATGTCTTTAATTTTGCTGATATATTTCAACAAGTTGCAGACGTCGATGTGTATCGTGCAAGCTGTCGGCAATTGGCGGATGCCGCTGCGGCTGACAGCAGTCTCAGAGAATCAGTGGGGCAGGACCGTAACGCATGGCTGGATCTGATTCTGGTGACGAAAATCGCGCCCTCCTTCGCGTCCGATCGACTGACCGTGTTGCAGCACTATCCACGCGCGCAAGCTGCACTCGCCCGGATCTGCCCTGACGACGAGCAGGTCGCTGACCGCTTCGAAATTTTCTACGCCACGCTTGAACTCGCCAATGGTTACGTCGAACTCACGGATGTTATTGAACAACGTACCCGGTTTATAGTCGATAATGAAAACAGAAAATCTGCAGGCAAACCGGCAATGCCGAGTGACGAGCTGCTGCTTGCAGCATTGCAGAGTGGGCTGCCAGAATGTGCCGGCGTAGCCGTAGGATTGGAACGGCTACATATGATTTACGAACAAACTGACAGTATCGACAGTGTGGTGACATTCTCGACCAGGCCCGGCAATGAATAGTCCCGACTACAAGCTCCTGCTGTCGCAAATGCATGCTTTGCTGGCAGATGAATCAGATGCGCTCGCGAACGCGAGTAATTTCGTTGCTTTGCTGAATACCGCATTGGACGACATCAATTGGCTGGGTATCTATGTGCTGCGCGGCGATGAGTTGGTTCTCGGTCCATTCCAGGGTCTACCTGCATGCGTCCGTATTCCGGTTGGCAATGGCGTGTGCGGAACAGCTGCGAAAAAATCGCTGACGCTGCGGGTCGCGGACGTACATGATTTTCCGGGCCATATCGCGTGCGATGCCGCATCTCGATCCGAACTGGTCGTGCCATTAAAAGTCGACGGTCGCCTGGTTGGTGTCCTGGATATTGACAGCCCGTCGGTCGGTAGATTTAGCGACGAAGATCAGACCGGGATTGAGAACTTGTGCGTGGCGTACTGCAGCATGCAATCGGGCAGCGATCGCTTTATTTAGATCGTCTAGCGGATTCGTGACACATACTCGCGCGAGCGAGTATCAACTCTGATCACTTCGCCCTGATCAACAAACAGCGGCACCCGAACTACTGCGCCGGTTGACAAAGTCGCGGGCTTGCCACCGCCACTCGCCGTATCACCTTTGACTCCCGGATCCGTTTCCGTAATTTCAAGCTCAACAAAATTCGGCGCCTCAATTAGCAACGGTGCGTTGTTCCACAACGTCACCTGACAGACATCGCCATCACTGATCCAGTCGCTACTTTCACCAACTGCGTTTTCGTCCGCAGCGTATTGCTCAAAAGTATCCGGCACCATGAAATGCCAAAATTCACCGTCGGAATACAAGTACTGCATGTCAGTTTCCATGACATCCGCCGCCTCTACACTCTCTCCAGACTTGAAAGTTTTGTCCACGGTCTTGCCAGTCTTTAAATTGCGAATACGAACGCGGCTGAAAGCCTGACCTTTGCCTGGCTTCACAAACTCGTTTTCGACAATAACGCAGGGATCATTATCGATGATGATCTTGAGGCCGGATCGAAAATCACTGGTGCTTACATTGGCCATATTCGGTGCTCTTATCCCGTGTGCAGCGGCAGCTATCATACCGAAGTCGGAGCCTGGCGCCAGCACCCATGCTGATACGCCCCAAATGCCCGCCAATTGCTACCGAAACTTGATACACATCACGGTTTTGCAAGCCCGTAGCCGGCCTCAAGGGCCGCCGGTGCTAGACTCAGGGTTCTTTAACTAAATCCGGTTTCCACGGAAGAATCCGGATCAGTCGCAGGGAACGCATTTGAGCGGACGCCAGGGAATATCTATCGCTGTCCTGACAGAGAATCAGGACGATGTCTCGCGGATTAACGGCACGTTACGTGATGCCGGTCATGCGGCACAATGCCATTGGATCAGCAAGCCAAGCGAACTTGGCGATATTTTCGCCGCCGAGCACGTCGAGTTGTTGATTCTGAACTGCGACCGCTACCCGGAGACAATTCGCCAGGTTGTCAAAGAAAAAGACCGTTTCGATCCGGAAGTACCTGTAATCGCTGTGCAACAGGATGCCAACGAGAATGATATCGAAGCGGCAATGCGTCACGGTGCGTGCGACCTGGTTTCCGCCGGATTGAAAGGCCGACTGCAATCCGTGGTCACACGCGAGCTACGCGCACTACGCGTCGAACGCGCATTGAATTCGACGCTTTTCTCAGCCACTGAATACAAGAAGCAGCTGAAAGAATATATGCAGGACTCAACCAGCGCAATCGCGCTCGTTCAGGAAGGCATCATTACAGACGTTAACTCCGCCTGGCTTTCGCTGTTTCGTGCAGCCAGTAATGATGAGGTCAACGGGCTACCGTTGATGGACAATTTCGACAGGGAGTCTCAAGCGGCTATTAAGGGTGCTTTGATTGCCGCGATCGATGGCAAGTGGCAGGCAGGTGAAAAGCTCATCGCCAAGTCGAACGTCATGACCGACGATACTGACGAGGTACACCTCGAATTTACGAAATTTGTGTTCGATGATGGCCCCTGCGTCAAAGTCTGCATTACTCCTCCCGCGCTGAAGGTAGTTGAACCCACCAAGTTAGTTCATGATGCACTTAAACGTGATCCAACGACATTGTTCTTTCACCGCTCGCAATTTCTCGAGCGTGCCAAAAAACGCCTGCGTAAAAAACCAACTTCCGGATTACACGCACTCGCCTACGTCCGCATCGATAACTTTGAAAAAATCTGCGCAAAAGTCGGCTATCTCAACTCCGAGGAAGTGCTTGCCCAGTTCGCTGAAACCATGCGCAAACGGATGCACCCGCGTGATGTTGCCGGACGCTTCGAAGGTACGACATTGATGGTCCTGCTCGAGCGCGGCAGTGCCCGCGACGCTGAGTTATGGGGCAATCAACTCTGCAAGCATATTGAGGAAAAGACCTTTGATGTGGAAGACCGATCTACACAATTAACGTGCACCGTCGGTGTGTGTGCAGCGAATGAGGTTTTCGGTTCGTTGGAGCAATTCGTTGCTGCGACGATTGGCGCGCACAGGCTCGGCCATCGAGCCGGTGGCAACCAGGCGTATCTGAGCACCGCTGGCGATGAAGACACGAAGCAGCGAGAGTTTGACGCAATCTGGATACGTCACCTCCGTTCAGCGTTAATGGACAACCGCTTCCGCCTGGCGCAGCAACCCATTGCGGGCTTGCGCAGCGACGACATTGAAATGTACGACTTACTGGTGCGGATGCTCGACGAGCAAGGCAACTCGGTACTGCCCTCCGAGTTCCTGCCCGCTGCGGAACGCAACAATATGATGAAGAACATCGATCGCTGGGTCGTCAAGAACGCGATCAAATTCTGTGAAAACTCCGAGGCAGACCGAGTTTTCGTGCGACTTTCGAAACAGTCGATTCTCGATCCGGGCACGATCGGCTGGATGGACAACGAATTCGAACAAAAAGAGTTCGATTGCTCTCGCCTGGTCATGCAAATACCTGAACGCGACGCAGCTAAACACATAAAACAGGTCCAGGTTATTGTGAAAAAGTTACGCAAAATGGGCATTGGATTTGCGCTGGAGCATTACAGCGTTGATCGCGAGAAGTTCCAGATACTGGATATTCTCAAGCCGGACTACATCAAGATCGACGGCGAACTGATGCACTCGCTGATGACCGACACTGCTGTCCAGCTAAATGTGGAAACCATTGTGCGCGCCGCTGCTGCACGCGGTATCAAGTCAATCGCCGAGCGCGTAGAAAACGCCAATGCGATGGCTGTCCTGTTTCAGCTCGGTCTCGATTACATGCAGGGACATTATGTTCACGAACCTGAGGTGATCTTGCAGGACGCCCCGAAAATCAAACAGAGCTCCCTGGCCGAGCTGACGGCAGCCAACGCCAACTAGTTGATTTACAGATGAAATATTTGTGTGACGCAGGTCACACTTTGGTTCCGGAACCATACCCTATCTACGGACCCGGCGCCCTCGATAGAATACAGACCATCACAGTACGCGTCCCTTTTACGGAGTCCTTGCAGTGAAAAAATCGACAGCCAACATCTCGAAATTGGTCGCCGTAAGTGGCAGCCTCGTCGCATTGCCGGCCGCCGCTTTGGAACTCGGTGAAGCGCAAGTCAATTCATCGTTGGGGCAGCCATTGCGCGCCAGCGTGGCGTACGCACTGGCGCCGAACGAGTCACTGACAGGCACCTGTGTTTCACTCCAGGTCGGTCAACCCGGCGGCATTGCACCCATTGTTAATACGTCGAAAATTAGTATTGCTAACGGCGTGATTGCGATCACTGGTACGGCTGCTATCCGCGAGCCAATTATTTCGATGCGTGTGAATATCCGCTGCCCGTATGCCGCGCAACTCAGTCGCGAATACACCATGTTTGTCGACCCCGCAGGCATCAATACCCAGACAGCGAGCGCCAGCAACGGCAATACAACAGCAAGTATTCCGAGCACTCAAAGAACTTCACCGCGCACTGCAGTAGTCACGACCGCTCAGTCGCCGGTACCACGTCGAGTGACCAGCACTGAACCCATATTTCGGGGCAGCCGCCATCAGGTCAAAGTCGGCGAAGATCTCGGCGCCATCGCACAACGCATCGTCGACCGCCCTATTGGA
>JBBKWL010000107.1:0-4102 GCA_037968975.1 Woeseiaceae bacterium | reverse complement strand
GCCGACGGTCGATGTGTGCCGGAAGCATGGCGTGAGTTCGGCGACCTTCTATAAATACAAGGCGAAGTATGGCGGTCTGGAAGTGTCGGACGCGCGTCGGTTGCGGGCGCTTGAAGACGAGAACGGCAAGCTCAAGAAGCTCTTAGCCGAGGCGATGCTGGATAATGCCATCCTGAAGGATGTTGCGGCAAAAAATGGTAGCGCCCGGCGTCAGACGGGAAGCGGTGGCTCATAGTCGGTCTCCTCTGCGGTGTGGTTTGTTGCAAAACCACTGTAGGGACCTGAGACCCGGCTATGACCACCTGCTGCGCAATTTGAAGGCTGCGCAGGCTGTCATAGAAACCCAATCAGCGACATTCCGAAGGTGTTACCGCACGGAACTGACTTCGATGGCCGTCCTGTCCTGGTGCCAGCGCACCGGGATCGAGTGGCACTACATCGCACCCGGCAAGCCAATGCAGAACGGGTTCATTGCGAGCTTCAACGGGCGGTTCAGGGACGAGCTGTTCAACGAAACGCTGTTCTCGACGCTCGACGCGGCCAGGCAGGAGATCCACGCTTGGCAGCACGACTACAACCACCACCGGCCCCATTCCGGCATCGGGAACATCCCGCCAGCCGAGTTCGTGGCAAAGAAGGGGCTGGAAATGCGCGCCGCGTAGCCCCAGAAAGCAACCTGCGGATTCTTCGTAAATCCGGAGGAGAGTCGGGTCTCAGATCAGCGATGCTGACCTATAGCGCTTACCATTATTCAGACGCATATCCTGAGGCCTTGAAGTAGTTCCAGCACCCGGTCTGGCCGTAAAGATCGCAAATATCACCGATGGCGTGCCACAGGGCCTCGATGGTGCGCGCCACCGAAGCGCTGACTTTGTCAGACGGAGGCATGAACGGGGCGGGCGAGTTTTTGCAAACTTCGCATGCTGCACAACCGTTGCATAACCCGCTGTCGTCGTAGAAACGGCAGGTGCGAATTCTGCGCCCGATTATTAAGCCAGCGGCCAGTTTCCTGCTTTTAGGCATTGCCGATATCCTTCATCGCCGCACCGTAGAATCGACGTTTGTCGGTCACCAATATCTGAGGGCAACCGTGACGCTTCATTGATTTGTTGAGGAATTTAAGAAACTTGTTAATTGGCGCCCTATCTGCGGAAGGTACGGTCCGATGGGAAGTGCACAATTTCACTGAGAACGAAAAGATCGACCGCACGTTCGATGCGATGTACGGCATGGCGAACATAGGCCGACTCCCAATCAACTGATGCGGGTTTCATTGGGGCTTGCCTGAGCGACAAAGTCAAACCACACTACAAACAAGTCTACGAAAGAGCATACGAGCGTGTTTGGATTAACAACCCGCAGGAAGGTCTTGGCAGGCGGCGTATCTGCGATCGCTGTCGGCTTTGCATCATCATCTGCCGCCGCACGGAACGAACGCGCGCCGATGCTGACTGGTCTCACGACAAACTCTACGGGTACAAATGTAGAGGGGACATTCTCGGAGACTGTCACGGGCACAGAGTCCGCGACCGCTTGGCTCATCAACGGCGCCAATCCGGACAGCGTGACACTCGACAACTCTACGACGTTCACAGCAAATATGTCGTCGAACCCCATCCGCGTTACAGATACTCCTACACTCAGCTACGAGGCAGGGGACATCCGGAACTCAGAAGGCGATGCGCTTGAGAACATCTTTGTTCGGGAAATCAAGAATACTGTGGGAAAAGTCGTCTCGGGCTACAACGGCCCGTCCGGCAACGCACCTGTTTTGGTTCTCGACTTTGAAGAAGGTATTTACGCCAAGGATACCGGGTCTGGGCTGACCGAGACGACGTTCGACGCTCTCATTACGGGCGGTACGGTGGTCATGGACGAGGATGGTATTCGGCGCCTTCGCTGCGACAGTGCCACGAGTGACGCACCAACGGCAGACATCACGAGCTTGACTTTGACCGCCGCAACTATCGTGGTCTGGTATCAAAGTTCGACCAAAACGAGTGGAATCGAGCGCGTTTTCCAGTTTGATGACGGCACCGAGATCAACAGAATTGCGAACTGGCTCGGCGCCGGGGGAGCCATCCGCTTACAGGTCCGCGATACTTCGACCCAACAGGCTAACATCAACAGCACCCATACGATAGGTGGATTCGCTGCTCGGGCCGCTAGTGCGTGGATCACGAACAACTTTGCCATTTCAGTCAATGGCATAGTTGCGCAAACGGATTCGGCTGGCACGGTGCCAACCTTCAAAATTCTTCGGCTTGGTCACGCCGTTGGCGGTATCGAACAGCTTGAGGGCGGTATCCAGCGCATTGTAATCTTCGATACAAGATTATCGAACGCTGACCTTGCTACGCTCTCCACCAACAGCTTGAAGTTTGTTGACGCGGTGACCGGCTCCGATGCCAATGACGGTTCGTCTGGAACGCCTTGGGCGACTATAGACTACGCGGCCAACAACGCCTCCGCTGGTGATACGGTCTACATCACAGCCGGAACATATGTCCCCTTTGAGGGAACTGTCAGCGGAACCGATTTGAACAACTTCTTCACCTTATGTGCAAAGCCGGGAGACGAGAATCTTGTCCTTTTGGATGCCGGAGGCGATCCCGGATCGCCGGACCAAGGCGGATCAATTCAGGCTGGCGTCAAATTCGACGGCTGCAACTTCCTCCGCTTGGCTGGTCTGCGAGTTATCAACCTAACGGAACAGACGGCGGGCGGTGTAAAGCCATCCGGCTTTGAAATCCTTGCGGGAGATAAGGATGGAACAAATACGATCGAGCATATCCGTATCGTGAACTGCCAAACGAAGGACACCCGTTCCGCTGGCATATTCATTGCTGGCTACCGTCTTTCTTCGCATCCGACAGTTCTCACTACCCGTGTCCAGAATGTGCGTGTTGAGGGCTGTTATATTAAGGATCATAACCTACAGGATGGATCGAATGAGGGTATAAGCGTCGGGGGCGGCGTCGTTAACATTCAGGTCAAGGACAACACTGTCGCAAGCGCAAGACAATATGGCATCGACTTTAAAGCCGGGGTCGATGGTGGCGAGATTGTCGGCAACATTTGTGAGAACCACGCCAACCATGGCATCTACTGCGATGCTGGCCTCTGGTGGGTTCGCAATATAAACATTCACAAAAATATCTGCCGTGGCAATAGTAACGGGATATGTGTTGCCCGGGAGGGGGGAACTACAAACCCGAATCACGAAATCCAGAATATCGATATCTACAACAATATTTTGTACGACAACACCAATCGCGGTGTTTTGGTATATCCGCACGCAAAAGACGTAACCGGGGCCGGGAACGGTCTTTTTCAATCAGTATACATCCGAAATAACACTATTGCGGGACACACAGTTGGCGCCGCACATGGTATCCGCTTCGGGGCGCTTGATCCGATTGCAGACGATTTCCAAGTCACCAACAATCTTTTATGGGATAATACGACAGCTATATCCATCGTAGGGACGACGATAGCGGTTAATGAAAGCAACATAATTGCGGCCAGTGATCCATTCACCAATATCGCAACTGGTGACTTCACCTTGGCGTCTGGCACGGCTGACGGGGTGGATGATTCAAATGCAACCTATACACCCGCTGATGACTTCAACGGCACGGCTCGTCCTATCGGTTCCGCAGATGACGCCGGCGCCTATGAGAGCTTCTAGGTCTACGTTGAGAGTACCATAACCCTCTGAGAAGAGACAATCTGGCTGGCGGTATCCAGGTGGATATCTTAGTGTAATGACCATCGGAATGTTCAATAGGCTCACATATAAGGAATCAAAGTGCAATATTGGGATTGGAGGCGAGTATCGGAATCCAATCGGTGTACACGGATCTGTAAACCTAATGTTTCCACTGATTTCAGAGGACTTTTTTTGAAGAAAGACCCGTGAAGTGCCGGTGGAATATTAGTGGGTTTGCTGTTTGATGTAAAATGAAACGAATTTTCAATGGCTAAAGCGTTTTGCTTTTAATCTGAGGCATATCCAGCAGCTTTGATGAAGTTCCAGCATTCCTGTGGATTGAAGAGGTCGCAGATGTCGCCAAGAGCTTCAAACAGGGCGTTGAAAGTT
>JBBKWL010000106.1:0-5038 GCA_037968975.1 Woeseiaceae bacterium | reverse complement strand
CAATCGTGTACCACGGGTGTCGCCCATGCTGCGTAGAACGGTGGTCGCGCTATCTTGTGGCTCGGGTTGGGGCGCTCGAAATCGGGATCGTGACCCATTTCAACGATCTCGTTGTAACGTTCTATCGTTGCAACGAGGTAGTCGCCAGGCATATCCGGATTCTGATACGGATTGGCCTTTATTTTTTTGGCCAGCCCCTCGAGCGTGTCGTCCGCAAAGAAATATTCCGGATCTGTGGCGGGCGGCGACAGATCCCAGTTCTCTCTTGCAACCCCGTCTGCATCAAAAATTGCCCAAACCGGCCCCGCCGCGTAATCGGGTGCCGTCGAACCCTCGTTCGGTGCAAGGGCCGCGTCCAGAAAATTTTGTGGATCGTACTTTATTCGACGCGGATTTCGCCAGTCACCGGGAATGTATGGGTCCAATGATGCGTGGTGCGTGCCATACGGCCAACTGCCACCTTCTTCACTATAAAACCGTTTCCCCATCTGATTGACGAGAACGATGCTGTCCCATTTACCCACGCGCAAACCAGTTGCACGGACGAACGGAAACATGATGCTGTCCGGCGTCCAGTAGATGTACGTGTGTTGGCAACCGATGATCGGGCGTTTGCGGAAAAAACCATTGCGCTCAAACGATTGATTCGCCGTCCCCCAGAGAGACGCGCCGATGGCCATGGCGGCAAGCTCGCCGCTGCCGTCCTGATTTGAATACGGACTTCCGGCGAGTTGATAGACCTCCGTCATGCGCGGATCGAATATCCGCCGGAAATTGATATTGCCGGTGCTGCCACCCGTGCCGATAACAATCGCCTGTTTCGCTCTGACGTTTATGTCCGGCTTGCTGAGTTCGACATTGCCGTCATTGTGAAAGCTCTTCATTGGAGAAGATTCGCCTGGCAGATAGCGCGGCGTATGACTCGCCTGCACGCCCAGTACGCGACCGGCATTCACCTGTTCACGAAAGATAACGTTCATGTGGTAGTTGAATAGAAACTTGACGCCCTTTTTTCGCGCGGTGATTTCCAGCGGGCGGTAAATGCCGGTCCCGCCGGCGCCGCGCGGACTTTCCGCCCCCTGTCCGCCATCCCAGAGCACCTCGTGGGCACGCCGAGCCGACAGTCCGATCGCGTGTCCGCCCGCAGTGGATGTTGGTATCTCCGCAAACTTGACACCGTTCTGTTCCAGAAAATCGAACGTCGCTGCGCTGTTATCTGCGAGAGCCCGTTGAATGGCGCGATCGTTGTAACGATAGTCCGGCATTCCATTTGTTTCAACAACCGACCAGTCCGTGAGGTCCTGAAACATTGTGTCCGCCGAATCGTTGATTCCGAATTTTTTCTGCAGTCGGGTGCCACCGCCAAGTTGGATCGTGCCGCCATTAATCAACCCGTGACCACCGGAGTCGTAGTTTGCCTCAACAATCAGAACCGACGCACCCGCCTCGCGCGCGCGCAGTGCTGCGACCAGACCCGTCGGTCCAGAGCCGATAACGACGACATCCGCTTCGAGATCCCAGGAGTCCGGTGGCCGGCCTGGGTCGCTTCGGACCGGTGCTGCCTCCGCCGCTGTGACACCGGCCACGACCGCGGCACTTGCGCCCGCACCCTTAACAAACTCCCGTCGGCTTAGCCTGCGTTTTTTTTCGTCGTTGCCATTGCTCATTACTCACCCCCTGCTGCTCATTGAAATCTATCCTGCTGACCGTGTCATTTCAATCTCGGCAATTCTCCTGCGGCTGTCAGTGAGGGCTGGCGACCAGGGCATTGGGACTAATTGTGATCAGGAGTCATTGGCCGCGAGCGATGCTGGCATTACTTCTTGGCGCATCGCTCGGGAAGAATCACAATCCACTACTCCGCCGCTGAACTGCGCAATTTGCTACGGGTAACGAAGCAGATGGCTGGTGAAGGGCGCCCGCAAGGATTCGAACCTCCAACCACCTGGTTCGAAGAGCGAACATAAGTAATTGATTTAATTGGCCTAAAAGACGGCGTTCGTTGCAGATTCGTCCTACTATGCATAACAACGCATAGCTGATGTCGGAAAATTGTCGGAAACCCCTTGCCACACTAATTGCATAGTGAAAGTCGACAAAACTGAGCAACATGATGTCCGAGACGTCGCTTAGCAAACCGATATAACCAACCCCGATAACTTTTCTTCCGGTCGGCAACGCAGTTCAGAAGAATAAGGTGCGCAGCAAAAATTTGATGAGCGAGTTGTGCGGCTAGACTGTTGTGGTAATCGAGGACGTCAGCGTGGGCCGCCCCACCGACAAAAGCTAGCACTACGGAAATAGGCGTAATTACGTACAGTATCAGAGCAAACAGCAAGCCTATGATCATGGTGCCGGGAGACTGTGCCGCTCTGCGGCTCAGTTCATACGCAATTCAAAACGTTTCTGCGGCCGAGGCAAACGATGAATGACACCTGCGGTTGTAATGTAACGCCAACGAATTGTGCTCGAGTCGCAGGCGGCGAGACGATCGATGTTCTGCATTCGCTTTTGCATGCCAATAAAGAGCAGACACAACACAATCGCTCCTATCGTGGCCGGTTCTGATGCTGGCCAGCGGTCTGGTGTTCGCAGCGATTGGACGCAGCTTAGGTGTTATCGATGATGCCATTTTTGCCGCAATCGTCTTGATGATTTTCGTGACAACGTTGCCTGCACCGCCATTACTCAAGATTGCAATAGGTCGCCAATCTCGCCGTCTGGCCACCGACTGAGCAAGCCGATGCACCGAGCCGGACCAATAATCGCGCCCCTCGATACCACGCTGGTAGAGCAACTGATGTTGCCAGCCGCGTTTGACTATCCGGTTGAGTCCGTTGAACTCATTGAAACGCACATATCCTGGGTCATACTCACGGACCGGTATGCCTACAAGATAAAGAAACCACTGGTGCTGGACTTCCTCGACTTCGGCGAGCTTGAGCGGCGACATTTTTATTGTGATGAAGAGCTGCGACTCAATCGTCCATGGGCCAGTGATATTTATCTCGACGTCGTCGCGATCACCGACGATGCTGGTCAGGCGAGGTTTGGCGGTAGCGGAACGGCCATCGAGTATGCCGTAAGAATGCGACGATTTGATCAGGACATGCGACTTGATCACCAGCTTGCCTTGGGCCTGTTGACGGCCAACGACATGCGTGATCTTGGTAAGGCGGTGGCAACCCGGCATATGGCCGCGCCGGTCGTGAGCTCGAGCTTTCGTCAGCGTGTGCTGCAAATGACGGTCCAGCAGATGCGCGACAATTTCGCCGCCATCGACGGTCATGTAGAGCCTGATTCCATGTCGTCGTTGCTAGAGTGGACCGAACATGAGCTGCGTGACGCGGCAGGGGTTTTTGAACAGAGATTTGACGCCGGCTTTGCTCGTGACTGCCATGGCGATCTACATCTCGCAAACCTCGTTCGTATGCCAGATGGGATCAGGGCGTTTGATTGCATTGAGTTTAGTGAAGACCTGCGTAGGATTGACGTCTTCTGCGACATCGCTTTTCTGGTTATGGATCTAGTCGCGAAAGACCGCTCAGATCTTGCAGCACACTTTCTTAATCGCTATCTGGAGCATTGCGGCGACTATGCGGGCGTTGCGCTTCTGGACATGTACTTCGTCTATCGGTGTCTGGTGCGTGCGAAGGTCGCAGTGATTAGCAGTCAGGAATGTGACGTGGAAAAGGAACGCCTGCGCAACATCGCTGAGGCGGACCGCTATTGCCGCATTGCCTTGCGGCAATCACGCAAACCTGCGCCGACACTTATCATCATGTTTGGCTTGTCCGGATCCGGCAAAACCTGGGTCTCCGAGCGACTCATGGCTGCTCTGCCGGCGATACGTTTGCGTTCGGACGTCGAGAGGAAGCGTTTATTCGGGCTCGCGGATACCGCTGGCAGCGGATCGGATATTAACGAGGGGATTTATGCGGAGCATTCAAATCGTGACGTATACGACCACCTGCTTAAGCTGGCGAAGATGATTCTGACGGCAAGACATCACGTCATTCTCGACGCGACGTTTCTACACGCCGCAGATCGAAAACTGGCTCTGACAATGGCCGACAGCTGTGGTTTCGCCGCCGTCATCGTCGCGGTTCACGCTCCGATCTCGTTAATGCAGGAACGTCTACAGGAACGCGGACACAATGCCGTCGATGCGTCGGAGGCAGGACTTGAGGTGCTTGAACACCAACGCTCAGTTGCTCAGACGCCAACAGCAGCAGAGCTTGAGCGCACGATAGAATTTGAAAATGTCGGTCAGCCAGACATTGATAATCTGCTTGCGTCCATTCTGCAGCGGTAGATCATCCGAAAATTAGCCCTGATTTGCAGGCGCGTGCTGCCATGCTGGCGCATCACCTTGTAGAACGTTTCCTGGACGGGCATAGAAATTCTCCACCTAGCTACTGAGCGTGGATCATCATGCTCCGCACGCGCTACTCGGCCAATCGTGTTGCCACGTATACTAGCCATATGCGAATTGTGATCATGGTTGCCCTGCCCTGCCTGCTGTTATGTGCCTGCGGCCCATCCTCGCCGTTGCCACAATACGAGCTCAGCGGCCCAACAATGGGCACTACGTTCAGCGTCAAAGTCGTCGCGCCGCAGAGTGCTATAGCGATGGACGATTTGCAGCTAGTCCTACAGCAGACACTCGATACGACCGAACAACTGACATCGACTTACATCGAGCAATCCGAACTCTCGTTGTTCAACAGCAACCCATCGACAGACTGGGTCAACGTTTCTCAGCAGCTCTGCCATGCCGTGGAAAAAGCGCTCGCGCTTGGCCAGCGCACAGGTGGCGCGTTCGATATCACTGTCGGGCCGTTGGTGAATCTTTGGGGCTTCGGTCCGCACGGTGATCGCGACGAGCCGCCGTCAGATGCCGATATCAACGCTCTAGCGGCTCAGGTCGGATTCGAAAAATTGCAGGCGAATTGCGAGCTTCCCGCACTGCGCAAACAGCATGCAAATCTTTACGCTGATCTGTCCGGCTGGGCGAAGGGATTCGCAGTCGACGAAC
>JBBKWL010000105.1:0-2958 GCA_037968975.1 Woeseiaceae bacterium | reverse complement strand
CGACAGGCGACAGCACGAACGCTGATTCAGAATTCTATTATTCAAATGGATTTTTTGGGTAAACACATGACACGCAATAATCCTTGCGGCACCACCCAGCTCTCAGGGCGGCGACCTCTGGAATGCGGTTTTCTGACCGCGGTGAGAGCCGCGGAAAGCCTGAGAGGTAGCAATCACGCCGTGAACAGTTTCGCTCTCAGGCCGGGTGACGCCGCAAGGACGCGACGAGGTCGTGGAATCGGTCGCCCTGAATCAGTACATGATCTCTCATGGCTTGCGTCGCGGCGTCGGCATCACCGGCCCGGATGGCAGCCACGATCGCTTCGTGCTCCACAAAAGACTGCTCCAACCGGTTGCGCACGCGTAGCTGCATCCGCCGATAGGGCTGCAGCATGGCGTGCAGGCGCAGCGCTTCGTGTTCCAGAAACGCATTGTGTGAGGCGCGATAGATACAGCCGTGAAACAGTGAATTCTGGTGGTAGTAACCATCCATGTCTTCGGAGTCCGAAAAATGTGTGCAGGTCTCGTGTTCGGTTTCCAGAGTTTCAAGTTCCTCTTGGCTGATTCGGCGTGCCGCTAGCCGGGCGCACATGGATTCGAGTTCCGCCATGACTTCGAAGCGTTCAGTCAGTTCGTCAACTCCCCATTCTGCAACGAAGGTTCCGCGTTTCGCCGCAATCCTCACAAGACCGGACCATTCGAGCTGTTTCAATGCCTCTCTGATGGGTGTACGGGAACAGTCGAATTCATCCGCAAGCCCTGCAAGATCCAGTTTTGCACCCGGCGCAAAACGTCCGTCGAAAATGGCGTTTTCCAGTCTCTCACGAATACTGGGTACATCTAGTCCATCCTGCATTGCCGGGCGACTCCGTTGGGGGTGGGCAAACAATAAAACATTATCGCCGATAAATTTAAAAAATCTCTTGTTAAATATAACAGAACGTGATGTAATGTTTATGAAGACGACCTATGAGTCGTCTCCTCCACCATCGAGAGAGCGCAGCGTGGCCCAATCGGACTCCGGATTTCTGCACGAACTCCTGCAGCACGTCAGCAGCGGTGTACGACTGCGACGCCCATCGAAACACGCGTCAACGCTACCGGCCAGTCAACGACTCGCAACAGCTTGCGAAGCATTGATGGGCCGTCAAGGCGAAGCGTCTCGCATCGCGCTGGCCGAACAGGCCCTCGACGCCTATGCAGAGCTTGACGCGGCCGGCAAGGCCCACTTCTTCCATCAACTGCTTGCCGACTACGGGGCAGCACCGGCGGAGATTCGTCTGGCGTATGCCGCCTGGGATGAGGAGCCTTCCGATACCGCGCTGACGCGGTTGTTCGCGGCAGTCGAACCGGTACGCCAGAGTTTGTTGCGACGACTCAACCTCTGTCCGGGCGGCACATTGGCCTTGTTGCGCATGCGCGAAGACCTGCTCAAGGTAAGGCGTGCATTTCCCGAACTAACGCCGCTCGATGCGGATTTCGCACACCTGTTTGCTTCGTGGTTCAACCGCGGTTTCCTGGTCATGCGTCGGATCGACTGGAATACCTCTGCCGCGATCCTGGAGAAGATCGTCGCCTATGAAGCCGTGCACGAGATCCGCGACTGGATGGATCTGCGCCGTCGGCTCGATCCTCTCGATCGTCGTTGTTACGGGTTCTTCCATCCGGCGACCGGTGACGAACCGCTGATCTTTGTCGAAGTGGCGCTCTGCAACGGAATCCCCGACGCCATCGCACCACTGCTCGGTACCAGCGATCATCCGGTGCCAGAGCAGTTCGATACCGCGGTGTTCTATTCAATCAGCAATTGCCAGCCCGGTCTGAAAGGCGTCTCGTTCGGCAACTTTCTCATCAAGCAGGTAGCGCGAGACCTGTCGCTTGATCTGCCGGATATCACCACCTTCGTCACCCTGTCGCCGGCACCTGGCTTCGCCGCCTGGCTGGCGCAGAAGGCCGAGGAGGATGCCGAGGCGAGAACCTTGTTCAACAAGCTGACTGCAGGCCACTGGCTCAACGATGATGCACTCCGGGCGGAACTCGATCCGATCGTCAACATCTATGCGGGGCACTATTTCGTCAACGCCCGAAACGCATTGGGCGCACCGGTCGATCCAGTCGCTCGGTTCCACCTGAGCAACGGCGCATCAGCACATCGCATCAACTGGCCAGCGGACTTCGCGCCGGCGGCGATCGAGCGGTCGTTCGGCCTGATGATCAACTACCTCTATGAACTCAAGAAGATCGAGGCACAAGGCGAGGCGTTTGCCCGGGAAGGCACAGTCACCTGCGGAGCGGCGATCCAAAAGTCGCTGCGACAGCATTCTCTCCAACATTAGCAAAGAGTTTATCCATGTCCCTGATGATGTTCAAGTTGTTTGAACACGCCTGCCACAAGCATGGCGACAAGGCATTGTTCGAAAGGCCAGGCCAGCCTGCCCTCGGTTACGCCGATGCGATGGCGCAAACCCTTCGTTTGAGTGCAGCATTAGGCGAACTCGGGATACAAACAGGTGATCGGGTTGCGGTACAGGTGGACAAGAGTCCGGAAGCCGTATTGCTCTATCTCGCCGCGCTGCACGCAGGCGCGGTGTTTCTGCCCTTGAATACGGCCTATACAGAGGCTGAGCTGGACTACTTTCTCGGTGATGCCACGCCGAAGCTGTTCGTCTGCCGACCCGAGGTCCATGATCAACATGCTGATCGCGCCTCTGCGACTCTAGCGGTAGAAACCCTGGGTACGCAGGGCGACGGCTCACTCCTGGCGCTTGCCAGCAAGAGTACCCGGTGCACGGAGCCTGTACGTTGCAATGCCGACGACGCTGCCGCCATTCTCTACACCTCGGGTACTACCGGCAGATCCAAGGGCGCGGTTCTGACCCACGGCAATCTTGCCTCGAATTGTCAGGCGCTGATCGACTGTTGGCGCTTCACTGCCGATGACCGGTTGATTCACGCGCT
>JBBKWL010000104.1:0-105607 GCA_037968975.1 Woeseiaceae bacterium | reverse complement strand
TAAAGCCGGACAGCGCTATTCTGTACAACGCCTGGCCGACAGGCAGCCCTGAATGTTGAGAAGCTCACTGTGCGCATAGTTGTCTTGACGAAAAGGCAGTACACCAATAAAGACGTTATTGATGATCGGTTTGGAAGGCTATGGGAGATTCCGATGGCGCTTGCTCATGCCGGGCACGAGGTCACGTGCGTCTGCCTGAGCTATCAGCGCAAAGGGGCGAGTTCAGAAACGATCTCAGGCACATATGGCGGAAGGGTTCGCTGGATTAGTGTCGATCTTGGAGCGATGGGAATACCCGGTTTTTTTAAATATTTTGCACTTGCAAGAAAGACGATTCAGGAGGTACGCCCGGATGTCATCTGGTCTTGCTCCGACACAATTTACACGGTCCTCGGCAATTATTTGTCGAGGCGCTTGCGGTGTTCTTCGGTAGCGGATTTATACGATAATTTCGAATACTTCGGCTCATATAAGATACCGGTATTGCGTTCACTCTACCGTAAAGCGGTACGCGAGGCGGACGGAGTAAGTTGCGTCAGCGAATCTCTGTGTCGTCACGTTGTTACTACATACGGCCGGACCAAGGCGACGTCCGTAATTACCAATGCTGTCGATGCGAGCGTTTTTCGACCCATGGACAAAGCGCAGTGCCGCGAGAAATTAGGTCTGCCGCAAACAGCAGTTCTGATTGGTTCTGCTGGAGATATTAGCAATTACCGTGGTGCCGACATGATGTACCGTGCGATGACCGAGTTACCAGGCGCGCTCGGCGGGGCGCATCTCGCTGTTGCGGGCTATCGAACTGCGGATACGCGTTTGCCGGTTGGGGAGAACGTGCATGATCTGGGACAGTTGTCGCCCGAAGATGTGCCGGTGTTTCTGAATGCACTGGATCTCGCCGTCGTTTATAACCGGAGTTCGAGCTTCGGCGATTTCTGCTTTCCGCAGAAGTTTTACGAGATCCTGGTTTGTCATATTCCGATTATTGCTGCCAACGTTGGTGAATTGAGTGTGTTGCTGCAACACAAGTCGCACCTTTTGTACGAGGATGGCAACATTACTGATTTTGCGAGCGCCTGCATGCGACAACTGAAAAATCGCGAAGTCATCGATATTGATATTCCGTCCTGGGCCGATCAGGCCGAGTTACTGCAACTGCTGATGCAACGAATTGCGGGTGGCAACTAGCATGGATACTGAAGTACCGATTTACATCGTAATAACGGATTTCGATGGCTGGCAACAAACGAAAAATTGTCTCCTTGCTTTGCAACGTTCTACTTACGAAAACGTCAAGGTGGTCGTGGTTGACCACGGGTTGACCGACGAAACGGCTCTCGGCATTAAAGAATTCCCGGCATGCACCCGTATACCTGCGGAGTCCACTCTGTGGTGGACCGGCGCGAGCAATGTGGGAATTCGATTCGCAATTGAATCGGGTTCCAGGCACGTCATGCTATTGAATAACGACTGTTACGTAACTGCGACTACGATCGAGCACCTGGTTGAGAAGGTCGCGGACACATCAAAACTGATCGTTGCTCCTCTGCAGGTCAGTGCTCACAGCGACGAGGTGCTGGCGGGGCGGGTCACGACTTGCTTTACGCTCGGATTTCCAACTCTGGTGCTGCCCTGGATGAAGGATGTACCGGGTAAAGCGAATGGTTTGCTTCCGACCAGAATGATCGTGGGAGGCAGAGGTGTTCTGATCCCGACCGAAGTATTTAATGTGGTTGGCCTTTTCGACGAGGCTTATCTGCCGCATTACGGAGCCGATCATGACTTTTATTTGCGATGTCGCAGCGCGGACGTGCAACTCGCCATCGCTCCGGACATCACGGTATCGATCGACGAAACCCGAACTACAGTGGCCAGGGACCTGCAAGACATGACGTTCCGGCAATTTCTTGACAGTTTCCAGGACATTCGGTCGCATCGCAATTTCGGAATGCTAACGACATTGTTCAAGCGCTACTATCCAGTCAAAGGACTGTATTTCATCGGTGTTTTTCTCAATGTATCGCGGTATTTCTTCAGCTACCTGCTCGCGCGACTGATTGGCCGATTTGCTATGATGCGGGGGCAGGCAGTCGGCAAAAAATAATCAGCGGAAATGCAAATTGGCCAACCGAACATTGAACCAGGGAATCGTCTTGGCACGCATTCTGCTCGTGTTGTTGGCGTCCTGCCATGCAGTATTCGCCGGCGCTCAGGAAAGCGAGCCGGCAGATGATCAGCCAAGCACACTTTCCGAGGTTGTCGCTGACAAAAAGAAAGTTGAAGTAGTTGTCGAGCCGTGGAGTGACCGGGTCGATCGGTTGATCGCTGAAATATCCCGGTTCGAGAAAACAGCGGATGACGCTGACGAATTGTACGTTGCGCTGGATCGCGTTTTACAGGATCGACTCCACGCGATCAATGCGCGCATGGAACATGCTTCCTCGCCTAAAGAGCGTCTCAACCTGGACGCGGAACTGCCCGCCGCGATTGTCACTATCTCCGACCTGCACAAGAATGTTGGAGAGTTGTATGCCGCGCGGCTACGCTTGCTCAACAATCTCACGTCGCGAATGCGCCTTGAAGTGGTGGCCACGGACGTGATCGGGGTAGGGCAGCTCAAAATGGAGTTCGAATACATCTGGGAGCAAGTCCGGTTTCGAGCCTTGAATCTCCCGGCTGCCAGCGAAAATCTTTGGCGTCGTATCAAGATCGCGCCGCTGCCAATGATTTGGCATTTTATACAATTGCTATTGGTGATTGCGATTTTCAGGTGGTGGCGTAAGTGGTTGCCAGACACGCTCAGCCGTATGCAGGCGTCGCTCGCTGAAATTCGGCCGCGGGCACCCGCCGTCATGCGTCGCATTCGACTCATCTGGTATATCGAGCAACTGCGTCGACCCGTGGAGTGGATGCTGCTTGCAGCCGTGATTTTTTCGATGATCAGTCTGGAAGGTTTAAACCTGCTCGCCAACATTGCCGAGTCCATCGTTAAGTGGATCTTGATGGGCTGGCTTTCAGTATCAATTCTCGATGCTTTTACGGCGCGGGGAGCAGCGGGTTTGGCCGGTGTGGATGCTGCTATCAGACTAAAATCTTTGCGTTTGGTTGCGGTCTGGCTGGTGATGCTCGGACTCGGGCTGGACCTGGCTATCAACCTCACCGGGGTCGCTACTCTGCATGCCTGGGTATGGCGACTATTCCAGGTCCTTGCGTTGCCGGTCTTGATCACTTTGCTGGCCTGGTGGCGGGCTCCGATCTTCGTGCGTCTGGAACGTGAGAGCGAAATTTCAGAAACAGTACAAGCAATGCTACGACATCAGCGGGGCGTGCGCAGTTTTGGCAGCGCAGCCAATGGGGCGTTTTGGTTGTTGGCCAATGGTATGCGCCGCAGTTTGATGCGTACTTTTCTGCGCGTAGGTGACGGTCAGGGCCTGTCATTTGGTGGCGCCGCTCCCATCGTCAATGCCGAGGTCGAAGTCGATGAACGGCCTGGCATATCAGATGAAGCACGCACAACATTATTGTACGGCGAATTGGAGTACGAGAAACACGCACGGTCCGATCGGCGCCGATTAATTCGCTGGGGCAACAACCAGCAATCCGGGATGGTGGCGGTCGTCGGCGAGAGAGGAATTGGTAAAAGTGCATTTCTGTTTGATGTCGTAAGCAATCTTGAGGATAAAGCGATACTCATAAATTGTAGCAGCGGTCAGTACGCTGAGGTTGAAGAAGCGCTGTGCGCAGCGTTGTCCGTCGAAATTGCCTCGGAGAACACGATTTCAGAGGCGCTGCAGAGTAAGGATATTCGAATTGTAGCGATCAAGAACCTGCATCGCCTTAGCCGCCCCGTCATGGGAGGACAGTCGGAGCTGAGACGATTCACGGACTTGATCGAGGCCATCAGTCACAAAGTTTTGTGGGTTGTGTCGGTCGATCGTTTCACCTGGCAATTCATAAAAAGGGTGCGAGCCGATCAGGCCAGTATATTCGAGGTCGTTGATCTGCCCGTATGGACCGAAGGCCAGATGTCTGCACTCATAGAGCAACGTACCGCAAGCGCCAATCTGGAACCGGATTTTTCCAGTGTCCAGGTACCCTCCGAACACGCTGTTACGTCATTTGATTCGGCGGAGGAACGCAACAAGGCCGGGATCTACAGGATGATTTGGACGATGGCGGGAGGCAATCCGGCAGTAGCGTTGCTCATCTGGACTAATTGCCTCGTTTACGAAAACACGGACGATGCAAAGCTTTGTGTCAGGTTGCCAGCGCAGCCGGATATTCGTGAACTGGATGATGCGGACCATAACATCTTGCTGGTATTGCGTTGTATCGCGCAGTCAGAACTCATCTCGGAACAAGACGTTGTAGACAATCTTCGCTTGCCGTCAGGGGCGGTTGGTAGCGCTCTGCATTACTGTATATCGCGTGGTTGGATAGAGCCGCACGGTCGCCGCTATCGGCTGACCATGATCTGGTTCAAGACCATCACCCGAACGTTGGCAAGACAAAACTTGCTGGCCAGGTAATTGATATGAGATCCAATCGGTTTTTCTTGATGTTCCTTCTGGCTGCCAGCCTTTCGATTTTTGCGTCGATAGCTGCGGCGCAGGAACTCGACCCTGCATCAGAGCTACAGGATATTGCGTTGCTGTCGCAACTCATCAACTGGGGCGGGATTTTCCGCGCCATGGTAATCATCCTGTTCGCGTGGCTGCTACTACGTTTTGTTGATCGAATCGTAGACAACCTCGGCAAGGCACTGGCCGAGCATCGTTTGGCGTTCCAGCGAGCCAACGCGTTCTTCCATTTCTTCGTCTACCTGATGACGGTCGTCGTCATTATTTTTTTCAGTTTCGACATCAGCCCGGAAATAATCGCATTGTTCGGCGGCGCCGCTGTTGTCGCAGTCGGATTTGCGACCCGTGACTTACTCGCTTCGCTGGTTGCAGGTGTACTTATAATATTCGACAAACCATTCCAGCTCGGCGATCGGGTCACGTTCGGCGGCGAATATGGCGACGTCACCAGTATTGGCCTGCGTTCGGTGAAGCTTACGACGTTGGACGATTGCACGGTAACGATTCCGAATAATCTGTTTCTCAGCGAAGTGACCTCGAGTGGAAATTCGGGGAACCTGGAGATGCTGACGGTCGTCGACTTTTACATCGGTCTTGATCAGGACGTGCACCAGGCACGAGATTTGGTCAGGGCTGCGACGGCGACGAGTCGCTACGTTTATCTGCCGCTGCCAATCAAGGTTTTAGCCTGGCAGGAGCCGCTGGACGGCTGCGTCGCGATGAAAATTCGACTCAAAGCGTATGTGCTGGACACAAAGTACGAAAAGGATTTTCAAACAGACGTCGTTCTGCGGGTCCAGCGTGCATTTGCAGAGAGCAAGATTTCTCCGCCTGTGTCATTGCGGTAATTTTCTGTCTATAGCCATTTGCGCCAGCGCATAAATCCTACCAGTCCCAGCCCGAGCAGACCCATCCCCGACGCGACAAAGAAAAATGCAGTGGGACTTTCGGTGCCGGGCAATCCGGCGACATTCATGCCAAAGACGCCGGTCAGGAATGACAAAGGCAGAAAAATCGCAGCGACAATTGAGAGCACGTACATCCTGGCATTTTGCTCTTCCGCGATTCTGCTTTGCAGTTCTTCTTGCAGTAACAAGGTACGCTCGCGCGAAAGATCCAGGTCTTCAACAAATCGCGTCATTCGATCTGTCTCCAGGTGGAGCAGATGTATTTCCTCGTCGGTGAACACGCCGCGACTTCGCAGCAGCGTGCCAAGCGCATCTCTTTGCGGTGCCAGATAGCGTCGAATCGACGCCGTCTTGCGTCTGAGTAAGGATAGCTGGCGGCGCGCCAGCGATACGTTCTTGTCTGCTAATTCATCCTCAACTTCAGTGAGTTCGTCATCGATCGCTTCAATGGCAATGCCGATACGGTCCCCCAGTCGCTCAATGACCATGGCAACGAATTCGCTGGGCGATTTTGGACCTTTGCCAATGTCAATTTGGTCACGAATATCGACCACAGATAACAGTTTCCGGCGGCGTGTCGAAACAACCATCGTGTCAGTGAACCAGAATCGAACTGAAACCATGTCTTCAGGGTCGGACCCGGGATTGGTGTTGACTCCACGTAAAACCACCAGCATTCCGTCGGCCAATGCCATTGCCCGCGGTCGCGTCTCCGATTCGGTAATGGCATCCACTACGTTGGGACCCAGAGCCTGAGATCGCAACCAGGCCAGAGCACTGTCTTCGTCGCATTTCAGGTGATACCAATGAAAAGCATCGACATCAGATACCTGCGTTATCGCGCTCACGTCTTCTGCCACACCGCCGCCATTGCCATCCAGTCGATAAGACCAAAGCATGCCGGGGAATTCAGCTGTGCCCTCGATCACTTCACTACTCATGTGAAGGTCCCTTGGGTTGTTTGCCAGGCTTTCTGTCGTTATTGATGAGTTCGATCGCACCGTCGACGTGTATGTCGCGTTGCGGGTAGGCGATCACGATGTCGTTATCGGAAAACAGGTCTTCGATCCGGAACCGAATCTCGCTGCGGATGAGTCGCAAGTCACGGTCACCTACTGCGTGAACCCACAAGTACGCATCAAATACTAATGCGTTGTCTCCAAAATCTTCGAAAAGGACAAGCGGGGCAGGGTTGGGCAGTACTTCGGTATTTTCAGTTACAGCGCGCTTAATCAGTTCAGCAACCTTTCTCACCGGCGAGCCGTATGCGACTCCCACACGAACGGTGGTTCTTGTGACGCGATCAACCAAAGTCCAGTTGACCACTGTATTCTCCAGCAAGGCGCTGTTGGGAATAAGCATGTGCACGCCGTCCGTACGTCGAATGCGGGTGGAACGCGTATTGATAGTCTCGACAATTCCTCGTGCATCGCCGATCTCGAGGAAGTCTCCAATGCGAATTGGTCGTTCCCACATCAAGATCCAGCCACTGATAAAGTTATTGATAATGTTTTGTGCGCCAAACCCGACACCGATGGCAACCGCGCCTGATACGAAGGCAAATGCGGTTAATGGCACATTGATAAAGTCGAGAGTGGTGATGAACAAAACACCAATTGCCAGGATATAGATGATCCGTCGCACCAAATGGATAATGTCTGGATTTGCTTTTTTCGCCGCCAGGCGATTCGAAACAAAGCGCGTTAACCATTTGGTGAGAAGAAATCCCACGATTAACAAGGTAGGGACAAATAAAAGCTGGCCGACACTAACCTGCTGCTCGCCCACGCGTAGGACCACTAAACTCAGGAACTCGGTGATATCTGTCACTGACTCTTCTCTCTTCTAGAAGCCAAATGGTCGGCGGTCAGTCCGCGACCAAGGTCGTTGCATACACATACAGCAACTGCAAGTTTGCCAGATTTGGTGAGTGAATAGTGTGTCCATTTTGCACATCGTATACTGCTGACTGCGATTACCCATTAATCTAGCGTAGACTTGCATGCAATGAGACGCGAGATGAACATTAGAGGCGGAAGCCAATAATGGTGACAGTCGGTGCGATATTTATCGGCATCGTATTGTTGCTTGCTGGTGGCATAGCTCTGGTCCATGGTGCGTCGCAAATCGCGGGTCGCCTCGGTGTTCCTCCGATGGTAGTCGGTTTAACGGTTGTTGCGTTTGGCACGAGCATGCCAGAGTTAGTGGTAAATATGATCGGCGCGTCTCGAGGCGCTACCGAACTCGCGTTTGGTAATGTTGTCGGCTCCAATGTGGCTAATCTTGCGCTTGTGCTCGGTGCCGCGGCTATGATCCGTCCCATCGATATTCAGGGTAAATTGGTTCAGCGCGAGCTGCCTCTGCTGCTGCTCGCGACCGCCGTCGCCACAGCTATGTCAATAGACGGTTTTCTGGATGGAACCGTCGCGATGATCAGCCGATCCGACGCGGTCGTTTTGCTGTTTATCTTTGGTTTATTTCTCTATATCACGGTGTTTGATTTCGTTCGATCCCGAACCACCGACCCGCTGTTCGTCAATATAATGTCGAATCCTTTGGTGGCGAGCGAGCCCGTTGGTCGCTTCAGTGCGCTGATCGCCGTTGCTGGAATAGTCCTGTTATATGTCGGCGGCGAGGTTACGGTTCGTCATAGTGTTGAGCTTGCCGAACGACTGGAGGTTTCTTCTGCCATCGTCGGACTGTTTGTCGTCGCCGTCGGCACAAGCATGCCGGAACTCGTAACATCGATTGTCGCAGCAGCGCGGGGCGAGTCGGATCTCGCGCTGGGCAATATCGTCGGCTCTAATCTCTTCAATACGCTGTTGGTTCTACCAGTCAGCGGGCTGTTGAGCCCGGTAATCATTCCGTACGGTGGAATTTCGGATTTGATCCTGTCGTTGGTGTTTGCTGCGTCACTAATACCGATTTTTGTCTTCGGTAAAGCGCGACTCGGTCGAGCGGTAGGGGCCGTTTTTCTCGCTGTTTATTTTGCCTGGGCCATTGTGCGGGTGACTGCTTAGGTCATAATGGCGCCCTGGCGATCTAAAAAACGCAATTCAGCGCAACCTGTAAAATGAACATGCATGTAAATAAGAATGTCTTCCGACGACACCCCTGATCTTCTCAAAGTTGGCTGGCGCGAATGGGTCGGACTCCCGGAGCTGGGCATTGCAGCGATAAAGGCGAAAGTTGATTCGGGTGCGCGGACCTCGGCGTTGCATGCGTTTGAGGTTCGACCGTTTGAAGAGAATAAGATCCAAAGAGTGGAATTCAAGATTCATCCGCGGCAGTACAATGTAGAATCCGTGATCGTTTGCGTTGCGGATGTTCTGGATGAGCGAATGGTTACCGATTCAGGTGGCCACAGGGAAAGTCGCTGGGTTATTTCCACACCCGTGTCAATCGGGCCCTATACCTGGCCAATCGAGATAACGCTGACCGCCCGCGACGATATGCGATTTCGCATGTTGCTTGGCCGCACTGCGATCAAGGGTAGGGCGCTGATCGACTCATCCCGGTCCTACCTGGTTGGTAAGAAAAAACGACGCAAGAAAAAACGAAGGACTAAGTAGGCAATGGTCAAAAACAAACCCATTACGATCGGCGACGTAACGGTATCGCCGGGTGAACGTGCCAATGTAAATTTACCGATTGCAGATTTATATACCGCTACTTCTTTATTCATGCCCCTGCAGGTTATTTGTGGCCGTAGCGCGGGGCCAACGCTGTTCGTGTCGGCTGCGCTGCACGGCGATGAACTCAATGGAGTCGAGGTGATTCGCAGGCTGCTGCGACGCAAAGTCTTCAAATCGTTGCGCGGTACATTACTGGCTGTGCCAGTCGTCAATGTTCACGGGTTTATCAACCAGTCCCGGTACCTCCCGGACCGACGCGACCTCAATCGTGCGTTTCCAGGTAGCGCAAAAGGATCGATCGCCTCACGTCTCGCCAACACATTTTTGGATCAAATTGTGTCGAAAGCGGATTTTGGCCTTGACCTGCACACTGGCGCGATCGACCGAAGTAACTTGCCACAAATTCGCGGCAATATGGATGACGCGAAAACCCTGGAGCTCGCCAGGGCATTTGGCGCACCGGTCATTCTAAACGCAAATATCCGGGACGGATCATTGCGCGCCTGTGCTGCCGATCTTGGCATGCCGATGCTGATATACGAGGCGGGCGAGGCGCTGCGATTCGACGAAGTCTGCATTCGTGCGGGTGTTCGTGGCGTACTCAATGTGATGCGCGCTGTCGGCATGTTGCCGGAGAGGAAAAAAACCACGCCAAGTGAGTCGGTATTGGCGCGTCATACGCGCTGGATGCGGTCGCCCGTGAGCGGCATAGTCAGAGACAAGGTGAAACTGGGCAGCAAGGTTTTGAAGGGCCAGCGCCTGGCAACGATTGGCGATCCATTAGGCACCGTCGATGAACAGGTCCTGGCGCCATTCGACGGTATTGTGATCGGCTGTAGTAATTTGCCGTTGGCGTATGAAGGTGAAGCCTTATTTAATATAGCGGCATTCAAAGATGTTCTGGAAGTTGAAGGTGTAGTCGGCGACTTTGCCGCAGAGCACGAGCCGGAACTTCAAGACGAATAATTGCACTAATCCGCATCGAGATGCTTGATCGTCGGCCGGCGTCGGCGTTGTGATTTTGCGGGTACCAGGGCGCGCATTACCTCGAGTTTGCCAAAGCAAAGAAGCCGGTCGTCCGCTTCCAGTATCCGGCTGGAGCGCGGATTCGGAATGGCCTTGCCGTCGCGATAGAGCGTAAGAACATTAATACTTCCTTCCTCCTGGTCGATTTCGGCGATCGTTGTGTCAACGAGGTCGGAGCCTTCAGGAATGTGGATTTCGCTCACCCCGTGTCCGTGGCTTACGGTGAGGCGCTGTCGGATATCGATCTCCGGGAAGTCAACGCGTGCAGCGATGTAGTCGATGATCGCTCCGGCGATATCCAGTTCTGTACATTGCTCGATGCCTTCCAGTCCGGGCGAAGAATTGACCTCCATAATCTGTGGGCCTTTTGCTCCCTCAAGCATGTCGACGCCGGCTACACGTAAGCCGAGAATCTGTGCGGCGCTCACCGCTGTACGCCGGTACTCTTCATCCAGTGTGACGGCTTCTGCCACGCCGCCGCGATGGACATTGCTGCGAAACTCCTGACCTTGTGCCACGCGTCGCATGGCCGCGACGACGCGATCGCCCACTACGAATGCACGAATGTCTTTGCCTTTGCTTTCTGCGACGAACTTCTGGATGAGTACGTTCTGTTTCTGGCTCTGCAGGAGTTCGATGATTGATTCCGCGGCTTTGGTCGATTCGGCCAGCAGCACGCCGATTCCTTGCGTTCCCTCAATCAGTTTGATAACGACGGGTGCACCACCCACGCGTTGAATGGCTGGTAACACGTCCTTCTTGTCCGTTACAAACGTTGTGCGCGGGATGCCGATATTGTGGCGGCTGAGAATTTGCAGGCTTCGCAGTTTGTCACGCGAGTTGCCGATACCGTTCGACGTATTGGCACAAAAAACGCCCATTTCCTCAAACTGTCGAACAACCGAGTTGCCGTAGTAGGTGATGGAAGCACCGATACGTGGGAGCACCGCATCATAATCACACAGCGGTTTCTGGCGAAAAAAAAGATCCGGTTCTCCCTGCTGCAGGTCGATTGCAAACTTCAAGGTGTCCAGGACCTTGACCTGGTGTCCCCGCTCAAGGCCAGCTTCTTTAAGACGACGCGTACTGTAGGCTGTCGGGCCTCTCGAGAGAATTGCCAATTTCAATGTTGGATCTCCGGGTAAAAGAATCGCCTGCGATCAGCAACCATATCACTTCGCGGGCTCTGCGTTTACCGAAAAGAGGCCGTGCCGAAGAGTGAGACATCGATGTGTCGCCTACCTGCCGAAACTCTCAAGCTCTTCGGCATACTCTGTATAGAGTTTGTAATTATGGGCAACGGCGTCATTGGTATCTTTTTGTCTCGCGGCGGTCAGTAAAGTTTGCTGCACCCATTGATGCTCGGCCCAGTTACCCCCATCTCTTTTTACAATCTCAATGGCGGTCGCACTGAACCCACCGATTTCTGTCATGCCGCTCATCATCGTGCCAAGGTCCTTGACCGACAATTCCTCATCCGCTTCTGCCTTTGCGGCAAGTTCTTGCATCTGCTGCATCTTCGCCGCATTCGCCTCGGCAAGTTCCTGCATTTTTTCTACATAGGTTCGAACCTGCGCTTTGTTGAGCTTGCCGTCGTCCGGTGGCGTGAATGTGTCTTCCTGTGCCTCGGCCATCAGAGCGGCGCGACGTTGCAAGTCGCCGATTCTGCCGCCGGATCGATCGTCGGAGGAAATTGAATCGAAGGGGGAGGCCGCGTCAGGTCCGTAGATGAGCGGATTAACGACTCGGCCGATGATCAACATTGCAACAATCGTCAAGACGAGTGAAACAATGTAGTGAACCGCGCGTTTTCCGTCCGGTACCTCAAGATAGATAGGAATAATCTTCCAAAGTTGTACTAGTGAAAATATCGCCAGGCCGAGAGCCAAAAAACCACCTATCCATGGCAGCCATGTTAGTGCCTGCCCAACGTAGCCAGGAACGAATGCGAGGGTGATCGCCGCTAGCCCGAGTGCAAAACTACTTTTACCGCCAAACACTCCCGCGAGCGCACTGACTATAAACGCGACTACACCGGCCGCTATTGCGCCCGTGATAATCATTACAACGGTCGAGAGCAACGTTGGCCGCAGCACAGCGAACATCCCCGAGTCGGCAAAAACCAGACTCAGAAGGTAGGAGATCACAGCCGATGCGATGATCAACGGTACTGTCAACAGAAGAGCGGTCTTTTTCCAGTCTCCCGCCTCCGGCAAATAGTTTCGCCAGGTCGGCTCCCTGTTAAACAGCGCGCCGGTGACAATCTTGATGGTGCGATTTAAATCAAACATCAGTTGGTCCCGCCTATTCGAAGCAATTACCACGTAGGAAAGTTTCTTGCGAACCGTTGTTGAGCATTACGGAGAATCGGTCGCCACCCTTGCTGGCAACACTGCTAAATTTGTCGAGGAATTTTTGGCGGCTGTAAGTTTCAGGAAGATAGTTAATACCGCCTGCCTGCGTAATCGTTAAGCCGACAACGCCGAGGCGAAAACTGCCATCGGCCGCAAAGTTATAGAGTTCCCGTTCCTGCATTCGTTCTGTGCACCAGTGACCATTCAGATAATCATTGGTCAGTTCATTGTTGGATGCACCGGCCAATTCAGCCTGCAAAATACCAGCGAGCTGCGGCGAGGGCTGACCTGTGATTTCCATTCCTTTGCTGGCTTGAAACTTGGTAATCGCGACAATGGTCAACTTATCCAGCACACCGTCTGTATTGCCAGGCTCGTAGCTAAGCTTCTTGAGATCGATCTGGATCATTCTAAGAAGACTTGAATCGGTGTTGCTTGTGGAGTCCGCACATCCATTGGAGCTAACTGCGGGCGCGCTAGCCACTCCAAAGGTACCACCGAAGGTCGTATTGGCTATCTCGATAGGATTGGGAAGGCCCGTATTACAGCGCAATTCGGCAACTGTCGATACGATTTCGATACCACCGCCGGACGCCATATTTTTGATCATTTCCAGTTGCGGGCCCAACATGTTTTCCATCATCTGGCGCTGATCTGCGGGCATGCTCGCCATCTGCGCTTCGAGGTCGTCCAGTTGCGCAGCCGCCTCGGCCAACTCGGCTTGTTGTTCTGGCGTCATCATACCGCCCATGCGCATAACACTCTTGAAGGGTCTGTACATCGCTCCGCAACCGGCGACGTTACGGTAGTCCGTGTCTTCGCGCTCAATGGTTATGGGCCGACGTTCGTTGCCGTCATCGATTACGCCCTCCATCGTGAAAAGTAAGGGTACAAATCTGTTCGCGTCGACCTGCATCTTCACCGTATTCCACGTGATTTCCTGTCCGTCCTCGGTCTGCGTGTAATTGAGATCAGAGGCGGCCATTTCGATCGCATCGATGCCGTTGAATTTTCCACGCCCGACGATTTTCGTTTGCGATTGCATAGCCGCCATGCTCTGCGCATGCCGTTCTGCGTCGCCGACCGGGTCTTCTGCCGCCCGATTATCTTTGGCATCAGCCGCCGCATTCAACATTGTCGCGTACATAGACGTCATGTCACGCGGGTTCGGCGATAGCCACGGTTTATCGCCCGGTGGATTCATCAGCATGTCGCCGATGCCCCCCGGGAATGCCGGCGCCCTCCATCTCACTGCTCATACCAGCTTCCATCTGGCGACCGGCCTCTTCAATATGTGTGGCCGCCTGTCGCAGCTCGTCCGCCGAGGCTTGCGACAGCGCGTCGCATTCGCCGGCATGGCGCTCCTGAATTTCGCCTGGCATGACGTTGCGCATAATGTAAACAGTCTGGCCGTTTTCCAGCTCCAGGGACGACGCCTTTTCAAAATATTCAAAGGTGGTCATGCTTAGCGTGTTGGTTTTCAGGACGTAATTGTCAACGGATTTGTAGCCTGCATTTTCAGTTGCGACAATCCCTTCGAAAACTTCATCAACTGTCTGTGCCGGCAAGGCAAGCGGTGTAAAGGCGAGAATGAAAAGCGGCAATACGACTCGGACATGATGGACCACAGTGCTCTCCAATAGCGAAACGTAACTTCCCGAGTCTAGCAGTTACAAAACGGAACCCTAAGGATTAATAACGCAGGCGCAGTCGCCCATCTTTCATTAAATATCGAACCCAAGATACTGAAATAGCTATCAAAGCCAGAAATATAGCCTCCCCGTTGGCACTGAACTTAAGCATAAAAGGGTCAACCCCTTGTTGTGGCGTTATCGCAGTTGGGCGAGGCGGTTCTCTGGTAACGAATTTTTGATGACCGGGCCAAGTGTCCGGTGATATTCTGACGTCTTGGTCGCGCCCGGAACAAATGCAATTGGCCAGCGGATTTCCCGGTTTTCATGCACTGGCTGCCATATTGCTGGCCGGGGTGTCTTTGTTTCTGTTTTCCCGCGATCGGATCCCAATGCAGGCGTCATGTCTGGCGGTATTGCTGCTGCTTATGCTCGGTGTCGAGTTGTTTCCGTTCCAACACGACGGCGTAACGCTACGTGCAAACTATTTCTTGCTGGGCTTCGGCAACGAAGCGTTGATTACCATCTGTGCACTTCTCGTTCTGGCGCGCGGCGTGGAAATCAGCGGAGCACTGAGGCCGGTGGGCGCGATGCTGGCGAGATTGTGGTTGATCAATCGACCTGTCGCGTTGCTGGTGACACTTGTGATCGCAGCCGTCACGAGCGCGTTTGTCAACAATACGCCCATCATCGTTATGCTATTGCCGGTACTCGTGGGTGTAGCATTGCGAATAGAAATCGCGCCGTCCAGGATATTGATGCCGGTCGGGTTCGCAACGATTCTCGGCGGCATGACAACGACCATCGGTACGTCGACCAACCTGCTGGTGGTGTCCGTCGCGGCAGATCTCGGTGTCGTACGTTTTCAGATGTTCGATTTTGTCCTGCCTGCCGTGATAGGTACTCTGGTCGGCATCCTGTATCTGTGGGTCGTGGCACCGTTCCTTCTGCCGGACCGCAAGCCTCCGATGACGATTGCGCAGCCGCGGGTGTTCAGGACAGTGATCGAAGTGACGAAGGGATCACCACTGGCCAAAAAAACCCTGGCCGAGGCCTTACGGTTGGTCGACCCAAAGCTCAAGGTAGCGCGCGTCGTGCGCGGCTCCGGCGTCGAACTCGTCCGCCTGCCGCAACTGATGATCGAGTCGGGCGACCGCTTGAGTGTCCATGGGACAGCTGAAGCCATTAAACAGGCCCAGAATCTTTTTGGGGGAGGCTTCGACGAGGGCGATTTACTCAAGCTGCCTGATCAAACACTGGTAGAACTCGTCGTCACCGAGGAGTCGCCGCTTCACGACAAGCGGCTGAGCGAGGTGCGAACCTTGTTACTTGACCAACTATTTCCGATTGGATTGTATCGGCCAGGCTCGACGGCCCCGGATCGATTTCAAACCGACACGGATCCCTTGTTATGCGCAGGAGATATTCTTCTCGTACAGGGTCGCCGACAGGATATTCGTAAACTGAAAGAACAGCCGTTGCTGTTAATACTCGATCGCACCATTCACGTAGCCCGTTCGGCGAAAGCGACCCAAGCAACCGTAATTTTGGCCGGTGTGGTTCTTACTGCGGCGATCGGAGTACTGCCCATCGCAGTCAGCGCGCTCTGCGGTGTCGGGCTGATGCTGCTGACTCGCTGCATTGCCTGGGATGAAGTCTGGGATGCCCTCGATTCACGACTGATCCTGCTGATCGTCACGAGTCTCGCCCTTGGCAGCGCGCTAACCGTCAGCGGTGCGGCGGCGTTCATTGCTAACGGGCTTGTGTCAACCGTTAGAGACCTGCCGCCACCAGTTATTCTCGCCGGGCTGCTGCTGTTTTTTTCATTGTTGACGGAACTTGTCACAAACAACGCCGTAGCCGTACTGGGCACGCCAATTGCCGTCGGGATTGCCAGGGAACTTGGATTACCCGAGGTGCCGTTTGTTTTGGCAGTCCTGTTCGGCGCCAACATGAGCTACATCACTCCGATCGGCTATCAGACTAACCTCCTTGTTTTCAGTGCTGGTGGCTACCGGTTTACGGATTTTATGCGGGTGGGTATCCCGTTACAGATCTTGGTGTGGCTGGCGTTGTCGTTCGCACTTTCGTATCTGTATCTGTAGGGGTTGCCGACAATAGCGCTCGATAGTGCAAGTTTTGTTCTGCAGCAATTTTTCGTTCCAGCAGCGGATTAGTCCAAAAAATATAGCCACTTTGTAGTAAATTGCGGGTATAAAAATCGACCATAATTCGGACCGCTAGTGAAAGCCCCGCCGCCCATAGCATGCGATTTGCACGATCACCTCGAAGTCGCGTGTCTTTATCGATACGAACTGGAAGTGCAATGCGTTGATGGCTCAACGATTACAGGCAGAGCTGCCGATACGCGAACGGCATCGGGCAATGAACTTCTGATACTCGAAATTGATTCGGAAATTCGAGAGATTCTGATGCACGAAATAGCCGCGATATTGGTTCTAACTCCGAACGCGAGATTCACTCAAGTGACCTTCGAACGCACAGGCTAAAAGAGCAGGGCCGGCAAATTGATGGCAGGCCGCATCGAACTGGTTTCGGGCTCTATAATTCTCGGATCGGATTGGTGCCCAGGAGAGGACTTGAACCTCCACTACCTTGCGATAACCAGCACCTGAAGCTGGCGCGTCTACCAATTCCGCCACCTGGGCAATGCACGAGACAATCAGATTCTCATACTTGTTGCCAGAACCGCGTACAATCCGAGCTCTCGCAACGGGGGCGACTCTACTCAAAGCCGCTTGAGCAGTCAATTACAACTCACACATAAGGCCACCAACACTTGGCGCAGAAAAACACGAAAAAGACCTCAAAACCCAAGGCTAAAAGTAAGCAGAAGGGTTACAAACATCCGATTCCAGGCCGGAAAGCACTGCTGCAGTATCTTGAGAAGGCTGGCCGACCGGTCAAAGCAGACAAGATCATGGCCGATCTGGACCTCAAGGGACAGCGTACCCGTGGCATGCTCGTCGACCGAATGTACAAGATGGTCCGGGCAGGGCAGGTCATAGAAAACCGTCGCGGCGAGTTCTGTCTTACGGCGAAACTGGATCTCATCACGGGTACAGTCAGCGGCCATCGTGACGGCTTCGGCTTCGTCATTCGCGAGGACGGCGTCAGCGACGACGTCTACCTTTCTGCTCGTGAGATGCGCTCGATATTTGATGGTGACCGGGTCGCACTCAAGATCACAGGTAAAGATCGGCGCGGCAAGCCCGAGGGGGAGCTCGTCGAGGTCCTCGAGCGTGGCGTCCGTGAGGTTGCCGGCCAGTTCATTCGTGAGCGTGGCATTGGCCTGGTTATCCCGGACAATGCAAAGATTTCGCATCGCGTACTGATTGCGAAAGGCGAAGCGAGTAATGCGAAGCCAGGCCAGATCGTCGTTGCCGAAATTCTCGACTATCCCACTCAGGTAAAACAGGCGACCGGACGTATTGTCCGCGTCATTGGCGACCCAAATCAGAAAGGGATTGCGACCGACATCGCGATTGAGTCGCATGCCATTCCCACCGCGTGGCCCAAAGCAGTACAAGAGGAAATCAAACATTTTGGTACCGAGGTTCCGGCCGCTGCCAAGAAAGGTCGTGTCGATTTACGTGACGTGGACTTGCTTACTATTGATGGCGCGGATGCGCGCGATTTTGATGACGCAGTTTTCTGTGAGCGCAGCGGTGACGGTTGGCGTCTACTGGTAGCCATTGCGGATGTCGCACACTACGTCAAGGTCGGCACTGCGCTGGACAAGCAGGCGATTATTCGCGGCACATCCGTCTATTTTCCGGACCGGGTTATCCCGATGCTGCCGGAAGTTTTATCGAATGGCCTGTGTTCGTTGAACCCCAAGGTTGACCGGCTTTGCATGGTCTGTGATATGCGAATCGGTAATGACGGCACTGTTAGTAATGCGAAGTTTGTGGAAGGTCTGATGCGTTCATCCGCGCGCCTGACGTATAGCCAGGTCGGAGATTTTCTCGAGGGCGAGTCAAAGGAATCGGTACCAAAAAACCTGCAGCCAATGGTACGGGAACTGCACGCGCTCTATAAAGCGTTTGCCAAAGCTCGGCAGAAGCGTGGCGCCCTTGAGCTTGATTTACCACAGACCGTTTTCGAATTAGGTAAGAATGGTGAAATCATCGGCATCAAAGCGGTTGCCAGAAATGATGCCCACAAACTCATTGAAGAGTGCATGATTGCAGCCAATGTTGAGGCGGCGAAGTTCATCAGTAAAAACAAGATTCCAGGACTTTTTCGGGTGCACCCCAAACCGGACCCGGAGCGATTTGATGAATTGCGTTTGTACCTGGTATCACTGGGCTTGAAAGTGCCGCACCCGGATCACGTCGACACTAAGCAATTCAATGAATTGCTAACGCAGGTCAAAGATCGTCCCGATAGCGCTGCGATCTCGATGTCGATGTTGCGCTCGCTCACGCACGCGGAATATACGCCAAACAATATCGGCCATTTCGGCCTCGGCCTCGATGCGTACGCACATTTTACGTCACCGATTCGACGCTACCCGGATTTGCTGGTGCATCGCGCCATTCGGCACATTATTCGCGGTGGTAAGCCGGGGGCGTACGATTACGGCGGCGGTGACATGGAGCGGCTGGGCAGCATTACGTCGGCGCATGAGCGGCGTGCAGAAGAAGCAACTCGGGACGTTGAAGCCTGGCTCAAGTGCGAGTTTATGGAGAATCATGTCGGCGAGGAGTATTCCGGCGTTATTACCGGCGTGACTAATTTCGGTGTATTTGTGCAAATCACCGAATTTCAGATTGACGGATTAGTGCATGTCACCAGTCTTGCCAATGACTATTATCACTACGAGTCGGGTTCGCAACGCCTGGTAGGCGAGCGTACCCGCAAGGCGTATTCGCTGGGAGACGCGATGCGCGTTCGAGTGCACAAGGTGGATCTCGACACGAGAAAAATCGACTTCCGGCCGGTGGAAGGGGACAGCAGTAAAGGCAAGCGATGAGCAAGTCCAATTACGTCACCGGGTTACGAGCGGTGGAACAATTAATCGCCAGCAAATCGGCTGATTTACGTCGTATCTATGCGGAATATCAAACGGTAAATCCGCGTGTAGAGGCGCTCATTGCCAGCGCGAACAGTCGTGGGATCGAGGTGCAACCGGCCAACCGGGCCCGCTTGCAACAAATCAGTGGCGAGTCGCGCCATCAGGGCATCGTTGCCGAAGTACGACGCACGACTGTTCTTGACGAAGCCGGGCTTCGCTCAATGGTCGAGGAACGGCTGCAGGACGCGGATGCGACGCTAACGCTGCTGATGCTCGACGGGATCCAGGATCCGCACAATCTGGGCGCCTGTATGCGGACTGCCGATGCGGCCGGCGTGGATGCCATCATCGTGCCCCGCTATGGGGCTGCGGCGCTGGGACCCACGGTGAGTAAAGTCGCCGCCGGAGCCGCTGAGCAGCTCCCGTTTGCTCACGTAGCCAATCTGGGGCGGGTGCTGGGCTGGTTGGCCGAGTACGGCGTGACTGCGATCGGGACCAGCGATAAGGCCACGCAATCTCTTTACGACGTGGACCTCAACCGGTCTTTGGTTCTGGTAATGGGTCGCGAGGAGACCGGTCTGAGCAAAGGCATAACAGCGCGCTGCGAAGAACTGGTCAGTTTGCCAATGCAGGGCGCTGTTTCCAGTCTCAATGTGTCTGTGGCCACCGGCGTTTGCCTGTACGAAGTCCTTCGCCAGCGCCTTGCGTCACGGGCTTCCAGCGGGTAGGATGCGCGTCCCTGCTACAAAGCAGGGCAGCCAAGAGGCTGTACTCTCTTGCCACATCGGAACGCCGGGTGGCTGTAATCCACAAGGGAACACAATGAGACACTACGAAATCGTGTTTCTGGTCCACCCTGACCAGAGCGAGCAGGTACCTGCCATGGTAGAAAAATACCAGGGCATCGTCACCGGCTCCGGCGGTGCGGTTCATCGCACTGAAGACTGGGGTCGCCGTCAGCTGGCCCATCCAATAAACAAGGTACACAAAGCACATTACGTTCTGTTGAATGTTGAGTGTGAGCAGCCTGCGCTGGATGAGATCAAAGGCGCATTTCGCTTTAATGATGCTGTTCTGCGCAACCTCGTCATCGCGCGCGACAAGGCGGTTGTTGACGCATCGCCAATGGCTGTTGCTGTCGCCGAAGAGAAAGCCAAGGAACGCGAATCACAAGAGCGCCGCGACGCCAAGGCGGCTTCAGAGGCGGCCATGCGTGCCAAGGAGCCTGTGACAGAAGAGCCAGCTGAGGAAGAGCCTGCCAAGGAAGTGATTGCCGAGGAAGAGCCCGCCAAGGAAGAGCCGGCTAAGGAAGCAGTAGCCGAAGAAGAGCCCGCCAGGGAAGAACCTGCGGCGGAAGTGGCTGCCGAAGAAGCACCTGCTGAAAAAGCACCGGCTGCTGAAGAAGTTAACGAAGATACGGCAGCAGAAGCCGTTGAAAAGACGGCCTGAGGAGCAGAATCATGAGCAGATATTCACGCAGGCGCAAATATTGCCGTTTCACCGCCGAAAAGATCGAAGAGATCGATTACAAAGATCTCAATCTCTTGAAGGCATACGTAACGGAGACAGGCAAAATTGTGCCAAGTCGTATTACGGGCACGAAAGCGCACTATCAGCGTCAGTTGTCATCTGCAGTCAAGCGCGCACGTTTTCTGGCGCTACTGCCGTATACCGACCGGCACTAGGATTTAAGAGACAAGTTTGATGTCGGCGGTGGCCACCTGGCTGCTTGCGCGGCCGTATAACGCAGTTTTTGCATTGGCGATTGCTATGCTGCTGCCAGGACTGCCGACCATTGGTGGCGCAATTCTCGTGCTCCTGCTATTGCAACAGGACTTGCGAAGAGCGTCGCTCGTAGCGGTGCTCGCTGGTGCGTTGTTACTGGTGGTGGCCCTGATTTCGGGGACTTCGCCGCTACATACGCTGGTGCAGGTCAGCTCGTTATGGCTGCCGGTACTGGGCATAACCGTAGTTATGCGATCGACGCGATCGTTGACACTGGCGTTGCAGGTGTCAGTCATCGTTGTCTTGTTCGGACTTTGCCTGTTCTACGTTATGGCAGATAATCCGGTGGACTTTTGGCGGCAGATAATTGCTGCTGAACCCGTATTGCAGAGTTTGCAATTGCAGGAATGGAAAGTCGCCGTTGGTGCAACGGAGTCCCAGTTCGCCGGCGTGATGACCACGATGTTCGCTATCGGTTTTTGGTTTGGTCTGGTGGTTGTTTTGTTACTGGGCTATTGGCTGTATCAGCAAGTGCCCGGCAATTCGTCGCAATATGGGCGATTTTGTGACTTGAATTTTGGCCGTGTTATTGCATTGCTACTGGCGATGACGTCAGTAATTGGATTTGCAATAGCTTCGGTATGGATACAAAGCATCGCATTTTTGCTTTTTGCGGTGTTCTGGCTGCAAGGTGCAGCCATGGTGCACTGGCTTCGCAACAAGGGCTTTGTACCAATGATTGCTGTTAGTGCAGTTTATGTACTGACAATTTTTGTGCCGCAGTATTTTTTCCCGGCATTGGCAGTATTAGGTTATACAGATGCGTGGTTTCGCTATCGAGATCGCGTGACGAAACAACAGTAAGTGAAGGATTTGAAATGAACGTCATTCTTTTGGACAACGTTGAGAATCTCGGCAACATCGGAGATCTCGTTAAAGTGAAGCCGGGTTACGGCAGAAATTTTCTTATTCCGCAAGGCAAAGCCGCACTGGCAACGCCGAAGAATATGAAAGAGATAGAAGCACGCAGAGCAGAACTCGAAAAGGCAGCGGCGACGGAAGTTGCGGCAGCCAAGAGTCGTGCCAAAGCGATCAACGGTGTGGAGCTGGTGATCTCCGCGAATGCCGGCAGTGAAGACAAATTGTTTGGTTCGGTAGGACCGATCGATATTGTTGAAGCGCTGAAAGAAATACAGGTTGAGGTTGAACGTAGTGAAGTGCGCATGCCGGACGGACCGATTCACGATTTGGGCGAGTACGAAGTTGGCGTGCACTTGCACAGCGAAGTTGACGCAACCCTCAAAGTGCGCGTAGTAGCGGCCGAATAAGATCTGCGAAACGTGCTATAAATAAGGCCGTTTTAGATTTGGCCGGAGCAAGCCTGAATGGTGCGAGCGTTGGAAGATGGGGTACCGGGTGGAGGCGCTGAACAGCGCCTCAAGGTGCCGCCTAATTCCATTGAGGCCGAGCAATCACTGCTGGGTGGTCTCATGCTTGACCACAAATCCTGGGACAAAGTCGCGGATGTTGTTACCGCATCAGACTTTTATCGCAAGGACCACCGCCTGATATTTGCGGCGATCGCAACCTTGGCCGAGTCTGCCAATCCCAGCGATGTTGTCACTGTTTCTGAGTGGCTCGATAACAATAACCAGCTCGATGAAGCCGGCGGACTGGAATACCTGGCCACGCTGGCCAATGAGACGCCGGGCGCAGCAAATGCGCGGTCGTACGCAAAAATATTGCGCGAGCGATCGATGTTGCGATCACTGATCACAGCCGGCAATGAGATAAGTGGCGCCGCATTCTCGACGGATGGTCGAAGCGCCGCGGAGATTGTTGATGAAGCCGAGCGCCTGGTCTTTCAGATCGCGGAGTCGGGGGCCCGCGGCAAATCCGGCTTTAAAGCCCTCAAAGAAATTCTGCCCGAGGCGGTGGATCGCATAGACCTACTCCACCAATCTGACGGTGATATCACCGGTATCTCAACCGGGTATACGGAATTCGACAAGCTCACGGCGGGCTTGCAGCCGGGTGACCTGATCATCATTGCCGGCAGGCCGTCCATGGGTAAGACCACCCTTGCGGTCAACATCGCAGAGAACGCCGCCATCGGATCAAAAGTTCCGACGGCTATTTTCTCGATGGAAATGCCGTCGCAGCAACTCGCATTTCGCATGATTTCTTCGTTAGGCCGGGTTGATCAAACACACCTGAGGACCGGACGATTTCCGGATGAGGACTGGTCACGCATCAACACAGCGGTGCAACTGATGTCGGAAGCGCCAATATTTATCGATGACACACCGGGATTGTCGCCGATGGAAATTCGCGCCCGTGCGCGCCGACTGCAACGCGAACACGGACTGGGATTGATCGTGATCGATTACCTGCAGCTTATGACGGTACCTGGTAACAAGGAAAACCGCGCTACAGAAATTTCCGAAATTTCACGTTCCTTGAAAGCGCTGGCAAAGGAACTGTCTGTGCCGGTCATTGCGTTGTCGCAGCTCAATCGAAGCGTGGAGCAACGAACTGACAAGCGCCCGGTGATGTCGGACCTGCGAGAGTCGGGAGCGATCGAGCAGGATGCCGACTTGATCGTATTCATTTATCGGGAAGAAGTTTACAACCAGGATACGCCTCGTAAGGGTATTGCAGATATCGCCATTGCCAAGCAACGCAACGGTCCCATCGGAGACTTTCCACTCACCTTTGTCGGACGCTACACCAAGTTTGAAAACTGGGTGCCCGATACCTACTCGGACGAGGGCTATCCGTGACCTTCGGAGCACGAGCACTCATACGGCTCGGTGCGCTCAAACATAATCTAGGCGTCATCCGAGACGCTTCTCCTGGCGCGAAGATCATGGCCGTCATCAAAGCCAATGCCTACGGGCACGGCATGGTTACGGTGGCCGAGAATATCGGCGCTGTTGATGCGTTTGCCGTCGCGCGCTTGCCCGAAGCGATCGAACTGCATGCGGCGGGTGTCAAAAAACCGATTGTATTGCTGGCGGGGGTGCTTTCAGATGAAGAACTCACGGCAGCAATCCGGCATGGTTTTGAGATTGTCGTGCATTGCCCGGAACAGGTGGAATTGTTGCAACGCTGTGACTCGGGCCAGGTGGTCGTCTGGTTAAAGTTTGATACCGGCATGAATCGATTAGGATTTGATCCTGATGCTGCCGAAGAACTTATTTCAAGTTTGCAAAAATTCCCTGCACTAAAGGATTTACGCTTGATGAGTCATTTAGCCAGCGCAGACGAGCGGGGCAATGCTGTTACCCGGCAGCAACTGCGCCGATTCAGCGCTGTAATTAATGGTTTCCCCGGCGCAGTCAGTGTCGCAAATTCTGCCGCTGCTCTTGGCTGGCCTGCTTTGCAGGGTGACTTCTGGATCCGAACGGGCATCGCCTTATTCGGTGTCTCGCCGTTCGAGGGCCAAACCGGCGCCGACCTGGGGCTCAAGCCCGTCATGCAGTTCGAGGCGCGGCTGATCGCAAAAAAGCCGCTGCGAAAAGGTGCGCAGGTCGGGTACAAGGGTGCGTACACGGCGGCTGCGGATAGCGTGCTTGGAATCATCTCCGCCGGCTATGGCGACGGCTACTCGCGACACTTTAAGACTGGCACACCGGTCTTGCTCAATGGCCGCAAAGTACCCGTCATCGGCAATGTGTCAATGGATATGATCGCCGTTGACCTGGGAGCGAGCCCAGGCGACGCCGTTGGCGACATCGTGACGTTGTGGGGCCGAGGCCTGCCAGTGGAAGAAATAGCGCCATGGGCCGACGCCATCCCGTATGAATTGGTCTGCGGCGTTATGAACCGGGAAGCATCTGAGGTCGTCGACTGACGCCGCAAGCTAGGAGGCGAAGAAGCCCATCTTGACCCCGGCCAGCTGCACCACATCGTTATCGGTCAGCTTGCGGGCCTGGGCGCCAATCGGTTGGCCGTTGACCAGCGGATAGTCGTCCTCCTTGCTAGACTCGACGTGTACGATGTAATAACCCTCGGCGCGTCGGGTAATCGCCGCGACTTGTACTCCGGGACGACCCAGGGTGGTCAGGGCTTTAACAAGCTCCAGTTCTCTGCCCGCAAATGCGCCGCTCAAAACCTGCAACTTGGCCATTGGCAGGGCATTTGGCACCGCCTTAGGATCCACACCCGCAGTGGTTTCTGTATGTGCACGTGGCTCGGGTACTGCAGCTACACGTTCATATTGTGGCGCAGGAGGTGCCTTTTCCTCGAGGTCTGCAGCGTCTTCCGGATCCAGCTTGACGTTGGCACTTGGGTCGTTGGAGTCGTTTCCGTCGTACCGATGTGCTTCAGCCTCGGCCTCGGCTGCTGCTGCCGCATCCGCTGCGGCTTCCGCCGCCGCTAACTGCTCGGAGTTTTGCTGACCGGCAGGAATGACCATGGTCTTCTCGAATTCGTCCTGCTCAGGTTCGCTTACCTGTTGATCGCAGAATCGCAACTGATGATGGCCGATGGTAATGACATCACTATGCTGCAGGGCATGCTTCTTGATGAGCTTGCCGTTCACATAGGTGCCGTTGGTGCTGTTCAAGTCCTCAAGAAAGGAATCGTTCAGAATGTTGATTATCAAAGAGTGATGGCCGCTGACTGCCGGATTATCGATTCGAACGTCGTTGTCTGGCAGGCGCCCGACCGTGTAACGTTCTTTCGTCATGTTGTATTCAGCCAGAACCTGGTTGTCCAGGCTAAGAATTAACCGTGCCATGCGAGTAATCTCTGTGAAAGCAATTTACAAGCAGGGGCGGTCAGACACGAGGAAAGCCTAGCTACGCTGTAGCTAATTCGCTCTACCATCCCGCAATCTCCCGATTAACCCTGCACCCTTATGAGCGGAACCAGTTGGCAAGCTTGACTAACAGGCCCTTCCTGGCCGCGAATGGCTGATTAACCTGGGCTAACATGACGGACACATTGTCCCGTCCACCGTGGTCATTTGCCAATTCAATCAATTGCTTACCAACGACATCAAGACTAGCATTAAAAGTGCTTATAGTTAAGTGAATATCCTCATCTTCGACCATATCCGGAAGTCCGTCTGAGCACAGCAGATATACATCGTCTTCGAGCACTTCATGTTCGTGCACTTCGACTTCGACCGATGACTCGACGCCAAGGGCTCGAGTCACGTAGTTTCGATTGGTCGAGCGTTGTGCTTCTTCGGCTGAATAGAAGCCGCGATCAACCAGTTCCTGTAAAAGTGAATGGTCCAGGGTGACTTGCTCGAATGCACCGCCGCGCAAACGATATGCTCGCGAATCGCCAACATGCGCGATGGAAATCTTGTTGTCGTAGAACATTGCCGCAACGATGGTCGTGCCCATCCCCTCGCAATGAGTCTGGCTTTGCGCCGTTTGATAAATGATCTTATTGGCACGATAGACCGCATCTCGCAACACAATTGACTGCCGCATCAAGCCGCTATGTGGGTCAATCTCATCACGGTTTTCACGGGACGCGCCTTCTGTAGCCAGTTCAGAGACGATTTGCACAGCTATCCCGCTGGCCACTTCACCCGCGTTGTAGCCACCCATACCATCGGCAAGCACCATCAGGCCGATATCCGGATTCGAACCAATCGCGTCCTCATTATGCTCACGGACACGGCCTGTATCGGTCAACTCGGCAAAATCTATTTTTCCACGCAGGCTCATCGACATCGCATTAATCTTCCCTTATCGCTCTACGAGTATCTGGCACAATTTCTGAGTGCAATAGCCATTTCGGCTCCACACGAAAACCTGTCCTGCGGCTTCTTGGCCAATGCTTTTGCCAATACTGCATCTACGCTCGGCGGGATACCAGCCCGTATGTGAGAAATGGGTGAGGCCTCTTCACTCGTGATCTTGGTCATCAGTACCGCAATATTCGTTGCCTTAAACGGCACTTCGCCTGCTAACAATTCGTACAGGGTAACACCAAGTGAAAACAAGTCCGAGTGGCCATTCAGCTCCTCGGCCCCAAGTTGTTCAGGAGACATGTACATTGGCGTGCCGAGCACTATGCCGGTCTTGGTGCTGTTGTTGTCTGTCATTCGGGCAACACCAAAGTCCGTTATTTTCAGTGAGCCTTCTTTCGGGTTGTACATCAGATTCGCAGGTTTGATATCGCGGTGGATGACACCCTGGTTATGCGCGTAGTCCAAAGCCTCCGCTGTGCATGCGCATAGTTCCAGCGCGCGCTTGGGCGCGAGAAGTCGTTTCGGATCGGTAAACTGTTTCAGCGGAATTCCGGGCACATACTCCATCGCAATATAGGCAAGGCCCTTGTCTTCGCCCGCATCGAAGACCGTGATGATATTCGGGTGTGTGAGTCGACCTGCAGATTCTGCCTCGCGGTAAAAGCGAAGCCGGGCTTCCCTGAGTTCTTCGTCCTCGAATTCCTTCTCGATCGGAATCACTTTCAGCGCAACGGGTCGATTGATACGAGGATCCTTGGCCAGGTAGACCGCACCCATTGCGCCGCGGCCTATCCGTTTCTCGATGACATAGCGCCCCAGCCGTTGTGGGGCGCCATTGGCCTTATGATTTTCCGCTACTGATTCTGGTGTGCCGTGAGTACGCTTCATCCATTCGAGGACAGCTTCGGCACGCTCTGGCTTCGCTTGTTGCTCAAAAGCAAGCGATAACTTGTACATCGCAGTCGCGATGGTCTCCGATGGTTGGCAACGGCGAAATTCCGCGAATGCTGGTTCCAGTCGACCGGCAGACAGAAAGTCCGAGCCTTTCTTGAAAGCATCTTTCAGGTCCTTGGTTTCGTCGCCGACAAGCCAAAATGTCAGCATCGACACACCGATAAATATGATCAGTGGACGACCAAGATCGATGCGCACATGCAAGACATACAACATTAACGCTTCGGTCAGAAGAATGGTTGCCGCCGCAACTCCTGTCAGAACAGCAATGTCCTTGCGTGAGCGATCAGGCATGAATAAAACCGCAATGATCGCAAGCAGGACCGGCGCCAGCCATTCCATGGCCGACACCCATGCGGGGGAAATGATGGTGCGATCGTGCTCAACGTTCGCGAGCAAGCTGGCTGTAATCTCCGAAACGGTAACGAACTGGCCGGACGGCAACAGCGCCTCTGCGGCAATGAGCTGCGGCGAAGAATCGACGAAAACGGTGGCGTCGAGCAAGAGCGCTGGATCGAAGTCTCCGTTCACTACGTCGACGAAATCAAGCCGTGGTAACGGCGCATATTTAGATGTGTAGATCGCATCCTCTGCGCTCGACATCCGATAGCTATTCGCCGCATCTGTGTTATCGAAAGCGATCGCTAGCGGCAACGATGGCGACATTACGCCGTCATTCAGCATCCACAACGCGGCACGCCGGAGGACGCCGTCACTATCCGGCTGAAATTCGAGGAAACCATCACGCGTTGCGAGATCGGCAAATCGGTGTCTGGTTGGTGCGTAAATCAACGTCTGGGCGCTCATCGCGACCGACCAGCCGGGCACCGCTGCGTCTTTCGGTAGTTCTGGTGGCTCAGTCAGGATAATGCGCCGGGCATTGCCAGCGGTTAGCACCGATACAACTTGGCCGTAGGTATCAAGAAGGTTTTCGGTGCCCAGTTTTGTGCGGTCAATACTGATGATCAGGGAGTTACCGAGTGGTTCACCGGGAACATAGGTCGCCAGGTTGTCGTACAGAACACGATCGGCCGCGACAAACCACTGGGCCATAGGTCCGTACACAAGCAGCAGAAGCATACTTGCGAAACTCAGCGCGATAAGCCGGTTACGCTTTTTCTTACTTTCTGAGATCAATACGATCACTTTCAACCAGTAGGCTCGAAAGTATAGAAAAACGTGAGCAATCTTAATGAGATAGGGTTGGCATTTTTATGTAATAAACAGCTCTGGAAGCGGTGCTATCATTGGCTTCCGCGAGGCGCTGCAAAATTCAACCTGGCGAGCGTCAGATGGGCTCGACAGAGTGCAACAGCCCTTTAGAATCCTTATAAAACAGAGTGTTACGAATGGCAAAGGCAAAAACCGCCTATGTTTGCACCGAATGTGGGGCGCATAGCGTCAAATGGGCGGGCCAGTGCCCCGATTGTGCATCGTGGAATACTCTGTCTCGCACAAGCATTTCAGCATCGGCCAAAACGGGACATCAGGGCGTGGCCACGGCGACCCTGGAATCTTTGCCGGATGATCTGGCGCATCGAGATAGCACCGGGTTCGACGAATTTGATCGAGTACTCGGTGGCGGGTTAGTGCCTGGCGCCGTCGTCCTGCTAGGTGGAGATCCCGGCGTTGGCAAATCGACGTTGTTGCAGCAAGTGTCCTCAAATCTCGCTGCCAATCTGCCGGTGTTTTATGCGACCGGCGAAGAATCGCTGCGTCAGGTGGGGCAGCGATCGCATCGATTGGGCCTGGTGAGTTCGGACATGCAATTGCTTGCCGATACGTCGCTGGAGAATATCCTGGAGTCCGCTGTCGCTGCTGCCGCGAAAGTCCTGGTTATCGATTCAATTCAGACCATGGTTAGCACCGAGTCGCCATCTGCTCCCGGCTCGGTCGCACAGCTGCGCCAATGCGTCGGGCGTGTTGTTCAGTTTGCGAAGCAAAACGAAGTTGCTGTTTTTTTAATCGGGCATGTAACGAAGGAAGGTGCCATTGCAGGACCACGTGTGGTTGAGCATATGGTGGACACGGTGTTGTATTTTGAGAATGACCCGGCGAGTCGGTTCACGATGATTCGCTCGGTCAAGAATCGTTTCGGTGCAAGCGGCGAAATGGGTGTATTCGCGATGACTGAAACCGGATTCAAACAAGTGAGCAACCCGTCGGCAATTTTCTTATCGCGTGAAAGTATTTCTGAACCGGGGAGTATCGTAACAGTCGCTTGGGAGGGGAGCCGTTCGTTGCTGGTTGAAATCCAGGCGCTGGTTGCGGACGGCAACAGTTCGTATCCTAAGCGTCAGGCGACGGGCATCGATCAGAATCGTTTATCGTTACTTTTGGCTGTGTTGCAGCGGCATGGGGATGTTGCGTTGGGCCCGGAGGATGTTTTTGTAAACGTTGTTGGTGGCTTGCGTATTGCCGAAACAGGCGCAGATTTACCGGCGCTTTTAGCCATCGTTTCGAGCTTTCGAAACGTTGCTTGCAGTGAACGGCTGGTCAGTTTTGGCGAGATCGGTCTGGCCGGCGAAGTCAGACCGGTACGATTTGGAACTGAAAGAATTGCCGCTGCTGCCAAACAGGGCTTTACGCATGCGATTGTCGCCGAATCAAACCTGCCTAAAGTGATCCCCAGCGGCATCAAGGTCACTGGCGTGCGGCGCGTCAGTGATGCGCTGGCCGCTGCGTTCTAGCTGCAGAATCGCTAGTCTTCGAGCAGCTCGCCCAGGTCGCGAGGCCCGATTCGTACGCTCCGAATTCGATTGTCATCCGTCGAAACGATCTCGACTGGATAGCCTTCGATTTCCAGGCAGGTGCTTGGCTCCGGAATGGTTTCCAGCAACTCAAGAATCAGACCATTAATTGTTTTTGGCCCATCGGTCGGAAGGTCCCATTTCTGCGCGCGATTTAGTTCCCGAATATTTGTAGTGCCATCGACGAGATAGATATCCTCGCCTTCGCTAACGACGTCTGCAATGTCGTCACTTGGGTCGGTGGTAAATTCGCCGACGATTTCCTCAAGAATATCTTCTAAGGTCACAACACCCTGAATATCGCCGTATTCATCGACGACCAGGGCAATTCGCATCCGTCGCTTCTGAAACTGCACCAGTTGCGTGCTCAGCGGAGTGCCCTCGGGAACAAAATATGGCTCGTCGACCAGCTCTTCGATCTTTTTCTTATCCACGGTTCGCTCAGAGAGGTTCGCCAGCCGCCGCAGGTGCAGAACGCCGATGACCTGGTCAATATTGTCTCGGTACACTGGCAGTCGCGTGTGTTCGCTGCCTCGGATAATGGCGTTGATCACCCCTGTGTCGTCTTCAAGATTCAGGCCGACAATTTCGTTGTGCGGCACCATGACATCGTCGACTGTAACCTGGCCGAGGTCCAGGATGCTCAACAGCATCTGTTGGTAGCGTCCGGATATTCGACTGCCGGCTTCATGTACCAAAGTACGCAATTCTTCGCGCGTAAGCGCTTGCAGTTCAGTCTCACCCGTACGGACGCCGAACAAAAACAGTACGCCGCTGGCCGCAGTGTTGGTTAGCCAGACGAATGGGTAGACGATTTTCAGCAGCGGGTAATATATATACGATGCCGGATAGGCGACTTTTTCGGGGTGTAGCGCCGCGAGTGTCTTTGGTGCGGCTTCCGCGAAAATCAAAATCAACAGCGTTACAACGAACGTGCCAATGGCGACTGCAGCCTGTCCGCCTATTTTCATTGCGAAAACGGCAACCAGCGCTGCGGTGATATTGTTAACGAGGTTATTGCCGAGCAGGATCAGACCGATGATCCGATCGGGCCGTTGCAACAGTCGTTCAGCTAAAATGGCGCCGCGATGGCCTTGTCTCGATTTGTGTCGAAGTCGGTAACGATTCAGGCTCATAAGCGCTGTTTCCGTGCCCGAGAAAAACGCGGAAAGAAGCAGCAGAGCGACAAGCAGCCCGATCAGGGCCGCGAGTGGTATGTCTTCGCCCAAAAGAAGGGCACCTCCTGAATCACCAATATGGTTTCAGTTGAGCAGTCCTGCCTAATAGTGTCAAGAAATCAGGTCTCATTATCAGGTCGCAGCTTTCGGATTTAGCCCCAGCTGCGACCGAGAATCTGTTCGAGAACGTAGCGACTGCCGAAATAAGCAAGGCACAAAATAAAAAATCCCCAAAGATACAAGTACACCGCACGCTTGCCGCGCCAACCGGCGAACTGTCGGCCGGCGACCAGTATGCCAAACAGGGTTAGTGCCAAGAGCGACAAAGCGGTCTTATGCACGAGATGCTGAGCAAACAAATTGTCGACAAACGCGAATCCCGACAGTACGGCGAGCAGTAAACCCGCGAATCCGCTGGCTGCGATGCCGAACAGCATTTTCTCGGTGGTCTCGAGAGGTGCGAACAAGTGGTTGCCAGCGGACAGGCGACCGGCGCGCAAGCGGCGATCCTGTACCAGCGCGTAGATAGAGACAATGGCGCCAACGGTCAGGAGACCATAAGCGAACATTGAGATGAGTATGTGTGCCTGAATCTGCCATGTGAGTTGCGTGCCGACAGTAGTATCTGTAGCGAGTGCGGTTGCGGTGGACGCGACGGCGGCGAGCGCCAACAGACCTGCGGACATACCTCGCAGGGAAGACTCGATAGCTCCGACCAGTGCAATGAGTGCCAATTGCAAACCGATCAATGAGACGGTGGCGGCGATCGAAAAATGCAGCCCGTCGTCCATGAAAATTTGCTCTGACAGCGATTGTCCGTGAAACAGCAGGCCGGCAATACCAAATATGAATGCAGCATTCAGCAAAGGCCCTGAGCGCGGCGCATGCGCCGGCAGTCGCTGCATCGTGAAAGCGACAGCCGCCAACAGATACAGCAAAAGAATTGTGATTTGAGACACAGAAACCCGCCGTTGCTTATCCTAACGTTGCGTTGAAGGCATATTCCCCTCATCACGTGAGAATCAATAGTACCCCAACAATATGCGTATACGTATTCTAGGATGCAGCGGGGGCATAGGCGCCGGGTCCCGAACCTCGGCTATGCTCGTCGACGACGATGTTCTGATTGACGCGGGGACCGGCATTGGTGACCTTGAATTACGTGATCTGGACTCCATTCGCCACGTTTTCCTGACCCACGCCCATCTGGACCATATCGCTGGCCTGCCAATGCTGGTCGATCGGGTGTTTGACGAAAACTTCGAGACGCCCTTAACGGTTTACGCCCGTGAAGAAACCCTGCGTGCCATTCAGGAGCACCTTTTTAATGGAACCATCTGGCCGGATTTCGCCAGGCTACCGTCTGCAGAGCGCCCAATGCTGCGTTATCAAGTCTGTATGCCGGGCGATACAATAACCATTGGCCATCGCGATTTTTACGCGGTTGATGTCATGCATAGCGTGCCCTCGTTGGGATACACAGTGCAAAATTCCGGTGGTGCGTTTGCGGTCAGTGGCGATACCAAGACCAATGCAACGCTGTGGCCAGTCCTGAATGCCTGTGATGATTTGCGCGTACTCGTTATCGAGGTGTCCTTTCCTGACGCGATGGAGCGTCTGGCAACGGAGTCCGGCCACTACTGTCCCAGCACTCTGACCCGCGATCTGAAACAGCTCAATCAGGATCCGGAGATCTGGCTCACCGGCATGAAACCGGGTGAGGAAAAGCTCATTCTCGAACAAGTTACGAAAGCGGCACCAGAACGAAAAATACAAATGCTGTCGCGAGGCACGGTCATTACGGTTTAGAATCGCCGTATGTTTGACAGTCTAAGCAGCCGGCTGACTGAAGCCGCACGCAACCTATCCGGCCAGGGCCGGCTTACCGAAAGCAATATCAAGGATACCTTGCGACAGGTACGACTGGCCCTGCTCGAAGCAGACGTCGCGTTGCCGGTCGTGAAATCGTTTATCGCGCGAGTGCGGGAACGCTCACTCGGGGAGGAGGTGGGTAAAAGCCTGACTCCGGGGCAAGCGCTGGTCAAGGTTTTCCATAGCGAACTGGTCGCATTATTTGGCACAGAGCACGCGCCCATCGATCTGCGGTCGCAGCCACCTGTAGTCATATTGCTAGCTGGCCTTCAGGGTGCCGGTAAGACGACAACCGCGGCGAAGCTGGCCAAGCGGCTCATCGATAAAGACAAGAAGCGCGTGATGCTGGTGAGTGTCGACATTTATCGACCGGCGGCAATTTTGCAGCTGCAGACATTGGCAGCCGAAGTGGGTGCGCTGCACTGCGAAAGCAGCGCAGACGACCAACCGGTTGCCATTGTCGAGCGTGCAATCGACGCGGCAAAGCGCTCACATGCCGATGTATTGATCATTGATACAGCCGGACGATTGCATGTCGATGCTGACATGATGCAGGAGGTCGTGGCTGTCCACAGCAAGTCCGGCGCCAGTGAAACCCTGTTCGTCGTTGATAGCATGGCTGGCCAGGATGCCGTTAATGCGGCTACGGCGTTTGACGAGAGCCTGCCACTTACAGGCGTAGTGCTGACGAAGGCCGACGGCGACGCCAAGGGCGGTGTCGCGCTTTCAGTCAGGGAAGTGACCGGCAAGCCTATTCGGTTCGTCGGCGTCGGCGAGAAAGTCGATGCGCTCGAAGCATTTCATCCGGAACGTATGGCGTCGCGCATACTTGGCATGGGCGACGTCTTGTCTTTAGTTGAAGAGATCGAAGGCAAGGTCAATAAGGAAAAGGCGGAAAAACTCGCTAAAAAGGTCAAAAAAGGTCGAGGCTTTGACATGAGCGACTTACGCGACCAACTCGAGCAAATGATGAGTATGGGCGGTGTCGGAGCGCTGCTGGATAAACTGCCGCTACCCGGCAAAATGAATCCTGCGGCGCTGAAGCAGGGCGCTGACGACACGCAACTTAAGCGGCAAATAGCGCTGATTAATTCAATGACGCCGGCTGAACGTCGCTTTCCCAAGACGATCAACGGGTCCCGGCGCAAACGGATCGCGGCCGGGTCCGGACTGCAGGTGCAGGATGTGAATCGCCTCCTGAAGCAGTTCACGCAGATGGAAAAAATGATGAAAAAAATGGCCCGCGGTGGCATGAAAAAAATGCTCCGCGGAATGCCAGGCGGGGGGCTGCCGCCAGGAATGCGCTAGGCCCTGCTAAGCCTCCGAAAAACTTAAGGTTTTCCGCTGCCAAAAACGCTTCACATTTGGATTGAAGTCGGTACAATGCGCGCTACTCGGGGATAGCCCGAGAGCAGGCGTGTCCGCCTGTCACAGATTCTTAAAACGGAAGAGAAATGGTAAGTATTCGACTATCGCGCGCTGGCGCGAAGAAACGTCCTTTTTATCACCTGGTGGTGACCGACAGTCGTAATCGTCGGGACGGCCGGTATATCGAGCGTGTGGGCTTTTTCAACCCGGTTGGGAAAGAACATGAAGAGAACCTGCGTATCGACGTAGAGCGCATTGAGCACTGGGTCGGGCAAGGCGCCCAGCCGTCAGAGCGTGTCGCTTCGCTGTTGAAGGCGCATCGCAAGGCTCAGGCCGCCAACTGATTGAGTCGCTGCGGCAGCCAATTGAGCTGGGCCAGATCAGCGGCCTGTTCGGAGTAAAAGGCTGGGTAAAGGTGTATTCGTACACGCAGCCCCGTGAGGCAATTCTCGATTACCCGCATTGGTTTTTGAAGCAGGGCGGCCAGTGGCGCAACGTTGACGTTGCTGAGGGCAAAAAGCACGGTAAAGGGGTCATCGCACGGATTGAGGGTGTTGCTGACCGTGATGCAGCGGCAAAGCTCATTGACTGCGATATCGCGGTCGAACGAGTCGCATTACCGGCCGCTGAGGCAGGCAGTTATTACTGGGCCGACCTCGAGGGCATGAAAATAGTTCATCGCGATGGGACTCAATTGGGTCAGGTTGCGTATTTGCTGGAAACCGGATCGAACGACGTCCTGGTGACCACGGGTAAGCCGGAACGGTTGATTCCGTTCATTTTGGGCAAGGTAGTTCTCGACGTGGACAACGCCGCTGGCGTTATCACGGTCGATTGGGAGTTGGACTGACGCTATGCAGATTGCCGTTGTCAGCCTGTTTCCGGAAATGGTAGGACAGGTCGCCGAGTACGGTGTGGTGGGGCGTGCGAAAGAGCGGAAATTGCTCAGTTTGCAGTGTCAAAACCCACGTGACTATGCGACTGACGTGCATCGCACGGTCGATGATCGACCTTACGGTGGCGGCCCTGGCATGGTTTTGAAGTATGAACCGACTGCGAAGGCGATTCATGCGGCACGCGAAGCGTTACCCGCCGGCAGTCCGGTGATTTGCCTCTCACCGCAAGGTCGAGTGTTCGACCAGGCGGCTGCGCAGCGATTCTCAGGCCTGGAGGGCGTGATTTTGCTGGCAGGGCGGTACGAAGGAATTGATGAGCGGTTGATCGATCGCGAAGTCGATGAAGAATTGTCATTGGGCGACTTTGTGTTGTCTGGCGGCGAGATCGCGGCCATGGCTGTGATTGATGCAGTCGTTCGATTGTTGCCCGGTGTATTGGGCGATGCGGAGTCCGCACAACAGGATTCGTTTATGCAGGGTTTGCTGGATCACCCGCATTACACGCGTCCAGAGAGTATTGATGGCCAGAAAGTGCCTGCAGTATTGCTTTCCGGTGATCACGAGCGCATTGCGCGTTGGCGTTACAAACAGGCGTTGGGGCGCAGTTATATGCGACGGCCCGACATGGTTAAAGCATTGGAATTGAGCAACGAGCAGCAAAAGTTACTCGATGAATTTTTGAAAGAGCAAGGTCAGGTGTAGAATGCCGGACCGCGCCACTGGAATCGGCACAAGGCCGGTGAGAAGAGAGTCATGAGCAAAATAATCGAAGCGATCGAAAACGAACAAATGGGCAAGGAAATTCCGGCGTTCGCCCCGGGAGACACCGTCGTTGTCCAGGTTAAAGTGAAAGAAGGCACGCGCGAGCGTTTGCAGGCGTTCGAGGGTGTTGTCATTGCAAAACGCAATCGCGGCCTGAATTCCTCGTTCACAGTTCGAAAAATCTCGCACGGCGAAGGCGTTGAGCGGGTATTCCAGACCTTTAGCCCGGTTGTTGACTCTGTCGAAGTAAAGCGTCGTGGTGCTGTCCGCCGCGCCAAGCTCTACTATCTTCGAGGAAGAACTGGTAAGGCCGCGAGAATTAAGGAAAAAATCTAGATTTTTCTGCAGCTTTGCAGGGCCTCGGCGCTCGATATGAGGCGCATGGGCCCAGATTCATCAGGCAACAATCAGCAAGTAATCACGACGGTGCCGCCGTCTGCGGTTAGTATTTCTATTCATCGAGCAGGAGATGAGTATGAATAAATCGGTCGTTGTATTGCTGCTGGTCGTTTGCAGCCAATTTCTGGCGGGTTGCTCCTATTTTGTGTCAAGAGCCGCCAACTCCTTCGGTGACAACCTGAGTAGCGCGATGCTTAATCAGGATGACCCGGAGTTGGTTCGAGCGGGCATGCCGTCTTATATCCTGCTGATGGACAGTTTTGTTCAGAAGGAAGAAAACACGCCTGCCTTGTTGGCGTCGGCGGCAACCTTATATGCGTCCTATGGCGGTGTTTTCGCTGAAGAGCCCAAGCGCGCCCGACGCCTGACCAAGCGCGGGCGGGAATATGCCAGTCAGGCGATGTGTCAGAGCGTCGCTGAGTCCTGCAACTGGAGCAATATGCCCTACGACGAATTCGTCGCCAGCCTGGCTCGAGTGGAACCGAAACACGCCGATTTACTCTATACCTTTGGGTTTACGTTTCTGGCCTATATTCGCGCTCACAGCGATGACTGGAATGCTTTGGCGGAACTGCCACAGGCAGAGGCGATAATGCAACATTACATCGGGATCAGCGGCGGGACGACAGAGGCGTCGGCACATAATTATCTGGGTGTATTGATGACGATTCGGCCACCCGCGCTTGGCGGCAAGCAGGAGGAGGCACGCGTGCATTTCAACACGGCAATAGAACTGTCAGGCGGCAAGGACCTCAGCCCAAAGGTTGAAATGCTCAAAGGTATCGCTCGCATGCTCTATGATCGTGAGCTTAATGATGAGCTTTGCGCAGACATATTGAGTGCCAGCCCCTATGCGAACGGCTACACGCTAACGAATGTCATGGCTCAGGACGAGGCTGCGGCGTTGTGCTCCGAATCTGACGACTACTTCTGAAGGAAATACAGATGCTAAGAATCGGTCTTTTTATCATTGCATTAGTTGTCACGGGTGTGGCCAATGCTCAGACGACGCTGAAAATTGCGACAGCCACTCCCGAGGGTTCGGAGTGGATGACGGACATGCGTGCCAGCGCAGCCGAGATCAAAGAGAAAACCGACGGCCGTGTTGTGATCAAGTACTACGGCGGTGGCAGTATGGGCACTGATGGCCAGGTGTTGAAACGCATCAGCATCGGCGCATTGCATGGTGGCGTGTTTACGCCTTCAGCACTGATGGAAGTTTATGGTGATTTGGGATTATACGGGCTGCCCATGACGTTTCAGAGTGAGGCCGAGGCGGAGTTTGTTCGGTCTCGCATGGACAGCAAAATTGCCGCGGGTCTGGAAAAGGCGGGCTTCGTTTCCTTCGGCTTTGCCGCAACCGGTTTTGCTCTGATTATGTCCAATCAACCGGTTGATTCGCTCGATGACCTCAAAGGTAAGCGAGTCTGGGTGCCGGAAGGCGACGAAGTGAGCCGGCGAACAATGCAGGCCATGGCCGTAACGCCGATACCGCTGCCGATAACGGATGTCTATACGGGACTGCAAACCGGTGCATTGGACATCATTGCAATGTCGTCAGTCGGTGCGGTCATATTGCAATACCACACCAAGGTTAAATACGTCACCGATGTACCGCTGGTTTACACCATGGGGTTTATGGTTATCAGCGAAAAAGCGTTCGCCAAAGTTTCTGCCGCAGACCAGTTGATAGTGCGCGACGTATTGTCGAACCTCTACAAGAAATACGACACACTGAATCTTGAGGATGACCGGGAGGCTAAGCAGGCGCTGTTCAACGCAGGTCTGAAGCGCGTGGTCCCGACGGCGGCTGAACTGGATAGACTCGAGGCGGTCCTGAGCAAGGCTAATCTCGCAATGGCGACCGATGGTGTCGTTTCGCTCGAGCTCTATAAGGAAATGATGAGCTACGTCAAAGATTATCGCAGCGAGCGTCCCGCCGGAGAATGATGCAAAAAGCAGCAACTTTTCTGGGTCGACTGGATTCTGCGGGTCGATTTGTTGAGAACGTGCTGCTGGTCGGATTGCTCGGTGGCATGATGTTGCTCTCCGTTGCCCAGATCATTGCCCGTGAAGTTTTTGAAACTGGTTTTTATTGGTCTGGCGAGCTCGTGCGAATCATGGTGTTGTGGCTGGCGATGGTCGGTGCAGTAGCGGCGTGCCGCGAGAACCGACATATACGCATCGATGCGATATCTCACCTGTTGCCTGATCGTGCAGTCGGCGCAGCACGGCTGGTCGTAGATACTTTTGCTGCCGCTGTATGCGCTGTCGTGGCCTGGAATGCGTGGCGCTATATTCAACTTGAAATGGAATTTGAAGACACGGTGTTGATCGACACGCCCGCGTGGATTGTGCACGCAATCGTGCCAGTCGCCTTTGCATTGTTGAGCTACCGATTCCTGATAGGCGTAGGCAAAGAGGGCATCAAGCTGTACACCGGTGACGACGGGGGCGCGGCGTGATCGTCCTTAGCCTGGCGCTACTCGTCCTTGCCATCATGGGCGCGCCGCTGTTCTCCATCATCGCCACCAGCGCAATGATCGGTCTCAACAGCGAAGACACAGATCTAATGAACGTCGCACTCGATATTCTGGGCATCGCCGACCTGCCATTCCTGGTAGCGATTCCGTTATTCACATTTGCCGGCTATTTGCTGAGCGAAAGCCAGGCGCCGAAACGCCTGGTTCGGATGACAGGTTCGCTGTTGGGCTGGATGCCCGGTGGACTGGCGGTGGTCTCTTTGTCGGCCTGCGCATTTTTTACAGCTTTTACCGGCGGATCTGGTGTAACGATTATCGCTTTAGGCGCAATATTGTATCCGGCGCTAAAACACGACGGATACCCGGATCGGTTTAACCTGGGACTCGTAACTTCCTCGGGAAGCCTTGGACTTTTGTTCGCACCTTCACTGCCTATTATTCTGTACGGCGTCGTTTCCGAAGTGCCCATCGATCAGCTCTTTCTCGCCGGTATCCTGCCCGGCATGTTGATGCTGATGATGTTGTCGGGGTACAGCATGTGGGTAAATCGAGGCATCCGAAAACCATTGGCGTCATTTTCCGGCCGCGAGATCTGGGCGGCCATTCGTGAGTCGATTTGGGAAATTCCGTTGCCATTCGTGGTATTGGGCGGAATTTATTCCGGCTTTCTCGTGGTTTCCGAGGCTGCAGCAATTACAGCGTTGTATGTTTTCGTGGTTGAGGTCGTCGTGCACCGGGAAATACCGTGGCGCGAGCTGCCACGAATCATGCGTTCGTCGATGGTCCTGGTTGGCGGCATCTTGATCATCCTCGGTGTTTCAATGGCGTCGACTAACTACATGATCAGTGCCGGAATTCCGCAAATGTTGCTTGAATGGGTGTCCAACATTGTGTCCAGCCAGACGTCATTCCTGATCTTGTTGCTGATTTTCCTGCTCGTTCTCGGCGCAATCCTGGATATATTCTCCGCCATCGTTTTGGTAGTGCCCCTGATATTGCCGATCGCTGCCGGATTCGACGTGCACCCGGTTCATCTGGGTATCGTGTTTCTCGCCGCTATGGAGTTGGGCTACCTTACTCCACCGGTCGGGCTCAATCTCTTTATCTCGAGCTATCGATTTGAGAAGCCAATTCTGCATGTGTATGCAGCGACATTCCCATTTCTAATGATTCTGCTAATGTCTGTTATTCTGATTGCATTCTGGCCGAGTCTCTCGCTGTGGTTAGTGCCCAACTGAGCAAATTTTTTCAATTCTGCGGCGCAGTCGTGTCGTTTGTTGTCATCCAATCCTGTGCGGCGGATGACGAGCCGCTGGCACATGTTTCGCTGCCGCCAGGATTTAGTATTGAAGTATACGCCGACGTGCCGAACGCGCGTTCATTGGCGATCAGCAGTGTCGGCACGGTATTCGTTTCAAACCGACGCGGTGCATCCATTTACGCGATAACGACGGACGATAACGGACGTCGCGAGGTCCTGGAGATTATCAACGGTCTGGACACGCCGAACGGAGTCGCCGTTTTTCAGGGAGACCTGTACGTAGCCGAAATCGATCGGGTTCTGAAATACGATGATGTCGAGTCCAATTTGCGAGATATGCCGGATGCGGTCGAAATTGATATCGAGCTGCCGGCGGAAAGCCATCATGGCTGGCGCTACATTGGTTTTGGGCCGGACGAAAAGCTGTATATCAGTATTGGCGCACCGTGCAATATTTGTGAACGGGACGGATATGGGCAAATTGTGCGGATGAATGTTGACGGCTCCGGCCGAGAGACCGTCGCAACCGGCGTTCGAAATTCGGTTGGATTTACCTGGCATCCGGAAACCCGCGAACTTTGGTTTACTGACAATGGCCGTGACATGCTCGGTGACGACCTGCCACCGGACGAACTGAATCATTTGTCGGCAATTCCATCAAACTTTGGATTTCCATACTGTCATGCCGGCTATATTCCGGATCCTGAGTTCGGCGACGGCAAAGACTGTGCGGACTACGTGCCGCCCGCGCAACGACTTGGACCGCATGTTGCAGCGCTGGGAGTAAAGTTTTACACCGGCAGGGAATTTCCTGCCGACTATCAGGGTCAGATATTCATAGCCGAGCACGGTTCCTGGAACCGCTCGGAAAAAATTGGCTATCGAGTGAGTGTAGTGCGTTTAAACGAAGGTAAAGCCGTGTCGTATGAGGTGTTTGCAGAGGGCTGGTTGCAGGGCCAGGAAGTATTGGGTCGTCCGGTTGACCTGCTGGTCCTTGAGGACGGTTCCATGCTGTTGAGTGACGATAATGCCGGCAAGGTGTACCGGATTCGCTACGAGGGGAATGATTGAAATGAGTGCAAAGAATCCATTGTTGCGATTGCTGTCCTGGCTATGGACCGGCATTGACGGAATTCGCAAGATACTGCACCTGTTTTTGCTTTTGTTCGTATTCCTGTTGTTCTTCGGTCTTAGCGGCGAAACTCCCTCCTTAATCCCGTCGGGAAGCGCGCTGCATATTCAGCCCTACGGCGTTCTTGTCGAGCAACATGAAGGCGACCCCTACGATCGTGCCATTGCCGAGTTACTGGGCGATGGCTTGCCACAAACCCGGGTCAGCGACATCGTGGATGCGCTGGAATATGCCAAGGATGACGATCGAATTGCGATGGTGTACCTGGATCTCAATAGCCTGGGCGGCGGCGGATTGAGCAAATTGCAGACAGTTGCGGCGGCGATCGACGATTTTCAAACCTCGGGGAAAGTGGTTGTCGCCAGCGCGGACTATATGGGACAACAGGCGTACTACCTTGCGGCACATGCTGATGAGGTTTACCTGCATCCTGACGGCGCCGTTATGTTTCGCGGCTATGGGCGATATCGAAGCTATTACAAAGACGCTATCGATCATTTGCGGGTCGACTGGAATGTGTTTCGAGTTGGTACGCATAAGTCATTCGTCGAGCCGTACACGCGCATGGATATGTCCGACGCAGACCGACAGGCTGCGGAGCGTTTGGTAGAGCAACTCTGGTCAATGTATCGCTCCGAAGTTGTCGCAGCGCGCGGGCTCGAAGCGGGAGCAATTGACGACTTTGCGACAAATCTGGTCGAGCACGTGAGCCGGACAAATGGCGACATCGCGATCGCCGCACGCGATCTGGGTCTGGTAGACGCGCTGTTAAGCCGTAATGAGATGCAGGAATACTTGGCAGAACTGGTTGGCGAGTCCGAGCGCCGGTCCGAGGTGTTCAATGCGACCAATATGCACGACTACCTTGTGCAGATGGAGATGTTGTCTGGCGGTTCGGCCGGTGAGCAAAACGTTGCCGTTGTGATTGCCTCCGGCGACATCATGTTTGGCGAGCAGTCACCGGGAAATATCGGCGCTGATTCAACGGCAACTCTGCTTAGACGTGCGCGCAATAATGACTCGATAAAGGCGGTCGTATTGCGGGTGGACAGCCCTGGGGGCAGTGCATTCGCCGCCGACGTTATTGCCGACGAAGTCAAAGCTTTGCGTGCTGCCGGTAAACCCGTTGTGGCATCGATGAGCAGCGTTGCAGCATCAGGCGGCTATTCGATTTCCATGCACGCTGACAGGATTCTGGCGAACTCATCCACGATCACGGGTTCGATCGGGGTATTCGGCATGTTTCCTACCTATCAACGAAGCCTGGAGGCGGTTGGAGTAACGACTGATGGTGTTGGTACTACGCCGTGGAGTGGAGAATTTCAACCGGATCGGGAAATGAGTAGCCAGGCAAAACAACTATTGCAGCTCTTTGTCGAAGATACTTATGACGATTTTATAACTGACGTCGCGACCAGTCGTGGAATGGACAAAGCGACTGTTGACAAAATCGGGCAAGGGCAGGTGTGGACGGGCGCAGAAGCAATTCGCAATGGTTTGGTTGATGAATTAGGCACGCTCGAAGATGCGGTCAATACGGCCGGAGAATTGGCCGGTCTTGATGTCGGTGACTTCGGCACTGTCATTATCGAAACTGAATTGTCACCGTCCGAGCGGATCATCGTGGATTTTCTTGGCGTCGCGGCTCGATCGGGCGTCGATTTGTCCCGTTGGATACGCACACCCGACTTCGTCACACAGTTGCTAAAGAACATTGACCAGTCTGTTGCCACGCTGTTGCGGTTTGATGATCCCAAGGGCATGTATACGCACTGCTTGTGTGACTTCAAGTAGCGTCGCTACACTCAATAGCGTTTGATCATCTGAAATGATCGGTCCGGCCGGTACGGTTTCAAGCTGTCAGCAAGAGCATCGGTGAGCACTTCCTGTGCCGCAAGTTGTCCGACAATAGGCGCGAGCGTTACGCCACTGTGCATGACCGCAACGTAGATGTCCGGTCGGTCGGGCGCTGCGCCAATCACCGGGTGTCCATCAATCGGTAGCGGCCGCCACCCGATATAAACATTTTCGACTTCGGCTGCCGCAATTCCGGCTGCAAAATCAGCAGCCACGGACAGCATGCGGCTGGCATGTTGCAGCGCGATCGCCGGGCTGGGAAATTCATTCGGGCGACCGTCAAGGCGAATGGCATGCGCCTGGTTCTGCGGCGCCCCATCTTGTTCGCCCAATACCACCCGACCATCATCACGTTGGTGCATGTGAATGCCCGGTGCCGAAATGATGCGCTGTAACAGGCGCGGCATCGGCTTTGTGATTACGATTACGCCCGGCAGCGTGCGTTGCGGCAGGTCAATATCTGCTATCGATTCGATAACGTACTTTGCCGCGCCGGTCGCGAGCACCAGCCGGTCTGCAGAGATTGTTCCGGTGGACGTCTCTGCGGCTACCAATCGGCCGTTCGCCAGTGTCACATCGGTGAGCTCGCTGGGATACCGGATCGTGGCACCGCGAGCTGCCGCGGCCGCCAACAGCATTTGGGTTGCCAGTATAGGATCGACGGTACCGTCGTTTGCGGAGTACGCGGCTGTCGATGCTGGATCGAGCCTGACATTGGGCTCCAGATCTGCGAATTCGGCGGAGTTAAGCATGCGAGCAGGCTCTCCCCAGGCGACTTGCTCTGCGATCTGTCGCGCAAGCTGCTGCTGGCGTTCGTCATCCGTGAACCATTCCAGCGAACCACTCCACCGGACCGGCAGGTCCAATGCCTGCTGCAAGCTGTGCCAGTAGGCGACGCTGGCCTGGCTGAACGAGTGGTAACTTTGCGGCTGCTTCGCCCAGGTCGCGTTTATCCACGCGAAGGTGCCGCGACTGGCATGCGAGGCTGGGCCCTGTTTGTCGATAACCGTGACAGATGCACCGGCGAGCGAGAGGTGATAGGCGATCGATGCACCAACGATGCCTGCCCCGGCGACGACGACCCGCAATGCCTGGCTTGCTTCAGGTCGCGGATCGCACCCGGTCACCGCCGTTGCTGCGAGTAACTTGAGCAGTGTGCGTCTGTCCACGATCTCTCCTGATCAATCCCAGTGCAGGATTATTTTGCCGGACTGACCCGATTCCATTAGCTCGAAAGCCGCCTGGAACTCGTCAGCCGCGAAGTGATGCGTAATGATGGGTTCAATGTTCAGACCGCTTTGCAACATGCTAGACATCTTGTACCAGGTTTCGAACATTTCGCGACCATAGATTCCCTTGAGTACAAGACCCTTGAAAATGACCTCGGTCCAGTCGATGCTCATGTCGTCCTGCGGAATCCCGAGAATGGCGATTTTGCCGCCGTGATGCATGGTCCGAAGCATGTCGCGAAATGCGCCCGGGTTTCCGGACATTTCCATTCCAACATCAAAGCCTTCCTCCATGCCGAGGTCCGTCATTGTCTGATCGATGGATTCGCCGCTTACGTTGAGCGCGCGTGTGGCACCCATTTTGCGCGCAAGCTCGAGTCGATAGTCGTTGATGTCGGTGATGACAATGTGGCGTGCGCCGGCATAGCGAGCAATTGCAACGGCCATGACGCCAATAGGTCCGGCTCCCGTGATCAGGACATCCTCACCGACCAGGTCAAACGACAGCGCGGTGTGTGTCGCATTCCCCAGCGGGTCGAGAATAGCGGCCATGTCATCGGAAATGGACGGAGGTAATTTGAAGACGTTAAACGCCGGCACAGCAACGTAATCGGCGAACGCGCCATTTCGATTGACGCCGACGCCGAGCGTATTCATGCACAGATGGCGACGCCCCGCACGACAATTTCGGCATACGCCGCAGGTTATATGGCCTTCTGCGGAAACTCGATCACCCACCACGAAACCTTTGACTTCGCTGCCACACTCGACGATCTCGCCATAAAACTCATGGCCGATTGTGGTGGGCACCTGAATCGTGCTTTTTGCCCACTCATCCCATTGGAAAATGTGAATATCCGTGCCGCAGACTGCACTTCTTTTTACCTGAATAAGAACGTCGTTGTGACCGACCGTCGGCAGCTCAACGTCCTGCATCCAGATGCCACGTTCCGCCTGTGCTTTTACGAGGGCGCGCATCAGTTTATGACCTTCAGTTCACGCCCTACGTCCGTGAACGCAGCGATGGCCTGATCGAGCTGTGAACGACTCAGGCCCGCGGACATCTGAGTTCTGATTCTTGCCTGGCCCTGCGGCACCACGGGAAAAGAGAATCCGACGACATATACGCCGCGTTCCAACAGCCGATTCGACATTTCCGTGGCGAGTTTCGCATCGCCCAGCATGATCGGGATGATCGGGTGTTCGCCCGGCTTCAGGTCAAAGCCGCGTTCGGTCATTGCGCCCCGGAAATAGGCCGCATTGGTGTGCAGTTGTTCGCGCAATGAGCTGTCGCTGTTTAATAGATCCAGAACGGCAATAGACGCCGCAACGATTGCCGGTGCTACTGAGTTGGAGAACAGGTAAGGGCGAGATCGCTGCCGCAACCAGCCGATTATTTCTTTGCGGCCGGACGTATAGCCACCGGACGCTCCGCCGAGGGCCTTGCCAAGTGTGCCGGTTATTATGTCGATTTTCCCGAGCACGTCGCGATATTCATGAGTGCCGCGGCCGGTCGCGCCGAGAAATCCGGTGGCATGACAGTCGTCGATCATTGTTAGTGCATTGTATTTTTTCGCCAGATCGCAAATCGACTGCAGATTGGCAATCGTTCCATCCATCGAAAATACGCCGTCGCTTGCGATCAGGCGCATATTCGCAGACTGCGCCCGCCTGAGCTGCTGTTCCAGGTCCTGCATGTCATCGTTCTGGTAGCGTAAGCGCTGCGCTTTGGATAGCCGGATGCCGTCAATAATGCTGGCGTGGTTGAGAGCATCGCTGATTACGGCGTCGTCGCCATCCAGGATCGTTTCAAAGAGGCCGCCATTGGCATCGAAGCAGGAAGGATAGAGAATGGTGTCCTCGGTTCCGAGAAACCCGCTGATTCGTTGTTCCAGCTCCTTGTGCAGCGTTTGCGTGCCGCATATGAAGCGTACTGACGCCATGCCGTAGCCATACTCGTCCAGTGCCTTGTGCGCAGCCGCGATCACCTGCGGGTGATTCGCCAGGCCCAGGTAATTGTTCGCGCAAAGATTCAGTACGTGCTCGGTTGAGCCGTTATTTCGCACGTCTATTGCCGCCTGTTGGGGGCCTGCTATCAACCGTTCGGTCTTATACAGGCCTTCCGACTTCAGGGCCTCAGTACGCTCAGCTAATGAGTCGAGGAAACTGCTGGTCACGGGATGAGATCTCTGTATTCAAAGGGGGCAAAGTATAGCAAGATGCGGTTTTTACGAACTACGGTATTCCTTGATGCATTTTGACGACCAGCCTGCCGCCCAGCCGGGTGCAATCGCAGGGCTCAATGACCTTTACCTGACGGATGAGGCGACGCTGGTCAGCGAACTGGCCGCCGCCGCGGACCCGGGGGATGCGCAGCGGGAGAAAATCCTGACGACGGCTGGGCAGCTGGTGCAGGCAGTTCGGCAGAATACGGCCAAAGAGGGCGGAATTGACGCTTTTTTGCAGCAATATGATCTGTCGTCCGAGGAAGGCATCTTGTTAATGTGTATCGCAGAGGCCTTGCTGCGCATACCGGACGCCGATACCGCGGACAAATTGATCGCGGACAAGATCACATCGGCAAAATGGTCCGACCACCTTGGCGAGAGCGATTCCCTGTTCGTCAACGCGTCAACCTGGGGCTTGATGCTCACAGGTCAGCTCCTGAAGTTTGATGACGCTTCTGTAAAGAACCCGATCAACCTGCTGGGCAAGCTGGCAGGTCGTGCGGGGGAGCCTGTGGTCCGCACTGCGATGCGTCAGGCCATGCGCATCATGGGTCACCAGTTCGTGATGGGCAGAACCATTGACGAGGCGCTAAAGCGCTCCGTTGCAAAGGGCAATAGAGCATATCGTCACTCCTTCGACATGCTCGGTGAGGCAGCGCTCACAGCCGCTGATGCAGAACGTTACTTTGCGTCCTATTTTGATGCGATCACCAGAATTGGAGCCGGCCCACAGGACGCGCCGGACGATATTTTTGCAGCTGCCAGCATTTCGGTAAAACTGTCCGCGTTGCACCCTAAATACAGTTTCATGCAGTACGACAGGGCCATGCAGGAATTGGTCCCGCGGGTTTGCGAGCTTGCCGAACACGCGAAAGCATCGGGTATCGGGATCACCATTGATGCTGAGGAATCGGAACGCCTGGAAATCTCTCTGGAGATTTTCAAGCGCGTCTACAGCGACGGCGTGTTGGGGGACTACGAAGGGCTCGGACTTGCCGTGCAAACCTATCAGCGCAGAGCGCGCAGTGTCGTGCATTTTCTGCAAGGGCTTGCTGAGGATAAGGGTCGGCGTATTCCGACGCGGCTCGTCAAGGGGGCGTATTGGGACACGGAGATAAAGCATGCCCAGGAGGAAGGCCTGGCGAGTTATCCGGTGTTCACACGCAAAGCGCACACTGATGTGTCGTATCTGGCATGCGCGCAGCAGGCACTGTCTGCGGGAGCTGCGCTGTACCCGCAGTTTGCAACGCACAACGCGCACACCCTGGCCAGCGTTCTGCATTATGCGGGATCTCGCCGCGACTACGAATTCCAGCGTCTACATGGTATGGGTGAGGAGCTCTACGCTGAAGTTATCGACCCTGAAAAATTTGCGCGACCGTGTCGGGTATATGCGCCAGTCGGGAGTCATGAAGATCTTTTGCCGTACCTGGTCAGGCGCTTGCTTGAGAACGGCGCAAACACTTCTTTCGTCAATCGGATTGTCGACGAAGAAATTGACGTAAACGAAATTATTGCCGATCCGATCCTCGCGACTCGCGCCCACAACTGTCAGCCACACCCACATATCAAACCGCCGGCCGACATGTTCGGTGACGAACGGCGTAATTCCAAAGGCATTAATCTTGCGGATCGAAATGTGACTCAGGTCCTGCTCGCGGATATGCAGGCCGCAACCAAGATTGAGCAGGTTGCATCCCCGATTGTAGGCGGCAAGAAACTTTCCGGCGAAGCAATCGCTTCGCTGAATCCGGCGGATACGAGCAAAATTGTCGGCATCTGCAAACAGGCGTCCCCGGAGCATGTGGACACAGCATTGGAGCTTGCGACCAAAGGGCAGATCGCCTGGGATCGCACGCCGGCAGCTGAGCGGGCGCGGATTCTGAATGTGGCTGCCGATCTGTATGAAAAAAACACAGCGGAATTGCTGGCACTGTGCGTTGCCGAGGCAGGTAAGACTATCCCGGATGCAATCTCCGAGCTGCGCGAAGCGGTAGACTTCCTGCGCTACTACGCGGCTCAGGCTTGCGTGCACTATGCTGGCGCCCGGCAACTTCCGGGTCCGACCGGTGAGCGCAATACCCATGGTTTGCGCGGTCGCGGCATATTCGTTTGTATTAGCCCATGGAATTTCCCGCTCGCCATTTTCACCGGGCAAATCGCGGCAGCACTCGCCGCCGGCAACGCAGTTATCGCCAAGCCCGCAGAGCAAACACCATTGGTTGCACATCGTGCCGTTGAGTTATTGCTGGAGGCCGGGATACCAGCCGACGTTTTGCACTTTCTCCCCGGCGACGGCGCAAAGATTGGTGGGCGTGCTGTCGCAGACGCTCGTGTTGCGGGGGTCGCGTTCACAGGTTCGACGGAGACCGCTAGACTGATAAATCGTAGTTTGGCGGACAAGGAGGGCCCAATTGCAGTAATGATCGCTGAAACGGGCGGTCAGAATGCGATGTTCGTCGACAGCTCTGCATTACCTGAGCAAGTCGTTATCGATAGTGTGTACTCATCTTTCAATAGTGCTGGTCAACGTTGTTCTGCATTGCGATTGCTTTGCCTGCAGGACGAGATCGCGCCGCGCGTGATCGAATTGTTGATCGGGCAAATGGATGAGTTGGGTATTGGCGACCCATCAAATCTGGGCATTGATGTTGGACCCGCAATCGACGCAGAGGCTCGTGATCTTCTTGTGGCACATGTCGACAGAATGCAGCAGGAAGCGAAAGTCCTGCATCGTAGTCCTATGCCGGATTCGACCAGGTCCGGTACGTTCTTCGCGCCGACCCTGGTAGAGATTGACAATATCGATGTCCTGCAAAGAGAAGTCTTTGGACCGGTATTGCATGTACTTCGCTATCGCGGCAAAGATCTCAAGAAAACGATCGATGCGGTCAATGCAACAGGTTATGGACTTACGATGGGGCTGCATAGTCGCATCGATTCCAGGGCCCGAAAAATCGCAGAAATGTCTGGCGCCGGGAACTTCTACATTAATCGCAACATGATCGGCGCCGTCGTAGGTGTACAGCCATTCGGCGGCCGGGGTTTGTCGGGAACGGGGCCAAAGGCCGGCGGTCCATATTACCTGCCGCGGTTCGGAACCGAATATACGATTAGCAATAACACCTCAGCAGTCGGCGGCAATGCGACTCTGTTGTCGCTGGAGTCGGAGTAGCATGTCTGCAATTAGTGTATTTGATATTTTCAAAATCGGTATCGGACCGTCCAGTTCGCATACCGGTGGGCCGATGACCGCCGCATACGCGTTTTCATTGCAGTTGGCGACGATCGCGACACAGGTCAAACAGGTACAGGTCACGTTGTACGGGTCATTGGCATTTACGGGCAAAGGGCACGGTACCGATACGGCAATTATTCTCGGTCTTATGGGATACCGGCCGGACACTATTGATCCGGACGCAGTGGAAGCGTTATTGCGCACCGTGCACAGCGCTAAAGAGATTGAGGTCCCGGTTGTTGGGGTGCTGCCTTTCAGTCCTGCTGACGATCTGATTTTCAACTACGAAATCGAACTGCCCCGACATACCAATGGAATGCGGTTTGTCGCGCTCGGTGCAGACCACGCTGAACTGCTGAATGAGGAATATTACTCACTCGGTGGCGGCTTCATCGCGCACGGCGATGATCCGGAGCCGTCACCGCAGGTCGGCCAGCCGAAGTACCATTTCAATAGCGGTAATTCCCTGTTGGAAACAGCGGCAGACGCAGGGCTTAGCATTGCCGAGCTGATTCTTGAAAATGAAAAGCAGTGGCGGAGCGCAGAGGAAGTGACGCAGCGAATCGACGAGATTTGGCATGCGATGGAGGCGTGCATTGAGCGCGGCCTGCAAACCGACGGGGTCTTGCCTGGAAAAATGTCGGTCTTACGTAGAGCGGCCAAGCTGCGGCGAATTTTGGAGGCGCGTAGCGAACCTACAGCGCTGGATGCACTTGACTGGGTCAACGCCTATGCGATTGCGGTCAACGAAGAAAATGCATCGGGCGGACGCGTGGTCACGTCACCGACGAACGGCGCCGCGGGAATTATTCCGGCCGTGATGATGTACTACAGTCGCTTCGTTGCGGATGCGTCGAATGCAGGGATCCACCGGTTCTTATTAACCGCGGGCGCTATTGGCGTCCTCTACAAGGTGAATGCTTCAATCTCCGGCGCTGAAATGGGTTGCCAGGGCGAAGTAGGAGTCGCTTGTTCCATGGCGGCTGCAGGTTTGGTCGCAGCGCTCGGTGGATCTAACGACCACATAGAAGAAGCGGCGGAAATCGGGATGGAACACAATCTTGGGCTTACATGTGATCCTATAGGCGGGCTGGTGCAGATTCCGTGTATTGAACGCAATGCAATGGGAGCCGTTAAAGCGATTAATGCGGCTCGGCTGGCAATGCATGGTGATGGCACACATAAAGTCACATTGGATAACGTCATCGAAACCATGCGCCAAACAGGTCTCGATATGTCGAAGAGCTACAAGGAAACCTCGAAAGGTGGCCTGGCGGTCAATGTCCCGGAATGCTGACTCGCCGGTTGGCTAGTCGGCCAACTTGGGATAAGTGTAAGTCAGCAGTTCTGCCTTGGGTGCAGAATGCAGATTCCAGTCTTCCTGTTCAAATCCCACCGATACGACGCCGGCTGTTGGCAGGTTGTCGGTCAATCCAGGCGACAGATAGTTTGCGAAGGTAGTTAGCCCTGGATTGTGACCAACGATCATCACGCTGTTGAATTCGGCATCCTGAGCAATCAACACGTCGATGATATTGTTCAGTGACGCTAAATACAGGCTGTTCTCCCGCTGCAAGAATTCTCGTGGGTAACCAATTTCCTGGGCGATTATTTTTGCTGTCGTCCAGGCACGAGTAGCGGGGCTGGCAAGGATTAGCGACGGTCGAATTCCGGCTGCGACAATTCGCTTGCCCATCAAAGGTGCGTCATGCTCGCCACGTTTGTTTAACGGGCGCTCGCGGTCACTTATGTCGCTATCTTCCCAGCTCGATTTAGCATGCCGGACGAGAGTTAGTATCTTCATATTTTCGTCGTCTACATTAGCCCGGTCTGTAAGCGCGCCTCATCGGACATCATTGATTGGTTCCACGGCGGATCGAATACCAGTTCAACGGTTACGTCCGAGACGGTGGGTATGACTGCAATTTTTTCCTGAGCATCTTGTACCAGAATTTCACCCATCCCGCAGCCAGGCGCGGTCAATGTCATGTCGACACGAACCGAGCGTTCACCGTTGCCCAATGCAGCTATGTCACAGCGGTAAATCAGCCCCAAATCAACGATGTTGACTGGTATCTCCGGGTCATAACAAGTTTTTAGCTGCGACCAGATGACGGCTTCAATGTCCGCGTCGGACGGATTGTCAGGAACCGCCGGCGGCAGCACCGCTTCCTTGCCGAGCGCATCGGCGTCACTACCTGCGATTCGGAACAGGTTTCCTTCGACATAAATGGTGAAGCTGCCGCCGAGGGATTGAGTAATAAATCCGGCTGTACCTTCGCGCAACAGCAATTCTTCGCCTGCCGGAATGATGACCGCCTTAACATCGCGCTCCAGCGCAAAAGCTTCGTTAGTGTGCCCAAACATGAACCAGGTTACTCCGTTGTGACAGGCGTTGCCTGTTGTTTAAAAGCAGAATTCAATGCATGCCATGCCAGTGTCGCGCACTTTACGCGCGCAGGAAATTCCCGCACGCCATCCAGCGCTCGAATTTTCTGCAGTTCAGTCGGTTCGAGTACTGTGGCATCCGTCGATGTGAGGTGCCGGGTTACGGCCTGGAACCAGGCGACCGCAGTGGTGACGGTCGCACCGATTACGATGTCGGTCATTAGCGACGCCGACGCGACCGAGATCGCGCATCCGGAGCCCTCGAAAGAAGCGTCGGCTATCACGTTGTCCTGATTCACACGCAGATACATGCGCAGCTTGTCGCCGCAAAGCGGGTTGATGCCTTCTGCCGAATGCGTCGCTTCGGAAAGTTTCCCGAAGTGCCTCGGACTGCGTGAGTGATCGAGAATCAATTCGCGATACAGATCACGCAGGTCGTCGTTTCGCTGAATGTCGACTGCGTTCATGAAAATATCTGTTTTGCTTTGTCGAGACCGGCGATCAGGCGATCTACATCGTCACTGTTGTTGTATAAACCCAGCGACGCTCGTGCAGTCCCGGGGATGCCGAAATGCTGCATGACCGGCATTGCACAGTGATGGCCGGTGCGAACCGCAATCCCCTGGTGGTCGAGGATCGTTCCCAGGTCGTGTGGATGAATATCATCGAGCATGAATGACTGCACGCTCGCCTTGTTCTCGGCTGTACCGATCAGGCGAATACCATCGACTTTTTCCAGTTCGTTCATCATGTAGGCGAGCAACCGGGACTCATGTGCCGTGACATTGGCCATGCCCACAGCCTGCAAATAATCGACTGCCGCACCGAGTCCGATTACGCCTGAAATATTCGGCGTGCCGGCTTCAAATTTGTACGGCAACTCGTTATAGGTGGTGCCACTGAAGGAAACTTCCAGGATCATGTCGCCGCCACCCTGGTAGGGCGGCATGGCCTCAAGAAGCGACTCCCGACCGTATAAAACGCCTACGCCGGTTGGGCCGAACATTTTGTGCCCGGAGAAAGCGTAGAAATCGCATCCCAGATCCTGCACGTCAATGGCCATGTGCGGTACGCCCTGTGCGCCATCAAGCAACACCGGCACCCCCAGCTCATGGCAGCGACCGATGATAGACTTGACCGGATTAATACTGCCCAGAGCGTTTGACACATGTGCAAGGGCAACGAATCGAACATGTTCGTCCAGCATATCCAGAAGAGCCGCCAGATCCACTTGGCCGCGATCATCGATCGGGGCAACCACCAACTCTGCACCGGTTTGCTCACAGACTATTTGCCACGGGACGATGTTCGAATGATGTTCAAGGTGCGAAATCAGGATTTTATCGCCGGCGCCGAGTAACGGCCGACAGTAGCTTTGGGCGACCAGGTTTACTGCCTCGGTCGTGCCGCTGGTTAAAACTATTTCGCTGCGGCTTGCGGCATTGATAAAACCCTGAATCTTGTCACGCGCACCTTCGTAAGCGTCAGTCGCCCTATGGCTCAGAGTATGGACGCCACGGTGAACGTTGGCATGGTCGTGCTTTTGATACTCCGCAACCGCGTCTATCACCGCTTGTGGCGCTTGCGACGACGCCGCGCTGTCAAGGAACACCAGCGGCTGTCCATTCACTTGCTGGTGCAGGGCAGGGAAATCCTCGCGGCAACTTTCGATGCCCGTGCCCGAACTGGAATGAACCTGCACCTGCGTCATGACTTGACCCCCGTTATCAGTCTGGCCAGGCGCTGCGCAACCTGTTCGCTGATGGTTTCCTGAATAGATGCGATCGGCGACATCGTCACAATTTTTTGTGCGAACGCTCGCATCAGCAGTTGCCGCGCGGATGAAGCATCGATGCCACGCGTACGTAAATAAAAGAGCGCACTCTCATCCAGTTGACCGACCGTCGTGCCGTGGCTGCACTTGACGTCATCCGCGTAAATTTCCAGCTCAGGTTTCGCATCGATTTCTGAGCGCTCTGAAAGCAACAAATTATGATTTGCCTGATCAGCATCCGTGCCGTCAGCGCCCGGATGAACGATTACCTTGCCATTCCAGACGCAGCGAGCGCTTCCCGAGAGAATGCCGCGATACTCCTGCTCCGAGCGTGCCGGACCGACGCGGTGATCGACGCGGGTGTGATTGTCGATGTGCTGTTTTTCATCGGCAAGGTATAAACCGGAAAATGACGCGAGCGAATCGCGGCCGCAGATTTGGATATCGAGATCATTGCGTACCAGATCACCGCCGAAATCAAACGCGGCATGATTGAACTGACTGCGTTCGGCCTGGCTAACAGTTAGTCGTTCGGTCTGACTGTGCGCCGCGCCGCGATCCTGTATTCGTACGTAATCGACACGCGAATCGGCAGCGAGCTCGATAGTAACGACATTGTTTGCGTAGTGAGCCGCGTCGCCCGTTGATGCGTGGTACTCAACGATGCTCGCTTGACTGCTCTCATCAACGATCACGGACACGTGAGTCTGGCTGACGCCGACGTCGGAGTTTGCGCTATCAATGTGTAAGATTCCGATAGGACGTTTCGAGTCGAAATCCGGGCCGATTCGTATCGTAAGGCCATCCTGCAGCAGAGCAATGTTGAGGTCGGACAGCGGAGCCTCGAACGTCGGTGGTTGATCGTTATCTGAAAGCAAGCCTATCTCGATGCCGGTCTCTGGCAGTGCAGCGAAGGAGGTTTTGTCGATACTGCCATTGCGGATAATTAGCCAATCAAGATCATAAAGCGCAGTTATTGCCTCGATGTCGGCAGTGGCGACGGGTATATTCAGGCCGCCCCCTGCAAGCCACTCATTGCTGATGTTGATCACGCCATCCAGAGCGGTATATTTCCAGTCTTCGTCTCGGGTACTCGGCAAGCCATTCGTGCCCAGCTGCCGCAACGCGTTCTGGCGCGCAGCACCCAGGCCGTTCTCTGGCATTCGCCCGACGATCTCACGCACCGCATCAATGGCGAGCTGGCTCTTCATGCGTTTACGACCTCTTTGAGCCAGTCGTAGCCTTTTTCTTCAAGTTCGAGCGCCAGTGACTTGCCGCCTGAGCGCACAATCCGACCATCGGATAAGACGTGCACATAGTCTGGCTCGATGTAGTCGAGCAAGCGCTGGTAATGAGTGACCAGAATGATTGCACGGTCCGGGTGGCGCAGGCCGTTGACACCTTCTGCGACCGCACGCAGCGCATCAATATCGAGGCCGGAGTCTGTTTCATCCAGTACCGCGAGTTTTGGTTCCAGTACGGCCATTTGCAGAATTTCGTTGCGTTTCTTTTCGCCACCGGAAAATCCTTCGTTCACGCCGCGATTCAGAAACTTGGGATCCATATCGAGGAGCGCCATTTTTTCTTTTGCGAGTTTCAGAAATTCAAACGCATCGATTTCGGGCAAACCTTCGTGCTTACGTTTTGCATTCAATGCAGCCTTAAGCAAATAGGCATTGTTGACGCCCGCAATTTCGACTGGATACTGGAAGCCCAGAAAAACGCCGCGCCGGGCTCGCTCTTCAGGGGCCAGGCCCAGCAGATCCTGATTCTCGTAGCGTATTGAACCGCCGGTTATCTCATAGGCCTCATTGCCGGCGATACATTGAGCGAGCGTGCTCTTGCCCGAGCCGTTGGGGCCCATTATCGCGTGAACTTCGCCGGGGTTAATCGTTAGCGACACGCCGCGCAGAATTTCGTTGCCGCCGACACTGGCCTGAAGATCTTTAATTTCTAGCATTATCTGTCCTTATCCAACAGCGCCTTCGAGACTGACGTTTAGCAACGCCTGCGCCTCGACAGCGAATTCCATTGGCAATTCTTTGAAAACTTCTTTGCAGAAGCCGTTAACGATCATGTTGACAGCATCTTCTTCAGAGATGCCGCGTTGCCGACAGTAGAACAACTGGTCTGCCGAAATCTTGGAAGTCGTTGCTTCGTGTTCGATTTTCGCACTTGGATTTTTGATTTCCATATAGGGAAATGTATGCGCGCCGCATTCCTTGCCAATCAATAGTGAATCGCACTGAGTGTGGTTGCGTGCCCCGTCGGCCTGCGGCATAACGCGGACCAGTCCGCGATAGGCGTTCTGTGCGTGTCCGGCGGAAATTCCCTTTGAGACGATCGTGCTGCGGGAATTGCGACCGATATGAATCATCTTCGTGCCGGTATCGGCTTGTTGAAAATTGTTCGCTACGGCAACTGAATAGAATTCACCGACGGAGTTTTCGCCGCGCAGGATACAGCTCGGGTACTTCCACGTAATTGCCGAGCCTGTTTCCACCTGAGTCCAGGATATTTTTGAATTCGCGCCGCGGGCGTCGCCGCGTTTGGTTACGAAGTTGTAGATGCCACCGACGCCATTCTCGTCGCCCGGGTACCAGTTCTGGACGGTGGAGTATTTAATCTCGGCGTCTTTCAGTGCCACCAACTCGACGACTGCGGCATGCAGTTGATTTTCGTCGCGCATTGGCGCTGTACAACCTTCCAGATAGCTGACGTAGCTACCTTCATCGGCGATGATTAGCGTGCGCTCGAACTGACCTGTATTGGCTGCGTTAATTCGAAAGTAAGTCGACAGCTCCATGGGGCAGCGCACGCCCTTCGGGACGTAGACGAAGGAGCCGTCACTGAATACGGCCGAATTGAGTGACGCATAAAAGTTGTCCCGCTGCGGAACGACGCTGCCGAGGTACTTCTGCACCAACTCCGGGTGTTTCTGCACTGCTTCTGAAAACGGGCAGAAAATGACACCCACTTCGGAAAGTTTTTCTTTGAATGTTGTTGCTACCGAGACGCTGTCAAAAACCGCATCAACAGCAACGCCTGCCAGCCTCGCGCGTTCATGCAAAGGGATGCCCAGCTTGTCGTAGGTTTCCAGCAGTTTCGGATCGACCTCGTCGAGGCTCTTGGGCCGGTCTTTATCGGATTTTGGGGCCGCGAAGTAGGAAATCGATTCAAAATCGATTTTCGGATAGTGCACGTGCGCCCAGGTCGGTTCCGTCATTTCACGCCACAGTCGGTATGCCTTGAGGCGCCATTCGAGCATGAATTCGGGCTCGCCTTTCAGCTTGGAAATCGCGCGCACGACACCTTCGTCCAGACCCGGTGGCAGGCTGTCAGTTTCAATATCCGTGATGAAGCCGTGCTCATAGCGACGGTTTACCAGGCTTTCAAGTTGGTCGGGATCGGTGGACACGGTTAGTTCTTTTCCTCAACAGGGTTATCAACAACAGAAATGGGCAGTCCGCCGAACTCAAAACGCGGGGCGGGCCGGTTTGCTCGCAACAAGTCAATCAGGCTGACATCTTCGAGCGCGTGGCGAATAGCGACGTTAATGCGTTTCCAGGCGCTGCCGACACTGCATATTTTTTCGTAGTCACATTGGCTGTCTGCACCACTGCATTCCGTGATGGATACAGGCCCCTCCAGCGCGTCTATTACGTCTGCGGCGCTGATTTCGCTGGGTGCCCGGGTCAGCTGATAACCCCCATTGGCGCCGCGTGTGGAGCTGACGAGGTCTGCGCGGGCCAGTGACTTGAGCAGCTTGCTCACAGTGGGCGGGGCGATACCGGTCGCATGCGACACGTCAGCGGCGCTGCATACGGCCTCCGGGTCCCCGGCCAGGTGGGCGAGTACCACCGTCCCGTAATCGGTCAATTTGCTGATTCTGAGCACTGCCAGCCTGCCTTTCAAAATATAAAGGACTATTTTAGTCCTATTTATTCACATAGGCTAGAGCTGTACACTCCGCACAGCAATAAGCCACGGAGCCGGACACTGTCTGATGCATTGATAGAAATACACGATCTCGAGTTTTCTCGGGGCTCGAGGGTGATTTTTAAGAACCTGAACCTCACCATCGGACGCGGTGATGTCACGGCATTGATGGGGCCCAGCGGCACCGGCAAAACGACCCTGTTGCGCCTGATCGCTCGCCAGCTGGACCCGGATAAGGGCCGGATTCTTGTCGATGGCGTGGACATCGCCACTCTGAGCCAGTCTGAGCTGTACGAGTTACGCAAACGCTTCGGCATGCTGTTTCAGAATGGTGCGCTACTCACCGATATGAGCGTTTTCGAGAATGTGGCGTTTCCGCTGCGTGAGCACACGCCAATGGGTGAGCGGCTGATCCGGATGGTCGTTTTGACCAAGCTACACGCGGTTGGACTGCGTGGCGCCGCCGACCTGATGCCGTCGGAATTGTCGGGCGGGATGGCGCGCCGGGTCGCGCTGGCACGCGCGATGGTAATGGACCCGGATATATTGATCTACGACGAGCCGTTCGTGGGTCTGGATCCTATCTCCATGGGTGTCATTGCCCGGTTGGTACGTCGAATGAATGACACTTTGGGTATTTCCAGTATCGTCGTCAGTCACGATATCGGTGAGCTTGCTACGGTCTCAGATCGAAGTTTCCTGATCTCTGATGGTCGGATCGTTGCGTCCGGTTCATCCGCCGATCTGAAAAATGATACCTCAGAGATGGTCAAGCAATTCATGCATGGTTTGCCGGATGGGCCAGTGGCGTTTCATTACGACGCACCGGAATACGAGCAACAACTCATTGGGGAAAGTGAGTAGTGGGTATCCTTCGAGAAATATACAAGCCAGCTCAGGAATTTGTTCGCAACTTTGGTGCGATGGCGTTGTTTTTTGTGCAGCTGCTACGCTACACACCCTGGACGCTCGTTAAGCGTTTTAACCTCGTTGTTGCACAAGTCTTTAATGCGGGCGCTTTATCGATTGTTATCATCATGGTCAGCGGGCTTTTTGTTGGCGGCGTCCTGGGGTTGCAGGCTTTCGCCAATCTGGAGCGCTTCAATGCAGAGGAAGCGACCGGTATTCTTGCCGGCTTCGCGCTGGTCAAAGAGATCGGGCCGGTCATAACAGCGCTGTTGTTCGCGGGCCGTGCCGGAACTGCATTGGCATCCGAAATTGGTTTGATGAAAGCGACTGACCAGCTGTCGGCGATGGAGATGATGGCTGTTAATCCAATGCATCGCGTACTGGTGCCAAGGTTTCTCGGCGGGGTTATTTCGATGCCGCTCCTTACCGCCGTGTTTACGATGGTAGGCCTGCTGGGTGCACACCTGGTTGCGGTCGAACTATTAGGCGTCGATGTGGGTGCGTACTGGCAACAGTTGCAGCAGGCGATGGATATCGATGACGTTAAAGAAGGGATTTACAAAAGTATCGTGTTTGGCGTAGTCGCCAGCCTGCTCGCTGTATGGGAGGGGTATAGTGCCGTCCCAACGGCCGAGGGCGTTGGCCGTGCAACGACGCGTACTGTTGTGTCGACGGCCATCGCGGTGTTGATACTGGATTTCATGATTACTGCTTATTTAATTTGAGGTAAGACCATGCGACAAAATCGCGCTGTAGAATTGGGTACCGGCTTGTTTGTCTTGTTGGGGATAGGTGCACTTTTTTTCCTGACGACACAGACCACCGGTCGAAACGATTTTTCAACTTCAGACACCTACGTCGTCGAAGCCCGCTTCGAGAACGTTGGCAGCCTGAAGAAACGGGCTCCAGTGGCGATGTCGGGCGTCACCATTGGCCGAGTCACCGGCATCGAGTTTGATGGCGCCTCACTAGAGGCGGTCGTAACGCTGGTCATTGACAGTCGATTCGCGCAGATACCGGATGATTCTGACGCCAGCATTTTGACCGCAGGTCTGCTTGGCAGTCAGTACATCGGCTTACAGGCCGGTGGTTCCGAGATCTATCTGGAGGACGGAAGTGAGATCCTGTTCACGCAATCGGCAATCGTTCTTGAGAACCTTATAGGTAAGTTTCTTGTCAAAAGTGGATCAGACGAATAAGTCTGAGTTTTAGGAGATATGAGTTTGAACCGAATTATTAGTCTTTTCGTCATTATCGTACTGAGTGCGTTCGCACTGCAGGCCTATGCCGGCTCGCCCGATGAATTCATCAAAGAAGCCGTTGACGTACTGGCAACCAAGCTGGATGGGCGTCAAAGCGAGCTGGCCGACGATTCGGATGCGCTGTACGCATTGATCGACGAGGTGTTACTGCCGCGGTTCGATCGCAAAACAGCGGCGCAGCAGGTATTGGCAAGGCATTGGCGTTCCGCGAGCGAGGAGCAACAGAGCCGTTTCGTTGACGCATTTTACACGGTGTTGTTGCAGCGTTATGCGGACGGCGTTCTGGACTTCGAAGCGGACCGCATCAAAGTTCTACCGTTCCGCGGCGATCCGGAAAAGAGGACGGTGGTCGTCAAGACCAACGTGGATCTCGAAGATGGCTCAAATGTCAGCGTCAATTACACCTTGATAAATCACAAAACGGGTTGGATGATGTTCGACGTCACGATCGAAGGTGTTTCTTATATCCGTAATTTCCGTACCGAATTCGACGCTGAGATCAAAGCGACCAGTCTTGAGCAGGTCATTGTGCGCCTGGAGACCGAAGCTGCAGGAAAAGTCAGTGAGTGAATTTGGGTTGCGCAAACTTGGCGAAGGGCGATTCGAACTGCATGGCGAAGTTTCGTTTCAGACTGCGGAAAATATTCTGAGAAGTAGCGAGAAGTTATTCGCCGGGCAGGAAAACATCGAAGTCAATTTGTCGGCGGTCGAAAAAACGGATTCAGCGGGTTTGGCCCTATTATTAGAATGGGTAAGTCGGGCGAAACGCTCCTCGGCTGAGATCCTGTTCTCAAATATCCCTGAGAAGATCCAGGCAATCGCAGTAACGGCAGAAATCGAAGAATTACTCGAGCGCTTTTACTCGTCTTCGGCGTCTTCGGCTTCTTCAAAATAATAAAAATCATCATCGACCGGTGGATCGCCATCGTAAATATTAAATTGCCGATTCTGCAAATATGCTTCGCGAAAAGCGATATACGGGTCTTGCGACTTATTTAATATTTCTTCGGTCGTTAGCAGGCGAGAACGCGTATCAATGAGGCGCAGAATGTAGAGCTTGTCGCGCGCACCAGTGTCGTCGATCTCCCGTAGCAAGTCGGTCGTGAAGTCCGCCGGAATAGACACGGTACTCAACACAGAGCGCGGTCCCCAGATAGGAATAACCAGGTACGGTCCTTCAGGTGCTCCCCAAACCGCCAGGGTTTGCGAAAAATCTTCATCGTAGCGTTGCATGCCGCCACCGGCGGCGATATCAAATAATCCACCGATACCGAGTGTACTGTTGAATATAAAACGAGCCAGCTCGTTAAAGCCCCTGCCAGGTTTTCCCTGGAGAAAATTATTCAGGGCGGATCTTGGTGTAGTGAGGTTATCAAAAAAGTTGTTTACGCCTTTGCGAGCGAAGCTTGGGACCAAAGCCTTGTAGGCTTTGCCGACCGGCTTGTAGATAATATTGTCGCCAAATCGATTTACCTCGAACATTGAGCGATTGAACTTCTCGAAGGGATCGACTTCGTTAGTGGTCGCGCATGCGCCCAGACACATTAGCGCGAATAGCAGGGCGGCGCGCATCATGTTTCCGTACGTGCGGAGTATGATACGGGTCGGGCCCGTTGCAATTGTTTGAGTTGTTCTTCACTCATATATTCGCGAATAAAGTCGATACGTGCCTCGAATCGGATTCGTTGGATCTCCTGCAGTTCGGGCAACGCAAGCGCTTCTCGCAGGAAGCTGATGCCGCCCACCAGGTCGCCGGTCATCAGTCGAAACTCTGACATGTAATACATGGATTCAGCAACGTCTCCGGCCTCGTTTGCCGCTTTTGCGATCAATCGTACTTGTTCCGGAGTGGGCGGTACATTGTTTAGCAAGTCCAGCAAGATCGCATGCGCCTGTTTCGCCTGGCCCAGTCTTAACAACGCCTCGGCGTAGTGTATAACCAGCGGCACATTGCGGGGGAACAATTCAATCGCGCGATCAAATGTCTCCTGGCTTGCCGCGTAGTCTTCCAGTGCCAGCTGTGTTTGCGCTAAGCCAATATGGTATGCAATGACCTTTTTGTCCTTAGCGGCAAGATACTCGAATATCTCGTTAGCCTGTCGATTGCGACCGTCGCGCTGATAGGCAACCGCTCTTCCGTAGCGTTCGAAATCGTTTTGCTTGGAATAGTTTTTGCGTTCAAAACGTTCCACAGCTTGTTCAGGGGTGTCATATCGATCGACCATGATGCGGGATCGAGCGATACCATAACTGGATGAGTCGTGGCTATCGACGCGTTCATAATCCGTAGCACGTCCCCTGGCTTCCGAGATTCTTTCGCTGGTCACCGGGTGCGTACGCAGGAAGTCTGGAATACGTAAATCCGGCGAGGATGTTTCCTGACGCGACATGACCTCGAAAAATGACGCCATCCCATAGGCGTCAAAACCCGCTTCATTCAGAGCGTGAATTCCGATTCGGTCCGCCTCATATTCATTACTACGCGTGAAATTTATTTGTTGCTGCACAGCGGCACCTTGCGAGACAGCCATTCCCGCTTGCACGACGTCTGCATCGCCACCAGCAGCGCCCAGGATCATGGCTCCCAGCATCAATGCTGTTGATAACATACTTTGTCGAGAGCTCGCGTGTATAGCTCTGGCGATGTGTCGCTGTGTAACGTGCGCGACTTCGTGGGCGATCACTCCGGCAAGCTCATCTTCGTTGCGGGTCGCTTCGATCAGACCCGTGTGAACGCCGATGTACCCGCCGGGGAGAGCGAAAGCATTGATTCTCGGGTCGTCGATTACAAAAAACGTAAACTCATGATCGCCGTCGTTAGTCTGAACTGCGATGCGGTGGCCGATCTCGTTAATGTACTCCGTGATTTGCGGGTCTTCGACCACCATGCCGCTGCGGCGGATGTCGCGCATGATGGCGCGGCCGATTTGTGCTTCGGTAGATTTTGAGAGGATCGCGTCAGCAGGACTACCCATGTCAGGGAGCCGGATGTCGTCCGCACCGGCTCCGGCACTGAGCACCAACACTGCTGTGAGGCCTCCGATCAGAGCGCGTTTTATGGTTTTGAAAAGCAAAATAACAGTCTCGATTCCCATGAATAACTCATTTCACAATCAGTCCGACCGGCCTGTGCGGCGACTGTTCCACATGATAACGGTTATTGTCGCCGAAATGGCTATTCGACGACCGTATATTTATCGGGAATTGTTACATAAATCGTTGATAAAAAAGCGTTTATTGCGGGCGCTCAGGGAAGTGATTTGACTGCTTCATAGACTTCATCGACGTGGCCTTTTACTTTGACTTTGCGCCATTCGACGCGCAGCTTACCACTCGCATCCAGCAAAAAAGTGCTGCGGACTACCCCCATGAACTTACGGCCATACAAGGTCTTTTCATGGATAACATCAAATTTTCTGCAGATTTTTTCGTCACGATCAGAAATCAGTTCAAACGGAAATTTCTGCTTGGCTTTAAATTTCTCGTGTGAGGCCAGGCTGTCTCGCGAAACGCCAAAGATCACTGTATTTTTCCGCGCGAATTTCGCGTGTGCGGCGGCAAAATCGAGGCCTTCCTGTGTGCAGCCGGGAGTGCTGTCTTTCGGGTAGAAATACAAGACGACGTTGCTGCCGCGCAGGTCTTTGAGCCGCATGGTCGTATCGCCGGTTGTCGGCGCGGCAAAATCCGTGACGACTCTGTTCAAAATTGGAGCGCTCATAGGTTTTTCCTTCGAATTCAGGTCTTCACCGGTTCCAGGATCGCGTCGAGGTTGAGCCGGTCACATAATTCCATGAAGTCGTCACGCAGTTGCGAGATCGAAACGCTGGACGGAACATTCACCGCCATTTGCACGGAAAACATAGGTGAGCCGGTATGGGCTGCCGAATAACGTCGCGTCGCCACATCGGCAATTTCGACGTCCCGCGACGCAAAGAAATCGGCAAGATTGAACACAATCCCTTGCTGGTCCAGGCTAACGACGTCGACCGCATATGGCATGCGATTGCCACTGTTCGCCCGAGCGCCGGTTTTGCGTATCGATATAGTAAAGCTGTCGTCTGCGGTGAGTTTGTCGAGGGCGGTTTCAAGTCGACTGAGCGTATGCCAGGTGCCAGAAACCAGCATCAGGACAGCAAATTCAGCCCCAAGGGTCGTCATGCGGCTTTCTTCGATGTTGCCACCGCAGGCAAGAATCACTTTCGAGATGTCTTGTACTACGCCGGTCCGGTCAGTGCCAATCGCTGATAAAACAATAAGTTGTGACATTTATTAAGAATTTACCTTATTAGAGAGTCATGTTTCACTTAGGTGCCTTGCCAGCACCCGACATGAACAGTAACATCGCGCCCTTATTTGTGGCGAGGACAACGCGTGTTTAAAGGCTCTTTGGTCGCTCTGGTGACGCCGTTCGACCAGCAGAATCGAATTGATTTTGCGGCTCTCGAGCGGCTGATAGAATTTCATGTTGCCGAGGGCAGTGACGGGCTTGTCATCGCCGGAACGACCGGTGAAGCGGCGACGCTCAGCCGCGACGAACACGTTGAGCTCGTAGAACGAGCAGTTGCGCTGGTGGCGGGACGCTTGCCGGTGATAGCAGGAACCGGTTCGAACTCGACGGCGCAGACCAGCGATCTGTCATTGGCAGTCGCCGATTCGGGCATCGATGCGTATTTGCTGGTCGTGCCGTACTACAACAAACCTGTGCAGGAAGGAATTTATCGGCATTTCTCGACGATCGCGGAAGCGGTCAGCAAACCGGTGATCCTGTACAACGTTCCGGGTCGAACGGTTGCGGATATGCTACCTGCGACAGTTGCCAGGCTGGCGACGCATGGCAATATTATCGGCATCAAAGAGGCGACAGGGGATATTGATCGCTTGCGCGCTATTCAGGATTTGGTCGACGAAGATTTCATGTTGTACAGCGGTGATGATTTTACGGTACTGCCGTTTATTGCCCAGGGTGGGCATGGCGTAGTAACCGTTAGCGGGAATGTCGTGCCCGCGGCGATGGCCAGGCTTTGTGCGTTGGCAAGTTCGGGTGAATTGGATGCAGCAAAGTCGCTGGATGACACGTTACAACCATTGAATTCAGCGCTATTTGTTGAGTCCAATCCTATTCCGGTGAAATGGGCAGTTGGACAAATGGGCCTGATCGCAGCACATGTGCGCTTGCCTATGACGGACCATGATCCAAAACATCACGAAGCCATGCGGGCGGCACTGGCTACCGCTGGAGTTGTCCTGGAGAATGCCGCGTGAAGAACATTGTAAGAGTTTCGTTTCTGGGATTACTGCTCGCGACGTTGAGTGCCTGCGGCGGCAGCAAGGATTTGACCTGTGATGAAGTCCAGCGTTACCAACTCGCAAAGGAAGGTAAGCGCGTTGTAGCGCCAGAGGGATTGGACGATTTAGACCCACTTCGCGAAATGGCGCTGCCAGAGGCATCACCACGCGAAACGAGACCGCCGGGATCAGATTGTTTCGACCGCCCACCGGCAATTAAATTAGGTAGCTAAAGACTGAAAAATCGGAGAGGTGGCTGAGTGGCTTAAGGCGCTCGCTTGGAAAGCGAGTGTACGCTTATACCGTACCGCGGGTTCGAATCCCGCCCTCTCCGCCAGAAAAGTAAAGGCGCCCCTTGTGGGCGCCTTTTGCTTTTCTGGCTGATGTGGTTTGGAATTTGAATGCTGGTCAACCCCGGTTCTGCTTGGGCTACTCTGCAACGCGTGGCAGTTCTTCTCTCTGCAGTTGGGTCAGCACTGCGCCTGTGTCGAACACGACAAGCTCACTGACTATCTTGCCGTCCTCAAACTGGTACCTGGAAATCCCGGTGGCCTTCAACGAGTTGCCTGTTGCGTCCTCGACTCCGCTGTCGGTGCCGGTTACCGTCCATTGCACGAAGCCACTGTCCGGGCCGACCGCCGAGCCGTCGTTGGTGATACGGAAGTCAGGATAAACTGTGTGTATGTCGGCAATCATGGCCTGGTATTCGTCGAGGCTGTTTACATTCTTGTCGGGCGCCGTACGCTGCAATCCGGGCGACATGATTGCCTCCAGGGTATCCGTGTTGCCGGTGTCCCAGGCCGTGATCACGGTAGCTAACGCGGCACTCATCTGGCTCCTAGCTTCGGCCGCGGCGCGCATCGCCTCGACGGCGGGGTCTTCTTTGGCCTCGGGGGCGCAAGCCGCCAGCAGCGCCACGGCGACGGTAATGGTTGCGACATTGACTGAAAATCTCATCCCTGTTTCTCCCTATTGGTTTCGAGTTTTTATAGCCCAAAAAAAGCGAACGAGGGCCAGGATCGCGAAATATTGATTAAACGCGGTCAGATCCAATTCTAGCAGTAACTGGGTCCGATACCTCAATAACTACGAAGAGTATAATCTTGCCCGTTTCCCGGCCAGGGAGTTTCGCAGCGCAGTCGAACACGTCTACTGACGCAATGGGCACTACAATAATGAAGGCAGCCACGGTGGCTGATTTCCAGCTGTGGTTTACCGTGGCGTTTTGGGAACAGCTGACAGATTCCCTGCAGAATTTCCACCTAACAGGAAACTGGCCGGAACCGCCCAAGAGCACCCTCCGCAGAGGACTCGCTCCACCGCCACCTGCAGCCGCTCGAGATATGTCGCGACTTGGTGCTGGCGCAAAATGGTGAGATCCGGGCAAACGACTCGGATAAGAAGTCAGGCAAGGTTTAGTTACGCGTTCACCGCATCGACCAAGATGACGGCGATTCCCACCGGCAGAAAAGCACGGACCCGATAACGAGCCCGTGCTCTGCACAGTGGCAAAACCACGCCTCCGTGAGCCGCTGTAGCGGCTTCCTGCTTACTTACTGGTTACCGACCGTCGTTGTCGAAATCGCCGGGGATTGCGCGTTCAACATGGTGCCAGCCGTCACGAACTGCGTCCTTTGCTTCGTTCCATTGTAGGCGAGATTTGTCCTTCGTTTTTTCCCATGTCGCTTCGAGTTCGTCATCCAGGTCTTCGAAACGGCGACCACGATAGGAATCGCGCGCGTAGTAACCGAGACCGTATGCTGGTGCGTAATCGTCCCAGTCGCGATCCTTCCTGAAGTAGTCGGTGCTCTGGTAATTTTTCTGCCAGTGATTGTCGAACTCAGTCGGGTTTACGTATTCTGCGACTGCATCGCCGGCCTTTGAACCGCCGATTCCGCCGAGAACAGCACCAATGGCAGCACCAACGGGACCCGCAGCAGCGCCGATGAGAGCGCCCGATACCGCACCTGCGGTAGCGCCCGTTCCTGCACCAACCGAATGGTCTTTCTTAAGATTCGCGTTTGACATTGACTTCTCCTTTCATTGTGGTTGATTGAGATACCGCGCGTTTGCCGCATGTGGCAGCTATTCAGGCACGCGCTGTTTATACATAAGCAAATTGCATGCCAGTTGACTGCGTGCCCGCTAAAAAACTTGAAAAAGCGCTTTGTAGCGCTGTTTTAATTGCATCAATCGCGGCAGCTTGAGAAGCGCAACGCGGCGACAACATGAATATTTTGCAAACGCGAATGCCATAGTTACAAATAATTCAATTTAGTCCATGTTCGGCAATATTCGATCCCGGCGATCCCTGCAACAGCAAGTCCTGCCTGTTTCAAATCGTGCGGCTTTGAACCACAATATAATTCTCCCGACTTCAGCAGGGCGTAGCGATGACCACAGAAGGGCGCGACCAAGAATTGGTACAGGACCTGGAGCACAGGATAGATACGCTCGAGAACGAAGCTGAGGCGGAGTTCGGGTCTTTCTTTCGCGCCGACTATGTAATCTTGACGATCGGCGCTGTGATACTGCCGATTATTGCTTTGGTGCTTGCAGCATGAGTGCAGATTCCAGTGGCGACGAATCGTTAAGCGTTTACGGTCGTGTTCCACTGCTTCTGAAAGAACGAGAGTACGGAACGCTCACGGCGAATGGCACTTGCTTCGCGTACGCCATCGCGACCTGGTGTTTTCTGACTGGCGGCTACGCCGCGCAACTGGTCGGCGCTGTGCAAGGATTTGTGTGCCTCGTCGCCGGTAACATCATTGGCGTATTTTTGATCAGTTTTCCACTGTCGCTCGGTTGCCAGCGCTACGGGATGGAACAGATCGATGCCTGCAAACCGTCATTCGGGCAGAACGGCGCGCGATTCGTACTGATTTTCTATTTGTTGAATATGCTTGGCTGGTCCGGCCTTATCCTGGTTATGTTCGGCAACGGTATTCAGAACATCCTGGAGGCGATGGGGTACCAGCCCGGGCAGTGGATTGTTGGTGCGGGCGTTGCTCTGGGTATTTGGCTGACCTATTTCATTACGACGCGCGGCATACATCTGCTCAACATATTTAATTCCATTATCACGCCGGCTCTCATTCTGACTGTTGGGTTTATGTTGTACATGTTGTTCTCAACCCACGGGTGGGAAGCAATTTCTTTGGCCCCGCCGATCGATCCCTATCCGGATCCGGCGATTAATTACGCAATTGCAGTTGAGTTGGGGATCGCGTCGGGAATGTCCTGGTGGGGCGGCATCGGATTCCTTGCGAGAAACACCAAGACCCGGCGCAACGCGATCTATCCGGAAGTGCTGCAACTCGGTCTTGCGTCAGGAGTGGCCTGTTCGATTGCTCTCTTCTCAGGGCTGATCGTTGGGTCGGAAGACCCGACCGAGTGGATGATTCCCCTGGGTGGCATCGTTTTCGGTGTAATGGCGTTGGCTTTCGTCGCTCTTGCGAACATCACATCGACCGTCGTATCGGTGTATGCAAGTGGGCTCGCCCTGCGGCATTTGCCCGGTTTGCAGCAACGCGCCTGGTGGCAGGTTGTGGTCATTGCGCTCATTCCATTGATGGCGTTCGTCTTTTGGCCACGCGAATTATATGACCTGGGCGACGCATTCCTCGCATATAACGGCACAATGCATGCGCCAATCGGCGGCATCCTGTTCGTGGATTACTTTTTCATTCGCAAGCAACGTATCAACCTGCGAGCTGTTTACGAGGCGGCGCCCAGCGGTGAGTACTACTACTGGAAGGGTTTCAATCCAATCGCGCTGGCTGGCATCGTGCTCGGCCAGATCAGCTATTTCGTGCTTTACAATCCTTTTTCAGGCGCGACCCATTGGATGTTCAACATCGTGCCCGCGTCTATCGCTGCCTTTGTCGTGCCTGCAGTGTTGTACTGGATCGGCATGCACTTCTATGGGTCCGGATCGGCGCCAGGTCAAGCGACAACGAAAAGGCTTATCAGTCCGAATATCTAAATGTGGCGCATCTAGAACAATATTTTGAGACCCACCACGGGCCCGTGCAAAAGGGTATCGTAGCGGAAATGCCCGGACTGTCCGGATTTGCCTTCTTCATAGTCTACCCAGAGGCCTTTGTACTGCAGATCCAGAGCGAATCTGTCGGAGAAATAATAGAAGGCGCCGGCCGCCAATGAATACGTGGAATCAGACTCCACACCAAAGCCGCCGATGTCGCCGCGGACCTGTACTTGCCACCGGGCGTTGATGTCCCGGGTCCAGCGCGCGCCAACAATCAGATCAATCCAGCTCGCGTCAATCTTTCTTTGTTCGTCGCCTGGGAAAACGGCCGGATCGACAATTACGTCTATATCGTTGTCCCACCATCGAAAACCGGCGAAATATTCCAGGCCACTTGTGACGCTGCGAGACTGCCGTATTAACAGGCCTTCGAATATACTCTGCCGCACCCGCGCATCGAAAATTCCGCCTCTTGAGCCAAAGACATCATCGGACAGGTCCATAAATCCATAGTCGACTGAAAAACCCCAACCATTGTCGCTATGCGCCTCGAAATGCAGCATTGCAGCCATGTCGAGATTCTCGAGGATTGTTGCGAAATCCACATCAACTGCCGCACCATTATTGCGACCGATTGTCGCTTCGCCCGTGATGCTTGCGGCCATTACATACGGCTCGATGCTGAAATTCCAATTGTCAGCCGATGCGGGAGTTGCTGCACAAACGAAAAGTATGGATAACAAAAGCCGTCGCATAGTGGGTCCTTAAGTTCGATGCAAGAGAATAATACGAGCCAGTATATCGCTAGAAACAGCATTAAAGATTCGAAATCTTTCACCGGCCGAAAGTTTTTCGGCGACCCACGGCATGGAGTCTGAATTTATTAGCTGTCGTATTCGGATTAACCGTGAAATTATCTTCTTCATCATACGAAATACAAGTGACGGTTCTTATGACGCCAATAGAGGAGCAGGGGCTGGATTTGTCGAGTGCGCTCGAGATTATTCCCAGCTTGACGGAGTCCGGACGCATACGTGGCGAACTTGATATCTCACTGACGAGGGAAGTTATCCACGACCTCTTTTGGCAAATAAGTTTTTACGACAGCTACGATAATAGTCCGGCTGTGCCAGGCGCGGAGAAAAATGACTACGGCGTTAGCACTTCAATAGGCTACGATTTTTAGATAAGTTATTTGCGAATAAACTTGTCACGATCCAGACGACGTACCAGTGCCGTCGATGACTCATCAATCAGTATGCCTACGTTTTCGGCACCCTTGCTGGTCCAATGAAAACTCCACAGAATTTCCCCACCGTCAGCGCGATGTAGGTCGGTGTCCAGGGTTGCTGCGGCCAGAATGCTGATTTCGCCTGGCTCGTCCAGCTCCTCGTAGTCGTAGCGAAAAAAGTCGGCCGGCTGCTGGCCTTGCTTCCTGACAACCTTGCTGCCGGCTGTATCCTCCGCCACGTCAACTGACTCGTGCGCATCTCGCACCTGAGTCACCAGTATTGCATCAAAACCATGCTCTGCAACGAGTTCCAGCGAGCGCTCGGACGATATGTTGCCGCTGCCGCCGACCGCCTGGTGATAGGGCATGGCGGCCACGCCTAATTGCCTCAGCCTGGATGCGACCGTACGTTCGTACTGAGCGCGACCGTCGTAGTTATCGGCAATGGCGAGCACCAGAATGTTGCTGAATTTCTCATCCGTTGCCACCGGTGTCGAAGTAGCCGGCGCGCTGCCACATCCAGAGAGAAGCGTGATGAAAACCAGCAGCGTCGCTGTGGGGAACCTGTCGACCTCGAGCACGATTTTCTCCAATTAACTGCCTGTTAGAATCGCTAGAATTGAATACCACTTGACCACTAAAAACAACAGGTATAGTGATTATGCCTTGTAATTACCCATTCTCGTTGCTTGCCAACTTCAGCGCCGACAATAGACACAAGTCCTGATGCCGGGCCCACGTTTGATGGCTTGTAACCGGTCAAAAGCGGTCGCATGGATGGCGCCTGGGCGCCCGGATTTTAGTGTTAAGGATGCCTGTTTCGCTCGCCATAAGTCGTTTTTAGCGACTGAAATCTGCGTCCATCGCAATCTGTGCAGACTCAACACTTGAATTCTTGTTTATGCGAAAACTCTGGGACTTGGCCTCTGCGCCGCTGCCGGTTAGCGAATTACTCTTGCAAGTTTGGATTCTGCGCGTCAACATCCTGAACATCCTCTGATTGGTCGCATTCGGTGAATTTGTATCGGTTTCGGCAGTCTACCTAAGCAACGGTTCCCGAAAAACTGATCGGGCTGGAAGCACTGGAGTGTACTAATGGCTATCAAGCAGATTCGAACATTCGCATTGTTACTGACGTTAATAGCGGGTAGCCATGCCATTGCGCAGCAGCAGTCGGCCGCTTCTGGCCCATCAGAAAAAATGCGCCAGACCAGGGTTCTTCTTGATTTCGGGCGAGAAGATATTATCCGCGAGGAGATGCGTTTCTCGGAACAGGAGTCCGCCGCATTTTGGCCTGTGTATGATCGATATCAGGCAGAGCTGTCGCCGGTTCGCGATCGTTATGCAGACGTACTAACGGTTTATCTGGAGGCATACCGGGCGGGTACTGTATCCGAGGCGATGGCGAGTAACATTGTCGACGATTTCCTGAAAATCCAAACTGATGTGTTAGCCGTAAAAAGAAAATTCCTGAAGGATTTTCGCAAAGCATTACCTGCGCGAAAGGCGGCTCGATTTTATCAGCTGGAAAGTAAGATGGATGCCGAACTTGAGTCGCAGTTGTCCATGATCGTGCCGCTCATCGATCCCGTTTAGCCGGTGGCAACTACGGACAAAAGTGCGAGTCGATCCGTTACCGCCATCCGCGGCGCGGCCCTAAGTTACCTGAAAGACCCGTTTCGTCATCCTCTTGAAGAGTGTTTTGTCTATGAATCGGATGCCCTCGTTGTTATGGAGGGTGGGGTTGTTACCGGCTTTGGTGCCGCAGGTACGTTGCTGCAAGAATTGCCGGATGATGTCAGCGTAACTCACTATGAGAATTGCCTGATTTTACCGGGTTTCATTGACTGCCACGTCCACTACCCGCAAACCGAGATCATTGGTGTGTACGGAAAACACCTGCTTGACTGGTTGCACGAGTACACATTTGTCGCGGAACAGAAATTTACCGATCGCGAACACGCGCGTGCGACCGCCAAGGTTTACCTTCGCGAGAGTTTGCGCTGCGGCACGACAACCTCTTCGGTGTTTTGTACGGTCGACCCTGCGTCCGTAGACGCGTTCTTTGAAGAATCGATAAAGTTAAATATGCGCAACATTGCGGGCAAGGTGTTGATGGACAGAAATGCGCCGCCGGAATTGTTGGAGACGCCGCAAGAGGGGTACGATCAGACACAGGTGCTTATCGATCGTTGGCACCTCAATGGGCGATCCCTGTATAGCGTTACTCCGAGGTTTGCGCCGACAAGTACTCCTGAGCAGATGGAACTGACCGGCACAGTTTGGCGAGAGAATCCGGGCACCTATCTACAGTCGCATGTTTCCGAGAATCCGAGTGAAGTTGCATGGGCTAACAGTTTGTTTCCCGCGCAGGATGGATATGTAGACGTTTACGCGCATTACGGACAATTGGGCGAGCGCAGCATTCTCGGTCACGGCGTGCATCTTACGGAAAGCGAGTTTCAGAAATTACATGACACAGGAACGGCGCTTGCTCACTGCCCGACATCGAATCTTTTTCTCGGCAGCGGTTTGTTTGATATCGAAACAGCCGTGCGCCAGGATCGGCCCGTTCGCGTGGGTCTGGCGACCGATCTGGGTGCAGGCACTAACTTTTCACAATTGGTGACGATGAACGAAGCGTACAAGGTTGCGCAACTCAACGGCTATTCACTTAGTGCGCATCATGCTTACTACCTGGCGACGCGCGGCGCAGCCCACGCGCTCTATCTGGACGACAAAATCGGGAGCATTGAAGTCGGCATGGAAGCGGACCTGACGGTACTCGACCTCGCAGCAACGCCGGTTCTGGGCTATCGGATGAAGCACACCAGGAATCTTGAAGAGGTTCTGTTTGTGCTGATGACGCTGGGGGATGACCGGACCTCGTGCGCGACCTACGTGGCCGGTGCCCGGGTCTACTCACGTGAACTCCAGATTCGCAAGGAAGTATTCACTGAGTCGCTCATGCTGGAGTAATTCGTGCGCTGTCCGACCCGGGATTGTGTTGCTGCTGTCTAGCAGCGATAATCGCGGCCGGTCCGCGTCGGCTTCCTCGCGACGGTCAGCCGTGAACCCCGTCAGGCCCGGAAGGGAGCAGCGGCAGCGGTAAAGCCGGGTGCCGAGGAGCGGCTGGCGCGGGCCACTTTTCACACTTGCTCCGGGCCAGCCTTGCGATACACTGTTCTGCCCCGGATGGAATATCAATGAGCTATCTCGTACTGGCCCGAAAGTGGCGCCCCAAAGACTTTTCCGACACCGTTGGACAAGAGCATGTGTTGCGTGCCCTGATGAATGCTTTGGAGTCGGGACGACTGCATCACGCATACCTGTTCGCGGGCACGCGCGGCGTAGGTAAGACGACGATCGCCAGAATATTGGCCAAAGCGCTTAATTGCGATACCGGTGTCACGGCATCGCCTTGCGGGGAATGCAGCGCTTGCACCGAAATTGATGAAGGTCGATTTGTCGACCTGATAGAAGTTGATGCCGCGTCAAAAACCAAAGTCGACGATACTCGCGATCTGCTTGATAACGTGCAGTACGCGCCAGCGAGGGGCCGATTTAAAGTTTATTTAATCGATGAAGTTCACATGCTGTCCAAGAGTTCGTTCAACGCGTTATTGAAAACACTCGAAGAACCACCGCCGCACGTAAAATTCTTATTGGCCACGACGGACCCGCAGAAACTTCCGGTTACCGTTCTTTCTCGCTGTCTGCAGTTTAATTTGACGCGCCTGACGCCGCGATTAATCCAGGACAGGCTCGTGCATATTTGCAAAGCCGAAGATATAAACTTCGATATACCGGCCCTGGCGCTTTTGGCGCGCGCTGCCGATGGCAGCTTGCGCGATGCGTTGAGCTTGCTGGACCAGGCAATCGCTTTTTGTGGCGGCAAGGTCGAAGAGTTACCTGTTTCGAAAATGCTGGGCACTATTGATCGCAATCACGTCGCGAAATTGCTTAGGCAGCTCGCAGAAAACGATGCGGCAGGCGTCATTACGACGATCGCGGAGATCGATGAACAGTTCCCCGACTACGCGAGACTGTTGGAAGATCTGTCCCGGGTTCTACAGCAAATAGCGATTCATCAGGTCGTAGGCGCGATTCAGACCGAAGATGCGATGGCTGACGAGGAGCTTGCAGATCTCGCCGGCCGATTGCCCGCTGAAGACATACAATTGTTCTATCAAACAGCAATCCTTGGACGTCGTGATCTGCATCTTGCGCCGGATCCGCGCAGTGGAACCGAGATGACTTTATTGCGCATGTTGGCGTTTCGCCCGGCCCAGGGCGCAGGCGACGGCGGTGAGAGACTTGGCGTAAAATCGACTTTTACCGAGAAACCGAAGCCAAAAGCAGTTAGCGCGCCGAAAGTTGCTCATGCTGAGCCGGCAAGCCCCGCTGCGACTCGATCAGTTCCCTGGCAAGAACCCGATTGGGGCCCGCTGGTTGCTGAAATGTCGTTGCCGGGAGCAGTGCGGCTGCTGGCTGGAAATTGTGCCTACGTTCGGCGCGAAAGTAGTACAGTTTTTCTGAGCATTGATCCAAGATCGGAATCATTGCTCACCCGACCGAGAAAGGAAGCGTTGGCACATGCACTGTCCGAGCGATTTGATGAGCCATTGGTGGTCGACATTGCAATTGGAGTAGCTGCTGATGAGACGCCGTTGCAGGAGGAAACGCGACGTGCCGACGAGAAGATCGAGGAAGCAATAGCAACACTGGAATCAGATCCAAATGTGAAGTCGCTAAAGGATATGTTCGGTGCAGAACTGAATACAGATTCGATTGAATTGATCAATGCAACACGCAATGACTGAGCGGAGTTAAAGAATGAAAGGTGGTATTGGGCAAATCATGAAGCAAGCGCAAAAGATGCAGGCTGACATGCAGAAGGCTCAGGAAGAAATGGCTTTATTGACGGTCGTTGGCGAATCGGGCGGCGGCATGGTGCGCATAACAATGACCTGCAAACATCAGGTACAGGCCCTCGAAATAGAAGACTCACTCGTTGGTGATGACAAGGAGATGCTCGAAGACTTAATTACAGCGGCATTCAACGATGCCGTGCGCAAGGTAGAGAGCACGGTCCAGGAGAAATTCTCTGGTATGACCGCCGGCATGTCTCTGCCGCCTGGAATGAAGTTGCCTTTCTAGAGTTCCTTGCGTGTCGTACTCACCGTTACTGATTCGATTAATTGACGCACTGCGTTGCATGCCCGGCATTGGGCAAAAGTCTGCACAACGAATTGCTTTTCACCTGTTGGAAAGAGACCGCGAGGGCGCTGCGGCAATGTCCGGCGCGATTGCTGCAGCCATGGCCGGAATCGGTCATTGCCACCGTTGTCGAATGTTCTCCGAGCACGACTTGTGTTCAATTTGTTCCTCAAGTGGTCGCGACGCGACGCAGTTGTGCGTAGTTGAGTCGCCAGCGGATGTCATGGCTGTTGAGGATGCGACTGGCTATCGCGGCATGTATTTCGTACTGATGGGGCATCTCTCGCCGCTGGATGGCATCGGTCCTGAGGAGCTCGGATTGTCTGACCTGGAACAACGCATTCGGGAGGAGTCGATTGCTGAGGTCATCATAGCGACCAATCCAACGGTCGAAGGCGACGCAACTGCGCATTACCTCGCAGATATGGCTGCCAAGCATAAGGTTGTCGCATCCCGTATAGCGCACGGCGTGCCTCTTGGTGGAGAGTTGGAGTATGTGGATGGCGGCACGTTGTCACACGCGTTTTACGGCCGTAGAGCGGTTGATTAGGAGTTTCGATGGGCTCAACAGACTGTTTGTTTTGCAGGATTCTTGCCGGGGAGATACCGGCCGACATTATTTTCGAGTCAGAGGATGTTATCGCTTTTCGGGATACTAATCCGCAGGCGCCGACTCACGCGCTCATAATTCCGCGCCGGCACGTCGCTTCAATCAACGACCTCGAAAATGGGGATGCAGCACTGGTCGGCAAGCTGTTTCTGGCGGCCAAGACAATCGCGGCAGAAGAAGGTATCGCCGAAGCCGGCTATCGAGTAGCGATGAATTGCAATGCAGCGGCAGGTCAGACCGTATTTCACCTGCATTTGCACTTGTTAGGCGGGCGTCAACTGGACTGGCCGCCCGGCTGAATTTAGAATCTAGACAGCGCTGTTGAGCTTGTCAGTCAACGCGTACAAGCGCCGATACGATTCATAGCGTCGGGCGCTGATATTCCCGGTTTCTACACCGGATTTGACCGCGCAGCCGGGCTCTCGCAAATGCCTGCAATTGGCGAATCGACAGGATTGGGCGGCGCGTTCAAGTTCACGAAAGCCTTGTAAAACCTCATTCTTGTTTGCCAGCGCCGGTGCATAGTCGCGTACACCGGGAGAGTCAATAATTCTGGAGCCGCCGGGTATCTCCAGCATTTCTGAATTCACGGTTGTGTGTTTCCCTTCCTGACTCTTCTCGGAAATTGTCGCGGTTCGAAGTGACCCGTCACCGAGTAATGCATTGATAATACTTGATTTTCCGACCCCGGACTGACCTACGATTATCGCGGTTTGCTGTGCGAGCAATTGCCGGATCTGGTCAATATTTTCACCATTTTCCGCACTGCAGCTAATCGTGTCATAGCCGATCTCGCCGTAGTCGTCGAAGTTTGAGTCAGGCTTGGCAATGTCGGTCTTGTTAAACAGGACCGCCGCCGTCACAGCCATTGAATCTGCGGCGCACAAGTAGCGATCGATAATGAACCAGTCGGGCTCCGGCGAGGCTGCCGCAACGACCAGCAGCAGATCGACATTTGCCGCCAATATTTCTACTTTGCCGCGCATGTTGGGTCGACTCAGCTCATTGTCGCGTTTGAGAATCGCGGTAATGAGCCAGTCGCCTTCATTATCAATCGCTTCCGCAACCACGCGATCACCGCAAACCGGCTTCAACTTTTTTCCTTTGATGCGCGATTCAACCTGAGATCCGTCGTCCAGTCGTAGCCGCATACGTCGGCTGTAGGTCGCTACTACTGTCGCTTCACTCTGTGGCAATTGACTCGTCCTGATCTGTCATTCGGCGAGTATGCAGGTATGTTTGCAGCCTTGCACTCACGAGCGATGTAAACTATGCGTATGAACCAAACACACGACGACAATGCTAAGGCCGGAAATTTGATCTGGATAGATCTGGAAATGACAGGTCTCGACACCGATAACGATACGATTATAGAAATTGCGACGATTGTTACCGACAAGAATCTTAATGAGTTGGCAGAAGGTCCGGATTTGGTCATCGCCCAGACGCGGGCGACCATGGCGGCCATGGATGAATGGAATACGCGGCACCATGGCGGCTCCGGCCTGACCGAACGAGTCCTCAATAGTAGTACGACTGTTGCAACTGCTGAACGTCAGACACTCGAATTCCTGAATAAGTGGGTTGTCGCTGGCGTTTCTCCCATGTGCGGCAATAGTATTTGCCAGGACCGGCGATTTCTCGCGCGAGAAATGCCGGAGTTAGAACGCTATTTTCATTATCGAAACCTCGACGTCAGTACGCTGAAAATATTAGCGCAACAATGGGCGCCCAATGTGGCTGCAGGTTTCAAGAAAGAATCAGACCACCGGGCGATGTCAGATATCCGGGATTCTATAGCGGAGCTTGTTTGGTATCGGGATAATTTGATCGATGCCAATGTCATGGCGAGCAGCGCCGGTTGAATACAATCTCGGGGTTGACGCCGCACACAGCGCGTAATAGTTGGCCAATTCTCGAAGTATTACGCAATGAATTCAGGGCGTTGAGATCGGTACTGGAAATTGGTTCGGGTAGCGGCCAGCATGCCACCGTTGTTGCGAGCGAACTCCGCCACCTGGTGTGGCAGACAAGTGACCGATGCGAGAACCATTCTGCTATCCGGCGTTGGCTGCGGGAAGCCTCTGAGCCGCGGGTGCTGGATCCGATCGCACTCGACGTTCTGCGCGATGCGTATCCCGCCGCGAAGTATGACGCAGTCTTTTCGGCGAATACCGCGCACATCATGAGCATGACTGCAGTTCGCAAGATGTTTGATATTGTTGCGTCGGTGCTGCAGACCGATGGCGTGTTCTGTCTTTATGGCCCATTTCGCTGCGACGGTGAATTTAACTCGGCAAGCAACGCCGACTTTCATCGTTCACTGCGGGAGCAAGATGGCGCTATGGGAATTCGTCACCTCGAAGAGCTGCGGGAGATAGCGATTTCGGTAGGTCTTCGTGAACTTGGCTTGTATGCAATGCCGGCGAATAATCTAATGGTTGTATGGTGTCGAACCTAAAGAAGAGATCAATGACGAAGTTGCAGGGTGGCTGTCACTGCGGCCGGGTCCGATTCGAAGTAACTTGCGATGCGGACATTTTGGCGGACGAATGCAATTGCAGTATTTGCCGAATGAGCGGCTACCTGCACTTACTCGTCGCAAAAGATGAATTCAAACTGCTGCAAGGGCAAGATGCATTGGAGACCTACCGCTTCAATAGCGGGATCGCGCAGCATTTCTTTTGCCGTGACTGCGGAATCAAGTCATTCTATGTGCCGCGCTCGCATCCGGATGGCGTCAGTGTCAACGTGAATTGTCTGGATCGAGCAGGACTGGCGTCTGTTACAGTGACGCCGTTTGACGGCGAGAACTGGGAAAAGAATGTTCACAAACTGTCGCCGATAAACGACTGATTTATCTCAGCTTTAACTGGAATGCTTCCCGGTCATGTCTTATAGTGGCCGAAATATAAAATAGTTGGACAGGTACCGCATCAATGAACAGAATATTGCCGATTGGTCTATTAGGCATCTTGATTAGTTTCACGGCAGGCGCCGAAGACGCGTGGGTTAGCGATCAGTTTGAGGTGATGCTGCGCACGGGTCCGAGCACGAGCAATGCGATCGAAAGAGTCTTGAGCAGTGGCACGGCCCTCGAAATTATAGAGACGGACTCTGAGGCGGGCTACGCGCGCGTGCGCACGGCTGCAGGTACTGAAGGCTGGGTGCTGACCCGTTATCTGATGGATGAGCCCAGCGCCCGCGAGCAGTTGGAGCGACTGACCGGCCAATTGACCAACGCGACCAACGCCAGCAGCAGCGTGTCAGAGCAATTAAACGCCGTCAGAGGCGAGTACAACACGGCGACCAATCGCATCGCTGTACTTGAACGCGAAAAAGCCAGTCTCGAAAAAGAATTGGGAGAAATTAAGCGCACGGCGGGGAACGTTCTGGCAATTGACAAACAGAACAAGGAATTGCGCGACCAGCTGGCAACGACCGAGATTGAGGTTTCAACGTTGGAGCAGACCAACCGTGAGTTAAGCGGACAGGCGACTCGCTATTGGTTCATGACCGGCGCCCTGGTCCTTATCGTGGGAATTATTCTTGGACTATGGTTGCCGAGAATCCGCTGGCAAAAACGCTCTCGATACGACCGTTTCTAGCCGACGACGGGTTCACCGGCCAGGAACATCCATGTCTCGACGACCGTATCCGGGTTGAGGGACATGCTTTCTATTCCCTGGTCGACCAGCCAACGTGCGAGGTCAGGGTGATCAGATGGCCCCTGACCGCATATGCCCACGTATTTGCCTTGCTTCTTGCAGGCCGCGATGGTCATCGACAGTAGTGCCTTTACCGCATCATCACGCTCGTCAAAAGTATCAGCGATAAGAGCAGAGTCGCGGTCCAGGCCAAGCGTCAGTTGCGTCATGTCATTTGACCCGATAGACATGCCATCAAAGTGTTCAAGAAACTTATCGGCGAGCAGTGCGTTGCTTGGAAGTTCGGACATCATGATGATCTTGAGATCGTCTTTGCCGCGTTGCAGACCGTTTTCCGCCAGTGCCGCAATGACATCTTTAGCCTGCTGCACTGTACGTACGAACGGGATCATCAACTGGACGTTGCGCAGACCCATATCGTTGCGCACTTTCTTGATCGCCCGGCATTCCAGCTCAAAGCAGGGACGAAAGCTCTCTGAGACATAGCGCGCGGCACCGCGAAAACCCAACATTGGATTTTCTTCATCGGGCTCATAGAGCCGGCCGCCGACCAGATTTGCGTATTCATTCGATTTGAAATCAGACATACGCACAATGACCGGTTCCGGAGCGAAGGCGGCCGCAATAGTACTAACACCTTCGGCAAGCTTTTCAACGAAAAACTCAACCGGGTCGTCATAACCAGCCATCTGATCATCAACAGCCTGTTTGGTAGCGTCATCGAGATTGGCATAATCCAGTAGCGCCTGAGGATGCACGCCGATCATGCGGTTGATGATGAACTCGAGTCTTGCGAGGCCAACACCACGATTCGGAATTCTGGCGAAGTCGAAGGCTCGGTCCGGATTGCCGACATTCATCATCACTTTCACCGGGATGTCCGGTAGCGAGTCCAGCTCGATTTGTTTTTGCTCGTACTCGAGTTTGCCTTCGTAAACGAATCCCTCGTCGCCCTCTGCACAACTTACCGTGACGTCCGTACCATCTTTGATTGCCTCGGTTGCGTTACCGCATCCGACCACTGCGGGAATACCGAGCTCGCGTGCGATAATTGCCGCATGACAGGTACGTCCGCCACGATTCGTGACGATAGCGGACGCTCGCTTCATGACTGGTTCCCAATCCGGGTCCGTCATGTCAGAAACGAGAACATCGCCAGCCTGAATACGATCCATTTCACTGACGTTGCGAATGATCTTGGCAGTGCCAGCGCCTATCTTTTGGCCGATACTACGCCCGGCGACTACGATGTTTGATCGGTCTTTAAGGGTGAAGCGCTGAATAACACGGCCACTGCGGCTTTGTACGGTCTCGGGACGAGCTTGTAGAATATAGAGCTTGCCGTCTGTACCGTCTTTGCCCCACTCGATATCCATTGGATGTCCGTAGTGTTTTTCGATGGTCACTGCCATTTTGGCCAATTCGATGATATCCGTATCCGTCAATGAGAAACGTCGGGATTCTTCTTCCGCTACTTCGACCGTGTCGACTGTCTTGCCCGGCGCGGGGTTATTGCTGTAAATCATCTTGACTGCCTTGCTGCCAAGATTCTTTCTTAAGATAGGGTGTTTGCCCGCTGCCAGAGCTGGTTTGTAGACGTAGAACTCGTCCGGATTGACTGCCCCCTGTACGACAGTCTCGCCGAGGCCGTACGAGCTTGTAATGAACACCGCGTCCCGAAACCCTGACTCGGTATCCAGTGTGAAGAGTACGCCCGCAGAACCGACGTCGCTGCGCACCATGGTCTGGACGCCGACGGAGAGTGCCACCAAATTGTGATCAAAGCCCTGATGGACGCGGTAAGCAATAGCACGATCATTAAACAAGGATGCAAAAACCTGATGCAAAGCGGCAACCAGATTGTCGATCCCGCGCACGTTCAGGAAGGTCTCCTGCTGGCCGGCAAACGAAGCGTCCGGCAAATCTTCTGCAGTTGCTGACGATCGCACGGCAACGGCGATATCCCGGCCGCCCGACATTTCATTCCAGGCAGTCTCGATTTGTTGCATCAACGCTTGCGGCAGAGGACAGTCCATAATCGCATCGCGTATAAACTTGCCGGCCTTGCTCAGAGCAGCGATATCGTCAACATCGAGGTTGTCCAATTGCTCGGCGATGCGTCGACCGAGGTCATTTTCCCTAAGGAATTCTCGATAGGCAGCGGCGGTTGTCGCGAAGCCACCAGGCACGCTGACCCCCAGGTTACTCAGATTTGCGATCATTTCTCCGAGTGACGCATTCTTGCCGCCGACAACTTCAACGTCCTGCATACCAAGCTCTTTGAGCTTGATGACATATGGTTTCAAACCAGACTCCCTTGTGTTCGTTCTCTGGAAATGGACAATCGATACTGTACTGGCATTTAGATTATGTCAGCCACCGATGGATTCCAGGGACACAACTGATGAATGAACGCACTGTCTACTTTATTTCGGATCAAACCGGAGTAACCGCTGAAACGTTGGGACACAGCTTGCTTACGCAATTTGATAGCCAGCATTTTAAGCAAGTGACTTTGCCATTTATAGATACTGAAGACAAGGCACGAGAAGCGGTGCACAAAATCAACGAAGCCGCAGCCAGCGCCACTAATCGGCCTATTGTTTTTTCGACGCTTGTGCAGGATGAATTTCGGGCAATAGTGCGTGAAGCGAAGGGCTTGCATCTGGATATCTTCGATGTGTTTCTTGAGCCGCTGGAAAAGGAGTTGCAGGCGAAGCCCTCGCATGAGCCAGGCCGAGCTCATGGTATGAGCGATATCGACGCTTACATGAAACGAATTGAGGCGACCAACTTTGCCCTGGCAAACGATGACGGCGGCATGAGCCGCAACTATGACGTCGCCGACGTGATATTGATCGGCGTATCACGATCGGGAAAAACCCCGACCTGCCTGTACCTGGCATTGCAGTACGGTGTCTATGCGGCAAATTACCCGCTGACAGAAGAAGAGCTGGAGGAGGGCGGTCTTCCGGATTTTCTGATAGAGCAAAAGCACAAGCTATTCGGTCTTACAATTGCGCCCGAACGACTGCGACAAATTCGCAAGGAGCGGCGCGCATTGGGAAGTTATTCGACCGCGCAACAGGTTCGATATGAGCTCCGCGAGACTGACAGGATCTTCAAGCGTTACGGCATCCCGTATGTGGATACGACCGAATTTTCGATCGAAGAAATCGCGAGCAGAATCCTCGATAGTACCGGTGTTGAGCGCAGAGTACGACCCTGATTTTCATCAAATCAGCATGCTATATTGATTGCATGTTATTCGACTCTCAACTCGTTCCTCAAACAATAGTCAGGCCAAACAGCTTTGTTGGTCTGATGTCATTGTATGAGAGTAATTACCTGAGACTGCGTCAGCTGATCCCTGAAATTGACCGTCTTGATGGCTGCTTTCGATCCCGGGTTGCCGGCCAATCTGACCTCCACCTGGAGATCCTGGAGCGTTGCCGTTACACCGTTACATTGTCCCTGACTTATCTGTTTGACACGCATAACGGCGCTCTGGCACGACCCGACATGGTCGTTCGTGTCTATCTGGATGGCGGTCTGGCAGAGGCTATGAGCGTCGCGGCAGAGCCCAGGTACGATCACCTGCGCCACCTGATCTCGTCGCATGAACGGGAACTCAGCGCGCGTTGGAAGCGCAATAGCATGCTCAACAAATGGTTGGAGTATCTGAGCGACCAGGGGCATTTGATCCTCGAGCGATAGATCGCGAAACTGTCGATTCTGTCAGCGATTCATAGCCAATGAATTGCGACCATCAACGTCACCTACATTGATTTGATGCCATAAAGGCATCTGATTATTATGTAAAAAGGACGGATGTTGACCAGTCTGACAGCAATTTTTGGCAACTCAACCGGAAAACCGGAAGAGAATGAGATGGAGAGTGAAAAGCTTCTCAATCTCTATTGGAATCGTGCCGAATTAAAAAAAGAATTTGCGGAACTTCGGAGTGAGAAGTTTCAATTGCAAGAACGCGTAAAAGAGCACGAAGGTGCTACCGCGCGGGTGCAGCAAAAGCTGGATCAGTTGGAGAATCTGCTGTTAGACCCGGCATGGGTTTTTAACATCGTTACCTACTTTCAGCTACGCGGCCTCAATCTGAAGTGCCAGGCAAAAGTCGCCAAATTTGCAGAGCAGCTTAAGCAGCAGCGGGAACAACGATTACACAGTCAACTGGTTGAGGATTGGAACGCGCGCCGTAGCGACGAAGCAAGAGCAGTCGAGAAGACCGTCGGCGAACAACGATTGCAGACGCAGATGCTGGAAGATCGTTTGCAGGCAGAGCGTCACCGGCTGGCAACGATGGGTGGCTTCATGAAACTCTTTCGTGGCCGATCAGTAACGGCCAGCCTCGACAAGATTGCTGAAAACATCCACGCCGCACAGCGTAGCGAAAGACAGTTATTGGGTGAACTCGCCGAGATTCAAAACCGGGAGTTGCCCGATACGCAAGGTCTGGACGTTGCCACCAAGCGCACAATCAATTTCATGATCCTCGCCTTTGCCCAACAGCAGTTCCTTGCCTTGCGCGAAAACGAATTGGCCTGTTTGGCAAAAGAATCGGGGGAAAAGAGCGTCGGTGCTATAAATTATGGCGGCAAGCAAGCCTGTGAGAAGATTCTTGCCAAGATAAATGACAGACTCGCCGCGCTCTCCGTTTCGAATGACGTTGCAGGAGAATTACAGAAACGGGCCAAAATGATCGCCGAAAACGCGAAATTTCGCGACTCCAATGATGCTGTGCCTACCGCCGCTTCTGTCTCGATTGTCTTCGAAATCAAAAGTAATGGAACGGTCAAGGAGTCGAAACTCAACTTGCTGGGCGAAAATTATTGGAATGTAGCGGCCGTAGTAAGTCGCTAGTTGCGTAATGCGACCCTAGATATCAGTGCGATACATCTGGCGACGAAAGCGTGGCTGATCTTCCTTAGATACGCCAGGCAGCCTGAGTGCAGTTTCCGGTAGATTATTCACAGGAACTGCGTCGTCTTCTTTCTTCATGGTCGATTCGCTGCTGTCATCCATGGTCACGTCAACGACTTCGGTAAGAGCAGGTGAGGACAATTTTTCGACGGTAGGGTCACTTGCCGGATCTTTCATGTCTGCTGCGGAATCCGTGAGTCCATGCTCAACGACTCTGATCGCGAGAGGCGGTGTAGTAAGCGACGGCGTCGGGATTTCGACCGCTGGGAGCGCGTCATTGACTTCGTCGCAATCAGACTTGAAGCCGTTGGATGCAAATGCTGCGGAGCCGGACAAAACAAATGCCAGCGCTGTTGTAGCGCCAGCTATGAAAGGACTTGGTCTGTGCAGTTGCTTTGCCACGAACTCTCCCGCGAATTACGTCAGGTGTTGTAGTGAAGTATAACACCAACTTACTTATTCGCAAGCCTATATAAATCAGGGGCTTACCTGCGCTGCTTGTGCGGGTACGCCGCCAATTTCTCGCATTACTGCCAAGTCTGTAACAATACCCGCCGCTTGGTCAAGCTGAATATCCGGTCGTTCGTCCTCATCGATTTCTTCAAGGGCTTCAATAGGCTCGAGTCCGATCGCACCACGGCGCCCATTTTCGAGATTCAGCGCCCGTTGCATATTTTCTGCACGCTGTTCTTTTCTTGCCTCGAGGTTAAGCGATACTGTTTTGCGGCCGCGGGTCTCACGGTCATCTGCAATGAATTGCTCGAGATACTGAACATTCGGGTCTGCTTTTGCACGCTCGGAATGGCTTGCGGTTAAAGCATTAATCGTGTCGTCCATTGGCTCGCCGGCGCGGTAGCGTGTCGTCTGAATCGTATCCCAGGGCAGTGCACTCTCGCGAACACTCTCGCCAATTTGCTCTGCATCGATATTTGACGGCAACGCAATGTCCGGGTTCACACCGCGATGCTGAGTACTTTCGCCGGTAACGCGATAATACTTGCCGATGGTTAGCGTCAACTGGCCATACCCCTTGTCGCCTTCGGGCTGCAGGTATTGGTCAAGCGAATACAGGTTCTGCACGGTGCCCTTGCCGAACGTCGTCTGGCCAATGATAACGCCGCGCTCATAGTCCTGAATTGCGGCTGCAAAAATTTCCGAAGCTGAGGCGCTGAACCGATTGATCAATACTGCGAGCGGTCCATTGTAAGCAACCCCGGCAACTGGATTGGGGTCGTCAAGACGGCTGATACGACCGTTCGAATTTTTTAGCTGCACAACCGGGCCATTGTCGATGAATAGACCCGACAACGCGGTCGCTTCCGTCAGGTGCCCGCCACCATTATTTCTCAAGTCAATTACCAGTCCATCAATACCTTGAGCCTCAAGTTCGGTGATCAGGCGCTTAACGTCCTTGGTCGTGCTTGTGTAGTCTTTATCGCCATTGCTCAATGCGCGGTAGTCCCGGTAAAAGCTTGGCACTTCAATTATGCCAATAGACCAGTCGCGGCCGTCACGTGGCACCGTGACGATCTCGCTTTTAGCTGCCTGCTCTTCGAGCTTCACCTGGCCACGCGTCAGGCTGATTTCCTTGTCGCTAATGCCGGGGAGGGCACCGGCCGGAATGACCTGCAATCGAACGACCGTATCTACTTCGCCGCGAATGAGGTCCACGACATCGTCAAGCCGCCAGCCGATCACGTCAGTCATCACACCGTCCGCGCCCTGAGCAACGCCGGCAATTCGATCTTTGGGGCCGAGCGAGCCGTCAATTGAGGCGGGTCCGCCAGGAATTATATTTACGATCTGGACGTAGTCATCCTCAGTCTGCAGTGAAGCGCCGATGCCGAAATACGACAAACTCATCTGAATGCGATATTCCTCGGAATTACGCGGCGACAGATAACTTGAATGTGGGTCCAGCGTATGAGCAAATGCATTCATAAACGTTTCGAAAACATCGTCGTTGTTTATCTGCTCCATGCGCTTAAGGTAGCGGCTATAACGCTTTTGTAAAACTTCCTGCGACTCTTCCCAGGGCTTGTCGGTCAGCGCCAGATTGACCACGTCGTTTTTGACCCGTTTGCGCCAAATCTCGTCGAGTTCTGCAGTGGTTGTTGCCCAGGCAATGTCTTTGCGGTCGAACTGATATTCTTCCGCGACGGTCAGATCCGGCTCTGTTTCAAGTAGCGTCAATGCGTACTCAAAACGTTCCCTGACACGCGTGCGATAAATAGAGAACATGTCGAAAACAGGGTCCAAGGGCTCCTGCCTCACAATATCGTCGAGTTTAAACCGGTTCTTTTCAAAAAACTCGACGTCACTCGCTAGCAGGTAGACTCGATTCCGATCAAGTTCATTGATGTATGTATCCATGACTTTTGAAGACAAGTCGTCGTTCACAGCAATGTGGTTGTAGTGAGATTTTTGGATGAACGTTGTTACCAACTCGCCTATATTTTCGTGACGTGATTCCGGCTGCAGTGCGTCGTCGGTTGCCACATCGTCGGTGCTGGCGGATGCGCCAAGAGCGAGCATTGCAAGTAGCAAGCCGGTAGCGGTTCTCAACAAACGGGTCTTCTTCTCGTTCAATTCCATCTCCATCAATGGGTCGGGTGTTTTGTACGTCGAGCTAGTGAGCTAGGCTAGATGGCCCGCCCGGTTTGATCAAGGGCGCACTTGGCATAAAAGTTCGTAAATTGTGTCAAAAAAAATAGTCCACTCTGGAAGTTATTGTATGCGCCCACTCATGGTGATCACTGGCATCATTGCCGGGTCCTGCTTGTCTATCGCGATAAGTCTTGCTGCCGTCCTGTTCGTGTACCTGATTCTTGGCGATCAGTACCCGCGAATCAGCCATGAATTCAGACCGTTGTTGGCGAGTACGTTCATCTTCCTCGGTATGACCGCCATTTCGACCATGAGTTTCTATGCTTTGGTCAAAAACCACAAAACAGCACGATTACTGCAGCTTGCGATGTGGGTAGCGTTGGTCGCGACCGCTTATTATTACGCGCCGGGCTAGCCTAATCGAGCAGGCGCGCCGCAGTCTCGGCGTTTGTAAGCAAGTCCCGTTGCCGGCGCGTTCGCATCCTGGACTGAAGTTCGGTGCGCATGGTCTCGAGTTCTGCGCTGACTCGCTCAGGCTTCTGCTCACGAAACCCGCAAAACTCCTCATAGGCTTCGATTTCGTGCTGCAGCTCACGCATAACCAATTCGATCATGATGGCGTCGTCGAGCAGACCGAGGCCCGGAATTTCGTCCGGTATTAAATCATCGGGTTCGCCAAAGTACGCCAGCGCGTTCAAAATTCGGCCACTTTCGTCGTGCGCAAGGCGCCAGTCAATGTCCGAGATCATCCGTATCATCAATTGCAGCTTTTGCATGCGCTCCGCTATGAATCCCGGCGCACGCAGCGTGCAAATTTCCTGCATGAGTCGGGTCGCTGTCGCAACTATTTCTTCGGGTGATTTTCGAGCCGCGGCGTTTCGAGCCTGAATCATGATCAAGCGGAAATGTTCCAGGTCTTCGTCATTGAGCTCGAATGATATGTGCAGACCCATAAATGGAGCCTAGTCTTTCCGAAATCGCTTGTCCCAGGTTTTAGAGCGATCGAACTGGCCGGTATTGTACGGATCGATACCTTCTTCTTTTACAGCGCTGTCGGCGGCTGAGTCATCAAGAATCGACAATGATTCATGCGTACCGGAATCTTCGCGAATGAACTTGGTGCGCCTTAAGACATTTTTGCCCGGGCCGCCATTGTCAATTTGGCCATCGACAGTTGCGTCAAACTCAACGTATTCGGGCTGCGATCTTGGCACCGCCTGCTTAACGTGGGTTTGCTTCGCAATCGCGGGCCGACCTGGTTGTGGCCGGGCCGGTTTTGGGGAAGCCTTCTGCGGCGAGATTTTATCCGCCAGCCAATTTAAGAAACGCTTCATTGTAAAAGGGATCCGTTTATCAGATGAATTGTGAGTTGAGTCTTGACTATAGAACCTGGACGCCGCAAGGGTGCGCCAATGTTAACTTAATCTCTACACAATGCCCTCTAATGTGTTGTTTGTATAGAAAATGATGTGATCTGCATCACACTTTTTAGGAATTAGGTGGCGTTTTCACTGGGCTCGGTACGGGTTCGACCGACGACTCGCCAAAAGAACGCGGACAAGCGAACCGTCTGCCAGGCCAGATATGGCGAAAGAACGAGGAACCAGGCGACCCAGTCTCCCGCTCGGAGCTTGCTGCCGATATCTCTGAAAAAGCCGCCAAAGCCTTGGCTGCCATACGAGCCAAATACCTGATCACCAACCAGGAAGATGCCGACAGGGAGAAGCACCAGACCGAAAAAGAACAAGCACAGGAACAGGCACAATTCTTTGAGTGCAATATAACGCAAGGATCTTTCTTTTTTCACCCGGAGCCCTAATGTCGCTGATTGGAACACTTGCTATCGTTGCCCACGGCAGGATAAAGATCAAGAGCTGCTAGCAGTCCTCATCGTTTGATTTGCTGCGGCGACGGTGGATCATAATGCCCATATGCAGGCAGGCGGCAGCGAAAAACAGATAGTGCGGCAATATCCAGAACCAGCGACCGATATAAAAAGTCGCTAGGAGCGCGCTGATGCCAGCACCAATATAGAAATAAGGCAGCGCTGCGTACAAGAGTTTTGGGATCCAGATCTTTCTTGACAGAAGCGATCCGGTTGCGCGCGTAATTTGTTGCGTATCGCTCAGGCCTGGCGCGGGTTTCGAGGTGTTTCCGAAGATCAACTGACTAGCACTCCCTGCGGGTCAGCATAGAGTCTAGGAAATTATTGACTTCAAGTCTGTGCGTGCGCTCACAGAACCCCGTTTTGACGCCGGGTCGACCTAAGTCTCGCGCTTTGGCCGTTCTTCGTAACGGAACTCCGCGGCTCCTACCCTGACAATGTCGTTATTCTTGAGAAAGTGTTCCTTCACTCGCTTGGAATTGACGTATACACCATTCTTGCTGCCCCAGTCGATCACCCGGGTTATGGCGCCCTCGATAACGACGACTGCGTGTCTGCGACTTATGTGTTCTGACTTTAGCTGGATGTCATTTTGACGGGTTCGGCCAATTGTCAGCCGATCCTTAAACAGTGGGAATCGCAATTCCTGACCGTCAATTTCCCCCGTTAGCACTCGCGTTACTCGTTCTGCCTCAGTAGGGGCGGGATCGTCAACTTTATCTGTCCAGCGATTATCGACCTCACGGATAGCTTCTTCAAGGTCGGCTGCAGGTTCCGATTGTTCGGAATTGTTCGCCAGTTCCGCTAGCAGGCTGGCAATCGCTTCGCCTTTTGCCTGTAACTTGCGGCGCATACGCTCGCCCTCGTCGAGCAATCGACGATTCTCCTTCTCCAGTCTTTTGATCTCCGAACTATTGTTCTTCTCTGCGGCAGCCAGTAGGTTTTCTAACTCATCACGATAGCCACGGGTCTGAACGAGATCGGAGGCGAGCTGTTCTGCAACCAGTTCGCGTTCTGACAGAGTTTCCTGCGCGTCACCCAGCTCAAATCGAATCATTCGTATTTCTTCGGCGTGCGTGTCATGCAGCGTCGAGAGACTTGAAGACAAATTGCCGTTTTCTTCTTTCGCAGCATCGAGCTCTTCTTGCAGTTTCGCGACTTTTGAATCTGCACCTTCCAGACGGTGTTCTAACGAACTAATGTTCTTGTCAAAATCCTTGCTCGCCGTATCGCGCATTTGTAACAGGTGTCGCAATTGATCTGCGTAATCTTCAACTTGTCTGACGCGAGCCTGTAACTCTCGAATTTGAGATCCGTCGCTGACTCGCTTGCCTGCCTGCATAGCGAGATCTTTTGTGTTTTGCTGCGGCTGCTCGTCGCCGCCAACGCTTTCGTTATAAGCCTCGGCATGTTGTTCGATTTCAGAGCTGAGCGCCTTAATCTTGTCGTCGCGCTCTTGCACAACTCCACCCTGAACTTGCAGCGCGTGTTTCGTCTTTTTGAGCTCGGCGTTGAGTTGATTGGCATGTTCTTCCCGAGCTTGAATTTCTGTTGCGAGGCCTTGCCACTTGGCCCGCAACAACTCGAGGTCAAAGCGCAACTGATCGATAATTTCCGATCGAGAAATAGGTTCAGGGCTTAAGTCCGAGTCTTCAGCGTTGGTTACGTTGCTGATGTCTGGTGGTTGCGCGAAACCGGCGGTGTGGGCGGTGGTTTCCCATTCGCTGCCCACGCCGGTCGACGGCAAAACCAGAGCTTCCAGTTCAGCCGTTGGGTCGTCATCATCGTTGACTAATTCGTTGATGTTTTTTTTATCATTAGCCATCAGGCGATACTACCACGCGGTGATTGGCTAACAATAAGGCTGAGGCGATTTGTCCCAGATTAAGTTAAGTCTCAGAGTGTCTGATTAGTCACAAGGCACAGTCCTGCCATCGGCCCATTGTCGCAACTCCATGATCTGCTCAGCCATCACAACGGAGAGGGGGCGTGTCTGGGTTATCTCATGCAGTATGTGCGCAGTTGATAATGTTTCACCCAGAGCGTGTGCTGCATAGAGTCCGGAGACGACAGCCTGTTCGATTTCAGATCCCGAGAATCCATCGGTATTCGCGGCGATTGATGCCAGGTCGAAGCTATCAGAATCCTGTTCCCGGCGACTCAAATGGATGCGAAGAATTTCCGCCCTGGTCTCGTTGCTCGGGAGGTCGACAAAAAATATTTCGTCGAAACGCCCCTTCCTGACCAGCTCCGGGGGGAGGGCATTGATATTGTTTGCGGTTGCGACCACGAAAACCTGGCTCTTGTTCTCCGCAATCCAGGTGAGAAAAGTACCAAGAACTCGTTGCGTAGTGCCGGTCTCACCGCCGCGGCCGGCGATGCCTTTTTCAATTTCATCAATCCACAAGACACAAGGGGACATAACGTCTGCAGTTTGTAACGACTGGCGTAATTTGCGTTCTGTTTCGCCGTGGTATTTGTCGTAGATAGCGCCGAAGTCGAGTCGCAACAGCGGTACTCCGAATATGCCTGCTGTGGCTTTGGCTGCCAGGCTCTTGCCACAGCCCTGCACGCCAAGAAGGACGATGCCTTTCGGCGAGTCCAGATGTGCAGTTTCTCCATCACCGCGAAAGACGGATTTGCGTTGCTTTAACCAGGTTTTCAGACGGGACATTCCACCAACGTCACCGAAACGCGCCGTGTCATATTCAAATTGCAGTGCGCCGCCGCGATTCAGCAATTTATACTTGGCTTGCATGACCTCTGGAAGATCGCTCTTGGTTATCGCTCCGTCGATGTAGATCGCATTACGGGCAAGTTGTTCCGTATCAGCGTATGTAAGTCCAGCCAGGTTCTGGATCAACATTTCGTGTGCCTTAGGGTCGGCTTTGACGCGCGAGCCCGGGTGTTCTGCAACCCATTCGTCCGCAACTTTCCGAATGATACTGCGGCGCTCCTGATCGCTTGGTAGTGTCATGTCAAACCTGGCACTGAAAGCTTCCAGTTCTGCGGGAAGTTTGACGGTATGGCTGATCAACACGATCTGTCGTGGGAGCTCTCGGTAGCGGATGCAGATGTCTTTGATCAGACGAATATGCACCGGATCTTCGAGAAACGGATGAAAGTCGAGCAACACATAGATGCCTGGCTTGGAGACAGCGCGAATATGCTTCAGTACGTCGGTCGGCTCCGAATTGACTGCCTGTGGTTCCAGGGCGATATCGAGACGCTGCAGTCCGTCTGTCACTGTCCATTGAAATAAGGGCAGGTAGTTCTCGCCGGTGGCACTAATCGAAATGCTCTGCAACATTTCCAGCATGCGACCTTCATCGCGTGTTTCAATCACGATGATAGGCGTGCGCGAACGCAGGATCACTTTGAGGTCGTGCTGGCCATCCATGAGATTAAGAGGCTTCCTGACTGACTGAGGCAATCTTACGGCAACCCGGCAGCTTGTCAGTATCGAGTGCGTCTGGTTTGTCACCCCCGAGCAATTGCGCCGCAAGCGTCTGCAAGGTATCCAGATCGATTGCTGCAGAATTCTGGTGCAAAGCACGGACCAGGTCGTCCAGCGATGCTGCGCCGTCCGATCTCTGCTCGATTTCCTTGTTAAGCGCGGCGAAAGTCACCACTGCCAAAGCGGTGGTTTCCGCCTTCGAGGTGCGCCGACAAAGGTCACCTGCAGACTGCGACCAGGATCGCTGTTCAGCGAAAGCTTTGGCATAACGTGATTCAGAAATTGTGCCGCTGCGCCGCAATAACTCGATCGAGTAATATTCGGCGATACCTTCGACTATCCAGTCAAAGCCAGTTGCGGCTTGGAGGCGCAGAGCGCTGTGCATGATCTCATGCACTAAGGTGCTGGTTGAATTTTCACTGATCAACGGGCGGTCAGCATGGATATACAATGAGTTCGGCGCAGAAAGTCCGCCACGCCACATCGGATCGGCTGCAATAATTATTGTGAGCCGCGGTGGCAGCTCTGGCAGCAACCGGGCAAGCTCCGGCAAGGTCCAGTTGAGCAGCGCGAGAATATCCATGCGCCGAACCGAATGCCCGGTGGGTCCTGCGACGGCAACACGCACGCCGGCGATAGTCTCGCGACGTACGCCGAGTCGGCCTATTCCGATCCAGCCGTCGGGTTGGTCAAATCGACGCTCGGGTTTGTCGATTTTGTACGTGTCATCACGAGCGGCATACGGGGTAATGATCGTCCAGTTTGCGGGTAGAATAAACTGCATCGTTGTCTGGCTGAATGCGCCTCGCAAGGTCCGGGTTGCGGCTCGCGGAATCACATCTTCTGCGCGAAAGACGCCCCATTCATCTTCAAGCCAGGCGTCATAGCCGCCGCGGCCTCGCCGATGGCCGATTTGCGCAGTCCACTGCAAGGTACCTCCGGATGCGGACGGATTCCAAACGATTTCATCGGCAGCCACCACGGACTTGCCATCAATACGAACGTTTGAAAGTTGCGAGGAGTTCTGAAATCGAAGCTCGCGCAGCAATCGGCGCCCTTGTCGCACGCGCATGCTTACGTCGACTGTGTCGTGACCCGGATTCGGGGTCAATTCATAGTGAATCAAGTACGCCAGCGGATTGCCGGCGCTAACTGACTCCGTCGCAGGAACGCCGCAAGCAACGCAATAGCTCAGGACAGCCACTAGCAGACAGGTGGGTTTTGCGATGTAGTTCATAGGATATTCATGCAGTGATAAGTAAGCTTGTGGTCTCGATGCGCAGGAAGTGTAACGTGATGATATCTCAGACAGCCCAGATTGTTGGCAGGCTCGTCATTGTATCTGTTCTCGCATCGATAGCCGGCTGCAGCTCGCAACCCGTTCAACAGCCGATAGCAGGCGCTGGCGGGTCCTTCAGTACTGCCAACCAGGCGGCCGCAGTTGCTTTGCAACAAATCGGGGTGCCGTATCGATACGGTGGCACCACACCACGTGGCTTCGACTGTAGCGGCCTGATTTTCTACTCGTACTCCCGGGCAGGGAAAAACGTTCCGCGGACGACCGGGTCACTTTGGTCAGGTATCCAGCCGGTCTCGAGAAATCAACTACAGGTCGGTGACGTGCTTTTCTTTCGCATCGAGGGAAAAATGTCGCATGTCGGCATGTACATTGGCGACAACCAGTTCGTGCATGCGCCATCCAGCGGCAGGGTTGTTAGTGTCGGATCTTTGCAATCCGATTTCTATCGGAAGGCGTTTATTCGCGCAGGGCGGCCTGACTAGCCAGTCAGACGCTGTCTTCATCGCTGGAAATAAATTGTTGCAATTGTCCGGCAAGTGACTTGCAGGCCTTGTTTTGCGTTCTTGCGATTAGCGGAATAGGAATCACCAATGCCGGCAAGAAAGACGTACCGCTGACGTCCGTTGTTACGGTGCCGGCAGATTCGAGTTCCTGAAGATCCCATACGGAAGCCTCATAATCTGCGTCGTTCTGCCACCATGCGAAACCGAAGCAGCCCCCGCCGCCAGGTCCGGCAGCACAAGACAGGCTGCCGCCACCGGCTACTCGTTCGGTATCGCCGTCCAGCCATATGATATAGCGAACTTTTTGCTCAGCAATTTTTTGCACGACGCCCGGATAGTCCATTAATTTCGGTAAGTGCTTCGTTTCTGCCGGGGCTGTGCGCGGCTCAAACCACGGGAAGAGCGAGTCTACAAATTCCCTGTGCGGTATTATTCTCAACCCGCCCGATCCTTTGCCAAGCGCCTTTTCGACGCACTGGATGTATTTTTCTTCAGTTTCGTTGCCGAGATGATAGCTTTTGGCCATTACGACCACGGCTTCGCCTGCATTAATACCCGTCTGATTCTCACGGGCATCTTCGACTCGCGAGGTAACACAACCAACGCTCGCTATCGTGGTTAGCGCGAAGATGCAGATCCGCGAGTATTTGTTATTCGCTGTCATTTTCGAGTTCCTCCGTCGCAGGTACTTCTGCGCTCTTGCTCATCGCGGTTTTGGCTTCCACGATCTTGCTGATTCCGGTTGCCTCATCCAGCTTCATTATCATCAATGCAGCCGCGTCGCGCATTGCCAGCACTGCGGCACGCTGCAAGGCTTTCGATCCGCTGATGGATTCAGTCTCGCTCTTACCATAGGCGCTCACGGGCCAGTTAGCCACCTGATCCCCGTCGCCGTCATAAACTTTTATCCGGTAGCGAATCCATACAGCGAACGCTTCGGTCTTGCTTTGATTGGGCACCGAAAACTCGAATGCGTCAATACTCGGTTCGATCAACGCATCGATAGCAAACTGTTCCGGGTCGTCGCCGCTCTTCAGGATAGTCACTTTTTCGAACATGAAACCAAATAACTGTTCGAATAGCGCCGCATTTGAATTGCCGAGGTCAATTGACCATTCTTCGCGACCGATGATTTCCTCTTCGTGAATAAAGTGATCGAACTCGGGCGGCATGCGTAGCCCAACGGAAGCCGGAATTTTATTGATCAACGGGGTTGGGATTGTCGGCGCTTCAAGCACGACATTGGACCCGCAACCTGACAGAAGCCCGCACCACAGGATCCCTGTCAGGCTAAAGCGTATCGACCTGTTCAATTTAATGTATCCGGCAAAATCTCGTCCTATTATCTCTATATCAGAGCGCCTGCAGGTAGCAGAGTTCCACGATAGAGCCGCGATTTGTCTGCTAATTGACTGTAGATCGGCCCGCCCGCCAGATCAATATACGCATGCCCCTATCGTGGCTGCCATTCCAGAGGTGCTTCCTGCATCAGCGCGGTTTGCTCACGCAATGCCAGAATATGTTCATCCCAGTAGCGCTGGCCAGCGAACCACGGAAACGCCATCTTGAAGGCAGGGTCACTCCAGCGGCGCGCGAGCCACGCGGCATAATGCATTATGCGCAGACTTCGCAATGCCTCGATCAGGTGGAGCTCGCGCGCGTCAAAGTGGCGAAACTCTTCATAGCCTTCAAGCAGGGCCGCCAGTTGCGGGGTTTGTTCCTGTTGGTCGCCGGACAAGAACATCCAGAGATCCTGCACAGCGGGTCCGCGCCGAGCGTCATCGAGGTCCACGATGTGAATACGGTCGCCGGCAATCAGCACGTTACCCGGGTGAAAGTCCGCGTGCACACGAAACTGGCGCACAGGGCCGGCTCGCTCCATGCAGGCTTCAACTTCGTCGAGTACCTGTGCCGAGACACCCACATACGCTTCTTCGAGCTCGAATGGGATGAATTCGTGGTCGAGCAGGTATTCGCTGGAAGCGATGCCGTAACTTTCAATATCAACAGACGGACGAGTTTTGAATTCGCGCGTTTCTCCGATCAGGTGAATACGGGCGATGAATCGTCCAAGTTGACGCTGCATGTCATAATTGTCGAGTTCCGGTGCGCGACCGCCGCGGCTCTCGTAAACCGAGAACCGGAAACTTGCCGACTTAAGTAAGGTTTCTCCGTCATGCGCTATGGGTGCGACGACGGGCAGGTCCCCGGCTGCCAGTTCCAGAGCGAAACTGTGTTCTTCCATAATCTGTGCATCACTCCAACGTGCGGGCCGGTAGAATTTGGCAACAACCGGGGGCTCGTCTTCGATGCCGATCTGGTAAACACGATTTTCGTAACTATTGAGCGCCAGGAATCGGCCGTCGCAGCGATAGCCAAAGTCTTCCAGGGCAGCGATAATTTGTTCAGGTTGCAGATTGGTGTAAGCGAGCGAAGAGGGATCGTCGGTGTCATTCATGCGACGCATCTTGCGGGTCGACCGCGGTCGAGGCAAGATCCCTGCACGATGAATCGGGTATCAGGACTGGATTCGAGGTGAAATCGATGCCTAAACTGCTGTTTCTTTTTGCGGCTGCGCTAATAGTGGCGTGCGACGTAGCGGAAAAACCGTTCGACCTTGAACAATACACCGCCGAAAATCTGCAGTGGCGCGCGGCGCGCCTTGAACGATTGCAGGGGCCAGAGGGCTACCTGAATCTTGCCGGCCTGTACTGGCTGCAAGAGGGGGCTGTCACGATCGGTTCGGGCGATGACAACGATATCGTTTTTCCCGCAGCAGCTGCAGCCCATGTTGGCGCTCTCGAAGTTACTTCCGATGGCGTCGTCTTGCGCGTGACCGACGGCGTAGACGTTTATTCGGATGGCGCACCAGTAAGCACAATTATTATTGCTGACGATACAACCGCTGCGCCGGTGACGATTACGCATGCTTCAATCGCCTGGACGATCATAAAACGCGACAACAATTTTGCACTCCGGCTACGTGATTTCGATCATCCTGCGATCGCTGCATTTCCACCAATTGAGTATTACCCGATAGATCCGGAGCTGCGCGTCGCGGCAACATTGAAGCGCTTTGAGACGCCTAAAGTCCTGCAGGTTGACACCGTTATCGTTGGCCTCGGCTGGCAGCCGGAATCACCCGGTGTCGTCGAATTCGAACTCGACGGCCAGCGTTTGCAACTTGAAGCGTACGCGTCGGGTGACGAGTTGTTTTTTGTGTTCGGAGATCGAACCAGTGGCCGGGAAACCTATCCTGCTGGCAGATTCCTGTACGCGGATGTTCCTGCCGAAGGCGCAACGACCTGGCTCGACTTCAATCGCGCCTACAATCCACCGTGTGCGTTTAATGACTTCGCAACTTGCCCGGTCGCATCCCCGCAGAATCGATTACCTGTTGCTATTGCTGCCGGTGAAAAGTTCGATCCGGCGGTCCATGCGACACCGGACAGCATTCACTAGTCGGGTGAAGATTTGCATCGATCAAAGCTCTTTCAGAAGCAGCGCGACCTGTTTTTTGCCGTCCTCGCTATTCAAAGTACCCACTTCGCGAAAGCCAAGCCGGGTGTGAAATTTCATTGAGCTTGCATTGGGAGGTCGGATATTAACTTCGCAGGTCATCACTTTGACCGACGCGGGCATCGCTGCGGCAAAATCGGCATACAGGCTTGATGCCATCCCCAGACGCCGTCCGGCAGCCGCAATGGCAACACGATCTACATAAGCGAAGTCGTCGTAACGGTCGCAGAACCAGCGGTAATTCAAGCTTTGGTAATTTGTGCCAGGCCTTAGCCCGATCAGGAAGCCGCCCAGTTTTCTATCAGTTCGAGCAACCCGAAAGTAACTCGCGTTGGCGGCGAACCACCGCATTCGCTCAAGGTCGACGCTACCGACATGCGGTACTTCCGATTCATTCAGGGCCAGAATTTCCTCCAGGTCATTCGGCGTCACATTTTCAATCGACAGCGACATCCTGGCAGTCTAAGCGCGTGATTCTTGCGGTGCAATTTGACCGTTATTGCGAAATTGTGGGTGCCTTGGTCCGGGGTGGTGCAAGTCGGCGAACATTGAGTATAATCAGCGCACGACGGCCGCCGACGCAGATTGGCTCGAATTCAAGACCGTACACCCAGCTACCCGACTCACCAGGACTCCAGTGCCCGAATTTATGGGGGGAACTGCAGTTTTGTTCAGTTCTGTATTCAGATCGAAGGATGTCACCCAAATGTTCAAATCAATCACCACAAAGATAGTTTTCGCTACGATCCTCGCCGCTCTGGCGCTATTCGGTTGTAGCAATTCGGACGACGAGTCGGGCGGTTCAGCCAACGTCAAAGCGGCAGGAGCCATTTTGGATTACGTGCCTGCGGATTCTCCCTATTTACTCGCCAGCATCGCGCCTCTGCCTGAAGACGTTATGGACAAGCTGGAGCCAAGCATCGATCGCATTCTTGCCGCTTACGAAACCATAATGCAGGAGTTACTCGTCATGACCACTGCAGAAGTGGATGCAGGTGGCGAGAGATCCGGTGATGCGTCTAAAGCGACCGCGGTCATTGGAGAGTTGTCTTCCTTGATGTCCATTGAGGGACTTCGCGGCGCAGGTTTTGACCGCGAATCAAGATCGGTTTTGTATGGCAACGGGATGCTTCCTGTACTGCGAATGGAGGTTACCGACGGCGCATTATTCGAGGCCGCTCTGGTTCGAATCGAAGAGTCAGCCGGCGAAAAAATGGACATCGCGAAGATTTCCGGCAGCTCCGTGCGGTATGTATCAGCCCAAGAATTCAAGTTGCTGGTCGCTGTTCTGGATAAGCAAGTCGTGATCTCTGTCGCTCCGGCCAATTTCAACGATGCCCAACTGAGCACGCTGCTTGGATTTTCTGCGCCGCCCGCCAACATCACAGATTCCGGAAAGTTACAGCAGATCGCAGACGAATACGGATTTGAAGACTACTTCATCGGCTTTGTCGATGTTGCGAGAATGGTTGACACGCTGACGGGCGATGCAAGCGGTCTGGACGTGGACCTCATCGCGCTGATGGACGATCAAGACGAGATTTCCGCTGTGTGCCGCGAAGAAATTCGCGCGCTGGCAGGTATCGCTCCGCGCATGGTAATGGGTTACACAGGCATTTCCCCGGAGCGTTTCGAATCCAAAGTTGTGGTTGAGTTACGCAGCGACATTGCAGACGGCATGGCGCAACTGACAGCGCCTGTTCCGGGTCTTGGCAAGGATATGGGCGGATTGGCGTCTTTCGGCATGAGTCTCGATGTCAAAGCGTTACGTGATTTTGTGGCAACCCAACTGGATGTGCTCGAAGCGGACCCGTACATGTGTGAAGACTTTGCCGCGATGGATGAGGGCGTCAAGCAGGCTCGTGCGGCATTACAGCAACCCGTTATGCCTATGATTTATGACTTTCGTGGATTTGTTGCGCTCATTGAGAACATTGAAGGTCTCAACATGGCCACGCAGGCACCGCCAACATCCGTTGACGGCCGGTTTCTGCTGGCAATGAATAACGCTCCAGCGATGGTTTCATTGGGCGCAATGTTCAGTCCTGAGCTCGCGGGGCTGAATCTGCAGCCGGACGGCAAGCCCGTGTTTCTGAATTTGCCGCAAGCGCAAATGATGGGCGGGGATGTGTACGTCGCGATGAACGACGACGCCGTGGCCATGTCGGTTGGCAATGGCGCGGAATCGAAGCTGGGGGGCATGTTGACAGCGGACACTCCGGACGATCGCACTTTCTTCAGCTTTAGCATGGATGCAGGTCGTTACTATGCGTTCGCAGGCGCAGCAATGGCAGAGGCTCAGAAAGACGAGGACAACCCGATGTCGCCGGCAATGCAGCAGGCAACTCAGGAAGTGATGCTGGCGATGGCGGCTATGTTCGATCGCATGTCTGTTAACGTACGCTTTACAGAAGACGGCGTTGTTATGGAAGGCGTTGAGACACTGGCGGAGTAAATTGAATCATGCAGAAATTACGAGTCTTTATACTGGTAACTCTGGTCGTTTTTGCGGCCGCTGGTGCTGATGATATGGCAGAAATGCATGTCGACCTGGCGTCAGTCGAATCAAGTCAGGGTCTTAGACCCGTAGACGGTATCACCTCGGCCGGTCAGCCGGATGCAGAACAATTGGCGATATTTGCAGAGGCAGGCTACGTGGCCGTGATTGATCTTCGCGGCCCAACTGAGGATCGTGGGCTTGACGAAGCGGCTGTGGTCGAGAGCCTGGGCCTCGACTACATCAATTTGCCTGTGAGTGGCGCAAGTTCGATCAGCCGCGAAAACGCCACCAAATTGGCGGAGATGTTGTCGTCCTACGATGGCCCGGTGTTGGTCCACTGCGGCAGCGGTAATCGGGTTGGTGCCTTGTTGGCGTTAGGCCAGAGCAACCATGGCGTTGCCGACGAGGAGGCTATCGCGTACGGCCGTGCAGCGGGCATGACAGGTCTCGAATCGGTTGTGCGCGAGCGGCTCGCAGAGAAAGACTGACAGGCTGAAGTTAATAAGGGGTCAGAGCTATTTGGCTCTGACCCCTTTTTTGTGGTGGACCGCCTGCGTGGCAATTGGAACCAGTACGAGAACGATCTAATTCACTGGTCAGACAACCTCGGGACAGCGTTTCCATCGCTAACGAATCAGCTAACCCCCTGATTGTTTAGGCGAAGTGCTCGCCCAATGACTCTGGCAGGGCACCGTGTGCTTGTCGAACCCCAGACCATAAGGCGACAGATGACAGACAATAAGGACCAATTCGCAGCGGACGGCCCCTCCGCCAATGTTATGCATAACCGATTGATACGAGTACTAGAATCAATCCACATTGTTCTTGACCCAACAATTTAGCCAACATTAACCATGTAACGAGCGTCCGCTTTACCCCCGAAAGCCCCGCAATGGCTGACTGGCCGTTGTTGACTGCTTCGGCATACATCTTGATGCCAATTAACAAGAGCTGGACCAGGCAATTTGGGAGAATTAACGCTCGAGTCCCTGAAAATAGATACAACGGAAGAGCTGAGATGACCGACAACATCTGGAAACGCGAGGCCCGAAAACGCGACTTAAAATCTCTACTAAATTGGGCTGTAAGCGCCCTGTTTTTTGTTGGTGTGTACCGTAGCTGGTACGCTCTTTTCATCTGAACCGAGACGCCGCCGGACGAAGCGAAAACCCGTCCGTTGATCATCGACGCAAAACCCATCAAAGATTTACTAACTAAGATTACTCATCTTTAACACCAATCCCCATAATTTTTGATCTCTTTTGAATATAAATAATAACCATACCTATGTAACCGACTATCATCAGTCTGCCAGTATTATCGATATCTGAAAAGGCAAGGTTCGCTTGAACAAGTAATATCAGAATGCCAATCACACTTATCGTTTTTACCATTTTCTCAGACATTCGGATGCGCGCATTTGCAAATATTTCAGGTAATTTCCTGGCAAAATAAAATGCCGCAAGTAATGGTACGATATCGTAAATAAACACAAGCCCACTACCCAGCATAATTATATATCGCATATCTTTACCGGCGAGTATCGGTATTGATGCAATGATCAGAATAATAGTGAGCATAATGTGTGGCGTATTGAATCTTTTGTTAACAACAGCCAACCTTTTGGGCAGCCAACCGTCTTCACACGCAATAATCACTGATTTTGTCGCCCAGGAAAATGTCGAATTAATACTGGTTGCGAATGCGAAAAGTGCCGCGCTAACTATAAAAGCAGCATAGAGAGAAGGCGGTAATATCACTCTTGCGACTTCAGCTAATGTCTTTCCTGCTGTTTGTTCAATTGGCAATATACCAACTGCGACAATCGACACGGTCGCTATGAAAAAGGCCGCAAGAAGCGTGCTGTAAATAATCGCGCGGGGAAGATCATGATGTGGATTCTTCATTTCGCCACCAAGCTCGGAGACGTAATAAGCACCCCCGGTGGCAAAAGACATTAGAACACAAGCCATTCCAAAACCGTACCAACCGTCGGGAAACAGTTTTTCCTGATCAGTAAAGTTGGTGTAATCCACCTCTAAAATTCCAAAGAAAATGAGCGAGGATAACCCACAAAGAAGAAAGGCAATCATAACTTTCTGAATTGCAGCAGCCTGTCGAATTCCCAACAGATTAACAATATAAAAAGTAAGCAAAACACCGAGTGCAACATATTTCGCGTTTAAATCCGGCAATAAGGCGATTGCATATTCAGCAAAACCCAATGCGAATAAAGCAATAAGAAAGTAAGTGACAATCAAAAGCGCGAGAAAGAAAAAGCCAACCTTTGGCCCTAAAACACGTTTGCAATACACGTAAAGTCCGCCAGTCGCGGGCATTGCCGAGCCCATAAAAACTACGGGCAGTTGTTTGATGATAGAAAATATTGCCGACAGAACAATGGCAAAGGGTACAGCATAGGCGGTAAAACTAATCCCGATACCGATAAGCACCAAAACTCCCGAGCCGATTACCTGACCAAGTGCAATGGCAAAAACATCCCAAAAACCAAGGCTCCTTTTTAATTGCACAGAATTTTACTTCCTACAAAAGGGCAAGCGCCGCATCAAAATCAGCGATCAAATCTTCTACGTCTTCAAGCCCTGTAGACACTCTGATCATTCCGTCCCGGATTCCCATTTCAAGTCGCTGCTCAATTGGAATATCAAGAAATGCCATCAATGCCGGAATTTGCGTGGTTGTTCTGACCCCGCCAAGACTGGCGGAAAAGCAGCTAAGCTCAAGATTATCAAGCACCTTAAGCGCTTCATTACCGTCTTCAACTTCAAAAGTGAGCATACCTCCAAACTTGGGCATCTGTTCTTTGGCAATATGATGTTGAGGATGACTTTCAAGGCCTGGGTACCATACCTGCTTCACCGAGGGATGGTTTTCAAAATAAGCAGCAAGGGTAGCCGCAGAGCGACAGGCTCTTTCCATCCTAACACTTAGAGTTTGAATACCGCGCCCCAGCATCCAGGCATTAAACGGCGCAAGCGGTGCACCCAGTTTTACCATAGTATTCCAGCGAATTTGCTCGAGAAAATCATCCGGGAGCAATTCCGATTTCATGCATATTGCCCCGCCAATCACATCACTATGGCCGCCGATAAATTTTGTTGCGCTTTCCACCACAATATCCACGCCAAAATCCAGCGGTCTCATTACATAAGGAGAGGCAAATGTATTATCACACACAACAACAATTCCCCGGTCATGTGCGATCTTCACAATAGGCGCGATAGGCGCCACTTTCATGGACGGGTTGGCGATGGTTTCAAAATATATCAATTTGGTATTAGGACGGATTGCAGCCTCGATCGCCGCCATATCCGCCGTATCAACAAAGGTGGTTTCGATATTATAATCCGTTAATCGGTGATCAAGCATCTCATGAGTTGAGCTATATGTGGTCCAGTCGCAGACGATGTGATCACCACTTTTGAGAAGGCCAAGAAGCGTTACTGAGATTGCCGCCATACCGGATGCCGTAGCAAGACAGGCATCCGCTCCTTCAATGACCATCATTTGATCTTCAAACTGATATTCGCTGGGATTACCGCATCGGCCATAAATATTTACGTCCTTGCGTGCACCGTCAACAATACGCTGAAAGATATCGCTATCATATTGAAAACTGGACGCCATCACGATCGGCGGCGTTACAGCTTTGGTCGCTTCATCCGGCGGAATATAGGCTGTTTTACTATCGAAGCGAAGATTGTTACGTTTTTCTTTTTTCATTGATGGCCCCAGTCCGCTGCAAATCTATACCCCCCGATCTTGAAACCAAAAGACAACCAATTGCAAGAGCAGAAGTATTCGAACGCAGTTTGGTTCCTTTTTCGCCCCGATCTATCCGGACTCTTCTTTAATTGACAGTGCACTGCCCTGTACCCCAGGGCACCTTTCAATATTATCCGAAGAGGGCGAAGCTGAAGTCCCTATTTACGATTTTACTATCAGCGAACGCGCAGGATACGAAACTGTAGTAGCGACAAAAGTAATAGTCGTCGACGGTCTGTTTCCCGGATCACTTCTGGAAGTGGTTGCAGATATCAACGTCTTCATAGATGTTGAACTTGACCTTGCGTTAGCAAGGCGAATTGAAAGAGATGTTGCTGAACGAGGGCGCACCGTCGAAAGCGTCCGCGCGCGATATAAAGCTGATTGGTCTTGGAATCAACAACAGAGAGGTGGATATTTCACAAAAGCTTGGGGAGCCTACCACCGTCAGTATAGACAGTGAGGGACTAAAAAAATCAATGTCTTTTCCCCGCCATAATGTTTCGTTCGTAGTTGGAGAAGGTGACATTAAATATATGTGTATTGCCAATAAGCCAGTAACATTCTTGAACGAATATTCTCCAATCGCGAACTAATCGCAAATCATACGCTGC
>JBBKWL010000103.1:0-13156 GCA_037968975.1 Woeseiaceae bacterium | reverse complement strand
GCGGCAGGTGGCGGTGTGTGTGGCAGCGTGAAGCTGTATGCGCCAAGCACCAGACTTGCAATCGCCGTCGTATAGAGCGGCAACGGCGTCCGGTCGGGCAACTCTTCACCGCTGAATTGACCGAGGACATAGCCGATGAAAAGACCGGCAGCGATCCAGCCGACCGTGCCGAATACGCGGATCATCGGGAACTGCCGCTCCTGGTTTTCGATATTGTGAAACGCCAGCGAGTTGGACAGGCCCAAAGTTGGCATGTAGCACAGGTTGTAGAGCAGCAGCAGCAGAATGAACAAACTGGGAGTTCCCGTCGCCAGCGGCACCGCGAACATGATAAGTCCACCGAGGATATGCAGGGTACCGAGAATTTTTTCGGCCGCGAAGTAGCGATCCGCAACCAACCCCAGGAAGAACGGCGCGATGATGGCAGCGATGGGATTTACGGTGTACGGCCAGTGTGTAAGGTCGGCCATGCCCTGCGCGGCCATATAGTTGCCGATCGTGACGTACCACGCACCCCATACAAAAAACTGGAGGAACATCATTGCGCTTAGTCGCGCCGAGGTTGCGTTGAACATTATTCCTGTCTCAGGTTGTAAAGATAGTCCGGCTCATGAGCTTGGATTTGTTATCCCGTGGGCCTGGGGCTGGATTGAGCTATTCGAGAATAGATGCCAGCGCTGGGTAACTGATTGCTGCAGATTTGAACGGATCTGACGGCTCGTCGTGTTCTACAAACAAGTGACGAAGTCCGATCGCTGCCTCGTTGCCGAGAATACTCTCGAAATCGATGACGCCAGTGCCGACCTCCACCATGTTGCCGTGTTCGTCCATATCCTTGATATGCGCCATCGTGAATCGGCCTGGTGCCTTGTTCAGGATACTAACGATGTCCTGCCCGGCTTTCCGCACCCAGAACATATCCAGTTCGAAGTCGACCAATGCCGGATCTGTTTCGCTGAACAAAATATCAAATGGCATCTGACCATCGATCGACAGGAATTCGAAGTCGTGATTGTGATACGCAAGGCGAATGCCGTTTTCGCGGCACACCGCTCCGGCGTGATTAAAGGTTTCCGCCCAACGCTTGTAGTCATCGAGACTCTGACGGTCTTTGGGGTCGAGCCATGCAACGGTCAGATAGTCATTGCCAACAGCAGTCGCCATCTCGATCAGCGACAAAGGATCTTCGCGAATAGTTACAGCATCCACATGCGAGCTCGGTGATTTGAGCTCCAGATCGTCAAGGAGGCCGCGAACCTGCTGTGGAGAATGGTCACCATAGCCCGCAAATTCGACTTCCTTATAACCAATGCCGGCGATGGCTCGCAACGTACCGGGCACGTCCTTCGCCATCGATGCGCGGACCGTATACAGCTGAATTCCGGGAACCTGCTTTTGGGGACCAGCAGCCGCCGTCGCAATCGTTGGCGCGATCAGTGTCGACAGCCCGAGAGCGGCGCTGCTGCCTAATATCTGCCGGCGCGACAGGGAGAAATTCTTCATTTCATGATCCTTCTTGTTGCGACCGCAGACATCATTGAGTCTAGCGAAACAGGCGCAGAATGACTATAGATAGAGTACTTGGACTGACGGAACGTTACCAACGGTGGCTAACTCGTCAATTCCTGCTCGAGCGCACTAATCTCGTTTTGCCAGAACACTTTTTCCTCGGCCGGAAGAAAGGATGCTTTGAATGAATTTCTCGCCAGACAAATAAGGTGCTCGGCACTCAATTGGAGTGCCTCAGCGACCTGTAAAAAATTCTCGTTAATGTATCCACCAAAATACGCTGGGTCGTCTGAGTTTACTGTAACGACCAGCCCTTCCTCGAGCATGTTGCCTAAAGGATGCTCTTCAAGTTTATTGACAACACCGAGCTTCAGGTTCGACAAAGGGCACATCGTGAGTGGTGTCCCGCTCTGAGCCAATCGGCTTATTAGCTTTTTGTCCTCGACAGCTCGGTTACCGTGATCGATTCGATCCACTTGGAGTAAATCAAGCGCCTGCCAAATGTAGTCCGGCGGACCTTCTTCGCCAGCATGTGCAACAGTTTTCAGGCCGTACTGGCGCGCACGTTCAAATACGTCGCAGAATTGTGACGGTGGATTATCTAACTCGCTCGAGTCGAGTCCGACCGCGTGAAATTTGTCAAGATACGGGTGCAACTGGGATAGAGTATTTTGAGCGCTTTCGGCCGATAGGTGACGTAAGAAGCACGGAATCAAATACACGCTAAGGCCAAGGCCACGCGCATCGGCCACAGCGCCTGTTATGCCACTGACAACGGCGCCAATCGGCACGCCGCGGCTGACGTGTGCTTGTGGGTCAAAAAACACTTCAGCGTGGCCGACGTTGTCGCTAATCGCACGACGAAAGTAGGCCATCGCCAGATCGTAAAAATCGCTGTCCGTTTGCAGTACCTGCATACCGACGTAGTAGATATCGAGGAATTCCTGAAGGTTCGAAAACACATACGCGCTTCGCAGCGCGTCTACCGAGTCATGGACCAAAGGTAGTCGATTGCGTTCAGCCAATTGAAACAGTAATTCAGGTTCTAGCGAGCCCTCCAGGTGAATATGAAGTTCGGCTTTAGGTAATCTGGCGATTAGGTCGGTGATGGATTGCATGTATTGTCCGGTTGCCAAAAGGTTCCAAGCGGCGCTGGCCGAAAATAACAGAACCTGGTGCTTCTATGATAACGTTCCTTAGCATTCAACGTTCGCTATTCGAACATCGATAATGACACGATTTTTCAGGAGGAAGTCATGAAAGCTTTGAGTATTGTCAGCGTCTTGGCGCTGATTTTGGTCGCTTGTTCCGACGGTACTGAGTCCACATCAGTCGCAACGAATTTGGCAGAAGAGAGTCAGGCGGCCGGCGCCAGTCTGGCGGACGTCATCGCCGACGAGCGTCGAAACGAAAATCGGGCCCGTGATGAATGGCGTCATCCGCTGGACACGCTGTCTTTCTTCGGAATTGAACCGGACATGACAATCGTTGAGGTACTTCCCGGCAATGGCGGCTGGTACTCCCAGATCCTGACCCCTTTCACCGCCGAGCAGGGCCGTATGATCGGCGTGACCTATCCGGAAAGCCTCTGGGTTCAGATGTTTAGCACCTGGAATGAAGACAGTCGCGAAAAATTCGCTGGTGATATTTCGCAGATGGCCCGGTATATGAGCATTGAAGGAATTGAGCCCACTCAACCGATTGTTGGCTACGCGATTGACGATGTTCCTGATGAAGAGAACGGTCAGGCTGACGCGATCTTGTTCATTCGGGCAATGCACCACCTGTTTCGGTTTGAAGAACCGCTTGTCGATTCAGCTCTGTCCGAAATGTTCGATCTGCTTGCACCCGGCGGTGTAGCTGGTGTGGTCCAACACCGCGCCCCGGAAGATGCTGACGCCGAGTTTGTCACCGGCAATAACGGATACTTGAAACAGAGTGATGTTGTCGCCGCGTTCGAACGGGCTGGGTTCGTACTGGAAGAAGCCAGTGAGATTAACGCCAATCCGAACGACCCAGTCGACGGTGTTGTTTGGCGTTTGCCGCCATCAACAACCGACAACCCAGACACCCTGGCCATTGGCGAATCAGATCGCATGACATTGCGATTCCGCAAGCCAACATAGCGAACGGTAGAAGTTGCAAGGTAAACGATAAGGTTCTCTTTATGAGCGAGATGAAACTTAGTATTGGAGAAAAATTAGGATTTGGTGCAGGTGATATGGCAGTGAACATTGTCATGATCACAATGCAACTCATAATTGCATATTTTTATACCGATATTTACGGATTAGACCCCGCAGATATGGGCATCATGTTTATCGTAGTGCGTCTGATCGATGCGTTTTCGGACCCGGTAATGGGAGTGATCACAGACAAGTGTAATAGTAAGCATGGTCACTATAGACCGTTCATGCTGTGGTTTGCCATACCTTTCGGTGTGGCTGTCTATCTTGCGTTTATCACTCCAGATCTCGCTTATTCGTACAAATTAGCCTGGGCTTACTTTAGTTATATTCTACTTACCTTAATCTTTACTATTGTAACAATTCCATATATTTCACTAATTGGCGTTATTACCAATGACCCGGCAGAACGATTAAGTGCTAACGGTTACCGTTTTGTTCTTGTAAAAGTAGCCGCATTCCTTGTGACCATAGTTGTTCCCGCTTTAGCTCTATATTTTGGCGATGGGAATATGCGCGATGGTTATCAACCCGCCATGGGCCTAATGGGGATTCTCGGTTCAATATTATTTCTAGTTTGCTTTTTCACTACAAAAGAACGAATAAAACCTGTAATTGAAAAAACTAAATTGAAAGAGCAGGCCAAATTGTTATTGAGGAACGATCAGTGGCTTCTCTTGTGTGTTGTTTTGGTTTTGTTGATGTGCGGCATTGTAATAAGAGGCTCTGTGGGGACTTACTACGCTAAATACTATTTGCATGGCGGAGATGCATTAATCTCTCCATTCTTGGCAACTGGTGTTACCGCCTCTATCTTGGCAATGATAGCGAGTACCTGGATTACCAAATTTTACTGCAAAATCAAACTGTTCAGATACAGCCAAATATTGACTTTTGTACTTTGTATTGCAATGTACTTCACCGTTGGTCAAGACGATATCGTTCTAGCCTTTGTGTTTACGTTCCTGATTTGGTTTTCTGCAGATCTATATATGCCAATTTTCTGGTCATCAATTGCAGAAGCCGTTGATTATGGGCATAGAAAAACAGGTATTAGAGTTTCAGGGCTGGCATTTGGTGGCATTTCATTTTGCCAAAAACTGGGTATGGGTGTTGCGGGTGGATTACTGGGATATTTATTGAGCTACTTTAATTATCAAGCGAACGTAGAACAAAGCGAATTTACGTTGAACGGAATTGCATTGTTGGTCACAGTTATTCCTGCAATCTTTCACCTGGCAATCGGTTTGATTATGCGTAAATACTTTATTAGTAATGAGTACTACGATGAAATCTCATCCGACCTTCAATTGGCGAATAGTCAATAGGACGTGATATGCCACAATGCTGGGTGATAGGTGATGCTGCAGTTGACTTGATGCCAGAAGGAAACAAGTACTTGAGATTACCTGGTGGCACAGGGGCTAACGTTGCAGTGGCATTGTCAAAATTGGGTGTCAAAAGTGCATTAATTACTAAACTTGGTAATGATCCTCTTGCTGCATTTTTAACAGATAAACTCGAACAAGAAAAAGTAAATACACAGCATGTGTCTTTTAGTGAGTGTTATAAGACAGGGTTAATCATAGTCACAGTCAATAGTACAGGCGAAAGACATTTCACCCATATGGTAAAACCAAGTGCTGATTCGCAATTAAAAAATTCAGATATTCCTGCGTTTGAACGGGGTGATTGGCTTTGCGTTAGCGCTTTCATACTCGCTCAGCGTTCATCGAGAGAGGCGACTTTTTTCGCGATAAAACAGGCGAAATTAGCAGGCTCGCTCGTTTGTGTTGATGCGAATGTTCGTGTTGATATGTGGGACAACGAGTTGTTATTAGTTCCAACAACTCTAGAAGCCTTAAAGATTGCTGATATAGCTAAGATGTCTGAGGATGAGTTATTACTTCTCACCAATACAGATTCTGTTGACGAAGGGATAAAAGAAGTTAAGCAGTGGCCTGCAAAGATTAAGATTATTACGCTAGCAGAAAAAGGCGCAATCTTATTGACCGAGCAATCTGAGTTTCATATTGAAGGGTATAACGTTCCTGTTGTTGATATGACTGGAGCTGGGGATGCATTTATTGCTGCTTTGATTAGTAAACTTATGTCATTGGAAAGCTGGACTGATGATCAATTGATTGAAGCTATCGAGTTTTCAAATGCATGTGGTGCATTGGTTGTAGGACAAAAGGGGGCGATGTCCGCATTGCCTGATATAGAAACAGTAAATAAATTCATGGTGGAAAAAAGTCAAGATGTCGACATTAAATAGTAAGGTTTTAGGTAGTCTGGTTGGAGCTGCTGCTGGCGACGCATTAGGCGCGGCAACGGAATTAAGAACAATTGAGCAGATAAAAACTGATTTTGATGGGTGGGTAACAACATTCATTGCACCGCCACAGGATACCTTTGGACGCTGCAATGAAGCGGGTATGGTTACAGACGACTTTACTCAGGGAAAGTATATTTTAGAAGCTGCTTTAGACCAATACGGTGAAGTTAATGATGAAGTAATGAGAAAAGCGTTTAAACGCTGGATGGATTACCCTTTCTATCCGAATTTTACAGGTCCAACTACCCGTGCGGCAATGCAACGCATTTTCAATGATACACGTGAGTCTTTGCAGGGCAATGCAGAACCAAGCGAGCCAACGCAGGAAGTTGTTCTAGTAAACAATGGCAATGCATCGGCTACTAATGGAGCAGCAATGAAAGCCTGGTCAGCTTCATTGCTTTCATTAAAAACTCCGGAAAAATTATTAGCTACGACGTATGAAATAGCGCATTTTACTCATGATAATGTGATTTCAGTATCAGGGGCATGTGCCATTTCAACGGCGGTAAATGCTGCACTTTCAGATGGAATTACACTAAAAGATGTAATGGAAGCTGCAATTAAAGGGGCAGATCAAGGTTATTCCTATGCAGAGCAACATGGTGCAATGATGATGGCTGGTCCAAGTGTTGCAAGAAGAATTGAATTAGCGATTCAAATTGGAGAAAAGCACGCTTCCTGGGAAACAGCAGTGTCAGAGCTTGCAGATATCATAGGTACAGGTCTGCATGCCAGTGAGGCAGTGCCTGCGGTGTTTGGAATATTAGCGTGCTGCGGAAATGATCCTGAAAAGGCAATTTTGGCAGCAGTCAATATTGGTAATGATACTGATACGGTTGCAACTATGGTTGGCTCCATCGTAGGTGCCCTACATGGCATTGAAGCATTACCAGGTAATTATCTACCCGTATTAAACGAAGCCAATAAATTTGAACTGGAAGATTTGGCGACTCGTGTATTGCAACTGCATAATTTGGAAAATTCAAGTAACAACTTTATCCCAAAAACAATGCTGCAGTAGCAAACTTGACGGGTAAGTCTAAATTTCTTTGAAGTGTCCGTCTTCAAGCAAATGGGACAGACGTAGCAATACAGGGTCCGCATGCCACATCGATTCCGAAAACCAAGCTATTCTTTTGCCTCGAAAATAGTCTTTGTTGGTACGCGCCCGGAGAGATTGACTCAGATCGCCTATTGGCGATCTTCACCCCTGCGGGGCGCCTCCGGCGTCTAAAACGCTGGCGCGTTTTATCGAACAGCAGTCCTCATCGTCATCCAGGACACCCAAAATGAAAAAGGGCCCCCGATGGGGACCCTTTGTCATTTGGCGCGCCCGGAGAGATTCGAACTCCCGACCGCTCGGTTCGTAGCACGAGAACCATTGTAAGTTATTGATCTATATGGCCTAAAAGACGACGTTCGTTGCGATTTTGCCCCACGATGCACACCAATGCACTACTGATGTCGGAAATTTGTCGGAAACGCCTTCTTTTGATCTCCGCGTTTTGGTCGTGTGCCCTTGAGCTGCTTGGACCAGCCGTGGATGTTTTCCTGCCCTACACATTATGCGGACCTACTCACTACGAAAAATGCCTATCAATCTGACGCGGACGAATAAATAGGAGGGACAGCCATTTATCGGGGTAAACGGCGTATATACGGCGGAAGTGGATAAGTACGCACGACGTTGTACATGTCGATGTTGTCGGCGATTCAATACGACCCGAGAATAAGATCCATGTGACGACAGGCCAACCCAAAAATATGGCTATCGTTGCTTGCGAGCGTAGGCAGCAGACTATCTTTGAACACAACGATGAAAAACGGCACTCAGTGGGACGAGAAACTGGCATACAAACATGACCGTGAGCATAGTCACTTGTCAATGCCCTTACGAGGCCAAGATTCTTCGATTTCTGCGGTATGATGATTATCGGAAGCAGGATTACTAAGCGAATGTGACGGTGTTATTGATCGACAATGTAACCGTAGTAACCATGGACGAGCAACGTCGGATACTGACCGACGCAGCCATCGCCATCGATCAGCAGGAAATCCTTTCGGTCGGCACAAGCGAATTGCTAGCAACACAATATGCGAATGCCGATCGCTTGGATGGCAAAGGCATGGTTGCTATTCCTGGCCTGATCGACGCGCACTGTCATGCTGATCAGTCCTTGCTGCGCGGGCTTGGCGACAAGATGCATTGGATCCCGTTTATTGACGATGTGGTTGAGCCCTATCTGGCCACCAGAGACCCATCTGATGGCGTCCTGGCCAATACGCTGGCCATGACGGAAATGCTGCGTGGCGGCACAACCTGTTTCGTCAGCCCAAATGTCGATCCGCGAGACGATTTCGAAGCTTTGACCGGTGCAGTCGGTCGTTTGGGCATTCGCGCGGTGCTAGGGCGATTCATCGTACCGGCCGAAGGCCCGGACAATCCAGGCACCGCGCAGCAAACCGTCGCGAATGCAGTAGGTCTTATGCAGCAATGGCACCAATCACAGGACAGTTTGGTCTCCCTGTGGTTTGGCCTAATGGTTCCCCGTGTGGCCGGTGACACGGTGCACCCCGAGTTTTACCGGGAGGTTGCCGCCGCATCGCAGCGCATGGGCATTGGTATTGTGTATCACTTCTGTTCTGAACGTGAGGACGCCGATTACATCGTCAGCGAGTATGGGGTCCGACCCGCTGAATGGTCGCGTGATCATCACGCACTTGGCGCAAATGTCTTGTTGATAAACGGCTGCCAGGTAACACCGTTGGAAATCGAAATCCTCGCCGAGACAGGCACACACCTTGTTCACAGCCCGGTGGCCAATATGAAGATGGGCACCGGCATCTTGCCATTGCCCGACGTGCTCGCCGCCGGCGTCAACGTGGCGCTCGGTACCGACGGTGCATTGAACAACAATTCCTACGATATGTTTGCTGAAATGAAGGCGGCGTGTTTGTTGCAGAACGCCGTCAGGAGCGACGCGTCCGCGATGACCGCAGAGACAGCCCTCGAGATGGCGACCATAAGAGGAGCTCGGGCGATCGGTCGCGCACAGGAACTCGGATCGATCGAGCCCGGCAAACTGGCCGATCTCGTGCTAGTTGATCTGCAACGCGTCCATTCCTATCCCGCACACGACGTCGTTTCGAACCTCGTGTTCTCGGCGAACGGAAGTAATGTGCACACGGTATTCGTCGGTGGCAGGAAAGTCGTCAAAGCCGGCCGCGTCCTCGGGCTCGATGTGGAGGAAGTTCTGCAGCAAGTGCGCGAGCGGTCAGAGGTCGTGCGCGCGAATCTTGGTATCGTTGCTGCGAACGCATGGCCAGTCTCCTAGACAATAAGAAACGAATCACGCTTATCAGCTTCCTGGCATATTTCGTCCTGTCGGGGATGCTAGCACCGATTGGCATCATCTCGGGACCGATGGGCGAATTGTTCGACCGGCCAATCACCGATGTCACGGCGCAATTTAGCTGGCTCACCGTCGGCAATCTGACCGGCGCGGCGGCGGCGCTCTTCATCTTCGATTTGTTTCGTATTCGATTTGTACTCGTTTTGGTGTACGTGCTGATTCTCGCGAGCCTGCTATCACTCAATTTCACGAACGACCTGACGAAGATTGGTGTCGCTTTGGCCGTCGTCGGCGTGTGCAGCGGGCTCGGCCTGGCGGCTGCCGCACTGGTCATATCGCGGACTTATGACGCTGAACGTCGGGCGTCAATGTTCGTCGTAACCGACGCATCCTTCAGCGTTGCCGGATTTTTGTGTGCGGGCATTGCAACGGCCCTTGTTGCGGCCGGTGTCCACTGGGCCGGCACTTACCAATTCGTAGCATTCGCCGCTGCAGTAATCGTCTTGCTGACGCTGATGTCCGGGTTTCCGGATGTTGGGTCGGATGATTCGGCAGAAGATTCTCGAGAACCCTGGCCGTTATCTTATTGGCTGTGTGTCGGCGCATTGTTTCTGTACACGCTCGGCCAGTACTCGATGCTGTGGTGGCTACCCAACTACGCCGAAAAAACCCTGGGTGCAACCGTGGACCAGGCCGGCCGGCTCGTGACATTGTTTTGGATTGGCCTGTTTGTCGCGCAAATATTCGTCGCCTGGTGGGTAGTGAAGATCGGCGTCAGAAAACTCGTACTGATAGCGGCCACAATGACCTGCCTGTTTTCGATCCCACTTTGGATATACGGCGATCTTTCAGCCTTGCCAGTGCTCGCGTTCATTTGGGGGTTTGCTAACTTTAGTCTGTTGAAAGTGGTGTTGTCCTACGCAACGGAAATGGTGCAGCGACCGACCGCGCACCTGGTATCGACATTGCTACTAGGCGCGACACTGGGAACGGCGGTGAGTCCCTGGGTAACCAGTCAAATCGTCGTTGCCACGGACAACTACTTCATTTTGCAATTCAGTAGCGCTTGTTATGCCGCATTGGCCGTATTGCTACTCATCGCGGTGCGACGGCATCGAAGGTAATCTTCGGGCCGGTCTTGAGTCTGGCGGCGAGGTGCAGATTCGAACGACCGACACTGCCTAAAGCCTAGTTGCAAAGTTCGTAGTGGCTGCAAATAAAGCGTCGCGTTTCTGGCATCGGCCCAAGGTTCGCAACGTCGTTTTTGTTCATACTGCGCTCGAATTTTTCCACGCGATCATTGTACTGTTCCAATAACGCCAACCTGATCGCGGGGCTCACGAAAGCATGTTGCAAGGAATTTCGACTCAACAACTTTATCTCATCCCAGGTTAAGTTGAATTCCTTTACCGCAACATAAAACTCATCCGTCATGGTTGAATCCCACGCGCCGCGATCATCAGTTGACAACGCGACCGGAACTCCCGTTCGCAGATATTCCGGAAAAGGATGCAGCGAATAGTCGCTGACGTAGTTCAGGAGCAAATTGCTGATCAGGTTAATTTCGACAAGATAGGGGCCATGTCGCATGAGCCGCATCGTATCGTCATCGGTAATGAGGTTTACGCCGTGCCCGATTCGATCGGCGCCCAGCAACAACGTATCACGGACGTGGTAATTCGGTTCGTCGACTTCGCCGGCGTGTATAGACAGTTTGACACCGCTATATTGCCTACGCAGATCCCGCAAGGTTTCGAGAAAGCGTGCCGGATATCCCTTGTCGTTGTCCTCACGACCGACCATGTTCACGGCAACAAACATGTCATTGTGCTCGTATACGAACTTGTAAATTTCACGCAACGAATTCTCGGCGTCGGGCGTGAAACGCATCAATGAAATCTGAAAACGCACAGTAACACCGGTCTCCAGCGCGTCTTTTTGTTTGAGGCGCTCAATCAGGATGCTGGTTGTTTCCTCGGGAGTAATAACATTATCGTCCGCGTCTCGAAATCCCTTAATAAATACTTGCAATTCGAGATAGGTAACACCCTCGTCACCAAAAGCCTTCATGTTCAGATACAGCAATTCCGCCTGGATCCACGGGTTGCGTTCCAGAGCAGACAATCTTGACCAGTGATTGCCAAAGAACTCGTCACGACCTTCATATGGCTTGTCGAGGCGAAGACTGCCGATCCATGCAGTTTTCTCGTCTGCGTTCAGGTCTTCCAGCCGTTTGTACTCAAGTTTCTGGCAGTCATCCAGGCTTTCGTAGTGTCGGCGCGTAATGTTGCCAAACATCAAATAGTAAGAATTACCGCTATATTCATTGCCACCATAGGGTACGCAATTATTGATACGCACCTTGGTGTAATACTCGTAGCCGCGTTTTTTTTGCTGAAACGCGAGGTCATACCACCATTCCGAAAATGCGGCTCCGGCAAGGTGATTATGCAGATCGCCACCTTTCGGCATGTAATAGAGCGTGCGATACAGGTCTTCGGCACTTCCATTCTTCTTGAGATGCTCAAACCAGTCGGCGCTTGCCGTCTGGGCCCATACAATTAACAGGAGTGCAAAAAAACTTTTCATTGCTGGTAGTCCTGATCTGTTTCACGTGATCGCAAGTGACCTTTTTCAATTGACATCTGTAGCTCTATTATACTCGGATTAGGAAAAAACGGTTTGTCGTCGTCGCGACGCTCGAACCATTTAATTGCCTCATCCGCGCACATATCGGCGGTGTAACCTTGCTGCATGCCAAGCGCCATCTTCTCGCAATAGATATTGGTGAGGTTGTGATTGGTTGGAATCTGGAAAGCGTTATGTCCGTCGAAGTAGTCGAAACCCTGATCGGTGGGCTGCGGCTCACCGTTGCCGAGGTCACGGCGGCCAAAAGCATCAACACAGATCAACAAAACTTTCGGTTATTATGCTGCCTAATTGAGACCAAAGATGATCGCGATGACATAGGCTGCAGAAGCGCAATCAGTCGCTCTGCCGCCAACGATCTTGATTAGAACATAACGAATAGATCCAAGCCCGATACCCTAGCAACTAGTCGGTCAACCTGTGAAAGTCTCAAACCTCGAGTAAACTGTCTCCAGTCTCGAAACGACAAAGTGAATAATTTCAGAACCTGGATCAAGAATCCCCTGGCGGTCTGGACGGGCACGGAAGCTGATGCCGCGAACGGTGTCGTGGTCGACGGCAGCAATATTTTGGAAGTCGTTGCGGCGGGAAACGAACCAGCGAAGAAAGCGAACAGGGAGTTTGATGCGAGTGGTCTTGTCATTATTCCCGGGCTGATAAATTGCCATCATCATTTCTACCAGACCTTGACGCGGGCATATCCGGGAGCACTGAACGTAGCACGAGAACCATTGTAAGTTATTGATCTATGTGGGCTAAAAGACGGCGAGCGTATTGACAAACTCGATTTTGAGTCCCGAATAAGGTGTAAACCATGTGACCGGTTAACACCCCGGTGTTCCATTGGAAACACGCAAAGCGTTACTTGGTCATGCCAGCGGTGACATCACGACTCATTACTCGGCTGCGGAACTCAACGAGCTCATCAACGCAGCCGAATTGATTGTCAGTCGTGGCAGGATCGAAACGCCGAATCTGATGCTGATTGGAAAAAACGCTGAAGAATTTGTCGGAAAAGTGTCGGAAATAAAAAAAGGGCTAACCGGAAAAATTGGCTAACCCTTTGTTTTAAATGGCGCGCCCGGAGAGATTCGAACTCCCGACCGCTCGGTTCGTAG
>JBBKWL010000102.1:0-34627 GCA_037968975.1 Woeseiaceae bacterium | reverse complement strand
TGACTGTCTATTATATCCCCGGCCGCTGGAATAGAAGTGAGGCACTAGGCTACGTGCACTACAGCGGAAACAACGAACCTTATTATCTGAATAACTGCCGGATCGACCGCTAATGGCCGTTCTGAGACGCTCGTCAGGTAACCGATCGAGGGGCTGCTTCACTTCGCACAGCAGCCGCTCGAAAGATCTGAGGTAATATGACGGCTTGTGACCCAAAGCAGACGCTCGCACACATCGCATTCTTGACTCGGATTTATGCTCAATAAGCCCACCTTGATAGCTATCTTCTGCATGGCGGCACCCGCAATCGCAGGTGATCTTCCGCAGGTCGCCGACTGTGAAAAGCCATTTTATTCGCTCGATCAATACGAGACGGATAGTGAACTGATGCTCGATCTCGCTGTAAAGGCATACAAGGAATGCCTACTGCATGTTGTATACAGCCACGAGCAGTCCGATGTCGGTAGCTCTGTCGAAGTTGCGGGAGCGGAGCGCGCCATCAAGCAGATCGACGCTGACTTGCAGACCGTTTGGCCTCAATCCGCAGCAATGCCAGCCCAAGCGGGTTCATTGTGCTTCAGCCCGGTCAGGAAGAAGAATGGGGACATCTCGTCGGACCGCCCGTGGTGGAAGCCGTTCAATTATCGGGTTCAAGTAAACGACGGCCCAGTGGTCAAGCCCGAAGCGGTTTCGAGTACCACCTATGAATTTGATGGCGAACGACCGCTGGTCAGAATCTATCTGGGTAACAAGGTCGTCGAATCATTCCATTTCGAACAGGACATGCTGCTGTCGGGTCGCAATTGCGTCTACTTCAATAACCTCTATGAGACTTGGAGTATTGCTGAGCTTTGGCAGGTCAAGAAGCTCTGCACCTGTGAGGCGAAGACGCCAGACTCAAACGAATGACTGCTTCTGGCCGGTAGGCGCCGGTCACCCCAATTTAGAATGAGCGGCTGGTAAGCGTTCGTAAGCAGCCCGTCGAATGATAAACTGTTCGAGGACTGCTACTGACCCTAACCAGCCGTTCGTCAATTAAGCGATCCAGCTCACACTGGCACACAATTTGTACATGGAAGGTGTCTATGAAACACGCATTACCATCACTGGTCTTGCTAATGTTCGGCGTCTATTTGTTTCCGGCGCCGTCATACGCTTGTAGTTGGGTCCTAGTAATCGACGAAAGCGAGTCTCGCGTACTGATCATCGGAAAGATTAAGGGCCACACGCTTGAGTCCTTCGACGGTCGGCAAGTGTTCGGCGTCACAGTTGAACCAATACGCGAGTATTCAAGCGCACGGGAAGACATAAGAGAGGAATACCAGCTATTTCCGCACGGCGTTGGCGCTGACTGCAGCAGTCAATACTTTGAGGCCAATGACAGGCTAAAACAACACTTCAGGACTGGACAGCTTGTAACGGTGATCGGCTACGAAACAACCCACCCGATGCCTGGTAACTTGAGCTTGGGCTGGGGTGACGGCATGGATATTATCCCTGATAAATGCACAGCATCAGACATCGCTGAGTACGAACTTGAATACCCCGTCCAAGCTGAGCTTTGTGGATCGGAACTGTTCCACTCCTACAAAGAGGTTGCAGGTCTTGCAGATGCGAGCGAGGCGGAAGCGAGAGATATCTTGAGCCGACTTTCTCAAACCAATTACCCTACAAAATTTGAATCTCTAGTCGAAAAGTACGTTTCCTCCGATTCTAATCGACTAGCACTGTTGAAGTTGAGGTATGCCGATGCCATGCAAGTTGGGTGCGCTGTTGAACCGGAGTATGACTTCAATTATGACGAAGAGTATGTTGAGCGCAAAATTATGAGATCGCGGTGGTTTGAATATTGCACACGCGAGCGCCAAGAAAATGTGCGAGAAGGTACCTAACGTTGCCGATTTTTTGATGATTCCAACGGCTGTATATGGACTCCTCCTCTTTGCAAGCACTCTGATGATGACAAGCATGGCGCGACTGCATACGTATATTCGGCCTCTGTAGTTGGCATACGTTGATGCCGGGCCATAATGGTTTATTCGCGCGTCGGTTCCCTATTGCTTCTTCGTACTCGAAGTACGTAGCCGTTCACGGGTTCTACCGACGCCGGTTCGACCTGTTTGCCATCAATCAGTTTGCTTAAACAATCGCTAGTGAAGTTCTCCTGTTTTCATCCCGCTTGGCCAACGGCCAAGCTGGGGTCGTAATCGGTTTCATTTCGCAGCATGGCCCAGGCCATGCGTGCCGTTTTATTCGCCAGTGCAACCGCAGCGACATTCGGATGTCGTCGCTTTGCGATGTCGGTTGCCCAGCGACTTAAAGGATCGTCCCTGTTCTTTGCTTGTGACACGACAGCTCTTGCGCCGTGGATCAGCTGCGTACGCATGTAAACGTCGCCGCGTTTACTGATTCCGAGTAGGCGTCGCTTATCGCCGGAGCTGCTTTGTCGGGGCGTTAGCCCTAGCGAAGCGGCCATTTGCCGACCATTCTTAAACTGCTCACCGGTACCGACGGTCGCAACCAATGCGGTTGCCACGATAGGTCCAACACCGCGTAGCTGCTGCAAGCGCTTAGTGACTTCATTACTGCGAGCCAGCTTCTCGATCGCTTTGTCGAGTTCCTTGAGGCGATCTTCCAGGCTAAGAAGATCGTCCCAGAGACCGTGCAACAACGAACGGAAGTAATCCGTCAGGGAGTTCTCGGCATCTTCGAGCCACTCAGGAATGGCACGGCGTAGTGCCAGCAACGACGGCTTCGCAACCAGTCCGTACTCGGCCACCAAACCGCGGATCTGGTTGGCCTTGGCATTGCGATGATCCTTGAGTTCGGTGCGGACTCGATGCGTTGCCTGGATGTCTTGTTGATCAACACACTTCACCGTCACAAAACGCATGTGCGGTCGGCTCATTGCTTCGCAGATCGCCTCAGCATCGTTAGCGTCGTTCTTGTTGCTCTTCACGTACGGCTTTACAAACTGCGGCGCAATCAAGCGCACTGTGTAACCTCGAGACTGAAGTTCTCGCGCCCAATGATGCGCACCGGTGCACGCTTCCATACCAATCTCGCAACTCGGATCTGTGTTGTCCAACAAGGCTTGCAGCCATTGAGCACGCCGCAAGCGTCGCTTCCAGGCCGCCTTGCCGTGACGATCAACACCATGCAATTGATACACATTCTTTGCCAAATCTACACCCACTCTATTAAGCTTCATAACGGACTCCTTCTCATTTATTGACTGATAGATAGCGTCTTCAGTCTGGCACATTGCGATGCCGTTAAGGTGAGGAGGAGTCCATACCATTGCTTCTGGCCGTTCTGAGACGCTCGCTAGGAAGCTAACTGAGCGGCTGCTTCGCATCGCTTAGCAGCCGGTCGAGAAATCTGAGGTAATATGACGGCTTGTGACCCAAAGCGGACGCTCGTTTTAGTTTTAAAATCAATCTCCCGGATGCTCTGTCATGGCTGAGAATTACTACTGTTGGCGATGTCGGATGGAGCTGCCTATGCTCGAAGAGCACGAGTGGGCCGAGATAGTTCCTTTCCTAAGCAAAAATACAGAGAGCATAAAGTCGTATCGCGAGGAGCACGGCGTTGGCTTAAAAGAGGCGCTACGTCGGGGGTTTGACGAGCCAGCGCTCCAGAAATTTGAGGAGATGACCGGCTTCAAAGAGACTAATGTGAATGCGATTTGGCATCACCGTCGCAGCTTGTACGGCCCGGAATGTTCAAACTGCGGGAAACTGGTCCGCACTTCACGTGCGCGCTTCTGTGCTGAGTGCGGTCACAAGACCGACATTGGATGACATAGAAATCACGGGCTGCTTCTGGCCGATTGCAGACCTTCACCGCTCCCCTAAAGCAGCCGCACGAGCGGCAGGTTTCGAGAAAAGCAGACGCTCAGCCTGCGTGACTAGAAAAAGTCTGCATAGAATGTTCACGCCTTTGGTTCTGGCAACTTGGCAGGGAGCAACCGCTTGATACCGCTCTGCATGCCCACCAGTAAGCCGCCAAACAAAACACCAAAGAGGCCGTTGAATAGCATCGCAGCGAGAACGGCTGCAATTCCGTTGCCGACCGGTAGTCCGCGAGCCAGTGTGTCAACATGGTGCAAAATATCCGCCGCTGCCGGAATACCGTGCACCAGAATACCGCCGCCCACCAGGAACATGGCTGCGGTCCCGACCACGGACAGCGTTTTCATGAACTTCGGCGCGAAGCGCAGAATCCATGCTCCAAACCAGCGCTGAAAACGAATCGATTTCGACTCGCCTTGCTTTTCGAAAAGGTGCATACCGATGTCGTCGAGCTTGACGATACCGGCGACCAGGCCATACACGCCAACTGTAATTGCGGCAGCGACAACGGATAACACTGCAATCCGCGTAACGAGGTCAACGTCCTGGACTGTGCCAAGTACAATGACAATAATCTCTGCCGACAAAATTGCGTCCGTACGAATTGCCCCGCGAATACGCTTGCTTTCAAAAGCCACCATGTCCACTTTCTTGTCGGCCACCGCCTTGAGTCGCTGCTTGTGCAGCTCCTCGTCTTCTGCGGCGTCGCACAGAAAGCGATGTGCAACTTTCTCGAAGCCCTCATAACAGAGGAATGCGCCGCCCAGCATGAGAAGCGGTGTGATGATCCACGGCAAGAATGCGCTCAACGCCAGTGCGATAGGCACCATGATCACTTTGTTTAGGGCGGAGCCCTTGAACACGGCCCAGACGACCGGCAATTCTCGTTCAGCTCGGACTCCCGTGACTTGCTGAGCATTCAGTGCGAGGTCATCGCCGAGCACACCGGCAGTTTTCTTTGCGGCAACTTTGGTCAACACAGACACGTCGTCCAAAAGTGTTGCGATATCGTCGAACAGGGCTAACAGACTGGCACCGGCCAAAAGAAACTCCTTCTACTTGTTCAGTTATTTTCAATGGCGAGGCTACCCTATCATCGGAATCGGGTGCCAGTTTTGTTCAGGTGCGCCAACAACATCGAGCACTAAGCCCTTGTCAGTCAACCCGTTACGCGTCCGCCGCTGACCAGAGAGCATACATTTGCAAGCATCGAAGCCCAACAAGTTCTATAGTGGGGTGGATGACTGAAGAAACCCCGGAAGGGCTAGTAGCGTACGAAATGGTATCTATTCGGCGAGCCGAGCATCCGCCTGGCGCCGAAGGCACCAACTGGCATAGCTATGTGATCGCGTTTGGTGGCAGCAAAAACATTCGTGGCTGCCGGCAAGGGAGCCTCAACGTGGTGACGGGTGCTGTGCAGGAGATTGTTGCCCAATTGAACGTGCGGCACCGCGGCAAATATGGTCGTGTCCACCTGGTGCCGACCCCGAAGAGAACACCCGAAAAGAAAGATCAAACAAAGTTGTCGTAAACGCAACGCCCTCGTTGCAATGCAACTACTCCGCGTCTGTCCGCAAGCAACCGCGACGCAGTTTGATCTGCTCAAAGGTCGCCCCATAGCGATTCTGCAACGGTAATCGCGGCAACCGCCGCAGTTTCGGTACGCAAGACGCGTGGGCCGAGCGACACGGCCTTGAATCCGCAAACTTCAGCATCTTCATATTCGGTGTCGCTGAAGCCACCTTCGGGCCCAATGAGTAAACACACCTTCGTCTGCGGCGCTTTCAGCGACGCCATGGAAGTGCTCGCGCCGGGTTTCAGAATCAGGTCGACATCCGACTCGCTGGTCTTCGCACCGAACCAGGTCTTGAGCGGCAACGGCTCGTCGATCAGCGGCGGTCGCGTGCGTCCGCTTTGCTCACAGGCGCTTTCGGCGATTTTTTGCCAATGTTCACGCCGCTTGCTCGCGCGGCTGCCTTCGAGTTTCACCATGGAATACTCCGTGAGCACCGGTGAAATTCGCTTCACGCCGAGCTCAGTGGCTTTCTGAACGACCATATCCATGCGTTCGCCACGCGAGACTCCCTGCACCAGATGCACTTTGAGCGGTGACTCGGTTGCGGTTTCAATGGCTGCCCCAACGGCAACTTCAGCGCCGGACTTGCCGATACTGGTGAGCGTTGCCGAAAATTCGCCGGACGCGCCGCTGAAGACGGTCAATGCATCGCCGGGACGCAGGCGTAACGCACGCCCCAGATAGTGCGCCTGCTCTTTGTCGAGCTCCAATGCCTGCCCGGGTTGCAGTTCCGAGCGAATAAAAAGTCTGGTTAATGCCATCAAACGTGACTATCGTTGTTCCATCCGAGCAGAGCAAGTATTGAGCCAGTCTGTGTTTGAAATCGACCAAAAGCCGGGCCTCGTCAAGTGCGCGCGGCAGTGCAGAAGTCCGAATCAGGATGCGCGACCCGACGGCGTCGATGTGGATTTGATCATCCTGCACAGCATCAGCCTGCCACCCGGAAAATTTGGCGGGCCCGAAGTCGAGCAGTTATTTACCAACAGTCTGGACTGGGACAGTCACCCGTACTTCGAGGAGATTCGTGGCACGCAGGTGTCTGCGCATTTGCTGCTGCGTCGAGACGGCGAGCTGGTGCAATTCGTGCCATTCAGCGCGCGTGCCTGGCATGCGGGTGAATCCTGCTTTCAGGGGCGCACCCGCTGCAACGATCATTCAATCGGCATTGAGCTGGAGGGCGAGGATGAAGTCGCCTACGACGATCGGCAGTACAACTCGCTAATACCGCTGTTAGCCTCAATGTTGCGGGCCTATCCGGACCTTTCCGCCAGACGGATCGCTGCCCATTCAGACATCGCTCCGGGGCGAAAAACCGATCCTGGCCCTGCTTTCGACTGGCTTCGATTGTATGATGGGCTCAGCCGCGAACTCTCACCGGAAGAATCCGACTCACCATGAATCTTATCGCCTTACTCTTCGGCCTGGTTGTAGAACGCCTGGCGACCCGGTTTTTTCATTTGCGGCGCCTGCCCTGGCTCGACAGTCTGATCGACGCCGGTTTCCGACAGGTTCAAAAGCTGGCCACCTGGCCGGCATTGCTGCCGGTCATATTGTTGGCGCTTTTCCTGGTATTGCCGGTCGCTGCGATTTCGCTCGCGCTTGGTGATCGTGTTCTGGGGCTGCCGTACGTCGCGTTCGCGATTTTCGTTTTGTTCTTCTCTTTCGGACCCAAAGACATCGGTGAAGACGTCAACGAGTATTGCAGTGCGCTCGAAGACGGAGACAAGGAGCGCATCGAGGAAACTGCGCGGGCAATTGTCGAAGGCAATGTCCCGGAAGATCAATTGGAGTGCATACACAAAGTCGAAGAGGCCGTGTGCGTGCACGCAAACAATCGCCTGTTTGCCGTCATCTTCTGGTTTGTCGTACTCGGTATCTTTGGTCCGCTTGGTCCGCTGGGCGCGTGGGCCTACCGCGTGACTGATCTGATTCGCCGCCGCGCTGTATCCACCGTCGCGTCTGAGGAAAGTGCTGACAGCACAGCCGCGCGGCACCGCGATGCCGCGGTCCTCCTGCATGGCTGGTTGGCGTGGATTCCGGCGCGCCTGACAGCGCTGGGCTACGCAGCGGCAGGCCATTTCGATGCTGCTCTGGGCGCCTGGCGGGCACCGAGCGAACAACAGGACGCCAGCTTGCCGGAGTACAACGAAAATTTGCTCGCCAGAGTGGGTGTCGCAGCGCTGGCGCTAGTCGATGACGACGACGAAAGCCTCATTCAACGCGGTGTGCGCGGTGCGTTTGCGGCCAATCGGCTCGTATTTCGATCGTTGTTGATATGGGCGGTGATCATTTCAGCCATGACGTTGTATGGCTTCACGCGGTGACCCGAGCGGCATTGCTCCTGCTGGCCGCTTTGGGCCTGCTCGCCTGCACCGAAACGCCGCCGCCTGAACCGCCGCAAACTGTTTACTCCCGCGTCGTTTCGCTCGCGCCGAATCTGACCGAACTGGTTTTTGCTGCCGGGGCTGGTGACGTCCTGGTTGGCGTGAGCGCCTACTCTGACTATCCGCCGGCGGCTCTGGAACTGCCCGTTACCGGCGATGCGTTCACCGTGGATCAGGAACAGTTGGCGCTGCTGAAACCCGACGCACTGTTCGTGTGGGAGAGCGGCATACCCGAACATGTGGTGGAAGATTTTCGTCGCGTCGGCTATCAGGTCGAGATCATTCGCACACGCAGTTTGCAGGACGTAGCGGTGGCTTTGCGTCGCATCGGCAAACTCACCGGGCACCAGGCAGAGGCTGACGTGGCAGCCGATACATTTTTGAGCGAACTAAATGCGCTGCGGGAGCAAAACGCGGACAAAGCGGACGTGAGTGTTTTTTATCAGGTCTACCAACGGCCGTTGTATACGATCAACGGTGAGCACTATGTCAGTGAGCTTATTGAAGTCTGTGGCGGCCGCAATATTTTTGCAGAACTCGATTCACTTGCGCCTGCTATTTCAGTTGAGGCCGTCATCGAGCGCAACCCGGAAGTTATGCTCGCCAGTACGGACGCCGGCGACAACGCGTTCGGCGAATGGCAACGCTGGCCAAACCTGGCCGCGGTACGCTCCGGCAATCAATACATCATGCCCGCTGACGAAATCGGTCGTGCCACGCCACGGCTCATCGGCGCTGGCGAGGCCATGTGTGCAGCGCTGCAAAAGGCGCGGAACAAACGTGATGACCGCCATGATTGAGCTACGCCCGGCGCGGGCGTCGGATTACGAGACGGCCACACGCTGGCTGGCTGCTGCCGGCCTGCCAACCGCAGACCTGAGCGCCGTGCGCATGGACGCATTCCTGCTCGCTACGGACCAGGATCGGCCCATCGGTATGATCGGCCTTGAGCCGTATGCTCAATTTGGCTTGTTGCGGTCCTTGATTGTCGACCCCGAGTATCGCGGTAAAGGACTGGGTGCAAAGCTCATTGCAGCGCTTGAGGCAAAAGCCACGGCCGCTGGCGTGGCTGAACTCTGGTTGTTAACGCTGGATGCGGATGCGTTCTTCACGCGACACGGTTATGCGGTCAGGCAGCGCGACGCTGCGCCGACTGCCATCCGGAACAGCGCCGAGTTTGCGTCGCTGTGTCCGGGCGATGCGGTATTGATGCAGAAGCGTCTGGGTCCAGACTAACGATCACGATTCCAGAGCACTTCCTGGCCGTTCTCGGCGCGTGCGAGTACCCGGGCGATAACGAATAACAAATCCGAAAGCCTGTTCAGGTAGCGCACCACCTCGGGTCGAACGGTTTCTTCGGCCGCCAGGGTGATCGTGCGGCGTTCTGCGCGCCGCACAACTGTTCGCGCCAAATGACATGCGGCTGCAGCTTCTCCGCCGCCCGGCAGGATGAAGTTTTCCAGCGCGGGCAGGTCCTTGTTCAATGCGTCAAGTTCTGCTTCGAGTCGGTCAACAAACGGATCGTCGATGGCGCTGTAACCCGGAATGCAAAGTTCGCCACCGAGTTCGAACAGGTCGTGCTGCACCTCGGTAAGAACTCTGGCGATATTTTCCGGCACTGACTTACAGGCCAGCACCACGCCGATTACGCTGTTGGCCTCGTCGGTGGTGCCGTAGGCCTCAACTCGCAGGCTGTTCTTCGCAACGCGCGAACCGTCACCCAGGCCGGTTGTGCCGTCGTCACCGGTGCGGGTGTAGATCTTGCTGAGTCTTTTGCCCATGAGTTTCGCTTTTGTTTCGGCAGAGTATCTTAATCGATTCAGCGCGCACCGGCTTGTTTCTTGTGCGCCTAGCCGCCATAGTTGCGCGCGTGAAAGGTAGCGATAAATCGGAGTTTCTGCGCGCGGCGCTCGCTGCCGCGAAAGCGGCTGCGGAGATCAGTCGTACCTATTACAACGGCAATTTCACGGTCACGACCAAAGCAGATATGACGCCGGTTACGCAGGCCGATGTCGAATGTGAGCACGCCATTCGCGACCTGATCCTTGAGCGCTTTCCGACCCACGGGTTCTTCGGCGAAGAGACCGGCAAGTCTCAGCAGGATGCAGAATATTTATGGCTGGTTGATCCGATCGACGGAACCAAAGCCTTCGTCCGACAGTACCCGTTCTTCTCGACCCAGATCGCGTTGCTGCACCAGGGCGAGATCATTCTCGGCGTTTCCTGTGGCACGATGCTGGATGAAATTGCCTGGGCAGAAAAAGGCGGCGGCGCCTGGCTGAATGACAAGCTGTTACAGGTAAGCGCTATTTCTGACCCGGGCCGCGCCGCCGTATCGACCGGCAACATTGGCTCGCTGGCGATGAGTGACGGCTGGGCTGCTTTGGGTGCGGAGCTCGCGCGTGCCGACCGCACGCGCGGCTACGGCGATTTCTATCATTATCACCTGCTGGCCGCGGGCAAAATCGAGGCCGTGATCGAGTCCGATGTCAACATTCTGGATATCGCTGCGCTATCGGTTATCGTGCGCGAGGCCGGTGGTGTGTTTACGGATCTCAATGGCAATAGTCCGAATCTGGAAACACGCTCGGTTCTTGCCGCAAACGCCGCGCTGCACCCGCATTATCTGCAGGCACTTGCCGGGCACGTCGTTTAGGAATACTTGGCGTCACCGGCGACGAACAGGGTGTGCTCGCGCCAGACAACGGATTCCATGGGCGTTGCGAAGAGCTCCCCAAGTCGCTCTTCAGTCAATACGTCGGCGCTGGGGCCCAGCTCCCACCGCCCATCTCCGAACAGCAGCAAACATCGATCAGCAAACCGGACTGCAAGATTGACGTCGTGTAACGTCGCGATTACCCCCGCGCCCGCGTCGGCGGCCGCGCGAAAAATGCGCATCGCATCGAGCTGGTGCTGCGGATCGAGGTGATTGGTCGGTTCGTCGAGTAAATAGATCTGCGGTTGCTGCGCAAGCACCTGGGCGATAGAGAGTCGACGTCGTTCGCCGCCCGACAGGGTCAGGACATCGCGCTGTGCCAGATCGGCTAGTCCCATCGTTGCCAGCGCGCGATTTGCAATGGCGTAGTCTTCTGCACTTTCCCAGCGCAAATTGCCGATATGCGGATGCCGGCCGATAAGCACGGTATCAATGACGGTAGCCGGAAAAATATCCTCCACGTCCTGCGGCAGCAGCGCCAGTTGCCGGGCGACCAGCGCACGCGGAGAACTCCTGATATCGGTTGCGCCGATTTGCACACCGCCTGCATCCGCATCACGCAGGCCCGCCAGGGTCAGTAGCGACAGCGTCTTGCCGGCGCCGTTTTGGCCGAGCACCGCGATCAGTTCGCCACCATGCAAAGCGAGGTTCAACGCTTCGACCAACATCCGTCCCGGCACGCTGACGCGAATATCGCTGCACGACATCAGGTGTTGTGAATGAGTTCCGGTCACACTGTTAATCCGTCAGGTTAATTTCGCTGGCCGTCAACGGTCCGATCACCGCGTACTGCAGGCTCTTCGGCGTAACCGCGTCGTCTTCTGCTAACGCAATTCTGCCACCCATAATCTCTGCATTTTTTTGCGGGTATAACGGCGATTTTGACGGGTCTGCCAGTCCTTCGGGCGGTATCGGCTGGCCGGTGCTCGGGTCATATTTATCGGTCGCGCCCAGCGTGTGCAAGAACTCATGGGCAATGATCACGTTGTTCGGGCCGCGCAGACGACGGCTGGCGTACGCATTCACAATTCCGACCATCCCTTTTTGCAAGCCGACTGATTTCTCCAGCACAAAAATGTTTTCGGGTTCGTGATAGCGGACGAAGATACGCACGTCTGGTTCGATTGAGTCTTGCTCGCCAGCCACGCTGGCTGCCCACCAACGCATCTTCAGAGACCATAGCATCACGTCGAGCCTTCCAATCTCCGCCCCTATTGGTGGCGGCTGCTCGGTGACTGGCAGTCCCAACTCTACCCGCAAAGGGCGATCGACGGTTTTGCCGTAGCGTTCAGCTTCGGTCGCAATAAATGCTTCAATATCGTCGAAATGCTCAAGCTTGAGGCTCTTTATATAATTATTGCTGGCGTCGCTGCCGTCGGCGTTGATCGGATAAATTTTTATCCACAGGCTGTTGTTCCAATCCGTGCTGCGCGATTGCGTTAGCCAGGTGCTTAGCGCAACGAAGAACAAGATAAACAGAAGAATGCCAATGCGAATGGCTTTAAACATGAAGCCTCAGTCTGAGCTTAAAATTTGGGTGGCTTGCGTTTCCGGGTTGCCTGTTCGAAAGCATACGCGATTTCGATCACTGCCTTGTCAGAGTTCATCTTACCGATAAATGACAGGCCTATCGGGAGTCCGGAAGCAAAGCCCGCAGGCACGGTGACATTGGGGTAGCCGGAAACGGCCGCGTATGATGAGCTGCCGATATGATAGGAATCGCCGTTGGCGTGATCGGTGAGCCAGGCGGGGCCATTGGTCGGTGCAATCAAGATATCGAGATCGTGTTCCAGCATGACGGCGTCGATTGCAGCTTGTGAGAGGCGCTTGCTGTCATCCAGGGCATCCAGGTACTCGTGGTCTGTCAAATCGCCCGATTCGTTCGAGACCAGCATGCGTTCCTGGCCAAAAAATGGCATGACGGTGTCTGCGTGTTCTTCATTAAATGCAATGATATCTGCCAGGCTTCTGTACGGTGCACCCGAGCGTTCAAAGTAGGCGGCCAGGTCAGCCTTGAACTCATACATCAAGACGATTCCTTCCGCCGCACTCACGCCTTCGAAGTCGATTGAGATGTCGTCGACGATAACCGCGCCTTTTCTTTTCATGGACCTGATACTCGAGGTCAATATTGACTCGACTCGCCGCACGCTCTCTGCACCATGATAGGAACGAATAACACCGATGCGTTTTCCCTCGAGCGCATCGCTCGACAGATTGTCCGCGAAGCCGCCCGGTTCGCGCACAAACGCAGCATTGAGCGGGTCGTTCGCATCCGCACCGACCATAGCGTCCAGCAGGATCGCGGCATCATGGACAGTGCGAGCCATGGGACCGGCTGTGTCCTGGCTATGTGCGATCGGAATAATGCCGCTGCGGCTGACCAGTCCAATGCTTGGCTTGATACCCACAATCCCGTTGATGCCCGCGGGACAAACGACAGAACCATCGGTTTCGGTGCCGATAGCGACGGCCGTGAGATTGGCCGCCACGGAAACTGCAGAGCCGCTGGATGAACCGCAGGGGTTTCTGTTGGTACCGTATGGGTTGTGCGTTTGGCCACCGATGCTGCTCCAGCCGCTGGACGATGCAGTGGAACGAAAATTGGCCCACTCCGAAAGATTCGCCTTTGCCAGAATGACCGCGCCTGCGCCGCGCAATTGACTGACGATAAACGCGTCTTCGGGTGCGATGTGGTCCTGCAGCGCCAGCGACCCCGCTGTCGTGTGCATCTGGTCTGCAGTATCGATATTCGCCTTAAGAACCACCGGAATGCCGTGCATCGGTCCGCGCGGACCGGACTGCTGCCATTCCTGGTCGAGGGATCGCGCAATGCTCAGAGCGTCGGGATTAAGCTCGATGATCGAATTAAGTTTCGGGCCCGCCTTGTCGATCTCGTCGATGCGCTGCAGGTACCAGGTGACGAGTTGTTCCGACGTGAGTTCATTGCGCTGCATGCGCTCATGCAACTCCGCAATAGAAAGCTCCGCAAAGTCTTCTTCCGCATAGCTGCTGGTCGCTGTTGCCAGGAGGCAAGCAGCGACAAGACAAACGCCTCGCATCAGTCAGGCTTCCGGAATAGCAGGACAAACCGATCGGTATTGCCGCGGATGCCCGGCGCGAATACGCCCTGGCTATAGTCGTCGTCCGGGTTTCTCAGGAGCTCGCTTTCCGCCTGTAAAACAAATCCGGCAGCCTCGAGATCTGCCACAGCGATAGCACGGTCGATGCGATGCAACGTACCGACAGTGTCAGACGATGAACCGGGCGCCGCATGATGATCAACGACACCCAGGACTCCGCCGGGTTTCAGCGCCGCGAATAATTCAGCGTTCAATTTCGGGCGGTCTATTTCCGGCCAGCCGCCTTCCGGATTCACCCAGTAGGTGTCGTGAAACGACAGCACCATCGTGATCGCGTCAAACTGGTTCGCATCGAGCTGCAGTTCGTTGTTTTCGGCCATCAACACTTCGACGTTCGGCAGGCGACCTTCGGCATGTCGTGCCTTGAACTCGTCGCCGACAAAACTAAGATAGGCAGAATTGGAATGCGCGACAACACGTCCTTTTTTGCCAACAACATTCGAGATGATTTCCGCGTAATAGCCACCGCCGGAAAACATATCAAGTACCTCCATGCCCGGACGAATATCGAAGAATGCGAGCACCTCGGCCGGTTTTCGCCCGGCGTCGCGAGCCGCATCAGCATCAAGGCGCTCGGCATTGGCAAGCGCGTCCGTGTAAATATCAGCGCTGGCACTGTTTGCAGCCAGCGTGAGGCCTACCAATAAGGTTGCGAATATTGACTTCTTCATTGCGGCTACTCCCCCTAACGTCTGTCGCTAACGTTAATCTGACCGCAACAACGATGCAAAGTGCACTGGCAATAAAAAACCCCGCAGCTGGAAGCCGCGGGGCTAGTTTCTCTTTTTATAAGAGAGGTAACTTCGAATCAGGTAACCGGATACTGAACTATTATTTTTATGGGATCTGGATCTTATTGTTTTTATAGTTGTTATTCTTCTGGCGTCTAAATCCTTAAGTAGCCTCTAATCGTTACCTGCCGCAGCTACACTTCGCTTGGGCAAGGTTATAAAAGCAAATACTGTGCCAACCCTGCGCAAAGCACCGCAGCGCTGAGGATCTGGCGCGGCGCCGGCAATCTCGCCGCCGAATCACGGGCAAGTTGTAAACAAAACCGACGAAATGGCCGCATTAAGGATCAAGCGCTTACGCAACAACGGTTTGTAAGCCTATCTAAAAATTCAGATTATTCGCGCTCATTCGAGCCCGCAAACGAGATTGTCCGCCCTGCAACTGTCGAATGCGCCGATTCTGTCAAATTACTCGACAGCGGGGGCTGGCTGCGCCCGTTCGATCAAACCGATAGCGCTGAAAAAGCGGCCATTGCGGACAATGCCAACCACTTTCTGCAGGTCGGCGACATTCTGCAACGGGTCGCCGTCGACCAGAACGATATCGGCACGACTCCCCGGGGCCAGGCGGCCGACCTGCAGACCGAGGTTCAAAAAGGCCGCCGCATTTACGCCCGCGCCGCGAAGTATCTGCTCGCCCTTGAGGCCTGCGCTTTGCAAAGCGAGGAACTCTGCATGCAGCGCAATTCCGGGCGGCAGTCCATTGGGTTTGCTGGCGATCACGATCGACGTTGCTTTGAGCCGGAGGTCCGGAAGCTTCGAAAATCGGCGCCGTGGATTCGCCTGCGGCAGCAAGCTCGCTTGCCGCGAACGCAATAGTTTGTCCAGCCCGGGGGTCTGCGCATCTGCCAGCGAGTCGGAACCGCGCAAGATCGACGTGGTCACGTCCGCATCGCCGGCAGCAAAAATCCGGGGTCCCGGTGTCTCTTTGCTGGACCATAACCGATCCTGTTCTGCCGCGGCCGGATGCTCGGCGATGATTGTTGTCACCCCAAAAGAAAGCAATAACGCGCCGAGCGTGGCGTCAAAATCCTGCGGTAGTCCGGCGTAGCTGTCGATAAAGCCGGGCAGAGCGGTTACATCCCCAAGGTCCACAATAATTTCGCCCGGTCGTTCGCGCCGCGGTTCGAGAGCCGTAATGCGGCCAGCAGTGATGACGATATCGACGTTGTCGCGGTAGCCACCGCCGATGCCGTCGAACAGTCTCGCCGTTCGAATCGTGAGGGTCCCTGAGGGCATGTCAAAGGAAGACAGTTCGCGTTGCGGTTGCTCCGCGCCTGCCGCCGCTGCCGGTGGCTCAAAGTTCGCCCGAAACGGTACATTCGACGACGACCAGGAATTGAAATTGCGATGTCGAATAACACCGTTGGCGGTGTACAGCAGTTCTTGTCGGTTCAGCCAGCTAACCGGTGCGTCAACAAAATTTTCACCGTCCACTAACGTCCGGATCAGGAGCGGGTCCGAGAGGATTATCATTTCGATAGACGGTTTCGTCGCAGCATTGCGCAGAAACGTAATCAGGCTCCCGTCCGGACGCCACTGCGGTGCCGACAGCGGTGTGCTCGACGTGACTAACGCGCGAGCAGGCTGGCCGAAGCGGCGCAACATGATCGACCACTGGCCGCTAACGTGGTGAACGTAAATCAGGTCCCGACCGTCCGGGGACCATGCCGGCTCGAGTTCATCGCCCGCAGCGTGGCTGATGCGCCAGCTGAGCCCCGTGGCCAGATCAAATTCCCAAATATCGAAACCACTCTGTTGGCGGTCGGACGAAAACAAAATCCGCTCGCCGCTCGGATGCCAGTTCGGGTGTTGATTGAGATAGTCGGCCGAGCCGAAATTGGTAACCAGCCCGCTGGCGAGCCGGTAGCTTTGAATTTGCTCCAGTCCATTGACCCGGGTCTGGTAGATGATGGTTTGGCCATCAGCCGACCATCGCGGTCTGCGCGCTGGTGTATTGATCGCAGGAATCAGGGTGGCCTTGCTGCCGCCGGCCGGCATTAGCCAGATTGACTCAAGCAGGTCGATTGCCAGGCGGCCGTCTGCTGCGACAGCAACAGATATGTCGTCGCCCTGAGTCAGTGTGAGTTGGGCCGACGCCGGGGCAGCAATTACCAGCAAAACCAAAACTGCGGCGAGTTGTTTCAAGTCCGTGCGTCTGCCTAGGGTTGCAGTCTGTTGCCAGACCATTCGCCGACAAGGAATGCATCGTCGTCCTGACGTGTGAGAGTTCGCTCCCAACGCGCGCGGTCGTGGATGCGATCCTTACCTTCAATCCAGAGTTCAACGCGACTGGCCCAGACACGATAGCCACCCCAGTGAGACGGTCTGGCAATTGTCGGGCGGTCGGAGCCAAGAATTGATTGCAGGTTCTTCGCAACATTGACGCCGAGTTTCATGGCACGTTTTGCGACCTGGGCGATCAAGGCGTTGCGTGACTCCAACGGCGCGCTCTGGTCACTTCCCCAGGCGCCGATCTGGCTGCCCCAGTCGCGGGTTGCAAAGTAGGCATCACTTTCGGCCTCGGGCGAACGCACGGCCTGGCCTTCAATTCGAACCTGGCGCCCCAGCTGATCCCAGTGAAACAAAACCGCGACGTTTGAGTTCTCGCTGATTTGTCGGGCTTTGTCGGATTTGTAGTTGGTATAAAACACAAGGTATCCGGGATCCGCGTGAAAATCCTTGCACAACACCATCCGTGCGCTCGGCCTTGCATCATTACCGGATGTGATGATCGCCATCGAATTCGGATTGCGCTTCACTTCCTTGTCCGCCGCATCACGAATCCACGCATCCACCCAATGCATCGGGTCATTGGGCAGCTCTTCCGGAAGTCGGGCGGTGAGGTACGGGTCAGTCACAAGCGCAGCCTATCAAAGCGGTTACTCCTGCGCGACGCGGATCGGCAGCAACTGTAATTCCGGCTTGCGCCGAGTAGCGCGCCACGCCGACACCGCCAAAGTACATTCCGAGGCCGGAGGTTACGTGCACCGGAATGTCGAGCTGCGGCAGGTCAAGTCCCGGTTCGGCCATGAGACGCTCCGCCGCACCGCTGGTATCAACATGCACGCGTGGGTATGCGATGGCTGCGGCCAGCGGCATTTTCTTTTGCAGGTAGTTGAGTAAGAACTGATGCAGGGCGGTCGTGATGCGGTCGGCGCCCGGTGAACCGAGCGCCAGCACGGAATCATCACTGCGCGCGATGCTGGGTGCCATGTTGCTCGGCAGGCGGGCACCGACCGGAACCGCCGCGAGCCCCCGTCGATTTAATTCCAACTCGCCAAGGCAATTGTTGAGCCACAGTCCGGTCCCGGCCGGCATCTCGCCGGAACCGTAGCCCGACGACGCTGTAATCGCACAGGCGAGCCCCGCATTGTCGACCGCGGAGGTATGCACGGTCGAGGCGGAAGCCCACTCGCTCATGAGCAACCCGCTGTCTGCCGCGCTTAGGAGAGCGGCTGCCTCTGCGCCGATGTCATCGGCGACGTCCAGTTTTCGTTTACGAAACGCGAGACAGGCGCGCTGCACATCGATCAGTCGGCGCAGCGCGTCGCTGTCCGATTCTCGCTGCGAGAGATCTGCGCAGGCGAGCAACATTGCGGCGAGGACGGTACCGCCTACCGCCGGAGCGGGATTGCTTGCGATCGTCCAGGATCCGACAGGGACTCGAAGTGAGGGTCTTTCTATGGCCGCATACGATCGCAGGTCATCCATCGATAACGCTCCGCCCGCAGCGCGTACATGCGCAGACATTGCGCTGGCAATGTCGCCTTCGTAAAACGGTCGTGCGCCTTCATCAGCGATCAATGCAAGCGAATCGGCAAGGTGCGGAATGTTGATCAGGCTGGCGGCGGGCAGCAACTCCCGTTTGGCGTTGTGCAATGCGAAAAAACCGTCATCGCTGCGTCCGAAGATGGGTTCACCGGAATAACCCAGGTAGTAATGACATGCTGGTGACAACGGAAAACCCGCGTTTATCGCCGCGATTGTGGGTGCGAACAGGTCTTGCCACTGTGCATCGCCGAATAATTGCCAGGCTCGCTCCAGTGCCTTCAGCGAACCCGGTACTGCTACCGAACCCGCGCCAATCAGTGTGGTTATGCCGCCGCCATACTCCAAGATCAGGCTCTCGGCGCCCTGGCTCAACTCGCTGGTCGGCAGCCCGATTCCCGGAATCGCCGTATTGCCGTCGATCGTGACCGGATCACCGTTCACCGGCCAGACAGTCACATAGGCACTGCCCGCGAGCGCACAGACGCCGGGTTCGGTGTTCATAGTGAGCAGCGCCGCGGCGAGCGCGCAGTCCACCGCGTTGCCGCCTTTGTCGGCGACGTATTCGGCCGCGCTGGCGGCAAGCTCAGAGGTGGTTGCTACGCCGACCTGGGTTGATTTCAAAAATGAATCACCGAGCGGATGCTTTTCCCTTCATGCATCAGATCAAACGCCCGGTTGATCTCCTCGAGTGGCATCGTATACGTGATGAAGTCATCGATATTGATTTCGTCGTTCATGTATTGATCAACCATGCCCGGAAGCTCGGTGCGACCACGACATCCACCGAACGCCGTCCCGCGCCATACCCGGCCCGTTACCAGCTGGAACGGGCGAGTCGAGATTTCTTTGCCCGCGCCGGCGACGCCGACGATGACGGATTCGCCCCAGCCTTTGTGACAGCACTCGAGTGCTGCACGCATGATGTCCACATTGCCTGTGCAATCAAACGAGAAGTCGACGCCACCGTCCGTCATATCAACGATCACTTCCTGTATCGGGCCACTGTGATCTTTCGGATTGACCGTGTCCGTTGCCCCAAACTGCGTGGCCAGTTCAAATTTATCGGCATTGATGTCGATTGCTATGATGCGGCTGGCCTTCGCCATTTGCGCACCCTGGACGGCACTGAGGCCAACGCCGCCCAGTCCGAAAATCGCGACCGTATCGCCTGGCTGAACCTTGGCGGTGTTCAGTACCGCGCCAATACCGGTGGTGATGCCGCAGCCCAGCAAACAGACTTTCTCTAATGGCGCTTCCTGGCTGATCCTGGCCAGCGATATCTCGGGTAACACCGTGTATTCACTGAACGTGGACGTACCCATGTAGTGATAGATCGTCTTGCCGTCCATCGAAAATCGCGACGTGCCGTCAGGCATCAATCCCTGGCCCTGAGTGACACGAATCGCCTGGCAAAGATTGGTTTTCCCCGAGGTACAGAAACTGCATTCACCACACTCAGGCGTATACAGGGGAATGACGTGATCACCCACCTTGACTGACGTAACGCCGTCGCCAATTTCCTCAACTATGGCGCCGCCCTCATGTCCGAGCACGGCAGGAAAGATGCCTTCCGGATCTTCGCCGGACAAAGTGAACGCGTCTGTATGACAAACACCGCTCGCTATATTGCGTATCAGAACTTCACCCTCTCTCGGTCCTTCCAGATCAATTGTTTCTATTTCGAGTGGTTTACCTGCTGCCCAGGCAACTGCGGCACGTGTCTTCATCGCAATCTTGCTCCGTTCGTGTTTTCAGGATTCTTGTTTTTGAATTTTCTGGCTGGCGGTGATATTCGCACGATTGACCGACCTCAGACAACGCAGCCGCGCTTGCTCAGGCTCGTCGGTGTCCTGTAAAACAGGAGATGAATTGCCCAATGGGCGCCGCAGACGAAATTTGATGAAACTGGACGAGCTTCGAAGCGAACTTTCCGCAGTGGATCGAAACCTGGTCGAACTGATCGCCGAGCGCCAGCGCCTGGTCGGTGAAATCGGGCGCAGCAAGCAATCGACGGGAACCGGAACCCGTGATTATGCGCGCGAAAAAGACGTCCTCGACATGGGGCGCTCGCAGGCCGAAGCGCTCGGTCTGGATCCGGAACTGGCCGAAAACGTGTTACGCGAATTGATTCGCTCCTCGCTCGCGAGCCAGGAACGCGACCGGGTGATTTCAGAAGGCAAGGGCGACGGCCGCAGTGTCCTGGTCATTGGCGGTGCCGGCAAGATGGGACGCTGGTTCGCGGAATTTTTCGCATCGCAGGGTTTTGAAACGGTAATCGCTGATAAAGGCGTTCAGGACGGTCCGGGCGCGTTCAACAACTGGACCGATGCGGGTATCGACTTCGATGTCATCGTCGTCGCCACGCCGCTAGGAATATCGGGCCGTATTCTGGCGCAGTTGGCAGTCCTGAAGCCCAAGGGCCTGATCTTCGATATCGGCTCGTTGAAGACGCCATTGCTCGATGGATTGCGCGAGCTTGCCGCTGCCGGTTGTCGGGTCGTTTCTTTGCACCCGATGTACGGGCCGAATACGCGCCTGCTGTCCGGGCGACACCTGATTTTCATGGACGCGGGCAATGCCGAGGCAACCGCTGCAGCCAAAGCGCTTTTTTCCGCAACGATGGTCGAACAAATCGACATGCCCCTGGATGATCATGATCGACTCATCGCTTACGTGCTGGGTCTCTCGCACGCACTGAATATCGCGTTCTTTACCGCCCTCGCTGAGAGCGGCGAAGCAGCGCCGCGGCTTGCGCAGATGTCGTCGACAACATTCGACGCACAATTGCTCGTCTCCGCAGCTGTCGCGCAGGACAACCCCCACATGTATTTCGAAATCCAGAACCTGAACAAATTCGGACTCGATCCGCTGGACGCGCTCTGCGAAGCGGCGGCGCGGATACGTGACGTTGTCGCGCGTGGCGATGAAAGTGGATTCGTCGAACTGATGCAAAAAGGGCAGGAATACATTGCAACTCGTGGGTAGCAAAATCGTATTCACGGGACTGGCGTTTCTCGTGGCCTGTACGCCGGACGTGCCGGACGCGCCGGACGAGGAAACCGTGTCGGCCGAGCCACTGGTCGTGTACACGGCGTATCAGGACAAGACTTATCTGCCAACGCTGTTTAATGAATTTACGCAGGACACCGGCACCATCGTGATCGTGCGCAACGGCACAGCACAGGGCATCGTTGATGATGTCATCGGTGACCGGGTAACGCCCCGTGCAGATATGCTGATCACGCCATCAGTTGCCGGCGTGTGGCAAGTCGCCGAAGAGGATGAACTGCGGCCCAATTACTCGGCCGTCGCGGCAGCGAATGTGCCTGCCTGGCTCAAGGACCCCGACAAGTTCTGGTTGGCGCTGAGTTATCAAAAAGCAGTGCTGATTTATGACGCGGAAGAATTCGACGCGAGTGACCTGGCTGGCTACGCAGAACTGGCCGAGGAAAAGTTTCGTCGCAAGGTCTGCCTCACCTCGTCCGGGTTACCACTCAATCGCACAGTGATAGCAATGCTGATGGACACGCTCGGCGCGCGCGCTGCCGAGTTAGCCGTGCGCAGCTGGGTCGCGAACCTGGCCCAACCGGTGTTTGCCAGTGAGGAGCAATTGTTGCAGGCGCTGGAAACCGGGATGTGTGCCGTCGGGATCGTCAGCAGCCGCGCTGCCGCGTCGCTGGCTGACACCCATATACAAGTGCATACGCCTGCCGAAACAATTGTTGATATCGAGGCTGTGGGTGTCACTCGGCATGCACACAATCCCGATGCCGCCCTTGCGCTGATCGACTGGCTGCTGCAAAAGGAGGTGCAGGTGCGCCATGCTGCTCAGACCGGCGCATTTCCCGTCCTGCCGGAGGCGCAAGGCAGTCACAGCATCGCCACGGCCGCGGCGGAACTGGTTGAAGCTGCGAAGCTGGCAGAACGCGCCCGGTATCGCTAGTTAACGGCCTTTTTGACTGCGGCTCATCAGGATAATAAACAATGGCACGCCGATCGCGGCAGTCAAAGCGCCCACGGGTAATTGTCGGGGCGCCATCACCGTGCGTGCGAGCGTGTCCGCAATAACCAGCAGACAACCGCCGGCCAGTGCCGAAGCTGGAATCACAATGCGATGATCGCTGCCGGAAATTAACCGGACAAGATGTGGCACGACCAAGCCAATAAAGCCGATGACGCCCACGGTGGTGACTGACAACGCGGTCGCAAGCGATGCTGCCGCAAATACAAGGTAGCGAAAGCCAGTGACCGGCAGTCCCAAAATTGCCGCCTGCAGCTCGCCCCGGGACAGCACGTTCAGATGCCTCGCGGCGAGCATGCCGGATACGGTCAGAACCAGCAGCGTGATCAGACTACGCCCGGGATCCAATGCGTAACTCAGGTCGCCCATAAGCCAGAACAACATGCCGCGCAGATTGCCGTCAGGACTTAACGCGAGCAACAAGGTGGTCGCCGCGCTAAAGCCTGCGGCGAGCACGACGCCGGTGAGTAATAATTTGGCAGGCGCCCAACTGCCGGTGCCATGCGCGATTGAGAAGACCAGCAGGGTGGCGGCCATCGCGCCGCCAAAGGCAGCCAGGTCCACGATCAGACTACTCAATCCCAGAATCATGGCGAGTAATGCTGCGACTGCAGCGCCGCCCGACGTCCCCAATATGTAAGGTTCTGCAAGCGGGTTGCGCAGCAAAACCTGCATCAGAACGCCGGCTACAGCGAGGAGGCCGCCAATGGCAAACGCCGTCAGTGCACGCGACAGGCGCAGTTCGAGCACGGTCCGCACGATCGAATCGTCGGCTTGCCCTGAAATCGCGGCCAACACTTCTGCAACACCGATGTCTGCGCTACCGGACACCAAAGCAATCGCCAAGGCTGCGCCAACAGCAATGGCCAGTCCGGCCAGCAAGGCGGCAGGTCGCCCGGAAATAAACATGATTCTCCCAGTTGCAGCCCGTCGGAAACGACGAGGATTGTTTAGGCTAATCAATGCGTGTGATTGGTGTAAAGTAAATGTCAGTTAAGGCTTCAGTAACGGTTGCAATGAGCAGCGACTGGATTGACGAAGAAGGGTTTCGTGCCAACGTCGGCATCATCCTCACGGACGATGCTGGCAAGTTATTGCTGGGCGGCCGTGTCAGCAATAAAGGCTGGCAGTTTCCGCAAGGCGGCATGCTGCTCGGCGAAGATCCGACCGCTGCGATGTATCGCGAATTGCGCGAAGAGATCGGGCTGGAGCAGCACGATGTCGAGTTGCTGGGCGTCACCCGGGACTGGATTCGCTATCGACTCCCGGACAAATTTCTGCGTCGTCACAGCCAGCCGCTTTGTATTGGTCAAAAACAGCGCTGGTTTATGTTGCGACTCGACTGCGACAGCGAGAAGCTGCGGTTTGACCTGGGTGAAGAAGCAGAATTCGATCGCGTCCGTTGGGTCGACTACTGGCGGCCGGTGAATGAAGTGATTTACTTCAAGCGCCGGGTGTATGCACAAGCGCTGCACGAACTGGGGTGCAGCGCCTATCCGCATAAGATGCCGCCACGGCCGCGTTGGTGGCCAAAGCGCTGGCGCTCGGTATTCGACAAAGACGCGTAACGGCCCGGTTAGGGCTTGACGACGGCCAGCAAGACGATCGCAATCAGGAAAACCGTCGGAATCTCGTTAAACCAGCGCAGCCACTGAGTGTCCAAAGCCGGGCTACGGGTCCGCAATCGCGTGATCCAGACGTAGCAGCGAAAATGGAACGCTATCAGACCGACAACGAGTGCCAGCTTGGTCCGAAACCAGCCCATCTCCAGCAGTACGGGATTGATAAGCAGCAACCACGCCCCCAGACCTGCGGTCACGATCGCGCCAATTGTCATGAGGGTGAACAGACGCACCTCCATGATTTCGAAACGGTCGCGGCTTGCGGAATCAGTTGCGCCAGTGTGGTAAATGAACAGGCGCGGCAGGTAAAACAGGCCAGCGAACCAGGTCACCATAAACACAATGTGCAGGCCTTTAAGCCAGAGATAATATGCTGCCATCGCAATATCATGCCTAAACCTGTGAAACTCGTCACGTATGTACGGCATCTTCGTGGCTCGCTGCACTTCTCACTGGCCGTAGCGCCGAGTAACATAACGTCTTTGCGCTCATAGAGAGTCCTTGTGTCCCGACGTTCTCCATTTCATGCCCATAGCCGCGGCCGTGTCATCATGACGCGCGTCCTTTTTGGCGCGATGATTCTGGTTTGCGGGTATCTGATTTTCGAATTTGGCCGGATACAGGCGAATTACAACATTGTTGATGCGGGGCGCGAGCGTCAGGAATTCGAAGCTCGCATTGCGGCCCTGAACGCAGAAATTGGCGCCTTGCAGGAAGATGTGGCGCTACTGGAGACCAATCGGGATATCGATCGATCCGCGTACAAGGATGTCGAAACGAGCCTGGTGACCCTGCAAGCCAAAATTCAGGAGCAAACCACTGAGATCGCGTTTTATCGCGGCATCATTTCACCGGCGGACGGCGTCGCCGGTCTGCGAGTACAGGATCTGCGCCTGACCCGTGCCGACACCGAGCGCGCGTTTACGGTTCGGCTGGTACTGGTGCAGTCGCTCAAGCACAATCGGACGGTGTCCGGGGATGTTGGATTATCCGTAGAAGGCATGCAGGATGGAACCGCAGTCAGCTACCCTTACTCGCAACTACTCGGCGACGAAAAAGACAGTAGTTGGCCGTTCAAATTTCGCTACTTTCAGGACTTTGATCGCGAGATCATCTTGCCCGACGGGTTTACGCCCGAAAATATCAAAATCGAGGTGCGGTCAAAGACCCGCTCGATTTCCAGTATTGAAGAGAGTTTTTCCTGGATGACCAGTCCGGGTTAATGCAGGAGTATTGAATGTTTAACAAGAAAGATCGCAGGCACACAGTAGTCGATACGCTGGTTGGATCGAACACCAGGATCAATGGGGACCTCAATTTCGAAGGCGGTTGCCATGTCGACGGTACGGTCAAAGGCAATGTCAGCGCTGATACGGAAAGCAATTCCGCGCTGAGCATCAGCGAGGACGGCAATGTCGAAGGCGGCGTTACGGTGCCTTATGTCGTACTGCACGGGATCGTGCGGGGCGATTTATTTGCCACCAAACGGGTAGAACTTGGGCCCACGGCCAGGGTCATAGGTAACGTCTACTATAATCTTATAGAAATGGCCATTGGTGCCGAGATTAACGGTAAACTGGTACATCATCCTGAAGGTCAGGTAGCGTTGCTGGAACAGACGACTCGTATTGATGAGTCGGCCGCGCTGGCAGCAGAATCGTAAGTCACAGAGTCACAGCATAATGAATTCGCAAACCCCGGTAATTGGCAGCACTGCACCGCCACCGCCCATCGTCTTCACAGACGCAGCGGCGCACAAGGTTGGTGAGCTGATTGAAGAAGAAGACAACCAGGAGCTCAAGCTGCGGGTATTTATTTCCGGTGGCGGTTGTTCCGGGTTTCAGTACGGTTTCACCTTCGACGAAAAAATCGAGGAAGGCGACAGTCAGGTCGAGAATCAGGGGGTCACGCTGGTGATCGACCCGATGAGTGTGCAGTACCTGATGGGTGCAGAAATCGATTACAAGGAAGACTTGCAGGGCGCGCAGTTCATTATCCGTAATCCGAACGCTGCGACGACTTGCGGTTGTGGTTCCTCCTTCACCGTCTGATCCTGCCACTGAGGTTATTGCAGCCGTCGACCTCGGTTCCAATAGTTTTCACATGATTGTCGGCGAACTGCGGCATGGCCAGATCGTCATACTTGATCGCCTGCGCGAAACGGTGCGGCTCGCCGAAGGGCTGACCGATTCCGGCGAATTGTCCGCGGATGCCAGAGGTCGTGCGATCGACTGCTTGTCCCGGTTCGGAGAACGCCTGCGCGATATGCATGCGGGCAGCGTCCGCGCAGCGGGTACCAGTACCCTGCGCCGCGCGCGCGAGGAGTCGGGCTTCATGGCTGAAGCCGAAGCGGCGCTCGGGCATCCTATTGAAGTTATTTCCGGTCAGGAAGAAGCACGCCTTATCTACGCGGGTGTCATCAGCAGTTTGCCGCCTAACGAAGGCAAGCGCCTGGTTATGGATATCGGCGGCGGTAGCACTGAGTTGATCCTCGGTGAGGGTCTGCGACCCAGATGGCTCGAAAGTTTGGATCTGGGCTGCGTGTCGATGACCGAGCGGTTTTTTCAGGACGGCAAGATAACAGCGGCTTCGTTTGAAGGCGCCCGACGCGCGGCGCGTCTCGAACTTCGACCGGTTAAAGCCTACTTTCGTGGCGCAGCGGATGTCGAGGCAATCGGAACTTCGGGGACTATTTTGTCGACCGAACGCGTCGCGACCGAGTTGAGTCTCACCGATACGCATACGTTAACCGGCGACGTTCTGGAAAAGCTAATCGCGCGGGTTCTTGAATTCGATTCTATTAAAGAGCTTTCTTTACAAGGCTTATCCGAACGCCGATCACAGGTGTGGCCGGGAGGCCTGGCTATTCTGGCAGAGTTGATTTCCGCACTGCGGATCGAGCGCTTGACGGTTGCTGTGGGCGCGATGCGAGAAGGCCTGCTGCACGATCTGCTCGGTCGTATCCAACACGAGGACGCGCGCGAACAAAGCGTCCGCGCGATGATGGGCCGATACCAGGTCGATGAAGCTCAGGCCGATCGCGTGGCGACAACTGCGAGGCAACTATTACTGCAGTGCGCGCGGCAATGGCAGCTTGAAGCAGCACTGTTTGCGCGCATATTGGAATGGTCGGCCTCTTTGCATGAAATCGGGCTCGACATTTCGCACGACGGTTTTCAGCGCCACGGTGCCTACATCGCAGAGAACGCGGACATGCCGGGTTTCCCGCGCGCCGAAAAACGATTCCTCGCTTACCTGATCGAAAATCAACGGCATCGATTTGGCACACGACTCTTAAACTCCCTGCCCAGAGACTGGCGCAAGTCGGCGCTCCGTCTTTCGATGTTGTTACGCCTGGCGGTTCTGTTGAACAGAAACAGAAGCCTGTCCGATATGCCATCTGTCGATCTGGATGTCAGCGATACCGCTATGAATCTGGGATTCGATAAGGACTGGCTGAGTTCAAATCCGCTGACAATCGCTGATCTTGAACGGGAGCAGGAATACCTGCGCGGCACAGACTACCAACTGACGTTTAGCTAGGCACCGCTAATAATTCCAGGAAGGTTTCCTGCGCACAGACTCGCGCCTCGTTGCCGGAGTTCAGGCGTTCGTAACTGCCATCCCCGTGCAGCGTCCATGCCTCGCAGTTGTCTGCCAGGAATAATTCCAGATCGTGCATAATCTGAACTTTCATGGCCTTCTGGCGGATCTCAAAGCAGGATTCGTTGCGTCGAAACAAATTACGCTCCATCCAGTCCGCGCTGGAGCAGTAGAACTCCTCGTTGCCCTCATTCCGAAAATAATAGACTCGCGAATGTTCCAGGAAGCGACCGATGATTGAGCGCACCCGAATATTCTCCGAAAGACCGGGCACGCCGGGACGCAATGTACAGATGCCACGCACAATCAGATCGATGCTGACGCCGGCGGCAGAAGCTCTGTACAGCGCATCCACGAGTCCCGGCTCGTTCAGCGAATTGACCTTGGCGATAATGCGGCCTTCACCGCCAGCGCTGGCGATGCTCGCTTCACGATCGATTTTCTCCAGCAACGCCTCGTAAAGGCTGAAAGGCGCAGCAAGCATTCTGGTCAGGTCACGCGCTTCAGTCAGGCTGGTTAGCTGCATGAAGACTTTGTGTACGTCTTCACCGAGGCGGCGACTACTGCTCAGGTAGCCATAGTCGGTGTAGATATGTGATGTTGCGTGATGGTAATTGCCGGTTCCGAGATGCACGTAGCGCACCAGTTTTTCATCTTCGCGGCGAACAACCAGCGTCATCTTGGCGTGGGTCTTGAAGCCAACCAGGCCATAGACGACATGTGCACCGGCTTCCTGCAGTCGGTTGGCCAGGCCAATATTGGCGGCTTCATCAAACCTCGCCATCAACTCAATGATGACTGTCACCTCTTTGTCAGACCTTGCGGCCGTTACCAGATGATCGACAATGGGCGAGTCCGGGCCGGTTCGGTACAGCGTCATTTTTATCGCGAGGACGTCAGGATCGGTTGCGGCAGACTTTATGAAATCGATGGTAGGCGCGAACGAGTGATACGGGTGATGCAGCAGCACGTTCTTGTTGGCCAGCAATGAGAAAATGTCTTCGTTGCCGAGTAGCTCTTCCGGCATTCCCTGTGTAAACGCTGGATAAGAAAGCTCCGCATTCATCTCGATATCGCAAATTGTAGCGAGCCGATTGAGATTTACGGGACCTTCGACCAGGTACATATCGTCGCGGTCCAATTGAAAATGATCGAGCAGAAACTGTTGCAGGTCTTCGGGACACTCGTGACCTATTTCGAGACGAACTGCCGCCCCGTAGCGACTGGCTTCCAGTTGCCCTTCGAGTGCGAGTACCAGGTCATTCACTTCCTCATCGTCAACGTACAGATTGCTGTTACGTGTCACTCTGAATTGATAGCAACCGCTGACTTCCAGCCCGGGGAACAACTCATGAATGTGCTCGCGAATCACGCTCGACAAAAAAACGTAGTCATGACTGCCGGCTGTGCAGAGGCGCTCCGGCAGCCGAATAATTCTCGGCAACGACCGCGGCGCCTGCACCATGCCGCGATGACGCTTGCGGCCGAATGCGTCCTTGCCGTGTAGCCGAATGATGAAATTCAGGCTCTTGTTTAAAACTTTTGGAAACGGCCGCGAAGGGTCAAATGTCAGCGGGCTCAGTACTGGCATCACCTGCTCGAGGAAGTACCCGTGCAACCATTCGCGTTGTGCATCTGTCCAGTTTTCGGCCCTGACGAAATTGATACCGGCTTGCGCGAGCTCTGGAATCAGGACCTCGTTAAGCAGTTGATACTGCGCCTGCACCAACCCCAGCATGCCAGGCTGTAAAGCGTCGATCACAGTTTGTGCGGACAGTTTTTCCGGGCCTAGTGCCGGGGCGCCGATTTCCATGTGTTGTTTTAGCGCGGCCACCCGTATTTCGAAAAACTCGTCGAGATTGGTGCACGAAATGCACAGGAACCGCAAGCGTTCCAGCAATGGCACATCCGGATCCACCGCCTGGGCAAATACACGCTTGTTGAACTGCAGCTGGCTCAGCTCGCGATTGATGTATAAGTCGGCGGGCGGTGTGGCGCGCGCGTCCATGGGACTCTCGAAATTGCTGGGCCGACCAGTATACCAACGACCCTCATTCGAAAGCGTTACGCAATTACCGAATTAGCGAGGTTCGTGGAGGGTGCCGAGCAGGACCGCTTCGTTCGCCCCGGTTACGGAAGGCAGGTTGCCGGTCTGGCCTTGCAGGTGGCGCATGGCGAGCCACGCGAATGCGACAGCCTCCACCCAATCCGGGTCCAGACCCGCGACCGAGGTAGGTGCAACCTCGACATCGGGCAGCCGCGACTCCAGTCTTTTCATAAGGGCAGGGTTGTGCGCGCCGCCGCCGCAAACGAGAAGTTCTGCGGTTTGCGGCGCGAAATCGATTACCGCATCTGCAATGGTGATCGCGCTGAGCTCGCAGAGTGTGGCCTGGACATCTTCGGGTTTCACAGAGCTCGTGTCGTGCGCTTCAATCCATTGCAGGTTGAAGTGCTCAAAACCGGTACTTTTCGGTGGGGCGTACGCGAAATACGGTTCACTAAGGAAACGTTCCAGTAAATCGTTGTCAACTGATCCTTCTTTCGCCCAACGCCCGTCTTGATCAAACGCTTCGCCGCGGCACTTTCGGATCCAGGCATCCAGCAGCGAATTTCCCGGTCCGGTATCGAAGCCGATGGTGTCCTGTCCGTCTTCGAGTACCGTCAGGTTCGCCACACCGCCGATATTTAAAACGCATCGAGTCTTTCCGGGCGCACGAAACAGCCACTCGTGAAACACCGGCGCGAGAGGCGCGCCCTGTCCACCCGCAGCAATGTCGGCACGGCGAAAGTCTGCGACGGTTTGAATCCGGGTGCCATCTGCGATCAATTGCGGATCGGCTATCTGCAGCGAAAATGGTGCGGCCGCGTTTGGCTGATGGCGCAAGGTTTGGCCGTGACTGCCAATCGCCGTCACTGCAGACGGGTCGACATCCGCAGCTTCCAGCAGCGCCAGCGCTGCATCCCGAAAACATTCCCCGGTCCTGCGATGCAGGGCTGCAACACCGTCAATTTCCTGGTCCAGCGGAATTGCGATGGCGTCCAACAGGTGCTGTCGCACGGCGGCGGGATACGGGTATTCTCGCGCAGAGATGATACTGAGCGACGCATCGCCGAATTCCACCACCGCTGCATCGATACCATCCATGCTCGTGCCAGACATCAGGCCGACAAAGATGTCGCTCATTTCATTTACGGCGTCGCGAGTGCGATCGTGGCGAGTTGGGTGCGCTTGAAATGCTCCAGCTCCTCAAGGATCGGACCTGATGCAGCCAGGAATTCTTCCCGGTATTTTTCTGCGATCGGATCCGCTTGCGGTAATTGCACCGTTCGTGGATTGCGGTGCACGCCGTTGATCCGGTATTCGTAATGCAGGTGCGCGCCAGTAACAAGGCCAGTGGCGCCGACATAGCCAATGGTCTGGCCCTGGCGAACCCGGGAGCCGCTGCGAACCTTGCCAACGAAGCGGGACATGTGAGCGTACAGGGTTGTGATGTTGCCGCCGTGCTGCAGGATGACCACGTTGCCGTAGCCACTTTTCACGCCACGAAAAATCACCTTGCCATCGCCAGAGGCTTTAATCGGCGTGCCGCTGGGTGCGGCATAATCAACGCCCCGATGCGGACGCACAGTTTTTAGCACCGGATGGCGGCGATTCGGATTGAACGACGAACTCACTCGAAAGTCGACGGGGGAACGCAGGAAGGCTTTGCGGACGCTATGGCCATCGGGTGTGAAGTAGTCGGTGTGACCTGACTCGTCGATAAATCGTATCGCACGATTGGTTCTGCCGTTATTGTTGAATTCCGCCGCCACGATCTCACCGTCGGTGACAAATTCGTCTTCTTGCCAGATCTCTTCCCACTGAATGTAATAGTTGTCGCCACTGCGGATGTCCAAAACGAAATCGATATCCCAGGCAAAAATTCCGGCCACATTCATGATCAGCTTGTCCGACAAACCGGCAGCAGCAGCACTCTCATACAATGAGGTTTCGATAACGCCGTAGGCCATACGTTTGCGTTTCTCAATCGGCCTCTCAACGATCGATGCAACAAATCCGGTGTCGTTACGATTGACTTCAAGGGCGCTGGTGAGATCCAGAACCGAATACATGCGCACGATTTCTCCGCCTGCATGCGTGATCTCAAAAACGTCACCCGGTTTGATGCGGCGAAACTGTGACTTGGCCTCATCCAGACGAGCAACGGCGGCAAGATTGCCGAGATTCAGTTTATGGCTGCGGAAGAGCATATCGAGCGTATCTCCCGACTTGATCTCGAGCGTCAGTGTTTCGTGCTCGGGCTCAAGGGCATAGACCAAAGGCACGGCACTGACGACGTATTCATTGCGTTTAAACTTATCCCCCGGGTGGGCGGTCACCACGGCTTTTTGCAGAACGGGGATCGAATCCTCGGAGGAAAAATCGAGCGTCGACAAGAATGCGAGCCCGAGCAGCGGGATACCGAGACCAACGACGAACCATTGCAACGCCTTCGTTTTCTTCGGCGATTTTGCGGCCGTCGGTTTGTAATCGTGTAGCAGTGGACTGCTCGAACGACGCAAGTCGGCGTCCCCGTGATTCAGGATGCCGCTACTCTACCGTGAGGTTTCGTACAGGTCAAAGAAAGGTGTTATAAGTCATAGTCTTAAAAGAATGCTACAGTTCCGCGGCAAATCACAGGCGCGACCGGATTTCATGACAAATATTAAGCGACAAATGCAGGAACTGGTTCGCGGTGCGGAAGAAGTGCTGCCGGAGGGCGGTCTTGAGGCAAAGCTGAAAAAAGACCGGCCGCTGGTCGTGAAAACCGGCTTTGATCCGACCGCTCCCGACCTGCACATTGGTCACACCGTTCTGATCAACAAAATGCGTCAATTTCAGGAGTTTGGCCACGAGGTGGTCTTCCTGATCGGTGACTTCACCGGCATGATCGGCGACCCGTCCGGGAAAAACACGACACGACCGGCACTGTCGCCGGACGAGATCAAGGCCAATGCTGAAACCTATCAGTCGCAAATCTTCAAGATTCTCGACGCAAAGACGACCCGCATTGAGTTCAATTCGAACTGGATGGGCAAGATGGACGCCGCGGGCCTGGTGAAGCTGTCGTCGCACCACACTGTTGCACGCATGCTGGAACGAGACGACTTTAATAAGCGTTACACGGGCGGGCAGCCGATTTCGATTCACGAGTTTCTGTACCCGATTGTGCAGGGCTACGACTCGGTCGAGCTCAAGGCAGATGTTGAACTCGGCGGCACCGACCAGAAATTTAACCTGCTGGTCGGCCGGCAGCTGCAACAGGATTTTGGTCAGGAGCCGCAGATAGTCCTGACCATGCCACTGCTCGAGGGCCTCGACGGTGTACAGAAAATGTCCAAGTCGCTGGGCAACTACATCGGTATTACCGACGCACCCGGAGAAATGTTCGGCAAAATAATGTCGATATCGGACGAATTGATGTGGCGCTATTACGAGCTGCTCAGTTTTCGGCCGCTTGACGATGTGGCCGCAGTTCGCAAGAGCGTTGCAGACGGCAGAAACCCTCGCGACGCGAAGTTTGAATTAGCCGCCGAAATTGTCGAGCGCTTTCATGACGCCGGCGCTGCCACTGCAGCCCAGGATGAATTCGTGGCGCGTTTTCAGCAAGGCGCGATGCCGGAGGAGATTGCCGAGATCACGCTAAGTAGTGAAGGTGGCCAGATCGGGATCGCGCACCTTCTAAAGGGTGCCGCGCTCGTGTCCAGCACGTCCGAGGCGTTTCGAATGATCAAGCAGGGAGCCGTCAGGATTGATGGAGTCCGGGTTGAAGACAGATCGCTGACGATTGCTGCTGGCAGCAAAGATGTATACCAGGTCGGTAAGCGCAAGTTTGCACGCGTGGTCGTCAAATAGAGGGAAACTCAATGCCCGTTATGCGTCTAAGTACGTCATGCAAGTAAAAACCACCGTATTGCTGGCGTTTTTCGTAACCCTCGTTGCGCCAGCCTGGGCCGACGACTTCGCAGAAGCCGAAAAACTGGAGCTCAGGCGGCAGGAGATTTTTCAGAGCGGGATGGAAATGGTGGTCGAGAGCCTGAATCTCGATACCTTCGAGCTGTTCGTCAGTTCGATAGATCAAAGCGACTTCCTGAAACGCATTTATGGCCTGCGGCTCATTGATCAGAACGTCAAGAAGAGCTTTAACGAAAGCATGGCCTACCAGTTTGAAAGTATGGTGCGCAGCAGCTTTCGGGATTCCAAGGGAGAGATCAAAGCGACGCTTCTGGGCGTCGAGTCACGTGGCGACCGTGGACGTGCGGTCGTCAGGTTTGACCTGCCGAATTTGCAGTACAGCTATCACGAATACGATCTTGGGCTGGATGACGATGAACGCATGCTCATCGTCGACTGGACCGACTACTTACAGGGCGAACGCTATACAGACGGCATGGGAACGTCGCTGGTCGTGGCGGCGCCGAGTGAAGCGGCAGTCCGCAAGCTGGTCGATTTCCAGAACGTCAAAGCCGCCGACCTGTTCCAGTTCCGGGAGTTACTCAAAGCCGCCCGCGACCGCCGGGCAGAAAAATACGTGGAGTTGCTCTCCGGCCTCAATCCTGCGTTGCAACGGCAGCGAATTGTGGTGCTGCTGACTGTGCAGCTGAGCAAGAACATCAACAATCGGCGTTTCCTGCGCGCCGGGTTGATCGAAATGGCCAGGCACTTTCCGGAAGAACCGTTGTACTCCCTGATGTTACTGGACTACTACGTGCCCACGAAAAAATACGACGAGGCGATAGCCGCGTTGCAGCGGACTTATAAAAAACTCGGTTTTGACGACGCCGCCATGGAAGCGCGAATATCGGCAATTGCCCTGGCCAATGGGGATGCAGCCGACGCCAGCGCTTACGCTGAGCGAGCGATCGAGATGGAACCGACGCTTGAACTCGCCTGGTGGTCGGCGCTGCGGGCACGAGTCGCCGTGGAAGACTACGCCGCTGCGGTGGCAGCCTTGCAGCAGCTTGAGGAGCAGCACGGTCAGAAGCTGGGAGCCGAACAATTGCAGGGCGACAAGTCGTTTGCGGCGCTGCTGGCGTCGGCCGAGTTCAAGACCTGGGCTGGTTCACGCTAGCAGGCCGTACGGATGCAGATCATCGACTATG
>JBBKWL010000101.1:0-12294 GCA_037968975.1 Woeseiaceae bacterium | reverse complement strand
GACGAAGATGAAGTCACGGCGAAAATTCGAGCCAAACGCGGCGCATAAGTCGGCCGCTATTCTTTTGCGACCCCGATAAGTCTGTCGACGTTACGCCAGCCGCGCGGCAACAATCCGCCACGCAATGCGCGCTCACCGTAATACGTATCGCTATCGTCCCACTTGATGGTCATCATGCGCTCGCCGCAGTAAACCTGCAGATTTCCCTCTTCCGGCACGACAGCAGCAGCGACCAGTTTTTCCTCACCGCTGCTGTATTTTTTGCCCGGAATATTCAGCAACTTGTTGCCCTTACCCTTGGCGAGTTCCGGCAGCTCGTCCATCTCGAACAGCAACAATCGACCGATGGACGATACGGCCGCAATCAGGCACTCCGATCCTGCAGGTACTGCAGCGGGAACTACCGCCCGCCCACCCGCTGGCACGCGCAAGACCGACTTACCCGCTTTGTTGCGAGTAACCAGGTCCTCCAGCGTAGCGATAAAACCGTAGCCTGCATCGCTAGCGAGCACGTAGCGTTGCTCGTTGTCGCCGATCATTGCACCGCAGAATTCAGCACCATCGGGCGACTTGAATCGACTCGACAATGGCTCTCCCTGACCTCGGGCAGACGGCAAGGTGCCTGCCATCACGCTGTACACCCGACCTGTGCTGTCGATAAACATCGCCAGCTGATTGCTGCGACCTTTGGCCGCTGCAAGGTAGCCGTCACCGGACTTATAGCTGAGCGCCAGGACGTCAACGTCGTGGCCTTTCGCCGCCCGCGCGAACCCACGTTGCGAAAGAATAACAGTGACGGGCTCACTGGAAACGAGCTGTGTTTCATCCAGCGCCTGGGCCGCTTCCCGCTCGACAATCAGCGTGCGGCGGTCGTCACCATACGCCTCCGCGTCTTCAAGAATCTCATTCTTGATCAGGGTTTTCAGACGGGCTGAACTCTTAAGGGTCTTCTGCAGCCCATCACGTTCTTCATTGAGTTCGTCCTGTTCACCTTTGATTTTCATCTCTTCCAGTTTGGCGAGATTGCGCAAACGTAGATTCAGGATTGCTTCCGCCTGAATATCGCTAAGCTTGAAGCGCTTCATCAAAACCGGCTTCGGCTCATCTTCCTCACGAATAATTTTGATGACAGCGTCGATACTCAGGTAGGCAACCAGCAAGCCATCGAGGATATGCAATCTGTCCTCGACGATCTGCAGTCGATGCTTGAGCCGGCGCTTGACCGTGTCAGTACGGAACTTCAGCCACTCGGTGAGCAAGCTGACCAGATCGAAAGCGCGCGGTCGACCGGCCAGGTCGATAATATTCATGTTTACACGCACAGTGCGCTCGAGTGACGTCGTTGAAAACAAATGCGACAACAACTCATCTTTGTCTACGCGATTCGATTTTGGGCTGATGACCAGGCGCGTGGGATCCTCGTGATCGGACTCATCGCGAAGGTCATCAACCTGCGGCAATTTCTTGTTGCGCATTTGCGCCGCGATTTGTTCCAGAATTTTACCACCTGAGATCTGATGTGGCAGCTCGGTAATTATGATGTCGCCGTCTTCAATCTTGTACGACGCTCGCAGGCGCAGTGTTCCGCTGCCGGTTTTGTATATTTGCTTAATGTCCTCGCGCGGTGACACCAACTCGCCACCCGTCGGATAATCCGGCCCTTTTATGTGTTTCATCAGGCCTGCAACCGTCGCCTGCGGATTGTCAATGAGCTGCACCAGCGCGCTCGCCACTTCCTTGAGATTGTGCGGTGGCACATCTGTCGACAGCCCAACCGCGATACCGGTCGTACCGTTGAGCAGCAGGTTTGGCAGCCGCGCGGGCAATACCACGGGCTCGTTCATTGTGCCGTCAAAATTGGGTACCCAATCCACGGTACCGTGTGCCAGTTCCTGCAGCAGGCTTTTTGCGTACGGCTTTAGACGCGACTCCGTATAGCGCATTGCCGCGAAGGACTTTGGATCATCGGTCGAACCCCAGTTGCCCTGCCCGTCAACGATCGGATAGCGATACGAAAAGTCCTGTGCCATAAGCACCATCGCTTCGTAGCATGCTGAATCGCCGTGCGGATGAAACTTGCCTATGACATCGCCGACAGTACGCGCAGATTTTTTTGGCTTTTGTCCGGCCGACAAACCCAATTCGCTCATTGCGTAGATAATGCGGCGTTGCACCGGCTTCAAACCATCACCGATTTGTGGCAACGCGCGATCCAGAATGACGTACATCGAGTAGTCGAGATACGCTTTTTCGGTGTAATCCTTCAGCGCCTGCTGCTCAACACCTTCGAGATTCAAACTACTCTGCATGCTTATACCTCGGCAAGATTGCCTTTAGTCTCGAGCCACTTGCGCCGGTCTTTGGCGCGCTTTTTTGCTAACAACATGTCCATAAGTTGATCTGTGTTGTCGGCCGCGCTGACGGTCAGCTGCACCAGGCGGCGGGTGTCACGATTCATGGTCGTATCGCGCAGTTGTGCTGGGTTCATTTCGCCAAGGCCTTTAAACCGGGTGACAGACACTTTGCCACGCATTTTTTCGGCTTCGATTCGGTCAAGAATGCCCTTGCGCTCGCTGTCATCCAACGCGTAGAAGACTTCCTTGCCTACATCGATGCGGAACAATGGGGGCATCGCCACGTAAACGTGGCCAGCCATGACCAGCTCGCGGAAATGTCGGAGAAACAACGCACATATCAAAGTGGCGATATGCAATCCGTCGGAATCCGCGTCGGCGAGAATACACACTTTGTGATAGCGAAGATCGTCGAGGTTTGTCTCGCCAGGATCGATACCGAGCGCAATGCTGATGTCGTGAACTTCCTGCGATGCCAGAATTTCTCCGGAATCCACTTCCCAGGTATTCAGGATCTTGCCCCTGAGCGGCATGATTGCCTGGGTGTTGCGATCGCGCGCCTGTTTGGCTGAGCCACCGGCAGAATCGCCCTCGACTAAAAAGATTTCGCAAAGCTCCGGCTCTTGCGATGTGCAATCTGCGAGCTTGCCCGGTAGCGCCGGGCCGGAGACGATTTTCTTGCGAACAACTTTTTTGGCAGCCTTGAGTCGTTTTTGCGCCTTGTCGATCGCGAACTGCGCGATCTGATCGCCGCTCTCGGGGTGTTGGTTTAGCCACAGAGAAAAACTGTCTTTGATAACGCCGGTAACGAATGCGGCGGATTCTCGCGACGAGAGTCGTTCCTTGGTCTGCCCGGAGAATTGCGGGTCCTCCAGCTTGACGCTCAGCACAAAGCTCAGTCCATCCCAGACATCCTCCGGTGCGATAGAGACGCCTCGCGGCAAGAGACTGCGGAAATCGGCAAATTCGCGAATCGCATTCGTCAGGCCGGTCCGCAGTCCATTTACATGCGTGCCACCTTGTGGGGTCGGGATGAGATTTACGTAACTTTCAGTAACAACCTGGCTGGCTTCTGCCTGCCACGCCAGCGCCCATTGGACCGCCTCATTGTTTCCGGCCAGGTCACCGGAAAACGGCTCGCTGGGCAAGATTTCGGCACCGTCGATCGCCTCGAGCAGGTACTCTTCAAGTCCTCCGGTGTAGCACCACTCAATTTTTTCCTTTGGCTTTTCAACTTTGAGACGAACAGTCAGACCCGGGCACAGGACAGCTTTGGCCTTGAGCGCGTGTTTTAGTCGCGATACAGAAATGTTGGTCGAATCGAAATACTGCGGATCCGGCCAAAAGCGAATAGTCGTACCGGTGTTGGCCTTGCCAACAGTGCCTACAACTTCAAGCTTGCCGCGTTTTTTGCCGCCGGCGAAACTCATGTTGTATTCCTTGCCGTTGCGACGAATCCATATCTCAAGATTCTTCGACAACGCGTTCACGACTGAAACGCCAACACCATGCAGACCGCCAGAGTACTGGTAGTTCTTATCACTAAATTTACCGCCTGCATGCAGGCGAGTGAGAATCAGTTCGACGCCGGGAATTTTTTCTTTCGGATGTTTATCGACCGGCATGCCGCGACCGTCGTCAATGACTTCCAGCGAGCCATCTTTGAACAGCGTGACTTCAATTTTTTTGCAGTGTCCTGCGAGTGCCTCGTCAACACTGTTGTCGACCACCTCGTGAGCGAGATGATTTGGCCGAGTAGTATCGGTATACATGCCGGGTCGGCGCCGCACAGGCTCCAACCCGCTAAGGACTTCGATGTCCGCAGCGTCGTAGCGTTTAGCCATTAATCAATTTTTCAGAGGTTGCCCAGAAGCACGGCAGATTCTAGCCTGATTATCCCAAGCTTGCATTATTCGGGGACAGTTTACTCAATTACCTACTATTAAAACCGGGGACAGTTTACTCAATTGCCTATTTATCGAGATTGGTCAAAAAGGTAATTGAGTAAACTGTCCCTGGTTTAGGTGAGGTCAGATTTTAGGGACGCGCGGATGTTCTCAGCGATCGGGGCGATTTCCGTCTGGTAGCTGGGGTGGTCGATGCCTGCCGCGAGCGGCGCGCCTGCTTTTACCGCCGCGACTTGCTCCGCGTTGAGCTGAAAGCGCAAAAAATGCACAGCGGATGTCTTGGTGGCGTCTGCCCGATCCATATCTTCGTCTGCGATCGCTGTAATTCGGCCCAGGTCGCCGACCCGCATGTACACACAGTCTTCAACCCCCACCAATTGCTTGAGCATTTCGCGGCGTTCATTTTCGTCCGGAAACTCGACCATAAACGTGGCTTTCCAGTTCGAGCCGTCCGGGATCAGTGGATTGTAAGCCTCTAGCTCGTCATTGATCCCGGCCGCCTCAAAGATTTTTTCGATACGCAACATCTCTTGCACCTGATACTGCATCGTCAGGCGATCTTCGAAATACAACGCGGCGTTTGTGCCCAATTCGATTCGACGATTGCGCTTGTGTTGCAATACCTTGTTGCGAAATTCGTCTCTGGCCTCGGCATATTCTTCGAGGCTATAAAGATCATCGCGCGTCAGTTTTTGCATGTCATCAGATTCCGTATGCCTGTCGCAAAAGGCCCATTGGGTGTTGTGCAGCATGATCGTCCAGATCTTGCGCGATCTGTTCCGCGGCCATCGGACAGTCGCTGATGAAATGGTCCGCGGCGCCTTTTTTAACTTTATTGACGACCGGTCGCGCAATCTTTTTCGACACTTCGTGGAATTCTTTCTTCACTGCATAGGTGCCATCGTGGCCGGAGCAGCGCTCAATCGCATCGACCGTAGTGTCCGGCACCAGCTGCAGAATATCACGGGTTTTCAAGCCAATATTCTGGACGCGGAGATGGCATGGGACCTGATAGGACACTCTGCCCAGCGAATTCTTGAAGTGCGTATTCAATTTACCGTCCTTGTGCCGCAACATCAGATATTCGAACGGATCAAACATTGCGTCGCGAACTTTTAGCACGTCCGGATCGTCCGGAAACATTAGCGGTAGCTCTTGCTTGAACATCAATGTGCAAGACGGTATCGGGGTCACAATGTCCCAGCCACTGTCTACCCAGGCCGCAAGGACCGGGATATTAATGTCCCTGGCCTTGGCAACCGCCTCCAAATCGCCTAATTCGAGTTTCGGCATGCCGCAGCAGGCCTCTTTCTCAGCCAGAGCAATCGGGATTCCATTGTGCTCAAACACTGCTACCAAATCCTCATCCATTGACGGTAGATTACGATTGCCGTAACACGTTGCATACATCACGACTTTGCCACTCGTACTCTTGGTTGGCTGCGCTGTGTCGCCGCTCGCCCCCAGCCGTGATTTTAGTCGCTTCCGCGCTGTGTTGGAGTGGTACTCAGGAACTGGCGCATTACGATGCACGCCCAGCGTAGCTTCGAGTAACTTGCGCCCGACCTTGCTCTTGTTGCTTGCATTGATTGCCTGAACCACGACCGGAATACCGGCCAGACTGCCGACCGTATCCGTCGCACTCAAAACGCGATCACGCACTGACGCGCCCTCTTTCTTGAAGCGCGCCGCTTTTGCACGCAACATCAGATGCGGAAAGTCGACATTCCATTCGTGCGGTGGCACATACGGACATTTCGACATGTAACACATGTCGCAGAGGTAGCAGTTGTCGACTACATCCCAATAAACTTTCTTGGGCACCGTATCCACTTCCATGCTTTCTGATTCGTCGACTGCATCAAACAGTGTCGGAAAGGAATTGCACAAGTTGAAACAACGGCGGCAGCCGTGACAAATATCAAATACGCGCTCAAGCTCCTCAAAGAGTTGAGGTTCATCGTAAAAAGCGTCGCTTTGCCAGTCGAGGGCATGGCGAGTGGGAGCCTCCAGGCTCCCCTCGCGATTGTCGGACATCTTAGTCGTCTAGTGTGTCGAGCGCTTTCTGGAATCGATTGGCGTGCGAACGCTCCGCCTTCGCCAGTGTTTCAAACCAATCGGCAATTTCATCGAAGTCTTCGTCACGCGCTGTCTTTGCCATGCCAGGATACATATCCGTGTACTCGTGTGTTTCACCGGCGATGGCGGCTGCAAGATTGTTAGCCGTAGAACCGATCGGCAGGCCAGTCGCGGGATCGCCAGTTTCCTCGAGATACTCGAGGTGTCCGTGCGCATGTCCGGTTTCGCCTTCAGCCGTAGAACGAAAAACAGCAGCAACATCGTTGTACCCTTCGACGTCGGCTTTGGCCGCAAAATACAGATAGCGACGATTCGCCTGTGATTCGCCGGCAAATGCGTCTTTTAGATTTCCTTCGGTTTTGCTGTCCTTGAGTGACATTTCTTACCCTCTCCAAATGAGAATGATTGTCGATTAGACTGGGTCTAATCCAAGCGAAACTTTATCCGCGTGCATAATATAAGTCAAATTCAAGGGACAGTTTACTCAATTACCAATTTTGTTGAATCGCTACTTTAAAATCGGTAATTGAGTAAACTGTCCCCCTATTATGGGGCAGAAAAATATTAATCTTGAAAAATCCATCGCCGACCTGGAAACCCTGGTCGACGAACTGGAGTCGGGCGACCTGCCCCTCGAGAAGGCCATGAAAAAGTTCGAAGCAGGTATCAAGCTGACCCGGCAGTGTCAGGCTGCACTCAAGGAAGCCGAGCAAAAAGTTGAGATCCTTGTGCAGTCCGCTGGCGGCGAGGAAGCGCTCGAGCCATTTGAGTCGACCGACCAGCCTCCAGGGCTCTAGTCACCCATAAGCGTTAGCAACGCGACGACAGTCGACTCGACACCAGCACGAACGGCAGGTTCTGGCGAAATCCTGAATAACGGTGAATGATGGCTGGCGACCATCGGGCCACCTGCTTCTTCCGCGTCGAGCTCCTCCTGTGGTGTGCCACCGATACCCCAATACACGCTGGTAATGGCAGGATTGGCGGTGAAATACGGAAAATCCTCAGCGACCATGCCTTCCTGCGGTCGATCAAACAGCGCCTCGTCGCCGAGCTCCTTAGCCCAGGCTACCTTCAATCGCCGTGCAAGCGTCACATCGTTGATCGTCGGCGGAACACTCTCATCAGAGATAATAACTTCTGGCAACTTGTCTTCAGGTAACCCTGCCATGCGCCCGGCGTTGATAGCGATGCGCTCAATGCCGCGGAGCAAGATGTCGCGGGTTTCCAGGTTGGTATTGCGCACCGTGAGCTGCAGGTGCGCACGGTCCGAAATGATGTTGTGTTTCGTGCCTGAATGAAAAGAACCCACGGTGACGACCCCCGGCGCGCGCGGCGAGAGTTCCCGCGAAACCAGCGTCTGCAAAGCCACCACGATCTGGCTGGCGATGACGATCGGATCTTTACCACGATGCGGACTCGCCCCGTGGGCCCCTACGCCGTGCACAATGATATCGACTGTATCCGCGCCCGCGTAAGCCGGGCCTTCGGGTGCATCGATTTTGCCGGCAGGACTGCCCGCCTCGACATGAAAAGCCAGGGCATACTCGGGGGTGCCAAAACGCTCCCAGATGTTGTCCTCGCGCATGGCGCGAGCACCCATTACGCGTTCCTCGGCCGGCTGCACCACCAGCATCAGCGTGCCACTCCAATCGTTCTTGCGGGCGGCCATCTGCCTTGCCGTACCTATCAGGCTCGTAATATGCACATCGTGGCCGCAGGCATGCATGACCGGTACAACGTTGCCCGTAATCGGGTCTTTTTGCGTCGCCACGGAGGAATTCGGCAAACCCGACTTCTCTTCGACAGGCAAGCCGTCCATGTCTGCGCGCATCATGACTAATGGCCCATTGCCATTCTCGAGCATCGCCACCAGCCCGGTGCCACCAACGCCTTCGGTTACCGTGAATCCGGCAGCCCGCAATTCCAGGGCCATGCGTTTCGCGGTCTCAAATTCGACCAGGGAGAGTTCCGGGTTGCGGTGAAAATGATCCCAAAGGTCCGCCAGATAACTGTCGTAGTCCTGTTTGACACTGTCGGTGAGCTCACTGGCCGATGCGGGAGAAAAACAGAAAATTAATGCGCACAAAAGCGCGGCGGATCGAGTGTGCATGAATTGCCCCGGTTAGTGGTTCCGGGGCGATTGTAACCTAGGTTGCACTTTGCAATCGCTTGATCAGCGAACGCAGGAATACCTTATTGAAGCGCAACTGGCAGGATGACGAAACCTGCTCCATCAATGTTGAGCTGACACGAAGAATCGTCACTGCGCCGTCGGCCTGAATAGACGCCTGACGTTTTGCTCCGCGCACGTAACTCGTTTCACCGAAACAATCGCCATTAGTCAAAGTACCGATATTACTGCCATTGGCCAACACGATAACGCCACCTGTGACGATGATATAGAAGCGGTCATCAATTTCACCTTCGCGAACGATATCGTCACCGTGTTTGTACTCGTGCCAATCAGAGGCGCGCAAGACTTCCCAGATTTCCGCGTGTGAAAACTCATGGAAGAACGTTAATGTGCGCAGAACGTCAAAGTGTTCCTGATTGTCGAGACTGTCGTATTTTTGCCGCAGGTCTTTGTAAACACGCGTTAGCTCGGCCGCCATTGAGGCGCCGCTGGACAACCGCTTGTCAGGATCCTTGAGCATTGTGGTAGCAACGACGTTCTCAAGTTCCTCTGGCAGATCATCGCGATAGGTGTGAATCGGCGGCGGCGTTGCGTAGACGATCTGGTGCAACAGCTTGGAGAGATTATCGGCTCGAAACGGACGGAATCCTGTCAGCAACTCGTACATCACCGCGCCGAGCGAATATAGATCCGATCGATTAGTGAGTTCCTCAGACTGCACTTGTTCGGGCGACATGTAACTCGGCGAGCCAGCGATGCCTTCGATTCTGGACACTTCCGAATCGTTAACAATCGCAATACCGAAATCGATGATGCGCACATCATTGTCAATTGTCAGCATCACGTTAGATGGTTTGATGTCGCGGTGAATCACACCGCGTCCGTGGGCATAGTGCAAAGCCTTTGCGCACTTGTAGATAATTTCTACAACATCATCTACCCGTAAAAGATTGTCAGGTCGGCAATACGCAGCTAGCGTACGGGCACCCTGAATGTGTTCTGTGACGACGTAGTACTTGCCATTTTCCTCACCCGCGTCGTAAATCGGCATGATGTTGGGGTGCTGCAACATGCCAACCATGTGCGCTTCATTAAAGAACATCTTGCGTGAAACTTTGGCGCGGTCCGCATCGGAATCTTCCTCGATGTTGTAGACCTTGATCGCTACGTCGCGACGGTAGTACGGATCGTGAGAGAGATAAACATCGCCGGTGCTGCCACGGCCAATTTTGTTGATAATGACGTACTTACCAATCTTAGCAGGCACTTTGTTCGGGTTTTCGATTTCGGTAACCGGGCTTGCCATCTTGTCTCACGTATCAGGTCATGAGCCACCCGTATAAGACCATTAAAATCACGGCATACAGAGCAGCAACGAGGTCATCCAGCATAATTCCCACACCCCCGCTGATACTGTGATCCAGGTCCCGAATCGGCCACGGTTTGACAATATCAATGACTCGAAAAGCCACGAAAGCCAGTAGCCACGCGATTGTCGTAGTTGGGGTGAACAAGAGGACGATATAGATGGCCGCTATTTCGTCCCAGACGATACCGCCCGGGTCGTGCTGCCCGATGCGTCGCGAGCTGTTACCGCAAATCCAGATACCGGCAATAACCATGAACACAGCAAGCCCAATTTGCACATTGAGGCTGAAATCCAGCGTCAGCCACGCGATGCCGACTCCGAGCAAGGTACCGAACGTCCCCGGTGCCACCGGTGACAAGCCCAGGCCCAATCCGAAGGCAAGCAAATGTACCGGGTCGGTGAGTACGGTTCGCGCAGAAATTTTCGCTGTTTCGATCATCGAAAATGAAGGTAACCGCTGTCCACATAGGGTACAAGCGTACCGTCCAGGCGGCAGCTTAAATCCTCACCTGCGACGACAGTACCGACACGCGTCGCTGGCGTATTGAGAACCGGTAGCATGCTGTCTGACGCGACGGTGAAGCAGAGTTCGTAGTCATCGCCACCGGAAAGTGCGAAACGACGCTGCGTGTCCGTATCAAATGCCGCGCGCAACTCACTCGACAACGGCAGCGTCTCGAGATCAATGACGCCACCGACACCACTGGCGGCGAGCAACTTACCAAGATCGGCAAACAATCCGTCCGATACATCAATTGCGGCAGTGGCCAATCCGAGCAAAGCCTGACCCCAATCGACACGAGCGCTGGGGCGTAGAAACCGCGACGCCAGGTAAGGATGCGGCGGGCTGGCGGTAAGCAACTCCAGCCCGGCTGCTGCGTCACCCACTGTGCCTGTAACATAAATGTGATCACCCGGCCGGGCGCCGGACCGCTTGATCGCCTGACCCGCGGCGACGTCCGCAATAATTTGCACACTGACGACCAGCGTCTTGCCGGTCGTCGTGTCTCCGCCGACCAGGGCAACGTCAAATTCCTGGGCTGCCGAATGCAAACCCTCTGCAAAACGTGCTATCCAGCTTTCTTGTGCTGCCGGTAATGTCAGAGCCAGCGTCATCCATCGAGGCCGCCCGCCCATTGCGGCGACGTCAGACAGGTTCACAGCGACAACACGATACCCAATATCGAAAGGTTCAGTTGCTTCAGGAAAATGCACGCCCGCAACCAGAGTATCCACCACTACAATCAGTTCTTTGCCTGGGTCCGGCTGCAAGACAGCGCCATCGTCGCCAATGCCGGTGCTGACTCCGGCCACTTCGCCACTGCGGACGAAGTACTTCCCGATCAGCTCAAACTCATCCACTGCCTTGAGCTTGTACTTCAGAACTACGCAAGCTCTGGGCAGCGTTATCAAGGCAGGCGTTGATGTACTTGTGGCCATCGAGCGAGCCAAAACGCTTGGCAAGGTTCACGCCCTCATTGATCACAACGCGAAACGGGACATCGGGTCGGGTCTGTAATTCGAATACGCCGATCAACATTACACCCATCTCCACAGGATCGAGTTGCTCAAGTGGACGGTCGATTATTGGCTCTATCAGTACTTCCAGGTCCGCCTGTGAGGCACAAATTTCAAGCAAGGCAGCCTCGAAAAATTCCTGGTCAACACGCTTATAAGCCGTCTGTTCGCGAAATTGCAGCAATAGCTCAGCACTGTCATGACCCGCAATCTGCTTTTGATACAAAGCCTGTAGCAGAAGTTCGCGTGCCCGGGTTCGAGCGCCTGTAGAAGCAGCTTTAGTCATGGTGAATTCCAGGCAGCGCCGTTAGTCGATGCGCCGCAGCAGGTTGACCATCTCAATGACCGCGAGGGTCGCCTCTTCGCCTTTGTTGCCCGCCTTCGTTCCGGCACGCTCAACTGCCTGCTCAATCGTATCCACTGTCAGCACGCCAAACCCGACCGGGACCGCGTGTTTCTGCGACGCTGCCGCAATGCCTTTGATGCATTCGCCGGCGACATAATCAAAGTGAGGTGTACCACCGCGAATAACAGCGCCCAGGGCTATGATGCCATCGCAGCGACGAGTCGCAGCCAGTTTGTCGACCGCCAACGGCATTTCATATGCGCCCGGCACACGAATGATCTCGATATCGGCATCGACCGCACCGTGCTGCCGCAGGCAACGCACCGCAGCGTTGAGCAGAGACTCCACGATAAAATCGTTGAACCGGGACGCGACGATACCAAAGTGTGCGTCGCGAACTACCCGGTCCCCTTCCGTTGCCTTGATTTTGTCCATTAGTCCTCGACGTACTCGGTGATCTCAAGATCGAAACCGGAGATCGCGTGCATTTGCTTGGGTGCTGATAATACACGGATTTTCGACAATCCGAGGTCGCGCAGTATTTGCGCACCGACGCCATAAGTACGAATCACGGCCTCGCCATC
>JBBKWL010000100.1:0-4049 GCA_037968975.1 Woeseiaceae bacterium | reverse complement strand
CGTCGTGTACCGGACGGCAACATCGATGCCGAGGGGCTCCGACAGGGTAACGGCAAATTGCAGCACGCCACCCTCGCCCGCGTCAGCCGCGTTAGCCACCGATATGAAAAGCGCCTCAGGCACACTGGTGTCGTCGTCGTCAGTTATTGTGCCCGTCGCCAACGTTGTTGCCGCGATAGCATTCGCAACGTTGCTTAGCGATAAATCGAAAGTCTCATTAATTTCTTTATCGACGTCGCCTAGCACGGCAACGCCTACTGTGGCGGTGCTTGAGCCGGCGGGAATCGTCAGGGAACCTTCCACTGCAAGATAATCTGAATCGGCAACGGCGGTACCATCAGAGGTGGCAAAGTCGAACGAAACCGGCATTCCGGATACGGCAGACAGTGAAACGGTAAAATCAAGCGTCACCTGGCCGCTGTTCCCCTCGACCATCGAGCCACTGCTCAACGTCAGCGAAGGTTCCGGATCGTCGTCCAGAATCATACCGGTTGCGCTCGCAGAACTGGTTGTCCCGGCTGAGGTCGACAACAATTCCAGGATGACCGTTTCGTCCGGCTCGTCAATATTATCGAACATGACCGGTACGCCGATTTCCGCTACCGAGGTACCGCCTTTAATCGTAATCGTGCCCGACTGTGCCGTGTAGTCCGCGCCCGCAGTTGCTGTACCGTCTTTTGTTTCGTAGGCAATGGTAACGTCGTTGTCGGTCTGTTCCGATAACGAGACGCGGAAGATCAGATTCGCGCCGAGATCGCCCTCGCTGGCTGGCGCAGCGTCTTCGACGGAGGTGGTGATTGTTAACGCATCGTCTTCGGTCGTCCCCGTGCCTAAACCTTCAACACAGGCAGGCAGGGCGATTGCGGCCATCAGAACCGCGCCGATGCGAACTATTTTTGCCATAACGTTACAAAACTCTCGATTGCATTAGGTTGAGCCAATCAGGAATTGACGTGCGCAAAAACGACCAGGCAGCAATGGAAACTTCCAGCTGCGAAACAATTTTGAAGACACGTTTGCCCAAACGTGGCGGTAATTTAGCAAAGCTTCCCGCATGACGCACTGCTCATTCTCGATATGCGAGTCTGTCGCAATCCGGGAGTATCAATTTCAAGACAAAACATAAATGCAGTGATATCAATACTCTGACCGTGATAATCGAACTGCGCGTTAAAAGTCTGTCTGCATATGGCGACAGAAAAACCGCTCTCAGCATCGAAATCCGGCCTCTGATTTACTGCTCAAAACAGTAACTGCTTGTTTGCGTGTACAACATCGCAGCTTGGCACGAGTGTTGCTTAGTACCTGTTCGAGGCATTTCGTTTGAGTGAGTGTGGACCGAAGAAAAGCCTTTCCATGTGACGCAGTGCGCAATTATGAAACGTGGAGAGCTGCTTATGTCGCAATCACCCAATCAGGGGACTTAAGTTTTGCTAGTGTCGAGTGCATGACAAAGGCAAACCTGTCGAAAGACAGGGACGCAAAGCTTCCGGTCTACGGGCTTCGGCCTACGATAGCGGGGTTGCCAATGATGAAACGCGTGTTCAGTTCGCAGGGTCGCTCGTACCCACATCTTTGACAATCCCCTCAATGTAGATCCCGACTCACGGCCGGCTTGCGCCACCTGTGACGATCGTATTGGACAACGGACAGTCTCGCTGACGTTTTACGTCATTTGAAAAAGGCAAACCCGCCGTGAGGCGGGGTCGCAAAGCTTCCGGTCTGCGGGGATACCCCGAAGATAGCGGAGCCGCTCGATGACAGCGTGATCCTGGATGATATCCGGAGGATCGCTGGGTGGCTTGGAGTAAGACTCGCAACCGGAAAGATTTTGGAAGCCACAGGAAGTGGCACGGTTGTAGAGGTGATGTGTTGAAAGCTGCCAAGCGGATAGTTCAAATTTCAATCCTAGTATGTGCCGCACTCTCGGTCGGAGCATGTAAATCCCTGATGGGTGAAACCGTTGCTGCTGACGACGCCTCAGGTTCTTCGGGAATTTCAGGCGGCCAACGCAATGCCCCTCCTACGCTGGCCGGTACTCCTGTCAATTCCGTTAAAGCCGGTGAAGAATTCAGATTTCAACCGCAGGCAAGCGACGCGGATGGCGACAAGATAACGTTCTCAATCACTAATAAGCCGAACTGGGCCGACTTCGATAAAAGCAACGGAAAATTATCGGGCATGCCAATGCTGGGAAACGAAGGCGTCTATCGGGGAATACGCATCACTGCGAGCGACGGCACCGACAAATCATCGCTTCAGTTTGATGTCACCGTCACTGCAATCGGCTCCGCTTCAGTAACCCTGGCGTGGACACCCCCGACGCAGAACGATGATGGCTCAACGCTGAACAACCTCGCTGGCTACAAGATTTACTACGGCACGGAACCGGGCGACTACACGAATCAGGTGCGTGTCGACAACCCGGGCCTCAGCAGTTTCGTTGTGGGTAACCTGACACCGACAACCTACTTCTTTGCCGCCACCGCATTTAATACCAGTGGCATAGAAAGCGATTTCACCAATGAGATCGCGGTACTCGCGAACTAGGTGATCGCCCGCACGGCGGGCTCCTACAGTTCGTATCAATGTTTGCAGGGGCAGGCCGCCGACAACCGGTAATCAGCACTGTAGGAGCGGCCCCAGGCCGCGAACGATTGCTGGCCTGGCTCTGATCGCCCGCACGGCGGGCTCCTACAGTTCGTATCAATGTTTGCAGGGGCAGGCCGCCGACAACCGGTGATCAGCACTGTAGGAGCGGCCCCAGGCCGCGAACGAACACTACACCGACGTCACGCCTTTTTGCGGCATTCCTGCGGGAAGAATAATTCGTCCTGCTCAGCGCGCAGGCGGTCTGCGAGCCGGGCGGCAGGCATTTCGACGTCTGCGTACGTCAGGATATGATCTCGCGGCAGGTCGCGCTTCACGACACATCCATCCGATAATCCCATCGGCAGACTTCCCCTGGCCATCGCCCCGTCTGCATTCTCAATGTTGCCGTATGTGCAGAAGCCGCCAATGCCATCGAGTTTTTCACCGGCTTTAAGATCTCGCTTGGCCATTGTGACCACATCCGTTGAAGGTTTGCCGAGCGGCGTCACCGTGGCGTCAGCAAATAACGCGGCACGTGCCACGGTGGTAATGATTTGCAGGTGAGGCAGATGGTAGGGCGTATAGAAACAGTAGTACGGGCCCTCGCCCATCTTGAAATAACCCATGTATTGCTGATTTATGGGATCTTCGTTATAGCCGATGACCCAGGCGCCGGTGTGCGGTTCGGCGCCGATCGTGTAGTCCACCAGGCCGCCGTTCTCGAAGTGCTCGGGCTTGAAAAAATCCAGTGTCTCTTTGACGTGGTCGATATCCAGTCCAAACATGCCTGGCTGCCCCACGCCAAATCCTGTTGCATTCGCCAGCACCGTGGTCTCCATCGATAACTTGGTGCCGTCAGCGAACGACGTAATCATGATCGGTTTCTGGTTGTACTTTTCCGCAAAGGCCCGCTGGGTGTCCGGAGTGCGGTAGTGATCGATCATGCCTTTAATGTTGCCGCACGCAACCGGCTCATAGCCGATGGTACGGGCGAAGCGCACCAGGTTCATCGCGACGCCTGGCTCATCACCATCGGTATTGGTGACGACGACGCCTGCCTTATCCGCATAGATCTTCAGTATCGGGCCAAACGTCGCATCGACTTCCGCATTCATCAGGACGACGTGTTTGCCGTTTTCAATCGCTCGCATGGCGACCTGCGCGCCGAACTCGACTTCGCCTGTCGCCTCCAGCACGACGTCGACCGACTCGGCATCGCAAAGCAGGGTCCAGTCGTCGGTGATCAGCGGAGACCCGGCGGCGATAGCTTTTTCCGCCTCAGCGACAGAACTGACCGCCACGGGTGAGTCGATACCAGAGTCCGTGTAGGCGCGTGCTGCCGCGGAAATCGTGCGATTGCAAAGGCCTGCGAGGCGCATACCGGTGACAGGACGCAGGAACTGATGCGCGATGCCCCGGCCCATATAGCCGGCGCCAATAATCGCGACCCTGACCGG
>JBBKWL010000099.1:0-28206 GCA_037968975.1 Woeseiaceae bacterium | reverse complement strand
CGTTGACTGTCTTGCCATTCACTTTTACCGTTACTTTCTTGCCGTCAACCTTGATGTAGTAGCTGAACCATTCGTTGTCGCCGTGTGCGGCAGTCTTCACCTCGCTTGCCCCAACCAAGCTGCCGGTCTTGCTCTCACCGTCCCGGCTGGCGTTAATCTGAGCTTCATAACCAAAGGCAGGAGTTCCGTCCTCTTCATAACTGGTATGAAAATAGACCCCTGAAGCCGACCCAGGATGGGTATAGACATCAACCTTGAATTCGAAATTTTTGAATTTTCCGCCAGCGATCCGACCGTCATAGAACAGATTTCTTTGACCGCCCTCGACAATTAGTTTGTCGCCGTCAATTCGGAACGATTCTCCGGCCGAGGAATTATCGACGGTCGGCCAGACCATCCCGCCGTACCAGGAAGGAGCCGTCCAATCCACGACACCGCCGCTTTCAATCCACCCGTTGAGCGTATCATCCAAGAGAGAGATCCACCCAAGTCCGCGTTCTCCTTCATATCCCGAGGCTGGCGAACCATCTTCTTCAAGTTTTCCTGCCGCCCAGAGCACGCCCGATGCAACAAGATTCAAATTCACATCCGAGCCCATCGACTCATTATGATGCCCCAGTGAACTGGTGAAAACCCGAACGCCTTGGTATTCGTGTATCCAAGCTGTTTCAGAATAGGATTGTGTCTCCACCGAATAGGCGTGAGACAGCGGCGTGGCATTATCATGCATATCAACGATTAGATATAACTCGCCTGCTGGCGTCCGCCAGGAACGAGGATAGTTCTTCATGATCGGGTGTTGCGGTTCCAGGACCTCGATCGTGTAGGGAGGGGTATTGGGATGATTTTGTCTCTCGTGGACGTACGAAACAGCACCGGTAAAATCCCACCAGTCATCCGCTGCATCGCCCTCTGCATATTGATAGAGATGGATGGGGCAGTGAAGCATAACGGCAGGCACTTGATGCTTGACGTGCTCGGCGATGATTCCTTTTACATACGCTTCATCTTTTACTTGAAGATTACACTGATTGTAGATGACAACGTCGAAATCTTCCGCCCAGTCATCCTTCAAATGACGGGAGAAAAAGAAATCAGTTGATTCCATGGTAATCGTATCGCCGCCTTCATAATCAGTTGTAACTTCGATGTTCGAAAGACGTTCCAACAGTCCCTCTTCAATCTGGTCCTTTTGCGTTGCATAATCGTGCCAGGGGCCCCCACCGGTAATCATCAAGATTTTCAATGGATCTGCGTTCTGCGCTCCGGCGAATTGAGCCAGGCTGCCAGACAAAATTAACGCCAAAATAGAAAGGAGTATTTTTTTATTTAAAATCGTATTCATTTATTGTGCCCTCGATTTTTATCTCGTAGCTTGAGTCACATCTTTATTGAATTTCTCATTCTGGCAAAGCAAATACATGAAGCCTCGTTCCAAGAGGACCTGTTACAGGCGAACGATAACGACCGCCACCGCCGCCTGCGACAATCGCAACATATTGTCTTCCATCAATTTCGTAAGTGGAAGGACTCGAAAAGCCGGGTGCAGCCATCTCAAATTCCCACAAAAGCTCGCCGTTGGTTTTATCAAATGCTCTGAACCGGCTATCTTCTGTTGCCGCTATGAAAATCACACCGCCTTTTGTAACAGCCATTCCGCCAAAGTTTTCAGCACCGGTATTTCGAATCCCCATTTCGACCAAACCAGGATATTCTCCGAATGGGATCGACCACAAAATGTCACCTTTTGCGACATCTATAGCAATGAGTTTGCCCCATGGCGGTTTAATCGCGTGATACCCCATGTGGTCTGTAAAATAATCCAACGCAGCAATGTACTGTGGTGTGGATGTGGACCAGGCAAGCTCGCCCTCTCCTCCGCTCCACGTCAAAGTCTCATCACTTAGATCAATATCTGCGGTTGATTCTGCTTCACCTGGCTCACTTTGAAGAAACGCGACCAGGTAATCCAATTCATCGTCTTTGAAGTACTGGAATGCCGGCATCGCATTTCTGCCTTTAGTAATGATCTCATTAAATTCGTCGGCACTAAACGCCAGGTTAACCAGAGGCAGGCCGGTCGCGCCTTGTCTTTCACCTCCGTGACAAGCTGCACATTGCGCGTTGTATATTGTGCTGCCTCGCTGCAGATCCGACATATCTGCAAATTGATCAGGTTGCATCGGGACCAGCGTCAACAAAAACGGAAAGTCATTCACGTTTACGTAGGCTATATTTGTCTCCGGATCAAAGGCCGGCCCTCCCCATTCATTTCCTCCATGAATACCCGGCTGGACGATGGTTCCTTCGATACTTGGAGGCGTATACATCGGTCCTGCTTTTAGCTTTTTAAACTTTTCCAGGGCGGATGCATGAGACTCCGGTGTAATGTCCGTCAAATCAGACTCGTAGAATGACGTACGTACCAGAGGATCTGGTTTTAGCGGCCACGGTTGTGTTGGATAGGGGACCTCACCGGGTACGGCTTCTGTCGGAACAGGCTTCTCAACGATTGGGAATAGCGATTCGCCCGTATCCCGGTCAAATACAAAGAATTTACCCTGCTTGCCCGTTTGGACGACCACATCCTGTTCTGTCCCATCCTCCTTGGTAATCGTGGCTAACATCGGTGCAGGAGCGATATCATAATCCCAAATATCGTGGTGCATCGTTTGGAAATACCATTGCAACTCGCCCGTCGTTGCATCAAGGGCTATAACCGAATTCCCATAGAGATTCTTACCCGGTCTGGCTCCGCCATTACCATGGATCCCTCCGGTGAACGCACCCGTAGCACCAAATACCCAGCCTCTTTCTTCATCTACGGTAAATCCACCCCACGAGTTGGCGCCACCGTAATTCATATTCTCTTCCCATTCCGTGGTCTCATACCCAGGCTGGCCTTCCAACGGGATGGTGTGAAATCTCCATTTGAATTCGCCCGTCAATGTGTCGAACGCGCGAACATTGCCGGGTGGTTCCTCTCTATTCTCGAACACGTTTGAATCTACAATTAAGAAATTCTTGTACGTAACCGGGGGCGAGTTGTTTGACAATTTGTTACGCACCAGATGAGCAGGCCAAACATGGTTTTCCCATAAATCAATATGCCCACCTTTCCCGAACGACTCGATTAGTGTTCCGTCATCGGGGTTAACAGCCCAAATAACATCCTTTGCCAGATGAAAAATCCTGGCATTTTCGCCATTTTCATCTTCCCAATACACCTCAGCCCGCTGAATTCCTGCGGGGAAGTCGTCTCCCCGGGAATCATGCTTAGAGGGCTCAAACAGCCAAAGCTCCTCGCCGGTTGCTGCATCCAGGGCCACAAGGTTTAATTCAGGGTCTGCAAAGTACAGCACCCCTTTGATGATAATCGGGTTCGACTCCATACCCGGCCCGACAAGTTTCCTTACATCGTAGGTCCAAACCTCTTCCAGCAACTGAACATTTTCGGTCGTAATTTGGCTTAGAGAAGAGTATGCAGATCCTTCATTATCGCCACGATAAGTAGCCCAATCGACGAAATTATTAATTCTGCTTTTCTGACCAGTCTTAGTGGCACCTCCGCTATTCTGAACAGCGGCAGTTGTTTGGTCCGAGGCACTGGTTTGGTCCGATGTATTATTATTTTCGCAGCCGAATGCTATCAGGGCAAAAAGGAAGATCAGGGGAGAGAATAAATGGTGTTGTTTTTTCATCAGTTCGTGGCCTCGTTCCGTTTATATTTGAATAACAGATAATTTTATTTTTCTATTCTTCTTTTCTTTATTAACGCTTTGTTGCTGACCTGAAACACTGATCGCTGCGACACCTTTTGGAACATCCCTGGATCAGTAGAAAGAAAACGTTTACATTCTAGACTGGGATGCGGCGAATGTACAAATGTAAATGGTCTGCTATGCGTGAAAACGGCTGAGAATAAAGCTTGCCAGGCACAACTTCGTAGATTGTGCGCTGTTGATAGACGTCACCAGGTGCCAATCGCGCGGATGGGAAAGCCGGCTGATTTGGTGCATCGGGGAAGCCCTGGACTTCCAGACACAGTCCGGCGCGTGGTCGAAAAAGAATAACCGGGTTGTTTTTAGAATCTGCGGCAACAAGTACAAAATCGTGGTGTTGATGGATTACGCCCGGCACAGGATGCTTATTCGTTTTAAAGGACAACAACTAGCTGGGTGGTTTGGCAACAGACTGCCTGATGACCAGTTTGTGCGGCACGATTTCGGGTGAGCTACGTGTGCCCTTGCCCGCCTCGATGCGGCGACACAGTCGGTACATAACCCGCTCACCGATTTCTTCGGCAGGCTGACTGATCGTCGTGAGCGGCGGATCGGTGACTTCGGCGTAGCGAATGTCGTCGAACCCAACGATCGAAATGTCACGCGGGACTTGCAGTCCGGCAGACTTGATCTCGTGAAGGCAACCGATGGCCATTTCATCGTTTGCACAAAAAATCGCGGTCGGCCTGTTGCCATGATTCATCAGATTGCGAGTAGCCTTTCGCGCCCCCGCAATTGTGAGGTCACCTTCAACAACCCAGCCTTCTTCTATCGACAATTCAGCTTGCTTCATTGCAGCGCGGTAGCCGAATTCCCTGTCCTTTGTCAGCAGTGATGACGCCTGTCCGTACACCATAGCGATACGCTGATGCCCTTGTGAAATCAGGTAATTGGTTGCCTCTTTCGCAGCGGCAATATTGTCAATGTGCACGCTCGGAAAGTCGGCCAATTCAGGCGACACGGTTTCGCAGCCTATAACAATTGGCAACCTGCGCTTGCTCTTCGCTGACAGAACTTCGGTACCAAAAGGTGACATGCTGGCCAGCAAGATGATGCCGTCTGTCTGATTCGAAACGAGCATCGCGCCAATCTCATCGGCGGTCATTTTGTTGAACTGTGTTTCCTCAATCAGGACCGAGTAGCCTTTTGCTCGTGCCGCGCCCCGAATGCCGCGCATCACGGCGGTAAAAAACGGGTCGCCTACAGACGGTAATACCACCATAACGATATTCGTGCGACCACGTCGAAAGCTCTGCGCCAGTGTATTCGGCAAGTAGCCTGTCTGACGAATTGCGTCCTGAACCTTACGCCGCGTTTTCGCGGTGACTTTTTCAGGTTTGTTGATGCATCTCGAGACGGTGGCAATCGACACGCCGGCAAGCCGCGCTACTTCTTTAATGGATACGTCTGGCATATCCTCTGCTTCAGCAGCTTCTTGTTGCGGAACAGTCTCGTTTAACGGCTGCTTCAAAGGTAGTCTCTGCAAGGAGTAAGTGGATTTTGCCGCTAGCAGCGTATACGTTTACAATCGATCGATCAATCGACCTTCGTTAAAGGAACATTTGTGCAGTCAGGTGATTCAACGAAATCGATCGAAGCAATAACGCTGAGGTCGCTCGCAGGTATGGAGGTGACGCTATTGAATTTTGGCGCGACCATTCAGGCCATACGCGTGCCAACCGAATCTGGTGTTGTTGATGCCGTGCTCGGCTACGCGAACCTCGACGATTATTTAACTGACGATTTCTACATGGGTGCGACGGTAGGGCGTTTCGCGAATCGCATAGGTGGTGCGCGCTTCTCGATTGACGACAATGCCTTTTCAGTAGATCCGAATGAGACGCAGGCGGGAAACTGTCTGCACGGTGGTAGAGACGGCTTTCATCAACACTTTTGGCAGATGCGCTCGCTGCAAAACGAAGCCGCGGTCCAATGCTCTTATGTGTCTCCTGACGGCGAAGGCGGTTTCCCGGGAAAACTGGAAGTCACCGTTAAATATCAAATAGTTGCTGACTACTCACTGGTCATTGATTACAACGCGACAACAGATTCAGACACGGTCGTGAATCTCGCCAACCACGCCTATTTTAATCTCGACAAGCAACAACAGACGATCGATTCGCATGACATCCAAATCGAAGCAGACCAGTTCACGCCTGTTGATGGTAACAAGATTCCTAGCGGTGAAATTCGTGACGTAGAAGCTACGAAATTTGACCTTCGTCGCCGCACAGCGATGCGTGCAACGAGCTCAGAGGATGGTCAAAGCCGACAGTACGACCATAATTTCGTCTTGAAAAACGGCGACGGAATGCGGCACAGGGTTGCCACGATATCGTCTCCGCAGAGTGGTCTGACCATGCACCTGCACACAACTCAAGCTGGACTACAACTCTACACGGGCGAGTATCTCACCGATCCTTTTCGACCGCGCGCCGGACTGTGTCTGGAAGCCCAGGGCTTCCCCGATGCACCAAATCAGCCGGCTTTCCCATCCGCGCGATTGGCACCTGGAGACGTCTATCAACAGCGCACAATTTACGAATTTGTGCCTGGCAAGCCTTATTCTTAGCCATTTTCACGCGTAGCAGACCATTTACATTTGTAAATTCGCCGCATCTGTCTAGAATGTAAACGTTTTCTTTTTTCTGATCTAGGGATAGTCCAAAACCTGTGTCAACAGTCCTCGGCATCGATTTGGGTACGCAAAGCGTCAAAGTCGTCTTTTATGACTTCTTGGCTCGCGAGACCGTAGCTGTGGAAAGTGCGCCGCTCGACATCTATCAGACAGAAGACGGGGTTGCAGAACAACAGGCGCACTGGTGGATAAATGCCCTGCGACAGTCTTTGCAGCAAGTCGGAAAAGACGTCCGCCAAAGTGTCGCAGCGATCGGTGTTTCAGGTCAGCAACATGGCTTCGTGCCGCTAGACAAAGCTGGCGAGGTTCAGGCACCGGTCAAGCTCTGGTGTGACACGTCAACGGGCGCTGAATGTGACGCAATCATGGACGCATTCGGTGGCTACGATGCTTGTATCGAAGAAGTCGGCAATCCTGTTTTACCCGGCTATACGGCATCCAAAATACGCTGGTTTAAAGATTGTCACCCGGGCCAATACGCTCAGATGGACTCCATTCTGCTGCCACACGACTACTTGAATTTCTATCTGACGGGCGAGCGCAGAATGGAGGCTGGCGATGCATCAGGAACTGGGTTCCTGGACATCAGGACTCGCAGTTGGTCAGAGAAGATGTTGGCCGCAATAGATCCCGATCGGGATCTGAGAGAGTGTCTGCCAGACGTAAGACTAGACAACGGACCGATTGGTGAATTGCTGCCGTCGATTGCGAAGGAACTGGCCTTACCCCCTGGCGTTCCGGTATCGATCGGCGGCGGCGACAACATGATGGGTGCATTGGGTACTGGCAACGTTACCCCGGGCGTCGTCACCATGAGCCTTGGTACGTCCGGCACCGTATTCGCCTTTTCAGACAAGCCCGTCATCGACAAGAAAGGCAATATTGCTGCGTTTTGTTCGTCAACGGGCGGCTGGTTGCCATTATTGTGCACGATGAATTGCACAGTTGGTACAGAGCTGATGCGCAAACTGGTGCAAGCCGACATCGCGAGTTTCGAGACGCAGCTGGAGGCCTCGAACAGAGGGGCCGACGGCGTCATTACAGTGCCGTACTTCAATGGTGAGCGCACGCCGAACCTGCCCCGCGCAAAAGGTTGCGTTTTGGGTCTGGACAGTCGCAATGCGCGCACCGAAAATATTCTTAGATCAGCGGTTGAAGGCGCGACGTTTGCGCTTCGATTTGGCCTCGATGAATTGACCGAACTCGGAATATCCGCAGAGCAGATCGTACTCACTGGAGGTGGCGTGAACAGCGCAACCTGGCGACAAGTCGTCGCCGACATTTGTGACACGCCGGTTACAGTTCTCAAGCATGGCGAAGGCGCAGGTTTTGGTGCCGCATTGCAGGCGCTGGCGATGCTCGAAGACCGGTCCGACGATTTGGGTAACTTGGTCGGTGAACATCTGCAACGGGACCCAGAACGGAGCCTGGATCCGCGTCCGTCGGCGGTCGATTTTTACATTAATACTTACAAAGAATATCAGCGAGCGGCCGAAAAAGTCGCCGAGCTCTATAGCTGAACAGATATCCAAGATGAGGGAATAACATGAGTCGTACAGTGTTTACGGGTGACAAACCCTACTTTCCAGATGTCGATCAGATCAAACACGAAGGGCCTGGTTCCGACAACCCGTTGGCATTCAAGACCTATGATCCAGATCGTGTGGTTGCCGGCAAAACAATGGAGGAGCATTTGCGCTTTGCCGTTTGCTATTGGCACTCATTCTGCGCAACCGGCGGTGATCCGTTCGGACCGGGCACCCGCGTACACCCGTGGACAGTCACCGGTGATCCACTGGCAAATGCCACCGAGAAAATGAACGCCGCATTCGAGTTTTTTACAAAACTTAATGTGCCGTACTGGTGTTTTCATGATTTCGATATGTCCTGGGAAGGCGATAGCGTTGCTGCATCAGAAAAAAACATGCAGGCGGTTGTCGACCTCGCGAAGGAACGGCAGAAAGCGACCGGCATGAAGTTGCTTTGGGGAACAGCAAACGCTTTTTCTAATCCTCGCTATATGAACGGTGCGGCTACCAACCCGAACTTTGAAGTTCTGGCTTATGCTGCATCGCAGGTCAAGGCGGCGATGGACGCGACGATAGAGCTGGGCGGCGAAAACTATGTATTCTGGGGCGGTCGCGAAGGATATGCGTGCCTGCAGAATACCGACACCAAACGCGAGCTAGAGCACTTCGCGATGTTTCTGGAGAAAGCCAGGGACTACGGTCGTGCAAATGGTTTTGAAGGCACATTTCTGATTGAACCGAAACCGATGGAGCCGATGAAGCACCATTACGATTTTGATGCGCAAACGGTCATCGGATTTCTTCGGCACCATGGATTGGATGGAGACTTTAAGTTGAACATCGAAGCGAATCACGCCACGTTGGCGGGCCACACGTTCGCACACGACCTACGCATGTCTGCGGACGCCGGGTTGCTCGGATCTATTGACGCGAATCGTGGTGATCCACAGAACGGTTGGGACACCGACCAGTTTCCCAGCGATTTGTATGACTGCGTGCATGGCATGATGGTTGTGCTTGAGGCCGGTGGCATCGGCAACGGTGGTTTCAATTTCGATGCCAAAATTAGAAGAGAATCGACAGATCTAAACGACCTGTTCATTGCCCATATCGGTGGCATGGATTCGTTCGCACGCGGGCTGGTTATCGCCGACCGTGTTCTCAGTGACTCGCGATCCGCAAAATTGCGGTTCGGCCGCTACACCAGTTTTGACTCCGGTGACGGCAAGCGTTTCGAAGATGGCAATCTGGACTTCCATGCACTGCGTGACCTTGCTGCCGCGAATGGGGAGCCACAACAGATCAGCGCCAAACAGGAGTTGGTTGAAAATATCATCAACGACTACATCGTCAGGGGCGACTGCTAATCACGGCAGGTCAATTGCTAGTGGGTAACAACGCTAATAGCGACCTCTCGTTGTACACAGTTCTGATCAGTTGTGTTGCGACGCTTGGTGGTTTCCTGTTTGGCTTCGATAGCGGCGTAATCAACGGCACAGTCGACGGCCTGCAAGGCGCATTCGACTCCGACAGCGTTGGCACAGGGTTCAATGTCGCATCGATGCTGCTTGGTTGTGCCATTGGTGCGTATTTTGCGGGACGTCTTGCCGATCGTTTCGGTCGCAGGTCGATCATGCGCGTCGCTGCTGTGCTGTTCATCGTTAGCGCTTGGGGCTCAGGCGTAGCCGGCGGGTCGTTGGAATTTGTTGTTTATCGGGTGATTGGCGGCCTGGCCGTCGGCGCCGCCAGTATCCTCGCGCCCGCCTACATCAGCGAGGTTGCTCCGGCGCGCTATCGTGGCGCATTGGCGACTGTGCAACAGATCGCCATCATCAGTGGATTGTTTATCGCATTTTTAAGTAACTATCTGCTGGCGTCATCGGCAGGTTCGTCGGTGGCGGAGTTCTGGTTGGGGTTCGAAGCCTGGCGTTGGATGTTTTGGATCGAGATTCTGCCAGCGACAGTATTCCTGGTCGCGTTATTTTTTATTCCGGAAAGTCCACGATTTCTCGTTCTAAAGAGGCAACATGACAAAGCGTTCGAGGTATTGACTCGCCTTATTGGTGCGGACGATGCGCGCCAAAAAATTGGCGAGATCGATGCGTCGCTGGCTGAAGACCATCACAACCCAACATTGAAGGATCTGCTGGATCCGTCAACGAACAAGATCAGACGTCTGGTGTGGGTTGGTATCGGGCTGGCAACTTTGCAACAACTGGTTGGTATAAATGTTGTGTTCTACTACGGTGCCGTGTTGTGGCAGTCGGTTGGCTTCACCGAAAACGACGCGTTGTTGATAAATGTCCTGGGTGGCGCGCTCAGCATCGGCGCAGTCGTGGCAGCGCTACTACTGGTTGATCGCATCGGCAGAAGACCGTTGTTGTTGATTGGCTCAATCGGTATGTCGCTATCGCTTGGCATTATGGTTGTGGCTTTTCTAAATGCATCTGTGGCAGCCAATGGTGCGTTGACACTCGAAGGTGCGTTCGGCCCGCTCGCACTGGTGGCGGCCAATATGTATGTCATCTTTTTTAACGGGTCGTGGGGGCCGGTGATGTGGGTCATGCTTGGCGAAATGTTCCCAAACCAAATTCGAGGCACTGGCCTGGCGGTCAGTGGTATGGCGCAGTGGGGCTCCAATTTTGGAATCACAATTACGTTTCCGATACTGCTTGCAAGCGTCGGGCTTGCCGGCGCCTATAGCTTGTATACGGTTGCTGCGATACTTTCTATTATCTTCGTGATTCGCATGGTGCACGAAACAAAGGGCGTCGAGCTCGAGGAGATGCGAGGTTAAGCGCCGCATCAACAGGTCATTCAGAGACGTCCAATCAGAATTTTCTCCAATTTCACCTGATCCGCGACAAAACCGCGAATACCTTCAGCCAGTTTCTCGGTAGCCATAGCATTTGAATTTAGTTGATAGCGGAAATCGGCTTCATCACGGTAGTCGCAGTCCACAAAATCAGCCGGGTCATCTGCGGATAACACGCGCTTCAGCGAGTCGTTGTCACCAGCTAGCTCCTCCAACAGTTCGGGCGCAATTGTGAGTCGATCGCATCCTGCCAGCGCTTCAATCTCGCCCACGTTTCGGAAGCTCGCGCCCATGACAACCGTAGAGAATCCTTTCGACTTAAACATTCTGTAAATATTTCTGACCGACAAAACACCAGGATCTTCTTCGGCATCGTAGTAATCGCGCTGCTCAGATTTCTTATGCCAATCAAGAATCCGACCAACAAAGGGCGAGATCAAAAATACGCCGGCTTTCGCCGCTGCGATGGCCTGCACGTCACAGAACAGTAGCGTCAGATTGCAATTAATACCTTCTTTTTCGAGCGTGTCCGCGGCGCGAACGCCCTCCCATGTCGATGCGAGTTTTATAAGAATACGATCGCGGCCTATCCCTGACTCTTCGTAAAAGCGAATCAGCCGGCGGGCACGAGCGAGCGACGCGTCGGTGTCAAACGATAGCCGCGCGTCAACCTCCGTTGAGACCCTCCCCGGCACGATGTTAAGAATTTCACGGCCGATAGCAACGGCAAAGTTGTCCGCTAGCAAGTTAACCTGTTCGTCATCTGAAACCTTAGAACTTCGAACGTCGCTCGCGGCATCGCCGATCAGTGAATCGTATTGAGGCATCTGAGCAGCCTTCAATAACAGCGAAGGATTGGTCGTCGCATCAAGAGGCTGATACTTCGCGATGGCCTCAATATCGCCCGTGTCTGCAACGACGTCTGTCATTTGTCGTAGTTGGTCAAGTTTGTTCATGCTAATTCGCTTCCTGATTTTTCGAGAGGGCGGTCGGGATAATGGCACTTCAGGGAGGAAATATAAACGTTTTCATTCTGGGCGATGGAATGCGAATTGAGTGATGCCGTGGTCATACTTTTTCGACCCGGCACAATCCCCTATATTCGGATAGAATCGGGCTCTAGAGTTGCATAGGCTCTGGGGATCCATAATCAGTATGGGTCTCAGCATTGATCCGGCTGGAGAGAGAGACAATGTCCAGGCCAACTATTTCTTTATCGCTAGTGCTTTTGGTCGGCGCTTGTTCGTCGGAAGACGCCGACCGCCAAAGTTTGGCCACACAGCCCGAAACCGTCGCAGCAGCAAGCAGTGCAGCGACAAGCACTGGGGCCGGCGATTTGAACGGCAGGGTAAGCAGTGCCAACGGCCCTGAAGCCGGCGTGTGGGTTATCGCCGAGACGCAGGACCTCGGAACGCCTTATGCCAAGATCGTAGTAACCAACGACAATGGTGAATATCTGATACCCGATTTGCCCGATGCTGATTATCAGGTATGGGTTCGCGGCTATGGTTTGGTCGACTCAGCCAAGGTACTAGCGACTCCCGGATCCGAATTGGATTTGAGGGCTGTCGTGGCGCCTGACGAGGCAGCGGCTGCTCAATATTATCCGGCCGGCTATTGGTACGCCTTACTAAAAATCCCGGATGCGGCCCAGTTTTCAGGGGGAGCAGGGTCCATAGCGCATGGTATTAATCCGAATATTCCTCATCAGGAGGAATTCATCCGGTTGATTGGTAATGGCGGCTGCCTCTCCTGCCATCAAATGGGCAATGCTGCGACCCGAGAGATGCCGGCTCTGTTCAGTGATTTGTCTGGCACTGATGCCTGGACACGTCGTATCCGATCAGGACAGGCTGGCGGAATCATGGTACGTGGCGCGACTTCGATCGGCGTTCCAGCCTTCGCATCGATTTTTTCGGACTGGACAGACCGTATCGCGGCCGGGGAGCTGCCTTCGGCGCCGGAACGGCCACAGGATCGGGAAAGAAATGTCGTGATCACCATTTGGGACTGGGCCGACCCAAAATCCTATCTACACGATCTGGTATCGACAGACAGGCGTAATCCGACTGTTAATGCTAATGGCAAGATGTATGGAGCGACTGAGGCCAGTTCGGACTATGTGCCTGTGCTGAATCCGGCAAACCATACCCTTGAGCAAATACCGCTGACCATGTTGGATGCAAGTGCACCTTCCATCTCAGGTCCGATGCTTGACGAGTCACCCTATTGGGGTAAGGAGCCGGCCTGGGATTCAAGGAGCAATGTGCACAACCCCATGATGGATCAGGACGGCAGAGTCTGGCTCACTGCCCGTGTCAGGGGGCGTAATAACCCCGACTGGTGTAAAGAGGGATCCGATCACCCATCCGCCAGGATATTCCCGTTGGAAAGTAGTGGGCGGCACCTCGGTCTCTACGATCCTTCCACAGATGAATACACACCGATTGATACCTGTTTCAGCACGCACCATTTGATGTTTGCTGAAGATGCCAACAACACGCTGTGGACCAGCGGTGGTGGCCAAGCGATTGGCTGGCTGGATACCGCCAAATTCCTGGCGACTGGAGATGCAGCTGCCTCACAGGGCTGGACGCCCCTCGTGCTTGATACTAACGGCAACGGCCAGAGAGACGACTATACCGAGCCCGGGGAACCCATGGATCCGGCAAAGGATATGCGGATCACGCCGGGTAGTTACTACGCGGTGGCGCCGGCACCGGACGGATCAGTCTGGGGCACGATTTTGGGCTTCCCAGGAGCAGTCATCCGCTTGCTACCGGGTAACGACCCGAACAACGCCCTGGTGGAATACTATGAATTGCCTTTAAATGAAGACGGTCACGCGATCGAAGGTTTTTCTCCGCGAGGGGGAGACGTTGACCGCAATGGTGTGATGTGGGCGGCGCTTGCCAGTGGGCAGATGGCGAGTTTCGATAGGCGCTTGTGTGAGGGCCCTTTAAACGGGCCGGAGGCAAAAGGCCAGCACTGTCAGGAAGGCTGGACTTTCTATACCGAACCCATGCCGCAATTTAAAGGCCTGGATAGACCTGGTAGCGTTGAAGGTTCTTATTACACCTGGGTGGATCAGCACGGCATATTGGGCCTTGGTGAGAATACGCCGATCAATACCGGTAACCTGAGCGGAGCCTTGCTGGTTTTAGACGATGGTGAATGGCTCAGAATGCGAGTTCCCTATCCGCTCGGTTTCTATACTAAGTGGTTAGACGGTCGCATCGATGACCCTGATGCGGGCTGGAAAGGCCGAGGTATTTGGGCAACCTATAGCAGTCGCGCACCTTTTCATATGGAAACAGGCAGCGGGACGACGCCCAAAGTCTACAAGTTTCAGTTAAGGCCCGATCCACTGGCGGATTGATAGCCGGACTGTCCAATGAGGAGTGAGTGCCTTGTGGAGCTGGCGGAAAAAGGTGGTCTCGCTAATTACGCGGCGAGCCGTGTTCCATCGTCGGCAACCAGCGATGCCAGTACGCGGCGCTCGCCGGCGAAGGGCCGCCGTCCGTGCATGACGAGAAAGTTGTCGATGAGCGCCACATCGCCGGGCTGCCACGCGATGTCGAATGACAGCTCATCGGCCAATTCAATCGCAATCTGCATACTGTCCGGCGAAATGTCGGAATCGTCGCCAAAGCAGATTGACTTCCGCGCAGCGTTACGCACATCTTTCCAGCCTCGAAAAGCCGCGATCAGCTGGTTGAAAAATACGCGCCGGCCATCAACCAGCGTGCGTATAGCCGGTAAAACGGCGGTGGTCGTTCGCAGCGCATCGTTCTCCAGCCATTCGAATCGATAGCCAAGATTCCCAAGCCTTTCTTCGGCTTGCACCTTGCGGTCGACTCCCAGCGTCGAGCGCCAGCTGCGACCCTGGCCGGACTCAGGATCGTCCTGCGCCGGCATCACATTCGAATAGCGTACTCCAAGGCGTGAGCAGGCCTCGACAAACTCCGGGTCGCGTTTTGCCAGTCGCTCGAGCAGCACGTCGGACCGGCAGACCGGTGTTTGTCCATCGACACGCGGTGCTTTCTCGCAAAAGAAAAACAGCCGGGACGGAAACAATGGCGTTTGCGCCATTTCATGATGGAGGTATATCGAGACGTCAGGGGGCGCCTCATTCGCCGTAAACACGAGTTCGGTGCAGATGACGCGGACGGCATTCGACAACGATTCCTCGTAGGTGAAGCTCTCGAGGGCGAAAGCGCGAATAAAGGCATCAAACTCGTTTGCGTCGTGTACCGGGAACCCCCGGAACAGGACGGCGCCGTGCAATGACGAGCTCTCGATCAGACGGCGACGTTCCGTAGCGATCCAGGTGACGACATCAGACATCGTCGCTGCGGCCGTGCGCAGTCCAACAACGAGCGGAAAAGGGTCGGGATGGGCTTGCTGATCGTCAACGGTCAGCAGTGCAGTATCGAGGTCAGTCATCGTCTCTCAATCGTAAATCGGGTAAAACCTGCCGAACGCCTGTTCGCAAAAGACACCGGGATCATTGAATCGACGATCCTGGTTCAGGTTCGATATCGCCGCCATTTCTTCGTTGCTTAATTCGAAATCGAACAACGCCAGGTTTTCGCGCAGGCGTTCAGGGCGGGTGGTCTTCGGAATGATCGCCGTGCCACGTTGCACGCCCCAGCGTAATACCACCTGCGCCGGCGTCCGTTGCACACGTTCGGCGGCGTCAACCACTGCCGGTGCGGTTAGCACCGTGTCGGCCTCTGTCGCCATATCGAGCGATACGTACGACAGTGCGCCCAACGGTGAGAATGCAGTCACCGCCACGCCGAAATCGGCAGCAAGTCGCAGCAGCGGTTCTTGCGTCAGGAACGGATGCGACTCGATCTGCAGCATAGCCGGTTTGATCGTGGAGTACGCCATCAAATCAATCAGCAATCCCGATGTGAAATTGCAAACGCCGATGTGCTTCACAAGTCCCGCTTCGACCAGCTTTTCCATCGCAGCCCATGTCTCATGCAGCGGGACGGCATCAACTTCCATCGAAGGCTTCGCGGCATTTGGGTCGAAAATCCAATCCGGGGGGTACCGGTCTTCAAAATCCACGTAGCGAAGCGCGATGGGAAAGTGAATAAGATACAGGTCGAGGTATTCGAGGCCCAGGTCCGACAGCGAACGTTCGCAAGCCGGTCGTACTTTTTCAGGACGATGATAGGTATTCCACAGCTTGGACGTGACCCACAGGTCTTCGCGACTGCAATGGCCACCAGAGATCGCTGCCTTGATTCCCTCCCCGGCTTCCAACTCATTACCGTAGTCGCAGGCGCTGTCAATTTGACGGTAGCCAATCGCAATAGCATCCTGCACGGTACGCGCCGTAGCCTCGCGCTCTGTTTTCCAGGTGCCAAGGCCGACAGCAGGCATCGCTTTATTTCCGACGGCAATAGTGGTCATCGAGCTTTCCCTTTTGCTTATGATTCAAGTGCGTGTAGCAAGTCATTTTGTTCGATAAACGTGTCTATAACGACCGGCTGTCCGCTGGTAACGGATTCCTGCGCTGCCGCCGCGACCACGATCGACCACAGTCCCTGTAACGGCGTTGCCGCGTCTGAGGTCTTGCCGTCCAGCTGATCTACGAATGCCTTGTGCTCGAAAAACGTTGCGCCGTGATGGCCGCTTTGTTCGATTGTCCTCGCGTAACCGACGTCCATCACCCGCGAGGCAACCTCTTCTCCTCGTTCGATGGCCACGGAAGAGAGAGCCGCGTCATCTTGCAGAAAGTCGAACCGCTCGCTAGCGACGAGTCGGCCACGGTCGCCGCATATAACCAGCTCCTCGACGAAATGCGGGCTGAACATGTTGAGCGTAAAATTAGCGCGCACGCCATTTGCATAATCGATGACAACAAACGCGTGATCGTCGATATCGGATATCTTGCCGTCGCGTTCAAAGTCCACAAAGTTCACCGCCTGTCCTGCACTTGCAAAAACGCGCGCAGGTGTTGAATCAGCAAACAGGTTCATCAAGTCAAAATAATGGCAGCATTTTTCAACCAGCGTGCCACCGGTGAACTCGGCAAACTTGTTCCATTGTTCGACTTTGTCAAGAAACGGTGGTCGGTACTCACTCATGCTGATGGTCTTGACGTCGCCAACTGAACGGCGCTCCCGCACCTCGTGTTGCGCTTCAACGTACTGCGCCTTGTAGCGGTACTGCAGGCCAACCTGGACAAACGCCGGATAATTCCGAGCGAGCTCAACAATACGGCGCGCATCGGTAACGGTCGTCGCCATCGGCTTTTCCAGGAATATCGGCTTCCCCGATTTGGCCGCCACATCGAATACCTGGATGTGCGTATGGTTCGGCGTGCAGATCATCAACGCGTCAACGTCCGCATCGTTACACGCTGCGGTCAAATCCTTGTAACGTACAGGCTCGTCACCGCCTTGCCTGACAAATTCTTCGATCGCTATTGTTGCGCTGCGATCATTCTGATCGTATACGCCGTGCACGGTGGCACACCCAAGCAAACGGGTGACCCGCATGTGCTCCTGACCGATCGTGCCCGTGCCAATAATCGCCAGTCGGTAGCGCGGTTCTCCTTGACCGTAAAGGTAACGATCCGGTGCGACAATATGGCGCTGTCCGGGGGACTGTTCAAAAAAACGCAGTCGTGGTTTCTTGTGGTTCGTCATTGTTGTCCTTACGAATATGCAGTCGGTGGGCGTCGGCTTGACAGCCACCATCCTGCGACATTCAGCCCCACCAATCCGACGACAAGCAGCCAAAACAGCTTGGTCACGCCGCCGACCAGTCCGACCGGTGAGAACAGCAAATACAGGAAAATGACCGCCGAAAACAAACTGAATGCGACCGGAATCGCAAACCGCCACGGCGTCAGATCGACCAGGTCGCGACGCACGAATTGCCAGGCTGTGGGCCGCGGCCGTACTGCACCGATGGCCAGCATGATACCAACTTCGATTACAAATAGGATCGCATACAGGTGCAGGAAGTGAATGGTGATGATGTCGTCAAAGACGAATTTCGCCAATCCGTAGGCGGTGACGTGAAATACAATGACCACTTTGGCGCCGAGTGCTGGAACGCGCTTCGTAAACAGGCCGACGATGACAATAACGACAACCGGGATATTGTAGAAGCCGGTAAAGATCCGAATGATCTGCCACAGGCCGTCCGGGGCATATTGCAACAGAGGCGCAACGACGAATGAGAATAAGGCGATAACGACACTCGCGATCTTCGCCACCTTGACCATTTGCCGATCGTCAGGCGGCGTTTTCTTCATCGGGGCATAAACATCGAGACAGAACAGTGTCGCTGCGCTGTTCAAAAGGGAATTAAATGAACTGAACACGGCGCCGAGCAACACGGCAAGGAAGAATCCGCCGAGGTACGCCGGCAGGAAATCGCTGATCAGCTTCGGGTAGGCCTGGTCGATGGATGCAAGACCTTCACCGTACAGGTGAAATGCGATGACGCCCGGGATCATCATCATGAACGGCACCATCACCTTGAAGAAACCCGAAAACAGGACGCCCTTCTGGCCTTCGGCAAGATTTTTCGCGCCGAGCGTGCGCTGTATCACGTATTGATTCGTGCACCAGTAAAACAGGTTCGCGAACACCATGCCTGTAAAAATGGTCCCAAACGGTGTCGGATCGTCAGGCCCGCCGATCGCATTGAGTTTGTGCGTGTGGTCACTCGTGATAATCGACAGCCCCTGCGACACGCTGCCGTCGCCAAGCGCGGCAAGCCCGATGACCGGGACAATGACACCAATGATTAGTAGTCCAACGCCGTTCAGCGTATCGGACACGGCAACGGCCTTGAGGCCGCCGAATATGGCATACATCGCCCCGACGCAGCCGATTGCGACAATCGTGATCAACAGCCCATCGCTGTAACTAACGTGCAACAGGCTTGGCACATCAAATAACAGCAGAACGGCAATCGACCCCGAATACAGCACCGACGGAATGGTGACGAGCCCGTAACCAACCATGAACAGCAGTACCGACATTCGCCGCACGCCATCGTCGAATCGACTATTCAGGAACTCAGGCAGCGTGGTGAACGCACCTGCCAGGTAGCGTGGCAGAAATATCAGCGCCATGCAGATCGTGGCAAACGCGGCCGTGACCTCCCACGCCATACTGCTGAGATTAAAACCATAAGCCGAACCATTAAGGCCAATGAGTTGTTCCGCTGACAGATTCGTCAGCAACATTGACCCGGCGATAAATACGCCGGTTAAACCTCGGCCCGCGAGGAAATAGCCGTCGCGTGTATCGACTTCCCCTTTCGTCTTTTGATACGAGACCCACGCAACGATCGCCATGAAGAAGACACAGCTGGCCAGCGTGGTAAACAGGTTGTTCGCGACCATGGATGCCCTCAGCTACGTCAGATATATGCTATGATATCGTTTACATTGGATAGATAATAATCAAAAGACAGAAACCCACCATGATGAACACTACATTTAGCAAAAGTTACTTATTCCTAGCCTTATTGTTGGTATTAGTCATCGCTTCTGTACCAGCTTATTCAGAAACTTTGAGCGCTGGTGAGGACCACACATGCATGCTCAAATCGAATGGAGCGGCTTATTGTTGGGGAGACAACTCAGTAGGTCAGCTGGGAAACGGTTCTACTAAGTCGAGTATGACTCCCGTTGCCGTTTCTGGAGATCTTCGACTGAAGTCAATAAGTGCTGGTTGGGATCATACCTGTGGCGTCACTGTTGACGATGACGCTTATTGTTGGGGACGGGGTAGATATGGAAGACTCGGAAATGGTTCTACTGAAAACAGCATGATTCCAACAGCGGTATCCGGTGGCATGTCTTTTGAATCAGTCAATTCCGGATTTGCTCATACTTGCGGAATAACTACCGATGGAGACGGCTTCTGTTGGGGAAGAAATGAAGATGGAATTCTTGGCAATAATTCAGTCGAGGGCTCACTGGTACCTGTACCTGTTTCTGGCGGACATAAATTTGGCTCATTAAATGCCGGATCAGCAACAACATGCGGCATAACAACAAATGGGGACGCATATTGCTGGGGAGCAAGTGATTTTGGCAATTTGCTAGGACTGGGAGAAGACGATCGTGCCGGCAAAAAGGTCCCAGGTCTTGTAGCAGGAGAGTTTGATTTTCAGCCAGACTCAATAAGTGTTGGCCTTGATCATATTTGCGCTGTAAGTACGGCGGATAAAGCTGTTTGTTGGGGACGCGGCAGATATGGCAAATTGGGTATTGGTCCTGGAGACGGTTTAGGCGTTATTGAAAACTTGATGACACCCAGAGAAGTAAAAGGGAATATATCTTTTGCTCAAATTACTACTGGACTCTTCCAGACCTGTGGAATTTCAACTGATGGTAAGGCCTATTGCTGGGGAAGAAATGGCTCAGGGCAATTGGGCGATGGTAAAACGACAATGCAAGTCGAACCTGCAGCTGTATCAGCTGATATTGAATTTGCGGAATTAACTATCGGAGTTGACCATGCATGTGGAGTTTCTTCAGACGATGACGTTTACTGTTGGGGTAATGGCAACGCGGGTAAGCTTGGAACACGATCTTCTGAAATCAAACTGACACCCACTAAAGTCACGAAGAAATAAAATACTATGATGATTCAAAAAAAATCGGTCGGAAAAGTCATGTCTAAAAAAGTAACAGGTATTTTGCTTGGATTGTTTCTATTAGTTAGTGCCAATTCACATGCACAACGCTTGCAGGGGAATCAGGAACAGTTCCAGGTTCTCTTGTTTACGAAATCTCTGGACTATCAGCACCTTTCAGTCCCGAGTGGCGTGCAGATGTTCAAAGAGTTAAGTCAGGATAATCACTTTGGTCTCACCTGGACTGAACAATCTGATTTCTTTGACGATCAGGAACAGCTGAATAGTATGCATGTAATTGTATTCATGAATACATCCGGAGATATTCTAAATGATGACCAAAGAAAGGCACTACAAGATTACATACATCAGGGAGGCAATTTTGTAGCGATACACTCCGCCTCATTCACAATGATGGAATGGCCATGGTACGTAGAACTGGTTGGTGGTGTGTGGAACCGTCATCCAAATCCAGGTATTTCGACGGCAATTGTTAATAATGAAGACCCGAATCATCCATCAACCGCCCATTTAGGGGAAAAATGGCTGGTTACTGAAGAGTGGTACAACTATTTAGAAATGTCAGACAATATCAAAGTTGCTTTGACGATAGATGAAACCACCTATACCGGCGGGAAAATGCCGGACTACCACCCAATAGCTTGGTATCAGGAAGATTTTGAAGGTGGAAGATCTTTTCATACAGGCTTGGGACATCCGGAAGGAATTTATGATAATCCTGCGTATAGACAACACATTCTGGGCGCAGTGTGGTGGGCTGCAACTGGCGGAAAAGCTTTCGAATAGTTAAGGGACTTACACCGGCGCCCTACTTAAAAACGTCGAACAAGTAGCTGTACTTGATTGTGAATTCCCGACCGGTCGGGGGCGCTCCCGCATATTGCTCATCGAATTCGTTGTAAACAACGAACAAGCCTGAGTTCGCGGTGCGTAGTAAGGAAAAACGCACATTCGTTGAGAGCACGTCTTGTTGATCGTCGTACTGTATCAATGTCTGCAGCAACATCTGTGGCGTAAACGAATACGACAGTCGCAGTCGGGTCAGCCCGACATCAAAATTGCCACCCACGATGGGCAGGTCGAATTTATTATAGACGTAGGTCAGTTCAGTACTAAATGTTTCGCCAATTCGAAAGTTGACAGACGGCTCGAGCACGACACGGTCGCCGCCAAAACGCTTGCCAATATTCGAGCGAAACCCGAAGCTCAGCGGGGCACCCCGATTGGTGTTTCCGGCGATTTGAGTCTCATACCCAGAGTAGGTCCCCGCAGGTACGAACACGCCATCGATGATCTCGAATGGATCCTGAAGCCCGTCCTTAAGGTAGTTTACGCCGGTGTCGATCCGATAGCCGTTCTTGAATTCCCAATGCACGTCAAGGTGTTGAAAACTCGTTTCTAGAAATCCATCGAGATCCCAAAAGTTGCTGAGCGATATATGCGGACGAACTTCAAGCAGCGCACCGTCCGGCCGGAAGCGGCGCATGATGAGCGCTTGGCCACGGCGATAATCGTCGCGGCGCAGGAAACCAACTTCAGGATTGAAGTCTTCACGCACTTCGGTGTACGCCAGCCACGCCCACCATTCGGGCGAGTCATAGTCCATGCGGGCAGAAAACGCGAAGTCGTCATCGATCAGTCCGGGCGTGTCCGTTTTTGCGAAATAGCCTTGCAGCAACATGTTCTCACCGACGCCCCATACGCCGTCGATTGCGTATGCCTGATTCTGATCATCTGACGGCGAACCATTGATACTGCCATCACCGTCGCGGCTCACGATAATCGCGCCAATGGAAGAGCGGTTCGGCAGCTCCTGATTGATGCGAGCAACAACATAGTCATTTTGCGCCGCAGCGCCTGACACGCCTTCGTCGGACATATACAAAAAGCCAACGTTTGTACCGGTGCCGACGGTACCGGAGAGCCTGATTCCGCCATCGATGGGTACTTCAGCGCCGTCGTTAATACCAATCCTGCGACTGAAGAATAGCTCGACTTCCTGCGGTGTACCTACCGTAAACTGGCCGGCGTTTTCAAGGAAGAACGGCCGCTTCTCCGGCAGAAAGATGCTGAAGCGATCAAGGTTGACGACGGCGTCATCCACTTCCACCTGTGCAAAATCAGTATTGTACGTTGCGTCCAGCGTCAGGCTTGGCGTCAGCGAGTACTTAATGTCGAAGCCGAACTCCTGGTCGCTATCATTACCAATGATACTGCCGCCCTCTTCCCTGCTTGCCAGCACGAAAGGTGTAATCTGAAGGTTGCGCGAATCTGGCGGGCGGATGCCCTGCACGGTCCCCGCTTCGGACACTCGATTGATATCGCGCTGCCGATTCAGCGGTGCCCAGAAAACGATCTCGTTATTGCTGCGAATGTTGCGCTGGAAGTTGATGCCCCAATTCTGCTCATCTCCCTTACCGTAACGTAGCGTCGTAAACGGAATTTCAAATTCTGCAGCCCAACCAGCATCCGTGAGTCTTGCCTCTACATCCCAACTGCCGTCCCAGTTCAGATTAAATCCGCCAGCGGCCGAACCGAAATTTCCGGGTGTTCCTTCCTTAATGACCTGCGCATCGTACTGGACGCCCGCCGGGTTGGTGCCGAACAGGTAGCCATTCTGCCTGTCCAGCAGGCCGTCAATGATGATTTGAAAGCTGTCAGTTTCATCCATTGACGAGTCGCGTCGGCTATCGGCAACAATTATGGTCGACGGATCGTCATCGTATGCTACGACACCTATATATAACGCCGTGTTGGTGTAACCGATGAATACTTCCGTTTTCTGGGTTGCGTCACGACCCTCGTCCGGCTGGGTTTGCGTGAAGCCGGTAGTTGGAACTACACCCTCCCAGGCGGAATCTCCTACGACCACTCCGTCCAGACTCGGCTTCTTCGCAAGCTCTGTTGCCGTAGTCAACGGCCGCGGCCGCTGTCCCGGCGACGTATTCGATTGCGCGACGACGCTCGAAGCAAGGACGGTTAGTCCTACCGTTGCGATTACTTTTACCAAGCTGCTATTCCGACGTAATGTCACACATGAAACCTATATTTGGGTGCACAAGTAATTAAGCAAATATCGCACAGAAACTGCAGGTCCACCAATTTTCCACAGGCGGGTACAATAGAGGTACAGCGAAGAGTAGAAAAACAACTGAGAGACACAATGAGTGCATGGATTGAAATGATTTCGGAGGCAAACGCAACGGGTGTCCTTCGAGAAATGTACGATCAGGCAACAACCCCGCATGGCACCGTCGACAACGTCATGAAGGCACATTCACTACGTCCGCACACCATGCAAGGACACATCGCGCTGTATCGAAGCGTCCTGCATCATCCGGACATCACATTGCCGCTGTGGTTTCTCGAAGTCGTTGCATCCTACACAAGCATCAAGAACAACTGCGAGTATAGCCTTACACACCATTTTATGAATGCACGGCGTCTACTGAATGACGAAAAACGTGCCGATGATATTTATGCTGCGTTGCAAGATGGAGAGCCACAACGAGTGTTTTCAGGTAAAGAGCTTGCGCTTCTGAATTACGCGGCAAAACTCACGGTCCGCGTAGGCAGCATGGAGAAGAGCGATATCGACACACTCCATGCGGCAAACTGCGACGACGGTGAGATTCTCGAAGTAAACCAGGTCGTTGCTTATTTCAATTACTCGAATCGACTGTTGAACGGTCTTGGGGTCACGATTGAAGGTGACGCGGTGGGATACTACTAAGATTCTCCCAGACCGTACTCCAGCACCGGTCGTTCGAACAGTTCTCGCATGCCGGGATACTTGGCCTGTAACGTTCGCACTTCCGGCGTGTCAGCGAAGTCCAGTGTTCCGTTGCGCCACATTTTCGCACCGCCCACGGAAATACTTGGATCAAATACCGACATACAAATTTCGCCAGGCGCATAATTGCCGCAAGTGTGAAAGTGAAGATAGCGAGGATTGCCGAACGCCGAGCCTGACCAGCGTGTCAGGTTGTCGGCAGCCAGGCCGGCGTAGCCATTTTGCGGATGAATACCGGCGTGCCATGAATGTATGATGTCGCCGTCGATATCGTACTTTTCGGCAACAAAATCGTAGTGAGCACGAACTTTCCTGACCTCTCGCTCGTTTCCTTCAAAACCGACGATTCGTCCTTTTTGGATTAGCGCAATGACCACTCCGTCAATCAGTACGCTATCTGGCTGGTAATAACGCGATCCCGTTGGGCTTAACCACTTCGAGAGCGCCAGACGTCCTGAAAAAGTATTTGCCGGGACTGGTCGAAAAACCGTCATGGGGAAACGTCGTAGTGAGACGTCGCCGATGCCGTCATCACCAGGATCCGGAGGCGAGATGCCGACAAGATTCGTACCCGACGCACAAGTGATGGTGATTCGTTTTTCGCCAAATATTGCGGAATTAATCAGGCTCTTGAGGCTAAGGAAAAACCGATAATCAGCACTACAAAAGGCGGAAGCAAAGCTTCGCTCATCCAGCGCATAGCACATTGTTTTCGTTGCACCGCCACCGAGGTCGGTAAATCTTACCTGATCGCCAATTCGTGCCAGGAACAGGGTATGGTCCACAGCGTCCATAGCGCGTGAGATATCAGCGGGGAATTCGCTCGCATCCTCGACAAAAGGCGTGTCAATAATCATGACATCCAGCGCACGGCTCCGTCCGTGTGCTGCGATAACATCAGCTAGTGTGGCAGAGTAATAGTCACCACCTCCTTGCTCTCTGATTATCGCCAGCGACTCGCCAGCGTTCACCTCAATACAATTGAAAAGTAGGTTGTCGATGCCAGCTTGAAGGTTTGCTGCAATTTTCATAATTCAGAAGACTGGTCAGATGCCTGCAAAGCCACTTAGGCGATTTGTTCCGCAGCGATCGCATTGTCCAGTAATCTCCTGTAACGCAGCGAACCTGCATCGAGGCCCAGGTTCAGGTTGCGCGTCGTTTTGAATTTCATGCCAAGGTGAACCGCTTCAAGAATTGCGCGGTCCTCATTAAATGCCAATATGGCGCCGTCGTTGAGACGCTCCGATATTTCTGCATTATCTGCGTCGGTATTATAGTTTTGAAACCAGTAGTAGGCAGAGCGATCTTCATCAATGGGCGTTATGAAATTGTAGGACTCCATGACGTAGGCTCTTTCGTCCAGGTCGTCGACGTCGCCACCGGTACCTGCCGGTGTGTAAACCCCTCGATTGATGCAAACGCTTGGCAGGCGAACCTCATAGTGTTGCAGACGGTCGCACGTACCGTCGAACTTGACCAGTGGTGCATAGTAAGGTGGCAACGCCTGGTCGGATATCCATCGGGACACAACGACGCCATCGTCAAATGACTGTACCTCCAAAGGCGTATCGTTGGTACCGGGTGCGGCGAATGACGTTCGGTGCACCCAGGCGACGTGCGACGGGTCCAGCAAATTATCGGTCACCCAAAGGTAGTGGCAGTCGATCTCAAGCATACCGCCCGCCGTCAATCCCCAGCCTTGATTGTCGTAATTGGCAATTTCGACAATTTTTGATTCATCGACCTGTTCAATGTCGCCCATCCAAAGCCAAACAAACCCCCATTTCTCTGCTACGGGATACGCCCGCACCCCGGCATTGGGCGGAATTCGGTCCTGGGTCGGCACCGACACACAGTTACCGGAACCTTCGAACTGCATGCCGTGGTAGCCGCACTCGAGAATGTCGCCGACGAGGCGCCCCTTCGATAGCGGCAATTTTCGATGCGGACAAGCATCTTCCAGCGCGACGACGTTGCCATCTTGTTGCCGATACAGCACAAGCTTCTCTTCAAGAAGCATACGGGCAGACAGCGATTGGTTAATGTCCTGGCTTCGGGCCGCAACGTACCAGCAGTTCTTGAGAAACAATGGATCAGTCCGTGGTCTGTAGGTCGAAAATCATACTGTCAGCTCGCAATTTTAGCTGCTAGATTGACATATAAAGATACTCATAAAAACAATGAAATGATATTCAAAAGAATGCCGCATTCTCTTCTTCAGGCGTGAATAGATGAGAGACCCACAAGAACCTGGTTTTCTGCAATCCGTGATCTGTTTCGGCGGCGTCATTGTGATTGTAATCGCCGGATTGCTGTGGCTCGAAATCAGCCTGCACAGTCTGCTACTGATCGCGATCGTGTGGGTTGCAGTCCACTCAGCGATCCTCGGTTTCGGTTTCCAGGCAATCAAAACCGCGATGATCTCCGGTATACAGAAAGGCCTTGGCGCCATCTTTATCTTCTTTCTAATCGGCGTTCTGATTGCCGCGTTTATTGAAAGCGGGACGATCGGTGGCCTCATCTACTATGGTGTGGACCTGCTGCATCCGATGATCTTTCTACCGGCTGGCCTGGTGCTGTGCAGCTTCATGTCGCTCGCAACGGGCACGGCATGGGGAACAATAGGCACGATCGGCGTTGTCCTCATGGGACTTGGCGAGGCGCTCGGCATTCCACTGCCACTGGTCGCCGGCATGGTCGTTTCTGGTGCCAGCTTCGGCGACAAAATGTCGCCAGTGTCGGACACAACCAATCTCGCTGCCATGAGCGCTGACACGGACCTCTACTCTCACATCTATTCGATGCTGTACACGACTGTCCCCACCTACATCATCTGCCTGATCATCTTTACAGTCGTCGGGCTAAGTTACAGCGGACAGACAGCGTCTGTGCAGGAATTGCTGAACCTAAAACAACACCTGGCAATCGAGTTCGCGATCGGACCGCTCACATTACTGCCGCTGATTGTGCTGTTCGTCCTCAGTCTCAAACGAACGCCAGCTGAAATCAGTATGCTTGGCAGTGTCGCTACCGCTGTCGTGCTAGCCGTTGCGATGCAAGATCGATCCGTTTCGGAGGTGCTCAACAGCTTGCACAGCGGCTATGTCGCGGACACAGGTCTCGAACGTCTTGATGTGCTCCTGACCCGTGGCGGCATACAAAGCATGATGTGGACTATGTCGCTCGCGCTGCTGGCGCTATCGCTCGGCGGCATTCTCGATCGCGCGGGATTTGTACGGGTGCTACTGAGCGGGCTCTTAAAACGCATCCAGCGTACCGCAAGTCTGATGGCGACCACGATTGGTGCGGGTGTGGTTGCCAACATGAGTATGGGTGAAGCGTATCTTTCCATAATCTTCGGCGGGCAGATATTCAAAGACGCCTACGAAGAAGATAATCTCGAGAACCACATGCTGTCCCGCTGTCTGGAAGAAGGCGCGACACTCACCACATCGTTGATCCCATGGACGACTTCCGGTGCCTTTATTACAGGAGTTCTGGCCATGTCACCGCTGGAATTTGCCCCATGGGCGTTCTTTAACTACATCAATCCACTGTTATCCATCGCCCTCGCCTACATGGGCTTTGGAATATTTCGTAAGTCCTGACAACGGTCACTCTGGCAACGCAAATGCTATGTATGCGCTACCTTGCTGTCCCCGAGGGTTGCGTGAGTTGCTCGTTGCAATCACAACATACTGTCTACCGTCGACCATATAAACGGCCGGCGTTGCCATCCCCGAATACGGCATTTCATACTCCCACAGCAATTCGCCGGTAGCTGCATCGTAAGCTCTGAATTTTTGGTCGAACAGGGTTGCTCCAATGAACAGCAATCCGCTTGCGGTTAAGACGGGTCCACCATAATTCTCACTCCCGGTATTTTCGAGTCCCTGCGCCTTCAGTTCGGGATGCTCGCCAAACGGGATCTTCCACAGGTATTCCCCGGTATTGAGATTAATCGCGTTTAGCGTACCCCAAGGCGGTGCAACAGCCGGATAACC
>JBBKWL010000098.1:0-21782 GCA_037968975.1 Woeseiaceae bacterium | reverse complement strand
ACGACGCATTGCACGGCTGCGCCGCAAGTACTTGATCAGCTCTTTCTTCAAGGCCCCGCGGGTCTGGATATACAGCGTTAAGTAGATCGTCTCGTGTGACACCTGGAAGCTCTCATCGTGTGGATAGCTGCGTTTCAACCAGCCTGCGATCTGGCGTGGCGACCAACGACCCATCAACTTCTCGGCCACGATGCGCGCCAGCGCAGGGTTCTCGGCAAGTTTACAGGTCTTCGGCCGATGTGCTCGCTGCCAGGCAGCATCGTCGGCGTCGGTGGCACGATAACCTCGCCGGCCACCGTTGCGATTAACTTCGCGACTGACCGTCGACGGTGCGCGGCCAAGTTGTGCGGCAATCGAACGCAGCGATAGACCGGCAGCCAAGCCGCGAGAGATCTCTTCGCGTTCGGCTGATGTCAGTGCGAGATGTGAGCGACACTTCGCTGCAGGACGGATGCCGCCGGTTCTAGACAACATCCCCTGAACCGCTGAATGACCTCGCTCTAAGCTTCGAGCTATCGAGTTAAGGGACTCACCGTTCTCCCAACGGTCGAAAACCTCGGCCATCTCGGTCTGTGTAAAATATCTTCTCGTTCTCTGCTTCATTATCAACACCTCCCGCTCTATAGTAAGAGCTTAGGTGTTGCATTGACCGGTTGAAATCACAGTCATTTCCAGACCCCCACAATACCGCAAAAACACGTTGTGAACGGCTGGTTTCGGACGCAAAGCGGTCATTCAAACCGAGACTAACTCAAGCTTTTTTCCAGCTCGATGTATATTTCTGAGAATCCTGTTGACTCGTATAGTCTCCTCGCTGCGCCATTTCCTGCCATCACGGATACGCGCAGCCAATTGACGCCATTGTTCCTTGCGAATTCCTCCGCAGCATTCATGAGATCTCGACCGAGGCCTGTGCCTCGGTATTCATTTCGAACCAACAGATCTGCAACTAATCCGAATTCGATATCGCCGTCGTCCAGGTCATCGCTTTGCACGCGGCACAGGATGGTCACGTAGCCGGCGATATTTCCATCGTTGTCGGCGACAAACACACTGCCATCACACTGACGACAGCGTTGCAGCATCTGTGCGATATAGTCATCAGCAATTTCCTCGCCGCTCGGCATACGCGGATCGATCTGGCGTTCGAATTCCTGTAACTCAATTACGCATTTGCGGAGCTGCATTGCGTGTGGCTCGCTGCTGTACTTACGAATAACCGCCGTCATCGTTCGCCCGCAAGATAGGCTTCCTCTTCCTCGGTATTCTCTCGACCCAAAGCCTTGTTTCTATACGGAAACCGGCCGAAGAGCTCGATGACAGACAGATGGCTGATCGCGTATTTGTCTGAGCCGTATCCTTCCGCATTCAGTTCCCTGGTCTTATCCAGGCCGATTTTTTGCATCGCCAGATCTTCTGCATGGCGAAACGGCAGGTACGCGAATGCGCGTTGCTCCAGCGTCAATTCCTTGTCGAGTCCTTTATCGATGACCTCCAACGCCAGTTGCAGCGCTTTCGCATCCGCTGCAAACGCTTCCGCCGTATCGCGATGAATGTTTCTGGAGAATTGATCCAGCACGATGATAAGACCCAGGTAACCGCTCGCGGAGTCACACCAGTGATCGAGTTCGCCGCGCTTCGCTTTTTCCAGTACCTCACCGAAGCGCTGTTGCAGTTCGCGATCAAATTCGTCGTTTTGCTTGAACCAGCGAGAGTGCTCAATTTCCTCGAACCAAAACCGGCAGATATCAGCAGCCACGATCTCAGTCATTGGCGTTACCATTCTTGAAGACAAGCCCACCCTTGATGACGACATCAACTTCGCGCATGAGCTGCATGTCGTCGAGGGGGTTACCGTCCAAAGCCACCAGGTCGCCATAGCGCCCGACTTCGATGGCGCCAACGTCGGCAGCGATTCCCATATGTTCCGCCGGGACTGAGGTAGCGGATCGAATCGCGTCCATTGGCGTCATGCCGCGTTCAACCATGATGTCGAATTGCCAGCCACCCATGTGGTGCGGGAGGACGCCGCCATCAGTGCCGTACATGATAGGAATGCCGGCCGCGTACGCTTTTTCAAACACGACGCGCTGCGCTTCTGTCGTGTCGAAGTTTCGCTGCAGGTATTCCTCCGGGTAGGCCTGTTCGCGACCCACAGTATCGGTGTAGGTACCATTGTAAACGTCCATTGAAAAAGCCACGCCAGCTTCCGCCGCCATGGCGATGACTTCGTCGGTGAGTAAAGACGCATGTTCGATGCTGTCGACGCCAGCAAGAATCGCGTCTATCCCTGATTGCGCGCTGTGCACATGTGCGGTGACTTTAATTCCTGCCGTGTGCGCGACCTCCACGACTGCCGCGATTTCCTCTTGCGTCATTTCCGGCGCGCCCGGCGAAGTGCCGAACGAAAATACCGCGCCCGACGCAATGACTTTCAAATGGTCGTATCCCTTCGCGACTGCCGCTTCGGCCCTGGCCCGGAACTCGTCTGCGCCGCGGGCTTCACCCATCTGTGTGGCAGGCGGGATCTCGCTGACGTCGATGTAAGGGACTGCGACGCTGCCCCCGCCGCCCGGGATCGTCATGTACGGGCCGCCCTCCCGAATTCGCGGACCGATCGCCTGGCCGGTATCAATCTGATTTTTGGCATGCGTGATTGCATCGGGGAAAAACTCGCCGACGTTCCGAACAGTTGTGAACCCGGTCAACAGGTTAGTCGCCGCAAATCCAAGCGCCACCTGGTTGTGGTCTGCAGCACTGCTCGTGTAATAAATACTGTAGTCAACTGCATCTTCCGGTTTCGTGGCGAGATGCACATGCGTATTAATAAGGCCGGGCAAACAGGTTTTATCGCTGAGATCGAAAAGCGTCATGTCAGCGGGAACCTTGGCATCGCCGGCCAGGATAGACGCTATCCGGCCGTCCTGGATGACGACCATCCGGTCATGGGAAACTGCATCGGCCAGGCCGTCGATCAAAACCCCGCAGCGAACAACCAGGCTGCCGCTGTCGGGTTCAAGCGGCAATTGTACAAGTTCCGGCGGTGAGCCCTGACAAGCACTCATACTCGCGGCGAGCAACGCACCGGCTATACTGTGGATCGTTCGTTGGAGCATAGAAATGTCCCTCAATTACATCCCCGGAATCCTGTTTTTGCCGCTCGCGGCATACGCAGGTGATGACGAGACAATATACCGGCATATTGTCACCAAAAGCTGCGTTAATTGACGGGCGCTCTCGACACCGCGGCGCCTGCTGAGAATCTCGTCGCACAGACGTGGTCCGGGCCGTTGATCGCGCCGCAATCGATTCCCGAGTCTGCCGATGTCGTCATTATTGGTGGCGGAATTATAGGTATATCCACGGCCTGGTTTCTCGCCAGACAGGGCGTCAACGCGGTCGTGTGCGAGAAAGGCTATGTTGCCGGAGAACAATCGGGCCGCAACTGGGGCTGGGTTCGCCAGCAAGGTCGTGATACGCGTGAAATGCCGATGATTGTCGAGGCCCTGCGGATCTGGCGCGGCCTTGAAAAAGAAATTGGCGAAGACGTCGGTTACAGCGAGAAGGGTGTCCTCTTCGCCGCCAGAAACGACAAGCAGATGGAGCACTACAACGACTGGATCAAGACCGCGAGGGAGTACGATCTGGATACGCGCATGCTCGATGCGGCAGAACTCGCCACTTTAGTACGCGGCGCCAAGGCTGACTGGTGCGGCGCTCTGTATACGGCCAGCGACGGCAGGGCAGAACCGCACCGGGCAACAGCGGCCATCGCGCGTGCGGCCGTTCGCTCCGGAGCAACCGTACTGACTGCCTGTGCGGTTCGAGGAATTGAAACTGGCGCTGGCGCAGTCTCGGGCGTTGTGACCGAACACGGCACGATCAAAACGGCAGTTGTGTTGTGCGCCGCTGGCGCGTGGACATCGATGTTCTGCCGCTCACTGGGGATTGCGGTGCCGCAGCTCAAAGTTCGTGGCACGGTCGCGCGGACTGCGGCAGCCGAGAACGTACTGGATGGCAATCTGTTTGATGATCGACTCGCGATGCGCCGCCGTCAGGACGGCGGCTATACCGTCGTCAATGGAATGACGCTCGACTATCCGATCACTCCGTCGACGTTTCGATTTGGCCGCAAATTCTTGCGTGCGTTCATGCTGGACATGGAAAGCGTGCAGCTTTCAATTGGTCGTGAATTCGCCGACGAATGGTCGACACCCAAAACCTGGGCGCTTGATGCCGTGTCACCGTTCGAGAAGAACCGAGTGCTGGATCCGGCGCCGAATCCACGCATTCTAAAATCCATTCGCAACAATCTGGATAGCTTGTTCCCGACGTTGGCGAATACCGCCATTGTCGAATCCTGGGCAGGTATGATTGAGACCACACCTGACGTAATACCGGTGATTGACCAGACCTCGACAAAAGGTTTTCACATCGCCACGGGGTTTAGCGGCCATGGCTTCGGTATCGGGCCGGGTGCCGGCAAAGCGATTGCCGGAATGTTGACTGGCGATGACTCGGGGATCAATCTGCAGGAGTTTCGTCTCAAGCGATTCTTCGACGGCACACCGATACGACCACAATCTTCGGTGTAGAAAAGCCTACAGTGTTTTCTGCGTCATGCGCTCCGCAATGTGGTCTGCCTGCCGAATGGCCAACGCGACAATGGTCAGTGTCGGGTTGGCTGCCGCGCTGCTGCTGAACACGCTACCGTCGCTGACAAACAGGTTCGGTATGTCGTGCGTTTGACCCCAGCGGTTGGTAACCCCATCTCTTGGTCGGGTACTCATACGAGCTACGCCCATATTGTGGCAGCCCACAGGAGCATCGCCGCCCCAGAAGTTGGTGGCGCCCAGAGAGTCATAGATCGCGCGACTACTTGCAATCGCATGGTTTCTCATTGCGGTGGTGTTGGGGTGGTCTCGGTACTCAATGACTGGCACAGGCAGTCCGTTGGCATCAACGTCGGTCGGGTGCAGAGAGATTCGATTATCTGGCTCGGCGGGGTCTTCACCCGTGATAAATGTTGCGGCAATGTGCGTGTACTTTTCTGTGAAAATCGCGACGTCTGTGCCCCAGCCACCGATGATATTGGAAATCGTATGTGGGTCGCCAGCAATCGCCTGCAGTTGATAACCACCTGCGAAGCCGCGTGACGGATCATGTCTTTGCTCGTCCAGCACGACACCGGTCTGGCGTGCGCCGCGATGAAAATTGACTGGTTTGGGCATCAATGCGAATGCAGCGCCGAACGTATGTCGCATGTAGTTGCGGCCAACCTGGCCCGACGAGTTGCCCAGTCCATCGGGAAATTGCGATGAGTTTGAATTGAGCAGTATACGTGCAGTTTCAACGACATTGCCCGCGACACAAACCGCACGGGCTTTTTGTTCGTGCAAGCCGCCATTCGCATCTCGATACACGACTCCGGTCGCGAGGCCATTCTTGTCGTGATTGATCTGCACAGCCATTGCGCTGCTTCGCACTTCAAAGTGGCCAGTAGCTTCGGCGGCCGGTATCTCGGTGTACAGCGTTGACCATTTTGCACCAATCGCGCAACCGGAATTACAAAAGCTGATCTGCTGGCAACCAGGTCGGCCGTCGCGCGCGACCGGATTAATTGCCATGCGCGTTGTCGTGATCTGCTGGTAGCCAACCCTCTGGGCGCCAGCTTGCAAGACTTTGAAGTTATTGGTTTCGGCAGACGGAGGAATGCCGTGAGTACCTGAAACCCCCATCTTGAACTCCGCTTTGTCGTAGTAGGGGCTGAGCTCATCGAGCGTCAATGGCCAATCGATAACCGCGGTGGAATCGTCCATCTGACCGTAGGTCGTCAGGGCGCGGAACTCATGCTTCTGAGCACGTGGCGTAACCGCGGACCAGCGCATAGTCGTGCCGCCGACCGTCTTGCAGACCCAAAGAAAATTACCGATGCGCTTGTCGTACCAGCCCATCTTTGCGTCCATCACAGGCGGGTCGTTGACGATGTCTGCAAGTGTGAGTCGCGCACCCGCCTCGAGACAGACGACATCAATGCCTTTTTGTGCCAGCTCATTTGCAATCGTGCCGCCACCCGCGCCGGAGCCGATGACCACAACAACCGACGAATCGGAGAGCTCGTACTGTTTCGCCATCAGTTGCTCTCCGGTAGCCAGCCAATGTCGTCGAAGCCTCGATGCAGATAACCACCATGCTCTATGGATGACCCTGGGTACTGGATGAATTTCCATACCGCGGGGTCATAGTGGAAGGTGCCGCGGACGGTGCCGAGAATGGCTGCGAAGTATGCTTCGCCCTGGATCGATTCGACCGCTGCAATCTGCGCCGTCTCGCTGGCAGCAAACCAGTCTCCGCCGCTGGCTGAATCCAATGCGGTTGCCGCGGCGACCAGGGCACTTTCAGTCGCCGGGATACCATCCAGCGCAGACATGACCTTACCCATAACACTTTTGTAAACGTCGTCACCAAGACCGTTGAGCGGAAACAGTAGACGCCCGAACCGCGCTAACGTAGCGTCATCGCTGGCGTCGGCCCATACGGTGGCACCACGCAGCCATGCGGTGCCTGTAATGGCAGCAGTTGAGAAAACGAGCGACGCGAGCAAGAAGCGGCGACGAGCAGGTTTCGTAGCGTGCATCGGAGTTGGCTCCGTTATTATTGTCAGACAACGAAAAAACAACTATAGCAGCTACACTGGCAGACACATGAAACTAGGCTACCCCGACAGTTACTACGCGGCCACAGCAATAGGCATGCACGAGCATCCCCGGTTGCAGGGTGCGCTGCGCGCCGATGTTTGCGTTATTGGCGGTGGTTATACAGGGTTATCCGCCGCGCTGAATCTTGCTGAACAGGGCTTTGAAGTGGTGCTGCTTGAGGCTGAGCGAGTCGGATTCGGCGCCTCCGGACGCAACGGCGGCCTGATCGGCAGTGGCCAGCGCAAAGACGTCATCGAAATGGAGGCGCAGTTCGGTCTGCAGCGGTCGCGCGAGTTCTGGCAGTTCGCTGAAGCGGCGAAAACCGAGATTCGTGAACGCGTTGCGAAGCACAACATCGATTGTGACCTGCAGGACGGTCAGATCGAAGGCGTACACAAGAAGAGTTATCTCGGCATGGCGCAAGAAACCGCCGATGCGCTGGCCGAACGCTACGACTATCCACATGCCAGAGCGCTGAGTCGTGAAGAAACTTACGCGCTGGTCGCAACAGAAGACTATCTGGAAGGCCTGCAGGATGATCAGGCGATGGTCATTCACCCCTTGAATTATGCGCTGGGCCTGGCCCGGGCGGCTCGTGACGCCGGCGTACGAATTTTTGAGAACTCGCAGGTCCTGAATTACACCCGCAGTGATCCTGCGCTGGTCAATACTGCTGAGGGCTCGATCGAAGCGTCGTTTATTGTGCTGGGCTGCAATGGCTACCTGGGCAAGCTGGAACCCCGCGTGGCGGGCAAGATTATGCCGATCAACAACTTCCTTATCGCGACCCAACCATTGGCTCAGGAACGAGCGGCTGCACTGATCGCAGGGCGCTTCGGGGTCCACGATACCCGCTTTGTCGTCAACTTCTATCGCATGAGTTCGGATCAGCGCTTGTTATTTGGCGGCGGCGAAAACTATCGCGCCAGATTCCCCAAAGATATTGCAGCATTCGTACGTCCCAAGATGCTGAAGTTGTTTCCGCAGCTACATAATGTCGGCATCGACTACGCCTGGGGCGGCACGCTTTCTGTCACCGTGAATCGGCTGCCACACATTGGACGCCTCGAGCCGAACCTGTTCTTCGCCCAAGGCTATTCTGGCCACGGCATTTCCGCTGCGAATTTTGCCGGCAAGATAATCGCCGAAGCGATCGGCGGCACAGCAGGGCGCTTCGACGTTTTTGCGAGTTTACCCACACATACGTTTCCCGGCGGCACGCTGTTACGCTTCCCCGGCATGGTACTTGGCATGCTGTACTATTCCCTGAAAGACAAACTTTGACAGCCAAACCGTAGGAAGCTGCACAATGCAAAACAAACAAGTTCGCCTCGCGAGCCGACCGTCAGGATGGGTAACACCGGATAACTTTGCCGTTACCCAAAGCGCGGTCGCAGAGCCTGCGGCCGGGGAGGTGTTGGTCCGCAATATGTTTATGTCCGTGGACCCCTATATGCGCGGTCGCATGAATGATGTGAAGTCCTATATTCCGCCATTTCAGGTCGGCGAAGTCTTGCAGGCTGGCGTAGTGGGCGAAGTCGTCACGAGTAATTTCGACGGCCTCGCCAAAGGCGATAAGGTCATGGGCATGCTCGGTTGGGAAAACTTTTCAGTCAGCGACGGCCGCCTGTTGCGCAAGCTGCCGCAGAGCTCCGCGCCGCTCTCGTGGCATCTTGGCATTCTCGGCATGCCGGGTATGACCGCATACGTCGGCCTCATGAAAATTGCCCAGGCGAAGGCGGGCGACAGGGTATTCGTTTCCGCAGCGTCCGGCGCAGTGGGCAGTGTCGTTGGCCAGCTCGCCAATATTCTCGGATGCCGAGTATACGGTTCCGCAGGAACCGATGAAAAGGTCGCTCTGCTAACGCAAGAGTTCGGTTACGACGCCGGTTTCAACTACAAAACCAGCGACTCACTGGCCAAGAGTGTGAAAGCGCTTTGTCCTGACGGTTTCGATGTCCTGTTTGAGAATGTTGGCGGCGAGATGATGGAAGCGGCGCTGTGGAATATGCGTGATTTTGGCCGCATTGCCCTGTGCGGAATGATCTCCGGCTATAACGACGAAGAAATGCAGCCGGGCCCAAGGGGCATGATGCTCATGATCGGCCGGCGACTAACCATGCGCGGCTTCATCGTCACCGACGACCCAAAAGCCTGCGACGAGTATGTCGCCAAGGCGGTCAGCTGGATATCGGAAGGCAAGCTGAAGTATCGCGAGACGGTCGCAGACGGTATTGAAAACGCGCCGCAGGCGTTTATCGACTTGCTTCAGGGCGGCAACACCGGCAAGCAGATCGTGCAATTGTCCTGATGGCAATACGACCTATCCTGAGAATTGGCGATCCGCGGCTTCGCGAGGTGGCGACACCGGTTGAAGCGTTCGATACGCCGGAGCTACATGAGCTGATCGAAGATATGTTCGACACCATGGAGGCGGCCGACGGTGCAGGTCTTGCGGCAACGCAGATCAGTGTACTCAAACGAGTCATGATATTCAGTGTCGCTGCAAACGAGCGTTATCCCGATGCAGAAGATGTCCCGAGGACAGTGTTGATCAATCCGGAATTCTCTGTAATCAGCGACGCGGTAACAGGATGCTGGGAAGGCTGCCTGTCCGTGCCGGGCATGCGCGGCTACGTCGAACGTCGGGCTCGCATCAAGTACACGGGATTCGATCAGTTCGGTATGCTAGTCGAGCGTGAGGCTGAGGGCTTTCATGCCGTGGTTTTTCAACATGAGTACGATCACCTGGATGGCATTCTGTATCCGGATCGAATTTCTGATTTCAATAAATTCGGCTTTACCGAAGAACTTGCAGCGGCGGACGTTATTTAGCTTGTCATGATTGCGGATATCAAAATAGCAGTAGTCACCGGTGGTGCGCACGGCATTGGCGCGGCACTTTGTCGTCGGCTGGGTAGCAGTGGCGTCAAGGTGGTGGTGGTCGATCTGGACGAGGAGGCCGCGGAAAAGGTGGCACAGGATATTGGCGGCGTTGCCTATCGAACCGATGTGGGCGACGCAGCGGCGATGCACGCGCTGATCGAGGCTATCGAAACCAATGTCGGTCCTATCGACCTGTTCGCATCGAACGCAGGTGTCGTTTTCGGCGATGGCAAAGCTGGCTCAGCGTCTGCGGACGGCGTTCTGGTTGACGTCGCGGACCGCTGGGAAACCTCCTGGCGGGTCAACGTGATGGCGCATGTTTACGCCGCCCGCGCGCTGCTGCCACGAATGCTGGCGCGGGGTGGCGGATATCTCGTCAATACAGTGTCCGCAGCCGGGTTTCTGTCGTCAATCGGTGACGCCGCCTACTCAACAACAAAACATGCGGCGCTCGGATTCGCCGAAGCGGTCGCAATCCGACATGGGGATGAAGGCATCCGTGTGTCGGTTGTTTGTCCACAGGCAGTGGCGACCAACATGCTGGATCTGGCCACCGGTCCCGGCGCTGACGAAAATGTGTTCGGCGGCGCAGATGCCGACGGCATTCTCACGCCTGACGAAGTTGCCGAAAAGATAATCGAAGGCGTCACTGCAGGCCGCTTTATGATCACGCCACACCCGGAAGTGATCGGCTACTTACAGCACAAAGCGGCGGACTACGATCGCTGGATCGGCGGCATGCGAAAGTTGCGCCGTAGTTTCGGTTGAAGAGGTCGCTATGAAGTTCATCGTCTGGATGCTGGGCGGCATCGTCGCGGTACTGCTGCTCGTGTTGGTGTTTGCATTGTTGCGCTCGAATATTGATCCAGTTGAATACGTGCCGGGTCCTAACAGTGGCCTGACTGGCACACTCGCACCGAATGATGCGATCAAGTCTGCGACCCTGTTACTAGAGGGAGTTGGCGTTGGTCCGGAAGACATTGCTGTAGGCATCGATGGATGGATGTACACCGGTTATCGCGACGGCCGCATCGTGCGGTTTCGTGCGACTGGCGAACATGTGGAATTCGCAAATACCGGCGGCTACCCGCTGGGTATGCGGATTGACCAAAACAACAACCTGATCGTGGCCGACGCGGATAAAGGTCTGCTCTCAATCTCGCAAAGTGGCGCTATCGAAGTGCTCGCGACCCGTGTAGACGGCGAGAAAATGAAGTTCGTTGACGGTCTGGACATCGCTGCAGACGGCACGATCTGGTTCACAGATGCGTCAACGCGATTTACGCGCAATGAAGTCACCCATATTTTCCTCGAAGGCCGGGCAACCGGTCGGCTGCTAAGTTTCAATCCCGACTCGCGAGAAGTGACGGTGCACCTCGAGCGTCTGAATTTTGCCAATGGGGTCGCGGTTGCGCCTGGCCAGGAATATGTTCTCGTGAGCGAGACTGCGGCAAGTCAGGTGCGGCGGTATTGGCTGAAGGGCAACAGGGCGGGTACCAGCGATATCTTCATCGATAGTCTGCCCGGTATACCGGACAACATATCGGTCGACCAGGATGGTTTCTTTTGGATTGGGTTTCCCACGATTCGCGACCCAAAAATTGAAAAGCTGGCCGACAAGCCATTCATTCGGCGCTTGCTCGGCGCGTTGCCCGACGCTGTGCTGATGCCCGATCGATCGTACGCTTTCGTTGTCGCCTATGATAATCGCGGCAACGTCATCCAGAACCTGCAGCATGCGCAAAGCGCGATCGGCGCCACGACCGGTGCGGTCAGAGTGGGCAAGAGTCTTTATATTACGAACCTGGAGACGGACGCGATCGGAGAGCTGTAGAACGACTAGGTCATGCGCAGGATTACTTTGCCGAGTGCGCGCCGCTCCGTGATGCTGCGAAATGCGGCTGCATAGTCTTCGAACGCGTACGACTCAGTCACCCGCGGCTTTAGCTTGCCGTCTGTTATTAATGCAGCAAGTTCCTGCACGTTCTGCATTTGAATTGCCGGGTTCCTGGCCGCCCACGTACCCCACCAGACGCCGATGATGCTGGCTTCTTTCAGGAGTGCGAGATTGGCCGCGAATTTGGGAATATCGCCGCTGGCAAATCCTACAACCAGGTAACGCCCGTGCCACGCGGTTGCTCGCAACGCCTGTTCGGCAAGCTCACCGCCAACCGGATCGTATACAACGTCTGCACCATCGCCAGCGGTCATTTCCCGGACCGTTTCCTTCAGTGCGCGCTCTGAATAGTTGATGGTTTCATCGGCCCCGCAGGACTTGGCAAACTCAAGTTTCTCGTCGCTGCTTGCTGCCGCAATGACGCGCGCGCCCATCGCTTTGGCAATCTCAACCGCGGTACTGCCCACGCCGCCCGCGGCACCGAGTACCAGAACCGTTTCACCGGCTTGCAGGTTCGCACTTTGCTTTAGCGCGTGATAACTCGTGCCGTAGGTAACCGAAAAACCGGCGCCTTGTTCGAAATCGAGTCCCGCAGGCAGGTGCATCGTAGTTTGCTCGTGTGCAACACACTGCTCGGCAAACGCAGCACCGCGCGTTGCGATGATGACTTTGTCGCCAACTGCAAACTGACGGACACCCGTACCGATCGAGATTACAGTGCCAGCTGCCTCATTGCCGGGTACAAACGGAGTCGGTGTTTTGACCTGATACGTTCCTGCGATGGACAGTACGTCAGGAAAGTTGATGCCAGCCGCAGCAACGCTGACGACGACTTCGCCCGCGCCGGCGACCGGGTCATCCCATTCTTCGATCCTGAGGGTCTCGGGCGACCCGTACTCGTTGCAGACCAGTGCACGCATTATGCGACTTCGAAGAGTGACGCTGCTCCCTGACCACCACCGATACACATCGTGCAGACAACGTACTTCGAGCCGCGACGTTTGCCTTCGATCAATGCGTGACCCACCATGCGAGCGCCTGACATGCCGTACGGGTGACCGATCGAAACCGCACCACCGTCGACGTTGAGAATTTCACCTGAAATGCCTAGCTTGTCGCGAATATAAATAACCTGCACGGCGAATGCTTCGTTCAATTCCCACAGGTCAATATCGTCCATTTTCAGGCCATTGCGTTGCAGTAATTTTGGCACCGCATAGATCGGACCTATTCCCATTTCATCGGGTTCGCAGCCAGCGACAGCCGTGCCGCGATAAATCCCTAACGGCGACAAACCACGTTTTTCGGCCAGGCTCGCTTCCATCAGTACAGCGGCCGAAGCCCCATCCGACAACTGGCTCGCATTGCCGGCGGTGATGACGCCGTTTTCCCGCACCGGCTTGAGGCCGGCGAGTCCTTCCAGGGTTGTGCCGGGACGATTGCCCTCATCTTTCTCCAATACGGTATCGACAAAAGTGATTTCCTTGGTCTCTTTATTCATGACACCCATCGAAGACGGCAGGGGCACAATTTCGTCATCGAAACGACCGGCCTCCTGCGCGGCCGCTGTTCGTTGCTGGCTTTGCACGGCGTATTCGTCCTGTGCTTCGCGGCTGATGGAATAACGCTCAGCAACGACTTCTGCAGTGTCGATCATGGGCATGTAGACGTCTTTATGAATCTTCAGCAGCCGTGGATCCTCGGCGCGGAAAAAATTCATGTGCTCGTTTTGCACCAGGCTGATTGACTCCAGCCCGCCGCCAACCATGATGTCGACGCCATCAGAAACGATTGTTTTCGCCGCGATCGAAATCGCCATCATTCCTGAAGAGCACTGCCGATCAACAGTCATTCCGGCGGTTGTAACGGGCAGTCCAGCCATCAGGGCAACCTGCCGAGCCACGTTCTTGCCCTGCGTGCCTTGCGGCATCGCACAGCCCATCACCACGTCGTCAATTTCCGCGAGATCCACACCTGCGCGCTCAACCGCATGCTTGACCGCATGTCCACCAAGCGTCGGTGACTCTGTATTGTTGAATGCACCGCGATAGGCCTTGCCGATAGGCGTGCGCGCCGTCGAAACGATTACTGCTTCTCTCATAGTATTTCCCTGGTTGTTCTACCCGGCCAGATCGAGGCCGAGTTTCTTCGCCGCTTGCTCGGCAAACTTGCCGGGTTGTTCGAATCCGGCCTGCAATTCTCGCATATCTTGCACCCCATTGACCTCGTCCCACGCGGCCGCGATGCCTTCGGCTGTGACAGCATCCGGGAGCAGGCTCATGCCGGCGGTCTCGAAGCCCTTGAATACCGCCACGCTCCCGCCACCGGCACAAAGAACTTTGCGGCTGGGTGCTTGCGAGCTGGCAAGGAAAACGACCGCGGGACTAACAACTTCAGGCGCCATTAGTTTGAATACGGCATCAGGGAACAGTCCGGCGGTCATCTCGGTCCCTGCGGTCGGCGCTAAGCAATTGACATGTATATTGTTTTTCGCGCCTTCGAGGTGCAGCGTGTTCATCAGCCCCAGCATCGCCATCTTGGCAGCCGCATAATTAGACTGGCCGAAGTTGCCGTAGAGCCCGGAGCTTGAGGTGGTGAAAACGATCCGGCCGTAATTTTGCTCACGCATGATATCCCAAACTGCCTTGGTGCAATTTGCGGTACCCATCAGGTGCACTTCGACGACCAGACGAAAATCGTCAATGGGCATCTTGGCAAAGGTCTTGTCCCGCAGGATCCCGGCATTGTTGATCAATATATCGACACGTCCCCATGCAGCCATGGTCCGGGCAACCATATCGCTGACCTGTTCGATGTCGGCAACATTCGCGCCGTTCGCCATTGCAGTGCCGCCATTCGCGGCAATTTCCGCAACCACCGAATTTGCATTGTCTTCGCTCAGATCATTAATGACGACTTTCGCGCCGCGCTCAGCCAATGCAAGGGCGTGGCATCGTCCCAGCCCGCGACCAGCGCCAGTCACGATGGCCACCTGGCCGTCGAGTTTGATTGTCGCTTGATCATCGAGAGTCATAGGCATGGAGGTTCCTTTTTTATTCTGTAGTTATATCTGCCGGATGATAAACCACAATTGCGAGCCGGTGAGACTATCGCAGCGTTGGTTATAGGTGCCTGGCGTTGAAGAGAAATCCTACGAATGCGCGACTGATTTGCGGCTCTTTGTAACCAGCGACTCCCTGATTTCGTCGATCTGCGGTCGCAGCCTCGGCGCCTGTTTGCCGAGGCAATGCTTATCACGCGGACACGCTGAGCTGCGCGGGCAGATTATGGTTGCCGGCTTCTGACAACCCTCGGCGATCCAGCCGATATTCAGGATCTTGCCGACACTTTCCAGCTGGGCGCGCGCTTCCGCCGGAATCTCACCACTACCGCCACCTGAATTGCAGCTGCGCTCGATTGCGTCAATGGTTTCCCGCGGATCGATGTTTTGCGCGCGCAATGCCGGTGCCAGATCAACGCCGGCACAGAGCACGTGCGGGTTGCCGGCCGCATCGCGACTGCGAATCGACTGACAGGTATACAGCCGTTTGTCGTCGCCGCTGCGCAATACGGAAATCTGAGACGAGGCCTTGGTCGATTTCGTATCGAACATTCGAAACACAGCCCAATGCTGACAAGGGTCCGACACCATTGTCATGTTGCCCCAGGGTAAGGGGATGCCATTGCCACGATAAACCGCACGCAAATTGCCGGGCGGATATGCATCGAAGAAATGCCAGTGTGGATACGGACTGACGCTCGGCATACGACGCATGACCAGTGCTTTGGTCAGGCCGACCTTGTCCCCCGCGTCGATAGCGTAGGCGTGTTTTGCCAGAAACTGTCGAAACGGTGTTTTCGGCGCGAGCAACGCCGCGGCAAAGTAGCTGCATTCAAAGTCGCGCCATGCGAACAGAATATCCTGAGCGTCAACATTGGGCGATTCCGCATCATGACGCCGACCCGATACGCGTCCTCCTGAAACCTGCGGCGCGCGTGCTCCGTCGCCGTCATGCAAGACCTTGTGCGCGATGTGGTTTGCCAAATCAAACTTCAACCGTTCCGGGTGTTCGCGCAAGGCTTTGTTGAGATAGACGATATTCGGCGCATCGAAAAACGAGCGTACCACCATGTTCAGCGGTGTATCGCTATCGCCGCGATCTTTGAACGGGTTTTTGTCGAACCAACGAATAGTCAGGCCCAGGTCCCGTGCCATTGTTTTGACGTCACGTACGTCAAGCGGAAATCGCTTGCCACCGATTTTTTCCGCGGCACGTTCGATGTCCGGGAAGCGATTATGACTCGCTTCCTGATGTGCACGAATCAGCAAGTGCGCAAACTGGCGGCCGGTGGTGCCGGTCTGTGCGAGCAGCTCCGGGATAGCGGTTTGCAGCAGGTTCTCTGAGAAAAGAAAACCAGGCTCCAGCGGTAAACCGGCAACTGCAGAATCCAGTCGAGCGGGGTCGATCGCAGGGTCGTCGAGGAGCTCGTCATAGAACCAGTCGATGCTCTTTTGAAAAATGTCCGCGACGATTTCCAGCAACTTCTCAGAGGGTACGCGCTTGCCATTTTCGATCATCGACAGGTAGGAAACAGACGGCGCAGCACTCGCATTGATCTGAATGCAGCGTACTGAAAGGTCTTCCAAAGTCAGATTATGTCGCTTACGAAGTGACTTAATCTTGGTGCCGAGGAAGTGTGCCTTACGCCGCAGGCCCTGTTTTATAGCCATTTTTACAACTCTTGTGAAATTAACAGTGTGAAATTTTTACTGTGAAATTCAATAACTTTCACACGTACTATAACGCCATCGGATCGGCTTTTACACAGGAGGTTGCCGTGAATCGACGCGAACGAAAAACTACAGCACAGTATCTCGATAAACTCATTCCGTTAATTGGGGCGAGCCACACCGAGGTCGTAAATTATCTGGTGGCGGTGCCTATGCGGTACGCGGAAGTCAGAGCGCGGTTGGCAGACGGGCGTACAGCGCGACTTGCGGATGCAAAGCAATTTTTAGGCTGGCGCGGTTACGGTGCGAACCCGACATTGCTGTTTGGTTGCGGTGACCGCCGCGTAGTCGTTGAGACCGGTGCTGCACAGGAACTCGCCAACGATATGTTTATCGGTCGCGATGGCGACCAGGTGGTGCTGTCATGACTGTTCATCAAATAGAAGAATTGACAACGCGACTGCATCTTCCGGAAGCAGCAACGGCGGACGTCTGTGATGCCAATCCCGCTGCAAAAGTTTTGCAGTGCTGGTTTTCAAGCTTCGGTGCGCGGCGCAAGTGCTCCGGTCCTGTTGAGACCATTGAGACACGTGACGATAACTCGCTGGTTAAGAGTGTGCTCGGCGAGCTCGGCGCCGGTCGGGTCTTGCTGATCGACAACAAAGGGTCAACCAATTGCGCAATGGTAGGTGGTGGCCTGGCCCAGCTTGCAGCCGAGAATGGCTGGGCGGGAATCGTTGTCAATGGAGCTGTGCGTGACGTCGACGAACTCAAAGAAGTGCCGATCGCAATTTTCGCGCTGGCAACCTGTCCACGCCGCAGCCTCAACCGCGGTATCGGAGAGCGGAACAGAGCTGTGCGTATCGGAGGGGAACGAATCAGTCACGATGATTACCTGGTGGCCGATTCTGACGGTGTCGTCGTAATGGCGGCATGGAATGCAAATGGAGGAAGTCATGTCTAGGGAAGATCAAATCAAACAACTTGAGGCCGAATGGGCGGACAGTCCGCGCTGGAAAAACGTATCGCGAAATTACAGTGCGGCCGACGTAGTCAAACTCCGGGGTTCGATCCAGATCGAACACACACTGGCGAAACACGGCGCGGAAAAATTGTGGCGACTGGTGAATCAGGAACAACCGGTCGCCGCTCTGGGCGCGTTGACCGGCAACCAGGCTATCCAGGAGATACAGGCGGGCCTCAAGGCGATTTATTGCTCAGGCTGGCAGGTCGCCGGTGACGGCAACAGCGCCGGCGAAATGTATCCGGACCAGAGTTTGTATCCGGTCGACTCAGTGCCGAAAATGGTGTCGCGCATCAATAACGCGTTCCAACGCACCGATGAGATCTATTCCCTGGCGAACGATGACAGCATCGACTGGTTCGCTCCGATTGTGGCGGATGCCGAGGCCGGATTCGGCGGCAATCTGAACGCGTTCGAGTTGATGAAAAGCATGATTCGAGCGGGTGCTGCCGGCGTGCACTTCGAGGACCAACTATCGTCTGCCAAAAAATGCGGACACATGGGTGGCAAGGTTTTGGTTCCGACCAGCGAGGCGGTGGCAAAACTTTCGGCCGCGCGTTTGGCCGCAGATGTACTCGGCGTGCCGACGGTGTTGCTCGCACGTACGGATGCGGATGCTGCCAATTTGATTACTGCAGATTCGGACGAACGTGACCATGCGTTCATCACAGGAGAGCGCACGCCCGAGGGCTTCTATCGAACCATGGCAGGCATGGATCAGGCCATCGCTCGCGGTCTCGCCTATGCGCCGTATGCAGACATGATCTGGTGTGAAACATCCAAGCCGGACCTCCAGCAGGCACAGAAATTTGCTGATGCAATCCATGCCCGGTACCCGGAGCAACTCCTGGCTTACAATTGTTCGCCGTCATTCAACTGGCAGAGCAATCTGGACGACGAAACCATGCGGCACTTCCGTGAAGAGCTCGGCGAAATGGGTTACAAATTCCAGTTCATCACGCTGGCTGGCTGGCACGCTCTGAATTCGAGTATGTTCAAACTCGCTCGTGCTTACAAAGCCGATGGCATGTATGCTTATTCGCAGCTACAGCAGCAGGAATTTGCGGACGAGCAGTTCGGCTTTCGCGCTGCCAAGCATCAATCCTTTGTTGGTGCCGGCTACTTCGACGCTGTTCAGAACACCATCATGGATGGTTTGTCATCGACCACAGCGCTGGCGGGTAGCACTGAGGAGGAACAGTTCGTCGCATAAATTAAACCGGAGGGCTGCCGATGGCGTCATCGGAACATAAGAATATCGGTAGCCTTCAGGTTGATGCAGTTTTCCATGCCTTTGTTGCAGACGAATTGCTGCCCGCAACAGCACTCGATGCGGATCGCTTCTGGTCGGGCATCGAATCGATTATCGACGAGCTTACGCCGGTCAATCGCAAACTGCTGTCCAGGCGCGATGCGTTGCAGGCGAAAATTGATGCGTGGCATCAGGCCAGGTCTGCACGGCCCATCGATCACGACGAGTATGTCGAGTTCCTGCGTGAGATCGGGTATCTCGACGCGGCGGGTGACGAGTTTCAAATAAGTACAGCGGGAGTGGATCCGGAGATCGCGACTATTGCGGGTCCGCAGCTGGTTGTCCCCGTCAATAATGCCCGTTTTGCCTTAAACGCTGCCAATGCGCGCTGGGGCAGTCTCTACGATGCGTTGTATGGCACGGACGTTATTTCTGAAGCCAATGGACGTGAACGAGGCGGTGCGTATAACCCTGTACGGGGCGCCGCAGTCATTGCGTATGCCGCAGAATTTCTGGATCGCGCGGTGCCCCTGGCATCCGGCAGTCACGCAGAGGGCAATAGCGATGCATATCGTGACGCACCGAGCTATATCGGCTACAGCGAAAGTGGTAGCCGCAGGTCCTATTTGTTTCGCAACAACAATCTGCACCTCGAAATTCAAACGGATCCGGAGCACGTGATTGGCCGCGCTGCGCCCGGCAACGTCAGCGATGTCATTCTCGAATCGGCAATTACCACCATTCAGGATTGCGAAGATTCAGTCGCTGCAGTCGACGCTGCAGACAAAGTCGACGTTTATCGTAACTGGCTGGGCCTGATGCAAGGCATCCTGCAAGCAGAATTTGGTAAAGCCGGTAAAACACTGACCCGTACACTCAATGATGATCGGATCTACACTGATATTGACGGCAACAAACTGACGTTAAGCGGGCGCAGCCTGATGCTGGTGCGCAATGTCGGCCATCTGATGCAAACCGATGCAATCATTGATCGCAACGGCGATGAAGTTTTCGAAGGCATTCTGGATGCGGTAATCACTGCAGCGTGTTCGATCGCGAACATCGCCCGGTCAACACGCTTGCCGAACAGCGCGTATGGCAGCGTTTACATCGTCAAACCGAAAATGCACGGCGCCGCAGAAGCCGCCTTCACCAACACATTGTTCGGCAGGGTGGAGCAGATGTTGGGCTTGCAGAAAAACACACTCAAGGTCGGCGTAATGGATGAGGAGCGACGCACTACAGTAAATTTAGTGGAGTGTATCCGCGCCGTGTCCGAGCGTCTTGTCTTTATCAATACCGGTTTTCTCGATCGCACTGGCGACGAGATTCACACCAGCATGTACGCCGGTGCAGTACTGCCGAAAGAGGCCATCAAGGCCGAACCCTGGATCAGCGCCTACGAAGACTGGAATGTGGATATTGGCATTCGTTGCGGATTGCCAGGGAAAGCCCAAATCGGCAAGGGTATGTGGCCAAAACCCGATGAAATGCAGCAAATGATGGCGACCAAGCAGGCGCATCCAGAGGCTGGCGCGAGTTGTGCCTGGGTGCCGTCCCCCACTGCGGCAACATTGCATGCGATGCACTATCACGCGGTAGACGTTCGGCAACGCCAGCAAGAACTTGCGTCGCGGCCGCTCGCAAGCCTCGACGACATCCTGACACCGCCACTGGGCGACCCGTCGGGCCTCAGTGAGCAACAGATTCAGGCCGAGCTGGACAACAATGCGCAGGGAATTCTGGGCTACGTTGTTCGCTGGATCAATCAGGGCGTAGGTTGTTCAAAAGTACCTGATATCGACGACGTTGGCCTGATGGAAGACCGTGCGACGCTCCGCATCTCAAGTCAGCATATCGCGAATTGGTTGCTGCATAAGGTCGCGAGCGAAGAGCAGGTGCAACGTACGTTTACTCGCATGGCTGCCGTCGTCGACGAGCAAAATGCGGGCGACCCTTCTTATACGCGTATGAGCGATGATCTCGCGAACAGTATCGCTTTCGAGGCGGCCTGTGACCTTGTGTTTAAAGGTCGCGAGCAACCAAATGGATACACAGAACCATTACTGCACGCTCACCGGCGACGCCGTAAGGCTGAACTCAAGTGCCATTAGTGCCGTGCGCCTAGCGTTTATTATCATCGCGCTGGCAGCCATGACGGCAGCTGGCGCCGACACGCTGACGGTTGCGGTCGCGAGCAATTTTCGTGTCGCTGCAGAAAAGCTCTCCGCAGAATTTAACGCCGCGACCGGGCATGAAGTTCGCATCAGCTCCGGTTCGACGGGCAAATTGCATGCGCAACTATTGCACGGCGCACCGTACGATGTGTTTCTCGCTGCGGATGCGCAAAGCCCTGAATTAATAGAGGCATCGGAACTCGGCGTAAAGGGTTCCCGATTCACCTATGCAATCGGTTATCTGGTCCTGTGGTCGGCGGTGGACGATCGTGAACATTGTGCCTCGGCCCTGGAGAACCTCGGTGACGCCCACCTAGCGATCGCAAATCCGGAAAGCGCGCCATACGGACGAGCCGCGAAGGAATTCCTGGTGAACGCGGGTCTGTGGGAGCGCAATATCGACCGGCTCGTATACGGCGAGAACGTCGCGCAGGCATTGCACTTTGCCGCCACCGTCAATGCGCGCTACGCGATTATCGCCAAAGCGCAGGCGATTGATCCCAGACTGCCGACTGGCGGTTGCTCATGGTTGCTCCCAATCGACGCGTACTCGCCCATTGAACAACAGGCGGTCCTCCTGCGGCGTGCGACGGACAACCCCGTCGCGATCGCGTACCTGCAGTTTCTGCAGAGCGCGGAGTCGCGTGCCACAATCCGTCAATTGGGATACGGAGTTCCGTAAATGAATCTCGGTCCGCTGTGGCTGTCGGTACAACTGGCAACAATCACAATGTTGCTGCTGCTGCTGATTGCGACGCCGCTCGGCTGGTGGCTGGCGCGGACTCGTTCCAGGGCGCGATCCGTCGTGCAAGCGATCGTCGCTTTACCGATAGTTCTGCCACCAACTGTAATGGGTTTCTATCTATTGATTTTGCTTGGCCCGGCCGGTGCGATCGGGTCCTGGTGGCTGGAAATAACGGGAAGCGCATTGACCTTTTCATTTACGGGTCTGGTAATCGCGTCCTGCATTTACAGCCTGCCATTTGCGGTGCAACCCATCATGAGTGCTTTCGAGTCGGTGCAACAGAGCGACCTGGAAGCAGCCTGGACTCTGGGGGCGAATCGGCGGGACTCATTTTTCTCGATCGCACTGCCGCAATCAACGCGCGGCTACCT
>JBBKWL010000097.1:0-7794 GCA_037968975.1 Woeseiaceae bacterium | reverse complement strand
ATTGACCCGATGATCTGGGTTCCGGAGGAATCGCTGTACGTCAGGATGGAAGACGTCGTCGTGGTCACGGAGCGCGGCGTTGAAAACCTCTCCGATAACCTGGCCATGGAAATGGACGACATTGAAAAATTGATGCAGGAGCCTGGCGTGGTGCAGAAACTACGCTGACCCGACGCTGCGATAATTGCTGACTAGAGCCGCAGCGCTCCGTCCACTTCGATACAGCGGCCGTTGAAATAGTCATTTTCGAGAATGAATTCCACGGCACTGGCAATCTCGTCCGGCTCACCAAGCCGTTTTGCCGGGATGCTTGCTGCGATCTTCTCCCGCGCCTCCGGTTTCATCTGCATCACCATTTCGGTCGCAACAAATCCGGGCGCAATCGACGCTGCGCGAATGCCGTAGCGGGCGAACTCTTTTGCCCAGACCACGGCCAGCGCTTGCACGCCTGCCTTGCTGGCTGAGTAGTTCGCCTGCCCCATGTTGCCGTGCCGCGAGATGGACGAAATGTTGACGATGCAACCGCGACAATTGCGGGCGACCATCTGTTTTGCGGCCTCGCGACCGCAGAGGAAAGCGCCGGTCAGGTTCACATCGATAACTGCTTGCCATTGTTGCAGTGTCATTTCGGAGACCAGCTCATCGTTCTTGTATTTAAGCGTGAGGGCATCACGCGTAATTCCGGCATTGTTAATCAGAACATGCAACGCGCCGAAGTCATCAGCGATGCTCTGCATGACGCGAACGACGTCATTTTCCCTCGCAACGTCGGCTGCGTATACCTCGACTCGACCTGCGCCGGCAGCGACGCAGGCGTGCATAGTCGGCAACAGAGAATCCGCATCCAGGTCTACGAGCGCCAACTGACAGTTTTTTTTGGCCAGCCGTGCCGCCATAGCGGCCCCAAGTCCTCGGCCGGCACCAGTGATAACTACAACTTTGCCTTTCAGGTTCATCGTCTTTCTTCCCAATCGTCGCTCAAGTACTTCGAACTTGCGAAAAACAGAATGGCTGCCATAACGTAAAAACTCGTGCCGGAAAGTATCGCGTAACGTAATGAGTCGTCGCCATACTGCGCCTGAAAATGATCCGACAGCATGCCGATAGCGAGTGTGCCAATGCCGATGCCGATCAGATTATTGATGAACAGAAAAATGGCCGACGCCGTGGCCCGCATGTTGGGTGGAACAACATGTTGAATCGCCGACAGTACAGGGCCAAGCCAGGCCAGCCCCAATGCCGTCGGCACCAGCATTGCAAAAAATGTTGTCGTTAGATTCGGCGACAAGATTGCAACGACGTAGAACGGCACCGTCGCGACGAACGCCAGCGCCGGGATTACAACGTATGCGCCGCGTTTGCTGGCTCCAAACCGATCGGCCAGCGACCCGCCTAGCCAGATGCCGGCCAATCCACCGATGAGCAGGATGCCACCGTAAAAAAGCGACGCGTGCAGCAGAGTGATATCGTAACTGCGGACAAAGAATGACGGCAGCCAGAAGAACATTCCGTAACCCATCATCGACGAACAAGAGGCTCCGAATGACATCAACCAGAAGCTGGGTTTTTTGTAGAGCTTACGAATGATGGCGGCGAAGGCCGGTTTATCTGTCGTTGAAGTGTTTGGGTCGTACTGACCGCGTTCAGGTTCCGCGACCGTCAACTTGAAAATAGGGGCAATGACAATGCCAGCAATACCCACCGCAAAAAATGCGTAGCGCCAGTCGACCTTGCTTGCGATGACCCCGCCGAAAACGATACCGAGCGCGCTGCCGATCGGAATTCCAAACGAATAAATACTCAACGCTCGCGCACGTTGTTGCGGTGGAAAATAGTCGGAGATCAACGAATAAGCGGGTGCGACGCCGCCGGCCTCTCCGACGCCAACACCGAGGCGCGCGGCGAACAGTTGCCAGAAGTTTTGTACAGTGCCGCACAACGCGGTCATAGCGCTCCATACAGTCAGAGCGATCGTCATGATCCAGACGCGATTGCCGCGATCGGCAAGCATCGCGATGGGAATTCCCAGCGCGGTGTAGAACAACGCGAACGCCAGGCCACCCATAAGGCCAAGTTGGGTGTCAGTAAGCGCGAGATCCGCTTTGATTGGAACGGCAAGAATGCCAATGATCTGGCGATCGATGAAATTGAAGGTGTACACAACAACGAGCACAAACATCACATAGGCGCGATAGCCCGCTGAAGCCTTGTTTACTGACATTGGCTATCCTGAACCAGCAACCGAAAAAGCCGACCTGGACGCGGCTTCCATCCGGCCGGGTCCAGGTGACTTAGAATCTATATTCAGCGGTGGCGGTTATGGTCCGCGGGCTGCCGTAGAAAGCTGTGACATTGCCCTCAAGCCCGAGCGTCGGGAAATTGTAGCCGGACACTTTGTACTCCTCGTCGCTTAGATTCTTACCGTGAATTCCCGCTCTCCAGCGGCCATCATCATCTTCCCATACCACGCTAAGGTCCCACAACGTATAACTTTCCTGGTCGAGCAACGGGTTCGGGAATTCGAACTGGCTGGTATCGTCCCGATACGACAATGAGGTGATGACCGCGATGCTACCAGCGGTCTCAAATAGCGAAAAAGGCGTTTCGAACGTCGCGGAGCCGCTAGCCGTCCACTTCGGTGTGTTCTGGAACACTGCCTGGTTTGCCACATCGGTGCCGGTCGCATCGATGAACTCCTTGTACTCCGCATCGAGATAGCCGATTGCCCATGCGAAAGACCAATTTTCGTCCGCCTGAAACAAGCCTTCGAACTCGGCGCCCGGAAGCTCGGCCTTACCGGCATTCGTCGTGACGCCCGCAAACGTATCGTTGATTCCGTCGCCGTCGGTATCAAACGCCACGGAGCCGGGGATTTGCACGTCTTCATAGTCGCCGAAGAACACTGCGATGCTGGTCATCAGGCGGTTGTCCAACAATGAGGATTTCAAACCGACTTCGTACGACTTGACTGTTTCCGGTTCAAAGCGCATGAAATCAAACACCTCGTCAGGAGAGACGGTTCCGTCGCCGTCAAGGTCGGGCGCGCCAGTGGTTTGTGCTCGTGGATCGAAACTGCCGCCCTTGAAGCCTTCGCTATAGGAAAAATACAGGTGCTGCTCCGCTGTTGGCTGCCAGCTAATCGAAACACGCGGTGAAAACTCGGTGTCTTTCGCCCTGCCTTTGAAGTCAGACGTCGTTGCAAATACGACGGCATCGCCACCGAAAGTTGGCGAAAAACCGCCCGTGAACGAACGTCGTAAGACCCGCGAGCTGCGTTCATCGGACGTGTAACGACCGCCGAGCGAGAAGTTGACGACGTCACTGATCGCGTAAGAAAAATCTGCGAATACGGACCAGGTTTCGGTATCGACATCGCCCAGTGTGTTTGCGTTCAGTCCGCCTGGGAGGCCGAGCGCCACGCCAAGAGGATTCAGGACGACATCAAACTCGTTGAACGCGTTTGCGTCCAGGTAGTAGAAACCCGCGATTCCGTTGAGTCGTTCGCTCGAATACAGGAACTGCAACTCCTCGGATACCTGCTCGTTGGTGTAGGTAACGGGCACATCAAGGTCGTCGACAGCCAGACTGTCGAAGTCGATCGGCGAAAACGTTTCGTCGTCACGGTAGGCAAGAACATTCTTGAGTGCCCATGAGTCATTGATCGTAAAGTCGGTCACGATTGAGGCACCGAAAGCTTCGACACTTTGTTTGGGTACGCTAAGTCCAGCGCGCGTGTTGAATACGCCGGCGAGGATCGGTTCGCCGGATACGGCTCCAACCTGGAGGCGATGCCCGGCCCTCGGGTCCGAATTGTCGTCCGTGTAGTCTGTTGAAAAACGAAACAGCAATTTGTCTGACGCATCCCACTCTGCGGATAATCTGGCGCCAAACACATCCTTATTGTAGTTCTCCCAGTGACGTTGCGTCAGGTTGTCGCCAAATCCGTCGCGAGTAAATTTTGCGATGCTCCCACCAACACGAAACGTATCGGAAAGCGGGGTTGAAGCAGCAAACAGCGCGTCCAGTTGATTGTAGCTGCCGTCAGAAATTCGAATTTTTTTCTGTGGCTCGTCGGCTAGTCGTTTCGTCACGTAGCGGATGGCGCCACCGATTGTGTTTCTCCCATAAAGCGTGCCCTGGGGTCCACGCAGGACTTCGATTCGCTCGACTTCATAAAGATCCAGGACCGCTGCATGGGGTCTGTTGAAGTAAACGTCATCCATGTAGAGCCCGACACCCGACTCGAATCCGGCAACAGGGTCCTGTTGCCCCACTCCGCGGATAAAGGCCGACAGGGTCGAATTGGTGCCCCGTGAGACTTCCAGTGTGACGTTCGGGCTTGTTTGGGCAAGTGCGATTATGTCCACAGCGCCAATGCGCTCCAGGTCGTCGCCGGAGATGACGGAGATAGACAGCGGCACATCCTGAAGTGATTCATCGCGACGCCGTGCGGTGACTGTAACCTCATCCATGGCAATCGACCGCGAAGCGGTGGATTGGGCTACCGCGACATTCGGGCTGATCAGTACGCCGACTGCCGACAGGAGTCCGACGAGTATCATGGAATGGCTTAAAACGTGTATTTCAGATCGCATTTTTCGGGTCCCCGGGCAGGACAGCAAATAGCTTGCTGTAATATTTTCAACGAACGTTGAGGGGGAGATTAATTCAACGACCGTTGAAAATCAACCGGGAGTTATACGAAGACGGTATTTAGTCACGGTTGGCGACACAGCCGCTCGAATCCCGCTGCCAGGAACTGCGGCAGACGCTCGTTAATGCTGCGCATGTCTGCGGACTTGCACACGCCGCCGGACAAATTATCAATTCGCCCGGTCTCAGCGAAGGTCAGTGTCAATGCACCGGAGAGGAAGTAGTAACTCCAGAACAGGTCTTCGTCGTTGCAGTCTGGCAATGCCTTGCGCAAAGCCTCGATGAATCGTCGCACAAGGGGATCAAAATATCGGGTCATCAGTTCCCCGCCCCACTCCGGTGAGTTGTTGATCTGCGCAATCAGTCGAAAATAGTACTTCCATTCCTCGTGCTCGGTTGCCAGCATGTCGAGCAAGGGATGCGTAAATGCATCAATTATCTCCTCAACGGTTGGCGCATCATCGGGGTGTCGTTGCTCGACGGCTTCCAGTGCACTGAGTCGAATCTCATTCAGATATTCAACCCGCCGTAACATCACCTGATCAAACAGATCCTTTTTGGATTTGAAGTGGTAGTAGGCCAGTGACACGTCGGCATCGGCGCCACGCATGATCTGGCGCACCGAAACACCTTCAAAACCTTTTTGTGCAAAAAGTTCTTCTGCTGCATCGAGGATGCGCTCGCGTGTCGGATGTTTGTCTTTTGCCATTGCCTGCTTCTACCCCATTATTTGAGTTATTCGAAGGTGGTCCTGATCATACATTTGAATTTCAACGATCGCTGAACTAATATTCAACGATCGTTGAAATTTATTCGGCTCACAGCTCCACTCGAATATCAGGCCTTTCGGAGAAAAATGTATGGCGTGGTTCTCGCCAAAACCTCTGCTGATTCCAGACATCATCGCGCTCAACGCCGCATCGTTGAACGCTAAAGATGCCGTAATTTGCGATGGCGCAACAACCAGTTGGAATGCGTTTGGTCGCGGCACAGGCCAGGTCGCCAACGCGCTGTTTGGTACCGGTCTCAAGCAAGGAGACCGGGTCGTGGTGCTGATGCATAACAGCTATGAAATGGTTGAGGCCATGTTCGGAATCATTCGTGCCGGACTCGTCACCGTACCGCTGAACGTCGCGATTAATGACGCTGCCGTAGCCGGTATGATCGCTGACTGTGGCGCGAAGGCCATCATCGCGTCGGGAGAGCACATATCCCGGATTGAAGGATGTCGCAGTCAGATTGCTGCTGCGATCGGCGATCGCTTTATCGGCGTAGCGTGCAGGCAGGATGGTTGGTTTGATTACTCGCAATTGCGCGATGCAGCTACGAGTGTGACGGACGTCAATATTGACCGCGATGATATTTGCAACATCATCTACAGCTCTGGAACGACCGGTATGCCCAAGGGCATCATCCATGACCACGCCTGCCGCGAGGCATGGGGTTCGGACATGGCAGTATCGTTGCGATATCACTCCGGTGCACGAACTCTCCTCACTCTCGGTTTGTATTCAAATATTAGCTGGGTGGCGATGCTCGCAACACTGTTTGTCGGAGGAACGTTGGTCGTACAACGCAGATTCGACCCGGTTGATTGCCTCAAAGCAATAGAGCAAGACGCAATTACGCACACGGTAGTTGTTCCTTTGCAGCTCCGGAAATTGCTGGAATGCGACCGCTTTGACAAGTTCGACCTCACCAGCCTGGATACCTACATGTGCTGTGGATCGCCACTCGCCGTTGCGCTAAAGCGCGAAGTGATCGAGCGAATGCCGGGCGACCTGATCGAACTATACGGCTTGACCGAGGGGCTTATCACGGTGTTGCCGCCCGAAGAGGCACTCGACAAGATCGAGTCCGTGGGTCGAGCTTGCCCGGGACAGCACCTGGCAATAATCGATGAAAAGAATCGCGTCTTGCCTGCGGGATCTGCAGGAGAAATTGTGGGTACCAGCCGCTTTCTTATGGCCGGCTACTACGGCAACGATGCCGCAAATGCCGCGGCAACCTGGGTACACCCGTCCGGACAACGCTGGCTGCGAACGGGGGACATAGGCAAATTTGACGACGCCGGTTTTTTGTTTTTGGTCGATAGAAAGAAGGATATGATTCTCTCTGGCGGACAGAACATCTATCCCGCCGACATTGAAGCGATTCTGGTTGATCACGAAGCTGTCAGTGAGGTTGCTGTCGTTGGTGTTACCAGCAAAAAATGGGGCGAAACTCCGTTGGCTGTTGTTGTGCCTATCGCGGGCGCTAATATTGCGACCGAGGAACTCACGGCATGGGCCAACGATCGTCTGGGCAAACAGCAACGAATTGCGGCAACGGTGTTTGTCACCGAGTTACCGCGGAACCCGAATGGCAAGATTCTTAAACGCGAGTTACGGTTGAAATTTGCGGACCTCGAGAACTAGCAGGAGTCTGTCGATGTCGCTCAGCAACAACGCGAGTTTCTTTGAGTCAGCGGACGGACTGAGCCTGTATTACCGGGACTTCGGTAGCGACCAACCCGGCACACCCGTAATTTGTCTGCCGGGCCTGACAAGAAACAGTCGTGACTTTGAAGATCTTGCGATGTCATTGAGCAACCGGCGTCGAGTGATTACCACCGACTTTCGTGGCCGTGGCTTCTCGGATCGGGATCCGGATTGGCACAACTATCATCCGGGCACCTACGTCAATGATGTCCTTGCGTTGCTGGACTTTTTGAACATCGAGAATTTCATCATCATCGGCACGTCACTGGGCGGACTTTGTGCCATGGCAATTGCGGCCAGAGCCGGTGAGCGCGTATCCGGAGTGATAATTAACGATATATGCCCGGAAATAAACCCTGCCGGGCTCGCTCGAATTCAGCAATACACCGGCCGCCTGCCGGCCGTTGGTAATTGGGACGAAGCCGTGGCGCAGACTCGGGAAACGTACGGCCAGGCACTTCCTGGTCTGTCCGATGCCGCCTGGAAAAAAATGGCCTGGCGGGCATATCGGGAAACCGACGCGGGCGTGCCGGCACTCGACGTGGATCCGGACGTGGGTACTGCCGTTCGGGAGATCGGCCCGCAGACTGGAGATCCATGGCAGCAATTCGATGCGCTTGCACCGATTCCACCGGTTATTTTGTGGGGGCGCCGGTCCGAC
>JBBKWL010000096.1:0-6236 GCA_037968975.1 Woeseiaceae bacterium | reverse complement strand
TACCAGTTTCCGGAAAAGCTGATCCCGCTAATGATTCTGAACGCACAATCCGGCAAGCCGTTGCCGGTCTACGGCCAGGGCACGAATGTTCGCGACTGGTTGCACGTTGACGATCACGTGCGGGCGATGCGTACAGTGCTCGAGCATGGCAAGACGGGCGAGACCTACAACGTCGGCGGCAATGCGGAACGGACCAATATTGACGTCGTCAATACGATCTGTGCGGTCATCGATGAGTTGTTGCCGGATTCGGCGCATGCGCCGCACGATTCACTGATCACCTACGTTCAGGATCGGCCGGGGCACGATTTACGCTACGCGATTGACGCCAGCAAAATCAAGAATGACCTCGGCTGGGAGCCACGCGAGTCATTCGAGTCTGGGATGCGCAGTACGGTCGAGTGGTATCTGAACAATCGCGACTGGTGGCAGCCGATTCTGGATGGCAGTTACCAGGGCGAACGCCTGGGACTTAAATCAACAGGCGCTTAAGGTAGCTGGACTGTCTCAGTGCGCGTTGTCGTCGCTGAGGACGACGCCGATCGTACGCAGAACAATCTTGAAGTCGAACCACAGCGACCAGTGGCGCAGATATTCAAGGTCGAACTTAATGCGATCCTGCATCTGCTCAACTTTCTTAGTTTCGCCTCTGCAGCCATTCACTTGTGCCCAGCCAGTGATGCCTGGCAGAACCTTGTGCCGGATCATGTAACCCTTGATGAGCTTGCGATAGAGTTCGTTGTGCGACACGGCATGCGGCCGTGGGCCAACAATACTCATGCGACCCTGCAGCACATTAATAAACTGTGGCAACTCATCGAGCGAACGTCGCCGCAACCAGCGTCCAATGCGCGTAAAGCGTTCGTCGTCTATGGTTGCCTGCCGGATTTCGTCGCCATCCTCAAGAACGGTCATCGTCCTGAATTTATAAACGGTAATTTCTTCGCCCGACAGGCCGTAACGCCGTTGTTTGAAAATGACCGGGCCAGGCGATGAGAATTTTACCGCGGCTGCAATCGTCAGCCAGATCGGCGACGTCAGGACCAATATGATGAGGGAAACACAGACGTCGCTGATGCGCTTCAAGGCGCCGTTGTAGCCATAGAAAAATGGCGTTTCGAGCAGAGACAAAACAGGCACGCCATGAATATTGTCCATGCGCGACTGAATCAGATCGAAGACAAAAATATCCGGAACGTAGTAGACCGACGCGGTTGTATCCTGCAGTTGATCCAGCAGCGCTTTTGTACGGGCCATGTGTTTGATGGGAAGAGCAATGTAAATAACGTCGATACGATGGGTATTGACGTAGTCAGCAAGCTCCGCGAGCGTGCCGAGAAATTCACCGTGGTTCAGGAGGCCGCTACGCTCGGGCGAGCGATCGTCGAAGAACCCGACCAGCTTCATACCGAGCCTCTGATCACCGGCAATATTTTCAGCAAGCTGTCTGCTTAAGTCGGTGATGCCGGCGATGATGACTTGACGGTGACTGCCGAGCAGGTCCATGAGCTTGAGCAGAACTTCCTGCAGCGCCCAGCGGGTAAACAGAATCAGGAACGGGTTGAGGATAAACCAGGTGAACAGTACCAGCCGCGAAAAGTGGGCCGATTGCTTGGTGGCATAAGCCATCATCAATAACGTGCCGACGACAATGATCCAGCCGGTGATGATGGTCGCAATGTGGCCACCGAAAATTCTTAGCTTAGTACGTTCGGAGATGCCGTCCTTGATGAAGATAATCGAGAGCATCATCGCGGCCAGCGTCATAGCGACGTACTCGCTGGTGAATGGCAGGCCGAAAGCATGGGTAATTACCCAGATCGATACCCCAGTGACAAGCGGTGCAGAAATCTTCTGCAGCATTGAAATCAGGAGCAGCGACCAGGCCGATGAATAGCGTGAATTTTCCAATTTATCTTCTTCTTTTTGTTCCGGCGCTCTTCGGATTAGGGCATCTTCTTAATGTATATTCTAGTACAGAGTGAAGCATTGTTACAGGCAAACGTTATTATACGGGCGTACGGCACAGTAGCATCAGATTATTACGCTATTATGTCACCCGGTTAGCGAAATCCTTCCACTCGAACAAAACAATCAGGCAGTCGACCCCATTATGATTCGCACACGATTTGCGCCCAGTCCCACTGGCGTTCTGCATATTGGCAGTATCCGCACAGCACTGTTTTGCTGGCTATATGCACGCCATCTGGACGGTAAATTCGTCCTTCGCATCGAAGATACCGATCGGGCCAGGAGCACAGCAGAGAATGTGGATGCCATTTTGGATGGTATGGCCTGGCTTGGCATGGACGCCGACGAAGGACCGATCTTTCAGACCGATCGATTTGAGCGCTACAGTGAGGTTCTGAAGGAGTGGCTGGCGTCGGGCGACGCTTACCATTGCTATTGCAGCAAAGAGGAGCTGGATGCCCTACGCGAGCGACAAATGCAGAATGGCGAAACAACGCGCTACGACGGTCGTTGCCGCGGCGGGGCGGAGCCCAAGGAAGGCGTCAGCCCGGTGGTGCGATTCAAGAATCCATTGGAAGGTGAGGTGGTCGTTGAGGACCAGGTCCGAGGTCTGGTTGTGTTTCGCAACGAGGAGCTGGATGACCTGATCATTGCTCGCTCTGACGGCACACCAACGTATAACTTCAGCGTTATTGTCGACGACTACGATATGCAGATCACGCATGTTATTCGGGGCGACGATCACCTGAACAACACGCCCAAGCAGATGAACATGCTCAAAGCGCTCGGAGCCGACGCGCCGGTATACGCTCATCTGCCCATGATTCTCGGGCCCGACGGCGCCAAGTTGTCGAAGCGGCATGGCGCAGTCGACATCCGCGAGTATCGGGAGCAGGGCTATTTGCCCGAAGCGGTACTCAATTACCTGGTGCGGCTCGGTTGGTCACACGGAGATCAGGAGATTTTCACGACTGAGGAAATGATCCGCTTGTTCGATATCGCCGATGTAAACCAGTCTGCATCGTCGTTCAATCCCGAGAAGCTCTTGTGGCTTAACCAGCAACACATCATTAATGCGCCGGCCGAACAATTAGCCGAGCGATTGCTGCCCTTCCTGAATGCCCTGGGACTTGATACAGAGCAAGGGCCGGAGCCGAAAGACGTTGCCGAAGCGTTTCGCGAGCGTGCGGAAACATTGCAGCAGATGGCGGCCAGCGCCCGTTACTGTTACGAGGACTTCGCAGAAATTGACTCGAAGGCTGCGAAGAAGAATCTGCGGCCCGTGATTCTGGAGCCGTTGAAGTCGGCGAGAGAGAAACTGGCCGGGTTGGATGACTGGAGCTGTGCGGGCATTGCGAAAGTTATCGAAGACGTTGCTGCGAGTTTCGAGATCAATATGGGGAAATTGGGTCAGCCGCTACGTGTCGCAGTGACAGGGGGGTCGGTGTCGCCTCCCATCGATGTAACAGTTTGGCTAATTGGCTCTAAGAAAGTCTTGCAACGTATTGATAATGCAATAAAATTTATTGAGGGAAGAGTTGGTCAAGGCGCACCTTAAATTGTACAAACAGAATGCCGCTGATGGTCGGATCAACAATGTTCGACTTGGTCGCACTTTGGACGGCCTCACGTGGCAAGTAGGTCACATTGAACCCGAACTTGTCATTGCCAATGATTACCGAGGGCAAGATGCCGGGAAAAGGTTGATTGTCGTTGACGTCATTGCGCGTCATTAGAAACGCGTTGACTCCCGCATAAACATGAAAGCCCGCAAGTTTGTCCGTCTCGAAAATGCGTCGGTGCAATCCGGCACCCGTCATGTAGGACATCTGCTCATTGCTGTCGCGAAACGCATTCGCCATGACGCTCTTCTTCCATGCACTCTTTTGATCGAATTCGTATTCGACTCCGGCACCAACGTTGTTCTCGTTCCAGTCGTAGGTAGAATTGATGTGGTATGACTTGCCATTGATTACCACTTTGAAGTCTCCAGCGGTCGCGTATGTCGGCACGAACATGGCAAGCAGAACGGCGTAGATCAAACTTTGCGATATCGAATTTCTCATAATCTGTCATCTTGCAAAGGTCGTGCCAGCCACCAGTGGTAATGGTTTCACAGCTGGTCATCTCATGATCTGTAAGGCAATCCGACAGCTAGTAGGCAGTCGAACGTGACGCGATTCACATTTAAATCTCAATTGCGCGATTTTCCGAAAAGAACGGCGATGGTTCCTTGAATTATGTCAACTTACGCCATCTAATTTTTCGTCGCCTGTAAAGTTATTCGACCCCACCAGCCCTCCCAGTGACTGGCCTCTCGATCGTTATCAGGACCTGTTTCACACAACAAACAGCCACTCTCACCTATGATAAAGTGAGCAAAGTTGGCGTACACTCAGGCAACGTTAACTGATTGAATAAAAACCAATAAAATTCCAGAAACAGCGAAATAAAATGCCCGCGTGGTCAATTAACAAAACTATCCGTACACCGCTGTTAATTCTGGGCGTATGCGAGCTGTTGATCCTCTATTTGTCAATTTGTTCGGCTGCAATTATCTATTGTGGTGGGTTTGAGTTGTGCGGCCGGCTGTACGAGCACGTCGAAGGTCGGGCTGCTGTGTATTCAGTTGTTTTATTCGCTGGTTTGATCTCCACGGGACTCTATGATTTTCATCAGCGTTTTAATTTCCAGGAAGTAATCGTCCGGATCATGGTTGGCCTGGCACTCGGCACGGTGGCATTGGCGACGATTTTCTACGCCTTTCCGGAGGTCAGAGTATCCAAAAGGATGGTTGCAACGTCGTTGACTGTTGCCTTTCTTGCGCTGCTGGTGCTTCGCTACCTGTTCATGCGCGGCGTTGACGAAAACGGTTTTCGTCGCCGGACTTTGGTGTACGGGGCAGGTAACCGTGCTGGAGCCTTAGCGGACTTGCGTCGGAAGGCCGACCGTCGGGGATTCAAGATTGTTGGATCAGTACCAGCTCCCGGCGATGCACAGGAGTCTGATATTAACGGCCTTCTAATTCGGAACAAGCCGATTGATGTACTGTCAAATGAACTGGATGTTGATGAAATCGTTATCGCAATGGACGAGCGCAGAGGAAACCTGCCAGTCAGGGAATTGCTGAACTGCAAGTTTCGCGGCATCGAAGTAATCGGTCTTGTGGAATTTATCGAGCGAGAAACCGGCAAGATTCGCATCGATCTGGTCGATCCAAGCTGGCTCATTTTTTCACACGGATTCTGCAGCAGCCGGGTCAATCTATCGTTCAAACGCCTGATTGACGTCGTGGTTGGAGTGTTAGCGCTGCTGATATCGTGGCCCTTGTTGCTCTTAATTTCCTTGGGAATAAAGATTGAGGACGGCATAAGTGCGCCGATTTTTTATGGTCAAACAAGGGTTGGCTATAGAGGCATTAATTTTAATCTATTGAAGTTTCGTAGCATGTGTGAAGATGCAGAAGCTGATGGCAAAGCAGTTTGGGCAGAAAAGAATGACGCCCGAATAACCAAAGTGGGACACTGTTTGCGCAAGTTTCGTCTTGATGAACTACCACAGGTATTTAATGTAATTCGCGGTCAGATGAGTCTCGTTGGGCCGCGGCCGGAACGGCCGGAATTTGTAGAGCAACTTGCAGAGTCGATCCCTTTTTACATGGAAAGACACGCGATAAAGCCCGGTCTTACCGGCTGGGCACAAATTCGCTATTCATATGGATCGACGGAAGAAGATGCCATCGAAAAATTGCAGTACGACTTGTACTATGCCAAGAACCATAATTTCCTCCTAGATCTCGCAGTGATTCTGCAAACGGTAGAGGTTGTTTTATGGGGCAAAGGCGCACGGTAAAGACACCAAGTCCTGAGCGCCTGCCTATCTGGAATCCGGCTGCCTGGATCTTCGAGCGAGCGCCTCGATCGCGCGGCTAGCCGTTTTTCCATCCCAAAGTGGCGGTCGTTCCCCTTTATGCCAGCGGCCGTCAAGAATCGTCGACAGATTCTGAGCCAGCGATTTTGCATTAATGAGTTTGTTTGTCCCCATTGTGACTGTGATAGGACGCTCGGTATTATCTCGCAATGTCAGGCAGGGAATGCCGAGGTAGGTTGTTTCCTCTTGTAGCCCGCCCGAGTCGGTAATGACAACGCTAGCCTGCGTAACCAGGTTCATAAATTTAATATACGGAACAGGGTCAAGCAGTTGAATATTGCGATTTCCAGCGAGTTCTTCTTTTAAAGAAAATTTCTCCAGGCCCTTTATTGTTC
>JBBKWL010000095.1:0-11498 GCA_037968975.1 Woeseiaceae bacterium | reverse complement strand
GCCAGGTAGCCGGCGCGGCGCAAAAGTTTCGCCACACGCCCGTCCGCTTCGTCATAGCCGCCCAATAACACGCCCAACAGTTCGCCGCGGCGATCGCCTTCTTCTTCGGCAAGCATGCGGGTGTGCGCGACGTACTCCGAAGTCGCGATGGTGCTGATCGAATCTGTGTACTCAATCGAGAAATCGGCGACAGCAGCCAGCGTTTCACCGACGCTGGCTGCTTCGTTGGCGCTGGCAAGTGCGGCTTCCCGGATCCACTTGGACAACACCCGATGCCCGCATCGATACGCATGCAAAGTGGCCTCGAGCGGAAAGCGCTGCTCCGCCCGTTGCGCGGCATGTTGCGCAACGAACTCGAAATCAGCGTCCGTCGCGCCGCGCAAATAACGCAGGATCTGGCCTACATGCGCTTCCCCATGCGCCTGCTGGCCCGGCACGATATCCGGATTGCCGGATGCAGCGAACGCCGGCACTTCGTCAGCAATGGTGCGCTGGAGCTCGGCTCGAATCTCGCTGCTGTGGGCCTCAAACCATGCCGCCGCACCCGGCACGACGCCGACCCGCTGCAGGGTATCGAGAATTGATCTAAGCGAATGGCTGCGAGACTGCATAACGGTTCAAATATGTAGAAACTACACAATTATAGAGGGCATATTGTAGCAATTTAGCCAATGAATCGCCTAAATGATAGGTATATTCTCCTGTTCCCGTACGAGAAGAACCACAACAGGAGAGAGGAAATGGCGAAGTATTTATTCGTGTATCACGGCGGCAGCCACCCGGAGAATGACGCTGAGGTCGCAGCGGTGATGGATGCCTGGGGCAAATGGATGGGTTCAATGGGCAGTGCAGTGGTCGATGGCGGCAATCCGGTCGGTAAGTCCTCAACCGTGAATCCCGACGGATCGGTTACTGACAATGGCGGCGCTAACCCGGCGAGCGGCTACGGTATTTTCGAAGCGAAGGACCAGGCGGATGCGATCAGCAAAGCCAAGGGCTGTCCGATTCTTCCCGCTGGCGGCTCAGTCGAACTCGCGGAAATCGTCGATATGTAGCTAGACGAAGCGCTCTGCCGCTATCAGCCCCCAAACCACCGCGACGTTGAGGAGGCTGATGCACACGGCGGCAGAGCCGATGTCTTTGGCGCGACCCGACAATTCGTGCAGTTCATCACCGTGTCGATCAATTGCGGCCTCGATCGCGGAATTCAGCAGCTCGACCACCAGCACCAGCAACAGGCAGCCGATAAGTACGGCGCGCTCAAGCGCCGTCTGGCCAAGCCACACGGCGACCGGCAGCAAAATTACAACCAGCAGCAGCTCCTGACGAAACGCTGCCTCGTACTTCCAGGCCGAGCTGAGTCCCTGTGCCGAATACTTCGTCGCGCGCAAGATCCGCGCTATGCCGGTGTTCCCTGGCTTTGCCAATGCACTGCCCCAATGTGATAGCGGGCCTAGTCTAGCGCAGCAAACGGTGTCGCGTTGATTCGATACACCTCAAACCAGGTCTCGCCTGCGTCGTTCGAAAACTCGAGCTTCCATTTCCAGCCCGATGCATCGGCCGGAAAGAAGGTGATCCGGCGCAACGGATCGGGAATGGGCGCGACGTAGTGCATCACGATATTGCCATCGTCATCCTGCTCGGCACGTATGTGCGTAAAGCCAGGCAGTTTGTCCACAGTCCATGCAATTTCCCAGCTGTCAGTATCCGGCTTATAAGTACGTAGATTGGTGCCAACGGCGCCATTGGCCGGCAACCAGAAATCCTGAATGGCGGTGCCATTACCAAGGCAGGTGAATATCCAGCGAGCGCCTTCGCCATCGCTCCAACCTGAGCCATCCTTCGCAAAATTGGAGTCCGCAATTTTCCAGTCGCCGATATACTGCCCAAATTGTGCCAGCGGGCCTTCCATGCAGGCCTCCGTATTGCCAAACGGCAACAGGTCATCGTCGGCGGATGCAGTGGCTGCCAGAATGAGGCACCCCGTAAGTGATAAAGCCCGGAATGTTAATGCGCGCAAGACTGTCATAGACTTCTCCCCCCAAATTGATCAACGCAGCTATAGACCTCGCCACGCATGAAAATACTGCAATTATTAGTCGCAAGTTTGTTGATGACCGCGCCCTGGCAAATGGCGGCGGCGCATGGCGGCGTGGTGGAAGAAGAAGACTTGTGCGTGATCACGATCAGCTACCTCAAGGCACACTTCAAGATCTACCAACCACTGACCGACGGGCACGAAGAATATTGCGAAGACCTGCCGAATGCCACGGAGAGTATTTTCGTCATGGAGTATCTGCATGACGAACTCGGTCGGGTCCCGGTCGACTTTCGCATCATTCGCGACGTAACCGGTAAAGGGCGATTTGCACGCTGGTCGGACGTGGCTGAAATTGAGGACCTCGACAGCGTGACGGTTTTCTATCAGCCACCGACAATTGAGCCGGACGTATTTACCGTGCTCTACGACTTTGCGGACGAAGGCGAATACATCGGTGTAGTCACCGCTGCGCCAAATTCCGGTGAGCGGCAGCATATTGCAGTTTTCCCTTTCGAAGTTGGCTACACGGGCTTTGGATTCTGGCCGGTGATCGTGGGCGTACTGCTACTCATTCAATTGCAATACCTGCTGATGAGCGGTCGACTGGCGAGGTGGCGCAAGTGATGCGCCGGAGTCTCACGGCGCTCGGTTTTTGCCTGCTGCTCATGAGCGCAATGGCTGACGATTCCCGTTGGACGTCACAGCGCGGTCTGTTTGTTGTCAGTTACCAAAGCGATCTGCTGCCACTGCAGATCAACAAACTGCACGCCTGGGTGTTACACCTGGAAGACGCAAACGGCGCACCCGTCAGCGGTGCTCACATCGAGATGAGCGGCGGCATGCCAGGGCATGACCACGGCCTGCCCACGTATCCAAGAGTTACAAAGGAGCTGGGTGACGGCAACTACCGTCTGGATGGCATGCGCTTCCACATGACGGGTGTCTGGGAACTCACAATAGTGATCGACGCCAATGACAAAACAGACACCGTCGTTGTGACCGTTACCCTATGAAGCGCTTTGCGATCTTTGCTGTCGTCGCCGGCCTTTTTGCACTTGCCTGGTACAACTGGCCGGCGAGTCCCGGGCCGTGGAGCGAGAGCGATATTGCGATGCTCAGGTCGTTGTCACTGGACAGCCTTGAACCGCTGGCCAGCGACCCAACGAACGCAGTGGCCGACGACCCGCGCGCAGCCGAGTTTGGACACGCGCTGTTTTTCGATCCTCATTTGAGCAGTAATGGCGGCATCTCGTGCTCTACCTGCCATCAGCCGCTACGAAATTTCACCGATGGGCTGCCCAAGGGCCAGGCAATAGGAACATCGAAACGCAACACGCCATCCATCGTCGGCACCGCCTACAGTCCATGGCTGTACTGGGACGGCCGCCGCGACAGTCAGTGGTCACAAGCCTTGTCACCGCTGGAAGATGAGCACGAGCACGGTAGCAACCGGAAGCAGGTGCTTGAAGCAATCAGCAGTGACCCGACTTACGCAGAGCGATACCGCGAATTATTTGGCGATTTGCCGGACCCGACCGACGTCGTTGCAGTGAACCTGGCTTTCGCCAATGTCGGCAAAGTTTTCGCCGCCTACGAACGCTTGTTGCAGCACGGTCGCACGCGATTCGATGATTACGTTGCAGCGCTGGTCGCAGAAGATGCCGACAGGCAGGCTGAGTTGTTTTCAGATGACGAAATTGTTGGCCTGCAGTTATTTATCGGGCGAGCAAACTGCACGCAGTGCCACAACGGGCCGTTGTTCACGAACAACGAGTTTCACAATACCGGCGTTATTTCATTTCCCGGTGAGCTGCCTGACAAAGGGCGTGCAACGGGCGTTCGCGAAGTTGTGGCCAACGAATTCAATTGCGCGGGTGCTTACAGTGACGATGCCAGCCGCTGGTGCCCGGAGCTCGAATACGTTCGCACCGGGCCCGAACTCATCGCAACATTCCGAACACCTTCTTTACGTGACCTGGAAAAGACCGCGCCGTACATGCACAAAGGACAATTGCCGACAATTTTCGCTGCCTTGCAACACTACAACGAAGCGCCGCTGGCGATGATCGGTCACAACGAAGCCAAACCCCTGAACCTGCGCAATAGCGATCTGCGCCAGCTTGAGGCGTTCCTGCTTACGCTGTCCGCGCCATTGGCGACCGACGAGAAGTGGTTGCGCGCGCCGCAGCCAGAGGAATGACTGAGGTACTAGCCTGGCGGGCGTTCTGTGGTGTCTGTGATGTTCACGACGGTGTCACTGTAAAAGCCGTTGAAGTCGCTGCGGCCGCTCAGGCTGTAGGCGCCGATAGCGCCAAATTCGATGTAATCACCGACGCTTATGTTCTCTGGCAGCTCGATCAGGGCGCGCATTTTGTCATCCGAGTCACAGGTCGGCCCGAGCAATTGAAATGGCCGGGTTTTGGCCTCCAACGGTGCGCCATTGTGAATAGCTCTCGAGGCATATCGGTCATGGGCGTCATAACGCAGCTCCCAAAAAACGCCGTACAGACCGTCGTTGATATAGAGCTTGTCGTCCTTGCGTAGTAATACCTCAACAACGGCGGACAGACCCGGTGCGGCGAGCGCTCTGCCAGGTTCAGCCATAAGTTCGCCGCCGTCTGCCAGTGAGAACTTCGCTGCCTTGACGATTGCAGCAAAATAATCACTCATCGGCGGTGCTGCGAACCCCGGGTAGGACTTCGCATAGCCGCCACCGATATCGATCAATCGCAATTTGAATGGGAGACGCTCGAGCACATTCATCGCTGTCTCAATCGCATGTACATAAGCGTCCGGACTCATCACATGCGAGCCGACGTTGAACGCCAGCGCGGGTTCGGCGCCGCTGTCGGCAACCGCTTGTAATAACGCCAGCGTCTCTTCGTCTGTCGCCCCGTATTTGCTGGAGAGGTCCACCATTGCAGACTTGTGGTGCACCGCAAGGCGCACGAAAATAACCGACTTCTTTGCATCGATTTCCTGCAGCAACAATTTCAGGCCAGAGGCGTGGTCAATGACAAAATGGCGCACGCCATACTCCTGCTGTGCGGTCCGCGCTGCGCCGCGCAGACGCACGGGATTCATGAAGTAGCAAACCGCGTTGTCGTCGACCGCATGCACCTCCTTGATTTCCTGCAGAGACGCACAGTCGACGTGCGCTATGCCGGCATCGAACAACGCGCGCAAAACTTTCGGCTCGTTGTTCGCCTTGATCGCGTAGAGCACACGGCCGGGAAAGCCGCCAATAAACTCCTCTGCGGTTTCCCGATAGACATGCGGGTAAACGCAGTACACCGGATCGATGGGCTGCAGTTTCGTCAGCATTTCGTAAACGCTATTAAATGAGTCTTGCATGATTACGTCTGGCTACCTGTATGTTGCGCTCGCCGCCGCATGATGAACCAGGCCGCGATCAAAGCACTGGATACGATAAGAATGAATAGCGAAGCAAGTGCGTTGATGTCCGGTGTAACGCCGAGCTTGACCTTGGAAAAAATGTACATTGGTAATGTATTTGAACCGGGACCGGATACAAAGCTCGCGATTACCAGGTCATCCAGCGACAGCGTAAACGCGAGCAGCCACCCTGCGACCATCGCGGGTGCAATGAGTGGCAGCGTGATATCGAAAATGACGCGCATCGGCCGACAACCGAGATCCATCGCGGCGTCTTCGAGCGACTGGTCCATGGCGGTTAACCGGGACCGAACAATGACGGCAACGTAGGCCATAGAAAACGTCGTATGGGCAATGGTGATCGTGCCGAAGCCACGTTGCCCGGGCCAGCCGATATATTGCTGCAGGGTGACGAACAGCAGCAGCAACGACAGGCCAGTGATGACTTCGGGCATGACCAATGGCGCTGTGATCATTCCGGAAAAGAGTGTTTTGCCCCGGAATCGACCGAAGCGCACCAGTATAAGTCCGGCCATGGTGCCCAGAATTGTCGCGAACGTCGCCGAAGTAGCCGCAATCCTGAGGCTAAGAAAGGTCGCGTCAAGTATTTGCTCATTGCGAAACAGTTCGCCGTACCAGCGAGTGGAGAAGCCGCCCCAAACGGTCGCTAACTTTGAATCGTTGAACGAGTAAAAGATCACGGAGACCAGCGGCAGGTACAAAAACGCATAGCCGAATGCGAGTACAGAAAGCACGAATCGAGATTGCTTTCTCACGATGCGCTCTCCTCATCACCTGCCTGGTTCTTCTGCAGGAATACGATGGGGACGACCAGTATCAGTAGCAGCATGATCGCCACCGCCGACGCGAGCGGCCAATCCCGATTGACGAAGAACTCATCGAACAGCACACGACCGATGAGCAGTGTTTCGGGGCCGCCGAGCAGATACGGAATGACGTACTCGCCCATGGCGGGAATGAAAACCAGCAACGCACCGGCGATCACACCGGGTCGTGCCAGTGGCCAGGTAACGTCCCAGAAAGCGGCGGTCTTCGACGCACCCAGATCGAGGGCTGCATCAACCAGGTCCATATCCATGCGTTCGAGTGTCGCGTACAAAGGCAAGATCATGAATGGCAGATAGGAGTATGTAAGGCCGATAAATATCGCGAAGTCGGTGTACATGATCTGCACAGGTTGATCTGTAATGCCCAGCCACATCAAAGTGTTGTTGATGACGCCGTAGTTGTTCATCAGGCCCATCCAGGCATACACGCGCAACAGGAATGAAATCCAGAAGGGCAGGACGATGAGTAACAGCAGAAAACTTCGAATGGCGGGATCGGAGCGGGCGATGCCATAGGCCATGGGAAAGCCCAGCAGCAGGCACAGGATCGTTGCCGCCGCAGCCATGAGTACAGATTTGAGATAGGTCAGCGCGTACAGTTTGTCGTTAAGCAGAAACGCGAAATTGTCGAGCGAAAACGTTTGGGAATAGGGCGGCTGTGCCAAGACCGGATCAGCGAAGCTGATTTTAAGAATAATCGCAAACGGCAATGCGAAGAACACCAGCAACCAAAGATACGGCACCGCGACCGTCAGGCGTCGCAACCACAGGTCCTTTTGCGACAACTGCACTCAGTTGTCCTCGGTGAGCACGATGGAGCTTCGCGGGCGCCACGACACCCAGATTTGTTCTTCCCATTCGATCGAGCGTTTGGCCGAACGGTGGCGGTTTTGCTGGCTTACGAGGATTATCTTGCCCGATTCGAGCCGCACTCGATAAAGCGACAGGTTGCCGAGGTAGCCGAGGTCGTCAACGACGCCTTTCATGCGTACGTCGGTCTGGTCTTCAGGGTCGTTGCGGCCGATATAAATTTTCTCCGGGCGAACAGCGACGCAGACACGCTGGTCGACAGCGACATCAAAATTGCCCAGCGCACTGATCATCCCGCCAGCTTCGTCCGACTTGATTTCGATACTGTCCTCGCCAATGGCGGTAACCTGACCTTCGAAGGTGTTAATGGTGCCGATAAAGTCAGCAACGAAGCGACTGCTTGGGTACTCATAAATTGCCTTGGGTTCTCCAACCTGCAGAAAACGGCCTTTTTGCATGACCGCGATGCGGGTTGACAGAGTCATTGCCTCTTCCTGATCGTGCGTGACAACGACAAACGTAATGCCAAGTTCATCCTGAATGTTCATGAGCTCGAATTGCGTTTGCTCGCGCAGCTTCTTGTCCAGTGCAGCCAGTGGCTCGTCCAGCAGCAGCACCTTCGGACGTTTGATCAGCGCACGCGCGAGCGCGACGCGTTGTTGCTGGCCACCGGAAAGCTGCTTCGGTTCGCGTTTGCGAAAATCACCGAGCTGCACGAGGTCAATAACCTCGTCGACACGTTTTTTGATCTCGGCCGTGGACACTCTTTCCTTGTGCAATCCATAGGCGATATTTTTCTCAACCGTCATATGTGGAAAGACCGCGTAGGACTGAAACATCATGTTGACCGGTCGGTCGTAAGGCGGGACAGCCGTGACATCGATACCGTCGATTTCGATCGTTCCCGAGCTAGGGGTTTCGAAGCCTGCCAGCATCCGCAAAAGCGTTGTTTTGCCGCAGCCCGAGCCGCCAAGGATAGAGAAAAGTTCGCCCCGTCCGATATCAAGATCGACATTGTCGACTGCGGCGAACTTGCCGAAATACTTGCTGATGCCGCGGATGCGAATGAATTGTTCGTCAGTTGCCATGGTCACATTCCACTCTTGGCCTGCACGTAGGCCCGCGTACGCACGCGCTCTTGCTTCGGGTCCTGGGGCTGGTTGGCATACATTGCCTGCATCACCTCCTTGGTCGGGAAAATTGCGGTGTCATTCAAGATCGCTGGATCAATCAGGTCCCACGCTGTGCGGTTTGCAGTAGCGTAGTTGACCGTATTCGTGATGTCGGCCGCAATGTCGGGGCGCAGCAGGAAATTCATGAACAAATAGGCATTGTCTTTGTGACGTGCATCTTTCGGCATATAGATGCCATCGACCCACAGTCCTGTGCCTTCCTTGGGTGCGGTGTAGCGTAGATCAATATCGATGCCGGCATCCGCTGCCCGCCAAGCCGCAGTCGCATAGTCACCAGACCAGCTCATGGCGACGCAAACTTCTTTGTTTGGCATGTCGACCAGCATTTTTGCGTTGCTGAAATAGCGGATATACGGGCGCAGTTCGCTCAGTCTTTCCTTGGCAAGCTGCAGGTCTGCGACGTCGAGCGAATTTGGGTCTTTGCCGAGATAGGTGAGTAACATCGGTATCACATCGATGGGGCTGTCGAGCAAGGTGACGCCGCAGTCAGCCAGTTTGGCAACAACTTCGGGATCGAAAATGATATCAGCGCTGTCCATCGGGTGGTCGCCAAGGCGTTCACGAACCATATCGGCGTTCCAGGCGTAGCCGGTGGTGCCCCAAAAATAGGGAACCTGAAGGTCCGATATGCCGGGGTAGGCATCAATGCTGCGCATCGTCTCCGGGTCGAGATGTTTGATGTTAGGGATACGTGAGAAATCGAGGGTCTCGTAGACACCAACAGGTGCGAGTCGCGACGAGAAACTGTTGCTGTGAATGATGATGTCGTAGCCCGTGTTTCCCGCGAGCAGCTTTACGTCTACGATTTCCGAAGAGTCGTAAATGTCGTAGTTCACTTTGATGCCGAACTCGGCTTCGAACTTCGCAATGGTGTCGTCAGCGATATAGTCGGCCCAGTTGTATACGTTGACGATATTTTCGTCGTTGCCGCCAGTAATGTCGCGATCGCTGCAGCCAGTTATTGCAACCAAGGTAATGTATAGAAAGAGGCGTCCGCTGCGCACGCTAACGCTCTCGCGGGTAGTGATCGGGGAACATACTTGCCAGGTAATTCATTACCGCCGCCTTCGCGTCATCGCGATTCCAGGTTTGCGGACTGATAAGACAGGACAGCCACAGACCATTGATCATAGAGGCAAGAGCATACGCCACCGAGGGCGCAGAAATATTCTTATAGCCACCGTCCGCAATAATTTCCTCGCATAAGCTGGCGACGACCTCGTCGTAGCGGCGATCCCATTCGTCGCACATCTTTTGATAGGTCGGGCGTGACTTCACCTCGCCCCAGAATGCGAACCAGATCGCGAGCTTGCCGCGATTGCAGATCGACGGCCGCAGATCGTGCTCCATGATGGCTTCGAGTTTTTCAGCAGGCGCGGGACCGGAACTGCTCAAAGCCTTGTCGAATTTTTCGCGGTATTCACCGGCCAGACTCGCCAGCGTTTCCGTGAGCAGGTTTTCTTTGCTTTCGAAATGCAGGTTGACGATGCCCTGCGACAGGCCGGCTTCTTTGGCTACGTCGCTCAGCGTAGTATTGCCCATGCCCTTCCGGGCTATACATTTCATCGTTGCATTGATGAGTTGCTGGCGCCTTGCGGCGCGCGAGGCCGTGCGGCGAGAAGTAGTTGGGGCGGCAGCTGACATGCTTCGATCATGCCATAAAGTGAATGAATACTCATTCATTTTTCTGGACTAAAGGTCCCGGTCCATGAGACTCTTACGGTCCAGACAATAAGGCGGAGACCTTATGAAGACCTATGACGCGATCATCGTTGGTGCCGGACACAATGGCCTGACGACCGCTGCCTATCTTGCGAAAGCCGGACTGGATGTCGTTTGCGTTGAAAAGAACGACTACATTGGTGGCGCCGCCGTAAGCCGTGAGCTCTATAAAGACTGGATGTACTCAAACTGTTCCTACGTGTGCAGTTTGCTGCGGCCGGAAATCTACCGCTCACTGCAACTGCACAAGCACGGACTGCAGGTCACTCCGTACGGTGGCTCTGTGCAATTCCTCGAGAACGGCGATTACTTCGGCTCCTACCACGACCCGGAAGTCGCCTATCGCGAGATGGCGAGATTCTCCCGCCATGACGCCGATGCTTATGAGCGCTACTCGGCAGACACGATGCGTCAATGCCGTTTTATTCGTGACACGTTGCTGCGCACACCACCTGATCCAACCTCATTCAAGCCAAAAGACATCAAAGAGCTGCTTGCCATTGGTTCGAAGTTCATGGAGATGGGCGAAGACCGCATGGGGGAGACCATCCGCTTCTGGACCATGAGCGTGGCCGAGTATCTCGCAGAATATTTTGAAACCGACGTCATCAAGACCGCGTTTTCCGGCAGTGGCATTATCGGCACGGCGCTCGGCGTGAACTCGCCCGGCACGGCCTACGTGCTTTTGCATCACTACATGGGTGATGTCGACGGCAACGTCGGCACCTGGGGCGTCGCGCGTGGTGGCATGGGCGCGGTCTCCAAGGCGATCGCCGGTGCCTTCCAATCCTTCGGTGGCGAGTTGCGTACCGAGGCCGGCGTCGACAAGATCATTGTGAAAAACGGGCGCACCACCGGCGTGGCGTTGGAAAATGGCGAGGAAATTGCCGGGCGGATCGTTGTTTCGGCGATGGACGTCAAGCGTACCTTCCTCACCTGTATGGATAAGTCGGATCTGCCCGAGGAGTTTCACAAGCGGGTAGAGAACTTCAAGATCAGGGGTTCTTCAGGCAAGGTCAATATCGCCCTGGATGGCATGCCGACGTTCCCGGCATTGCCGGAAGGAAGTTCGCTGTATCACAGCGACATGCACTTTATCGATTCGATGGAGCGCATGGAGCGGGCCTACGACGACTGGAAAGACGGCACATTTTCCAAAGACCCTTATATCGATTGCGTCGTGCCGACGATGACCGATCCGACCATGGCGCCACCGGGCAAGCATTTCATGAGTTGTTTCGTGCAGTACTGCCCGCACCAGATCGACGGTCGGGCGTGGACGGAACCGGAAAAGCAGGACTTTGCCGACACCGTAATCGGCCAGATCGCCAACTACAGCCCGGATTTCAAAGACCTGATTCTGCACTACGAAGTGCGGACGCCACAGGATATCGAGGCAGAGATTGGTATCACCGAAGGCAATATCTTCCACGGCGAGCTGACGATGGACCAACTGTTGTTTAACCGACCGATACCGGGATACGCACA
>JBBKWL010000094.1:0-10657 GCA_037968975.1 Woeseiaceae bacterium | reverse complement strand
TCCTTATTCATGGTTTATTTTTCATGGTTCATTTTCCGTTGCCCTGATTTTCTCGACGCGCATGCGCACGCCTTCGGCTGGCACGAACAGCTGTTTCATCAAATAATTCTTGAACTCTGCTGTAAAGGGCTGCTCTGCCACCGACTCTTGCATGCACGTCAGCCACTGGTCGCGCTCTGGCGTTTCAATTTCAAGGTGTTCATGTACGCGCGGAATGCTGATACTGCCGTACTTTGCCTGAAACAGCTTCGGACCGCCCAGCCAGCCGCAAAGGAAGCGGGCGAGTTTGTCTCGAGTCACGGTTTTGTCCGCGGGATGCATCTTGTGGATGGTCTCGAAGCGGGGGTCGCGCGCCATACGATTATAGAAATCGTCGACAAGTTTGCGAATGCCCGCCTCACCGCCAGCGGCCTGAAAAGAAGCGTCTTCGATGCCGTACTTCATTCTGAATAGTAGCGGCGGCCGACGGCGCCGGTAAAGCAGCGCGTCAGGCGATGAATCCAGCGATTCTGCGGATCGCGCCAGCCATCTGCAACAGCAATGGTGACATCACTCTTTTGCTCCTCCAGCACGCGTTCATTTGCTGGCGGGAAGAGATGCTGATTGCTCCATTCGATGTGCGCTCGATTCGCTTTCTCAAACAGTACTTCAGGTACTGGTAACGATGCCCATTCGGCAACAGACTCGATGGCGTCGACCGGTTTAGTGGCTAGATCTTCGTAGCGCAGCGTATAAAATCTGGCACCGAGCCCCGGCTTCCAATCTTCCAGACGGCGTTGTCGAGCAGTCCAGTCTCGGGCGTTCTTGATGACTGCCGAATAACTCTGTTTTTTCTTGTACCAGCTGCACACGACGGCGCGTGGGTCGCGGACGAGATTCAATAAATACAGTTCGACGTTGGGTAGCAAACTGAACGCCAGTGCCATTTCCGGCGCTTTTGAGCTGTCCACGAAATGCGTCGCTTGCGTGGCCAGCACAATAGTATTCAGAACCGCTCGCACACCTGCCAGGTAATCAGAATGTCTGGCTTGCAGCCTGGCTCGAACCTGCGGGTCGCTCCAGTCGGATTGTCCAGCCGCGTCCTTGAAAAAAGCCTTGCCGAGCTCCTGCATCCTGCTGGCATCTGCTACTTGGTCGCCGTAAATCGGACAAGTGCTCAGGTTCTGTCCACAGCTGCATGGCTCGTTATCGGCGTAGGAGCGCCAAAGGTGTCGCAGCTGACCAAGATTGAATACCTGGGTGTCTTGCGATAACAACAACGACAGCAACGTACTTCCGGAGCGGCCGGAGCCGCTAATTGCAATAACCTTCAGCAACTGAAAATGCTCAAATTTTTCACTAGTCTGGCGACCAATTATCCCTATACTGAGGCGAACTCCGGTTCGAACCTTATCAGTTGCATCGAATGAAGACTATGCATCCCTATCAAGCTGGCGCGCGAATTCTCGACATCGCACGCGATCATCCTGACAGAACCGCATTGGTCATCGATGCTGAATCCTGGAGTTATGCAGAGCTGGTCGCAGCGGCACAGAGTATCGCCGAGAGTTTTCCACTTGCCACCGCTGGTGACGATCAGGCGATCACCGCTGTAATGGCACACCGACACATATCGTCCTACGCCGGTATTTTAGCGGCCAGATTATCCGGGCATGCCTACGTGCCGCTGAACGTCAATCACCCTTGTCAGCGCAACGCTACGATACTCAGAAACTCCGGTGCGAAGCGCGTGATTTGCGGTGCGCGCGCCACCGACAAACTCGATAATATTCTGGCTAACGCAGCGCCGGCCATTGAGAACGTTGTGATTACTTCGTGCGGCGAGAGCAAGTCGGATTATCAGTTTACTGCGCCAAAGCGATGGCATGCCGGCGGCGCGAGAGCAATGTCAATTACAGATCTCGCGTATATACTCTTTACGTCGGGCAGTACGGGCGACCCCAAGGGCGTTCCAATTCGCAACAGCGCACTCGAGGCATACCTGGCGGCGGCGGGTGCGTTTGTCGCCCCGCAGCCGGGGGATCGATTTTCGCAAACTTTTGATCTGACCTTCGATCTTTCCGTGCATGACCTTTTCATCTGTTGGGAGAACGGTGCCACCCTGGTCGTACCGTCCGAAAAACAGCTCCGAATGCCGTCTGCCTATGTTCTTGAGCAAGGCATAACGTGTTGGTTTTCCGTGCCATCGCTCGCCTATCAAATGCGCTTACAGGAAGACCTGACGCCCGGAGCTTTCCCGGGCTTACGGCATAGTCTGTTTTGCGGCGAAGCATTGCCGACGCTGGTGGCAAAAGAATGGGCGCAGGCCGCGCCAAATTCTGTCGTGGAAAATTGGTATGGGCCAACCGAGGCGACTATTGCGTGTTCGCGTTTCGAAATCACCGCCGCGCCAATCCCGGATGACACAGTGCCAATCGGCAAGGCGTTTCCTGGCATGGAGCTGCTCCTTCAGGATGGGGAGTTATTGCTGGCCGGCGCGCAGCTCGCGACGGGTTACCTGAACGACCCGGAGAAAACAGCGGCGAGCTTTATCACCCTGGCGGATGGCAAGGCCGCTTATCGAACCGGGGACAGGGCGGAGCTCGGCGACGATGGTGTGATGCGTTTTCTCGGCCGTGTCGACAACCAGGTCAAAGTGCGTGGCTACCGCATCGAGCTGGGTGAAATTGAATCCGCATTGCGCAACGCATCAGGCGGGTTGAACTCAGTGGCATTGGCGTGGCCTGGAGGTGCGGAAATCGCTACCACGGTAGTGGCGGCACTGGAAACCGATGCGGCCGATACCGCTGCTATCAAGACGGCGGTTCGGGCGCAGTTGCCCGACTATATGGTGCCGTCCATGATTTTCTGCGTGCCCGAGTTTCCAAAGAATGCGAGCGGCAAGATGGATCGCAAGGCACTAAGCACGGTGTTGCAATCCGTGGCAACTGACGATGGCAATCTATCTGACTCGGCGCGTTCTCGGGAAGCGGATATTTTGCTAAAGGCCATACAGACATATGCACCGTTGTTGAGCACCAGCAATATCCTGCAGGCGAGGAACCTGTTCGACGCGGGCATGGACTCACTCGCGTTCGTTAGCGTGACCACCGAGATAGAACACAGTCTTGGATTAATGCTCGATCAGGATACCGTCATTACGCTTGCCGAAATGTCATTCGATGAAATCGTTCTGGAAGCGCAGGGAAAAACGCAGCGTCTATCGGGCGTACAAAGTGCTGACGAACAGCCTTCCACGTTTGATCGCCTACGCCGGTTTTTCGGCGTACCTCGCATCATCAAGAAACCGCGTGCCAATCGTGCACTGCAGTTTATTGAGCGTTTTCCTGGCTACCTCGCGGAACAAGGCGCGCCGGATATTCTCGCGGTCGGCTCGTCCGGGACGTTCAGGGCAATTTGTCCGGATGAGTTTGGCGCTGACCGCAGGGTTTTGAATGCAGGATTTCCGGCAGTTAGCGCAGCGGGCATGGACATGCTGTGTCAGTTCATCAAGCAACAATGCGAAGTGGCGAGGGTGCGGGTACCGCTGATCGTTTACGAGCTGGACCCAATGCACCTGAGCACGACCCCCCCGAGTGGCGACATCAATCTTGGTCCCGACTTCTTCAATGGTGGGGTGGTGCCGCTGCGCGGCGCAAATACGAGTCTGGAATTTCAGTGGCTGGTTGAGGCAAAGGGCGCGTGGAGTCCATCTGACAAAGTCAGCAACAAAGATCGCAAACCGAATTGGGTGCGCAAGCGCGACCGTGTCATTGCGGCGACGTATCTCGGCGAGATCGATTTTGCAGCGCGTTCAGTCGAGCATTGGTTCAATGGCGCAAGGGCTTTGCTGTCCATAGCAGAGCGGGTGGTGTGTTTTGTGCACCCGGCGGACCACGTCATGATCGATGAGATCAAAGATGAGTGTGGTACAGACAAGATCGACGTATTCATTCGCAAAATTGACGCCGAACTCGGTATTCAGACTCTGGCCTGGCAAGAATTCCATCTCGAGCCTGACGATTTTCTCGATATCAATCACATGAACGCGCGCGGCGGGCGAGAAAAGCTGAGCCGTCAACTTGCCAGGATGTTGCTCAGTTAGTTGCGGCGACGGTAACGCTAACTTCCATGCCAGCGCTCAGGCGTTCGGCGCCACGTGTAACCACCCGGTCTCCGGCTTCAAGCTCACCTATGACCTCGATATGACTGCCGTCGCCCAGGCCGGTGATGACATGTACCTGCTCAACCGTATTGTCCGAGCGCACCCTGAATACTGAAGCCCCTTCGCGGCGTAAGACCAATGCATCGCGCGGTACAGCAAGCACCTGCTTTACGTTCGCTGTGGGCATGGACAGACGCACGCTCTCGCCAACGGTCCAGATCTCCGGATCGACGTTCAGGCGCACTTCAAACATATGCGATTGCGGGTTGCCAAATGGCACGATTACTCGTACTGACGCCTCGTCATTTCGAAAGTCGTTGTGAATCTCCAGGATCGCATTGTCCTTGATGTAGTTGACCGTATTCAGCGGTGCACGCGCCACGACTTCCAGCGAATTCGGATCTACAAGCCGAATGATCTCATCTGCGATGTTCAGTCGCTCACCGATATTGCGCAGACGCTCTGTAACAATGCCGTCAAAGGGTGCTCGAATCTGAGTGACATGCATGGAGATCTGTGACAGGCCCAACTGAACCTTTGCGATTTTTTCTTCGCTTTGTGCGACGGAGAGATCTGACTCGATTTGATCCAGTTGGCTTTTTGCGGACAGATTATTTGCAGACAGCTGCAAGAGGCGTGCGCGTTCTGAAAGCAGAAATTTGACCCGCGCCTGTTCGCGTTCAACGCGTCCCTGAGCTTCCATTTCCAGAAGCTTGAAGGTGAAATCTTCGAGGCGGGCAACCGTTTCGTCCTTCTTGACGACCGTACCGACCTCTGCGATCCAAACGAGTTTTGCCGACAGCTCTGACGCGAGTCTCGAGTCGAAACGGCTAACCACGGTGCCAGGCACATCGACCGACGGCGCGAGTTCACGATGCTCTGCCTCGGCGATGACGACGGGCGCCGGGCCAAAACCCTGAGCAAGAGCGGCCGAGGCCAGCGTGACGCCAGCAAGTAAGGAAACTGTTCTTCGCATGTGTAACATTTTTACGGACTCGCGGGTGCGGGCGCAATGCCGGTACCGGAGACCCGGCTCGGCGCTGCATCGGTTTCGCCCAGGCGCAGAAGACTCGGCAGAAATATAAGGGTAAAGACGGTACTAACTGACATGCCGCCTACAATAACCGCTGCGAGGCCCTGATACACCTCTGTTCCGGGTCCTGGAATTAACAGTAAAGGCAACATACCGAACAGGCTCGTCATCGTACTCATGAGGATCGGCCGCAAACGACGACGTACCGCTTGTTCCACGGCGTTGCGTCGATCCAGGCCCTCTCTCTCTGCTGTACGAGTTTGATGCACGAGCAAGATCGCATTGTTGACGACCAGGCCGAGCAAGGTGATGAAGCCAATCATTGTGAGCAGATCCATCGGCAAATTCATGATGCGCAACAATGCGACGCCGCCGACCGTGGCTAACGGCAACGCGGCGACGACTAACAGACTGTCAATGAACGAGCGGAACAGACCGCTCATGAGTAAATACAGGACGACTATAGCCATCGCGAAACTGCGCGCCATATTGGTTAGCGCGACATCGAGGTCGTCAGCACTACCGTAATAACTGATCTCGCCGTCCTCGGGCAACATCTCCAGCAGCGTCGGCTCGACGTGCTGTTTGAGAATCGCGATTGACTCCTCCAGCGATATGTCTGCTGGCGGCGTAATCGAAAGCGTCACCGCGCGGCGACGATCGACGCGGCGTATTTGATTCGGTCCTGCGGTTCGTTCCATGCGTACCAGCTGATCCACCGACTGGATGCCACCAAGCGGCGTTGCCAACGGAGTCGCAGCAAGTTGTTCCGGGCTGCTCCACTCGGGCGCACGCAATACGATATCCATGCGATTGTCACCATCGAAATAGTCACCTACGTACACGCCATCACCGAGGGCTCGTATCACGGTCGACATTTGACGGCGCGTCCAGCCGGCCTCCGTGATGCGGTGTTCGTCCGGGATAAAACGCAACTCGGGTTCGGCGAAGTCGACTCCGGGAATCGGTCGCGCCTGCGAGCCTGGCAGGTGCTCGCCTACCAGTCTCATTCCGGTCATTGCCGCCGTTAACATGGCATCCATATCGCGGCTCTGAATGTTGAGTTCAATATTACTGCCGCCTCCGAGACGATCAAAAATTCCCCATTGCCCGGCAAATGCCATGGTGTCGGGAAAGCCTGCGAGGATTTCTCCATTCAGCTTGTTGACCATTTCGTCGGCATCGTCAGCATCAACCATGCCCGCACCGGCGAACGCAAAGGAGCCAAACATGCCCATAAAGAAGCTGTCTATTTGCAGATCAGACCCTTCCTCAAGATAGGGTTTGATTCTTTCGAGCACCGGGTCGGCAAACTCCGAGCGCGCTGTGGTCACACTCTGGCCCGGTGGCTGCATGATGAATGCGAATATCCAGCCTTGCTTACCTTCCGGCAGGTAATTCGCGGGTGGCAGGAGTAACCACGTGAGCACCGTCGCAGTCGCAAACATGCCGCCGATCAACGCCTTCCGTGTGCGCTTGCGATCGGTGATGCGCATCACCCTGTCGGTAATGTTTTGCCACCAATGTGCGTGTGGATCCACGAGTTTCACGCCGTGCAGCCATTTTGCGGCCGCCGTGGGAATGATCGATACGGCAATTATGAGCGATGTGGTCACCGCGACTGAAATTACCAACGCCAGATCAGCGAATAATTGGCCGGATACATCCTTGAGGAACATGATTGGTAGAAAAATGACCACGGTGGTTGCTGTCGAAGCCATCAGTGCGGCCCACACCTGGTCGCTGCCTTTATCAGCGGCTTCTTCGGCATCCATGCCTTGCTCGCGCAATCGAACGATATTCTCAAGCACAACAATCGCGGCATCCAGAACCATGCCGGTCGCAAACGCCAGTCCGGCAAGCGAAATCATATTCAACGAGCGACCGGTGATTTGCATGACAATGAAACCGGTCAATAGTGAGACAGGGATCGCCAGGGCAACAATAAACGTGGCGCGCAAGCGGCGCATAAACCACCAGAGAATTGCGATCGCAAGACCGATACCCAGTAACAGGTTCGTACGCAGCATCGCTATTGAGTCTTCGATGTAGGTCGACTCGTCGTACCCTTGCCGGATCAGGAGTCCTTCTCTGGCAAGTGGTCCTTCCTGAAGCTCGACAATGACCTTTTTCAGTTCGGTCATGACTTCGAGAACGTTAACGCCTTGCTCAACCTGCGTATCGAAGGCGATCGACTCGTGGCCGTTTTGCGTCATGAAGCCCCTGGAGTCGCGCATTTTGACTTCCACGGTCGCAATATCGCGAAGCCGAACCGGATTGCCACCGCGCCAGTCCAGCACCATGTCGCCAAATTCGTCGAGGTCATACTTGCCGGCATAGCGCAGCGTGTACTGGCGCCGACCGACGTCGTTGAAACCACCGGAGGTGTCATTGTTATTGCCGGTGAGACCCGTAAGCGTCGGAATATCGATGCCGAGCGCTGCCGCTTCATACGGGTCAAACGTGATTCGGACTTCGTTTTCGCGGCCGCCATAGGCATTGGAATTGGATACGCCAGGCACACGTTCTATGCGTGCTTGCACCACCTCGCGCACAAAATCCGCGTAACTGGCCATCGGGCGCTCATTGCCCGGAGCCCGATACAGTGAAAACCAGGCGATCTGTGCGCCGAAGCTGTCCTGTCCGGCATAAATTCGCGGTTCGGTGACATCATTGGGGTAACGCGGCACCTGGTTGAGTCGATTGATGACTTCGATCAGCGAACGTTGCAAGTCGCTGCCGACGACGAAGGTAAGGTTGATGTTGGCGTTTCCTCTCGACGCGGACGATTCCATTTTTTCCAGTCCGGGGATGCCCCGCAATACATCTTCCTGCGGTTCGACGATCTCGGATTCCACTTCTTCTGGCGCGGCCGAACGCCAGCCCGTGCTGATCTGAATGAAGGACTGCTCCACATCCGGAATCATCTGTATGGGCAGACTAACGATTGCAACCGTGCCCATCAGGACGACCAGCAGGATCGCAGCGATCACGGCGACCGGATTTGATAATGCGAGTTTTGTCACTTTCACCAGCGTTCCCCCAGAAACCCCGTGCGCTAATTGTCTGAAATCTGACTAAAAAAATCGGCAGGGGTTCGGATTATCCCCCGTTGCCGGCTTCGGCACGACCCCTGAACCATGATTTCTCAGAATAATGACCTATAATCCTTGGTTCTATAAGGGGAGAATAATAATGAAAAGAACAGCATTTCTAGTCAGCATGGCTGGCATCGCGGCGCTCGTGCTGCCGCTGAGTCTCATGGCACAAGATGAGCCGACTGAGGCACCGGAACCGCTATCCGACGTCTGGATCATGGTGGTAAAGCCGGGGATGGAGGAAGACTTCAACGCAGCGATGGCTGCGCATGTGCAATTTCGCAAAGACGCGGGTGAATCACGCTCCTGGCAGGCCTACCGGGTGGCAGTGGGGCACAACATGGCGCCAATCCAGTATCGCTCCTGTTGTTTCAGCTGGGCCGATCTGGACGACTTTGAAGCGGAGGGTACCGAGAAAGGTCTGGGCGAGAATTTTCAGGAAAACGTAGCTCAATATGTCGAGCACTATCACCACTATCTCGAGGCCAGCGATTGGGAGAACAGCCATTGGCCGGAGACGGGTACCAGCGGCCCGTACTACGGGGTGACCTCCTGGAAGGACAAGCAGGGTCGGGGTCCTGCGGCCGACCAGGCGAAAGAGAAATTGAGCCAGCTGGGAATCACCGGTGGCTGGGCAACCGACGACAACAACTGGTTATGGTTGTCGCGAATCGGCGGCGACTCCATTACGGCAATCGCTTCATCGTATGAGAACTACGCCCAGATGGAGGAACAAGAGCCCACCTTCTTCGAATTTATAATGGAAGAACTCGGCGCTGAAGAGGGCGGCAAGTTATTCAATGCATTCGGCACCGGCTTTGAAGACTCCGACTACACAATTTGGAAACATGACGAATCAATTTCCACCCCAGCCGACGAAGAGTAGGACTGGCGATAAGTAGTCATGAACAGCCCGCGCAAGCGGGCTGTTTTACTATCGGCGGATACAATCGGCAAATGAAAGCATCAACACTTCGCATCGGCTATCGCTACCGGCCCAAACGACTCGCGCCGGACTATGACGCAATAGTCATTGGTTCTGGCATGGGTGGGCTGACTACAGCGGCGTTCCTGTCGGAGCTGGGCTGGAAAGTCTGTGTGCTCGAGCAGCATTACACGGCGGGCGGGTACACACACTCCTATGAGCGAAATGGCTACGAGTGGGATGTCGGCGTGCATTACATCGGGGATGTGGGTGCTGCAACCCGAACCCGCAAAATGTTCGACTTTCTGTCCGACGGCAAGTTGCACTGGGCGCCAATGGACGCCGAGTACGATCGGTTTTATGTGGGTGACAAGGTATTCAATGCCATCGCCGGAAAACAGGAGTTCCGCGACAATCTTCTGCGACAATTTCCCGAAGAGGCGGCCGCGATCGATCGTTATATGACATTGCTCAGTGAGATTAGCGGCGGCTTGTCGGCACACGCTATGGACAGGGTACTGAAGCCCTGGCAACAAAAACTCGTTGCGCCTTTCATGAAGTTGAAGAAACCCAAAGAACTGTATCGCAACACGTATGCGGTCCTGAGTGAGTTAACTGATGACCAGGATCTGATCGCGACACTGTGCGGCCAGTGGGGTGACATGGGCCTGCCACCGAAACAGTCGTCGTTCATGGTGCATGCGATGATCGCCCGTCACTATCTTTACGGCGGCTTCTACCCGATCGGCGGCAGCTGGAAGATTGCCGCAAGTATTATTCCAAAAATTCAGAAGGCCGGTGGCGAGGTGTTCACCTATGCGACAGTGCAGCAAATTCTGGTGGAGGACGGCAAGGTTGTCGGGGTTGCGATGGCGGACGGTCATCGTATTGAATGCGCCTGTGTCGTATCGTCAGCGGGAATTGGCAATACTTTTCAGGGGTTGTTGCCTACCGAAGTCGTCAAAAAATTCGGCTATGCCGAGCAATTGCCGCAGGTCAAACCGAGTTTTGCCCACCTCGGTATTTATATAGGACTACAGCACACGGCCGCAGAGTTACAGTTGCCGAAAACCAACTTCTGGATTTATCCGAGCAATGATTACGATGCTGCAGTCGACGAGTTCATGGAGCAGGAAGATGCCGAGTTTCCTGTCGTCTATATTTCGTTTCCATCTGCGAAGGATCCGGATTATGAGAATCGCCATCCAGGCACTGCGACCATCGAGATCGTCGCACCGGCGCCATACGAATGGTTCGAGCGGTGGGACGACAGCACCTGGGGCAAACGCGGCGACGACTATGAAGCATTCAAAGCGGCGCTGGGAACCCGCTTGATGTGCCACCTGTACGCAAAGCTGCCGCAGCTTGAGGGCAAAGTCGATTATTACGAAGTGTCGACTCCGCAATCCACGAATTGGTTTTCCGGTTACCAGCGCGGCGAATTGTACGGGTTGGCG
>JBBKWL010000093.1:0-2615 GCA_037968975.1 Woeseiaceae bacterium | reverse complement strand
CCTCATGGCTCGCTGCGCTGCGCTTTACTTCGGTCGAGAAGTATCGCGTTCGCAGCTACTCATCGGGCATCTTCAGGGGCAGTTCACGGGTCTGCTGTTTGGTCCATGTAGGTACTACTACGCCTAGAGACATAACCAGTTTTGCTGCTTCGTCGACGGTCATGTCCAGTTCGATGACGTCGGCTCGTGGCACGATGATGATGAACCCCGAGGTCGGGTTTGGTGTGGTCGGTACGAAACAGCAAACCACATCCGCGCCGGTACGGCCCTGCACCTCGCCCAATTCGCTGGCGGTCTGGAAGGTCAGTGTGTAAATCCCTTTGCGCGGATACTGCACCAGCAAGACTTTCTTGAACGCTTTGCCGGAATCCGAAAATACAATTTCGGTAAAATTTTTGGCCGCCGAGTAAATCGAGCGAACGAACGGAATGCGTTCCAACAGGGATTCCCAACCGCCAACAACGCTACGCCCAACGATATTTGCGGCCAATATGCCGGTAACCACCAGGATGATCACGGTCAATATGACGCCAAGACCCGGAATCTGGAAACCCAACACTGTCTCGGGGCGATACGCCACCGGAATCAGCCGCAAGGTGCGATCCATAAAGCCAACCAACAGGTTGATGAGCAACAAAGTGACGCCGAGCGGCACCCATACGAGAATGCCCGCAACCAGATAACGTCGCAGCCGCTTCACTAGGCTGTGCTCTTTTTACTGGGCGCAGGCGTCGTCTTGGAATCAACCTTGTCTTTCTTGTCTTTTTTGTCTTTCGGTTCTTGCGTGTCTTTCTTTTCGACCTTCTTGGTTTCGGTATCGCCGGCGATATTGCGTTTGTCACCGGTCTTGAAGTCCGTTTCGTACCAGCCTTTGCCTTTGAGGCGAAACCGCGGTGCTGACAGCAGTCGTTTCAGTTGCGGTTCCCCACACGACGGGCAATCCAGCAGCGGTGCATCTGCCATTTTTTGCAGTGCGTCCAGCGTGTGATCACATGTCTTACAAGCGTATGCGTAAATCGGCAAGCGTCTTACTCCTTTAGTCGGCGCATTATATAGAGTTCGGCGACTAATTAGGCAGCGTTCTGAAATTGCAGGCTATCGTCGGCAACACCTATTTCTATGACATCGCCTGGTTTGAATTTCCCCTGCAGGATTTCATTCGCCAACGGATTCTCGATTTGTTGCTGGATCGCCCGTTTCAACGGTCGTGCGCCGTAGACGGGATCGAAGCCAGCATCAGCCAATCGGTCTCGTGCGGCATCCGTCAACTTGATACGCATATCTCTCTCCGCCAGGCGCTCATGCAGATAACCCAGCTGAATATCGACGATCAGGCGAATATGCTCGCGACTGAGCGGATGGAATACGACGACGTCGTCAACCCGATTAATAAACTCGGGACGGAAATGCGTTCCGACCACTTCCATCACGGCCGCTTTCATCGCGTCGTACTGATCCTCGCCAGCCATTTCCTGGATCATCTGCGAACCCAGATTTGAGGTCATGACGATGACCGTATTTCGGAAATCAACAGTGCGCCCCTGACCGTCCGTCAAGCGGCCGTCATCCAGCACCTGCAGCAAGACATTGAAAACATCGGGGTGCGCTTTTTCAACTTCGTCCAGCAAGATCACAGAGTACGGTCTGCGGCGTACCGCTTCGGTCAGATAGCCGCCTTCGTCGTAGCCGACATAGCCCGGCGGCGCACCGATGAGGCGCGCGACCGAATGCTTTTCCATAAACTCGGACATATCCAGCCGGACGATCGCGTCGTCCGTGTCGAACATGAAATTCGCCAGCGCTTTGGTCAATTCGGTCTTGCCCACACCGGTCGGCCCGAGAAAAAGAAACGAACCGATTGGCCGTTTCGGATCGGACAAGCCGGCACGCGACCGTCGGATTGCATTGGCAACTGCCGTTACAGCCTCCTCCTGACCGACCACACGCGCCTGCAATGCCGCTTCCATCTGCAGCAGCTTCTCTTTTTCGCCTTCGAGCATCTTGGAAACCGGAATACCGGTCCATGTGGAAACGATTTCCGCAACCTCTTCGTCAGTCACTCTGTTGCGCAGCAAGGTCGTTTCCTGACCTTCTGCCTGCAGGGCATCCTCAAGTTGCTTTTCCAGCTCGGGCAGGCGGCCGTATTGTAGTTCGGACATGCGCGCGAGATCGTTGGCACGATGTGCGGTTTCGAGCTCGAGTCGGGCGCGTTCTATCTCTTCCTTGATGTGCGTCGTGCCCTGCATCGCGGCTTTCTCGGCGACCCAGATTTCCTCAAGATCCGAAAACTCCTTTTCGAGTTCCTCGAGCTCCGACTCCAGATCCTCCAGCCGCTTGCGCGACGCGTCATCAGATTCCTTTTTCAGCGCTTCGCGTTCAATCTTCAATTGAATGACGCGGCGCTCCAGTCGATCCATCGCTTCCGGTTTCGAATCGATCTCGATTCGAATGCGCGATGCAGCCTCATCGATCAGGTCGATCGCCTTGTCCGGCAACTGCCGGTCACTGATATAGCGATGCGACAACGTTGCCGCGGCAACAATCGCGGGGTCTGTTATCTCTACACCATGATGAACTTCGTAACGTTCTTTGAGCCCGCGCAAAATTGCGATCGT
>JBBKWL010000092.1:0-4235 GCA_037968975.1 Woeseiaceae bacterium | reverse complement strand
TTCGTGGTTTTCATATTTACGCCGGCTCACAAAACTTACGCGCCGAAGCGATAGTGGAGTCGGTGGAAAAGACTGTGGATTTGGTAATTTTATTGTCTGAGTCGAGCACCGTACCCATCCAAACTGTCAATCTCGGCGGTGGATTAGGGATACCCTATTTTCCCAACGAGAAGCCAATTGATCTCGAAGCAGTTGGTCTTGGAATTCAACCCGCGGTACAGAAGTTAATGCGGGAGTTGCATTCGCCGGAAGTGATTATGGAAATGGGCCGTTATCTTGTCGGCGAGGCAGGCCTGTATGTGACGAAAGTTATTGACGTAAAAGACTCTCGTGGAGTTCCTTACGTAATATGTGATGGCGGCCTGCACCATCATTTAGCCGCTTCAGGCAACTTCGGCCAAATCCTGCGTAAGAATTACCCTATCGTTCTCGCCAGTCGAAATGCGGTTGGAGAAACGCGCCCAACCCAGGTCGTTGGCCCGCTATGTACGCCTCTTGATTTGCTCGGGAATAAGGTGTTGCTGCCGCAGATTAATATTGGCGATCTTATTGCGATTCTTCAGTCTGGCGCATACGGTGCGACTGCAAGTCCCGCTGGCTTCTTATCGCAACCAGGCTTTGAGGAGATCATGGTAGGTAATTTACGCGCAAGATGACCAGGTCCTAATTCCGCATAGCAGGCAGCCCGAAAAAAGTGAGTACGAATTGACCAAAACCGAACGCGTACTTTGGATACAGGCTGCCAGCACAGCAATGTTAGCCGGATTGTACTTCCGATTTACCGGGTATTACACGTGGCCATTGGCAGTCGATGAATTTTACATATACAAAGCCATGATGTTTGTTCTGGAATCAGGGCTTCCTCAATTTCCATGCGGAGGATATTACACTCGAGGTCTATTATATCAGTCCGTAACTGTGCCGCTTTTATACTTGGAGATCTCCCCCGAGGCTGCACTTCGCTCCGTCACGATCGTAAGCAATATTTTGATGTTTCCAGCCGGCTATCTTTTGGCACGAAAAATAGGCGGCACCCGGATTGCTGCAATCGTGGTGATAATTCTTGCGCTGTCAACGTGGGAAATAGAAATGGCTCGCTTTGGCCGCATGTACGCGCCGTTTCAGATGATCTTCTTGTGGTACGTCTACCACGCGTATTGCCTCATCGTTGACGGTGATGCCAGCCGATGGCGATGGCTGTTTTTCCTGTCAATAGTCGGACCGCTTGTTTGGGAGGGTGCAATCGTACTCGCGCTATTTAACTTCGTCCCCTTTCTTATCAATAGGACACATGCAAGTTATTATCGTATTTCTGGCTCACTTTTAGTGCTTGCTGCAAGTGTCGGCTTCTTGACGACAGACTTTCGGGCACTCGGCCAGGGCCACGACATCACATCACCTGTCGTGACGGCGGAGTATTCCGGCCTTGAGCTATTAGCAAATCGAATTGAGACATTTATTCCTTTCATGTTTGAAACTCCAGGTTCAATTTTCATATTTACTGTTTTGCTCCTGGCATTCGTATTCTTGGTCGGTCGAGCAATTGTAAGAAAAACAATTAACCTCCAGGAGTCGTTGGTCATTTCATTTTCGAGCATCGCATTGTTGGCCAATCAAGTTCTTCTCGCTGCTTTGATACTCAGTACTGCTTCATTGCTCGGGTGGGTCCGAGCTGAGATACTTCGAATACGCGAGATCCAGCTCGTGGCATTACTGATGACAGTCACGATCGCGTACTGCCTTGTTCAAGCAGCAACTGGCGATTTTGCACCCACTCTTACCTCTCGTATCAGAGCGCTGCTGGCGTTCCCAGACATCCTTTACGCCGTCGTCTACCCGTGGCTTTTTAATATGCCAGTCATGTCCCTTATGATTGCAATCTGCATGTTAAGTGGCATGTTTTTTAGCCTGTCTGGTCGAAGCTCAAAAGCGGGCGGCGCGCGGCTTCTCATGATTTACGTACTTATTGCGATTGGGGTGATTGGAGCCGTACCGACTCAATACCACGAAACACGCTACTCATTCTTCCTTTACCCTTTGCTCATTTGTATTTCCGGATACGCAGTTTATGAAATCAGCCAGCGACTTCGTACATGGCATCAATCCATGGTTACATGGGTTCCAATAACATTTGTCGGATTTTTTCTTTTCAGTTCCGATTTTGCCGTAGAACATCTTGTGAATATCAAGAATTATGATGCTAATTTCCGAGTCGGCTATAGTGACACAAGAACCCGACACTACTACCCGCGAATGGACTTCAGGAGTCCGGCAGACTACGTCAATGAATATGCAACTAGCTCGGACCTGATCTTAATATCGTCGGTGGTTTACTCCGAGTATCTTGATCATCCCGACGTCATGTATCTCAATAAAGAAGATGGACGGTACAAAGGACAGGAATGTTCAAATGGTGCGCTTGAGCGGTGGACGAATTTGCCTTTGGTTGGCTCCATCAGCGAGTTAAGAGCGATAACTGAGGTCGATAAGCCACAAAAGGCCTGGTTGCTTATTGATCAGCAAACGGCAGATAGCGATAAATGGCAAGACTTATTGCGACAGCATGTCGGCTACAGGGAAGTGTACGAGTCCCCTGACCGACAATCTTTTGTATACGTGTACGCAAGTATGTAATCGTGATCTTTTCACCCCGTTGATACTCAGAGGAATCAGCATTCGCCCTCACTTGCTGACTATACAATGAACAATAAGTCGCCGGAACTCAAAAGTCCGCCACTGGCCAACCGTCTCCTCCGAGGCGCCATTTGGACAGTCGCAATGCGTTGGGGGGTACGTCTACTCGGACTAACGAGCATGATCGTCCTGGTGCGCTTGCTGGAGCCGGAGGATTTTGGCGTCTTGGCGATGGCGATGGCGGTGGTGGCCCTTGCGGATATGCTGACAGACTTTGGTGTTTCGGCAGCGCTAATTCGTAATAAGAATGCGGGAAGAGCCCAGTTCGATACCGCTTGGACGGTTCGTCAGATGCAATTCCTCACGGTCGCCGTCACAGTCGTGTTTTGCGCTCCAATCGCGGCTGGATACTATGATGACCCGCGAGTTACAGAAGTTCTGCGTGTTCTCGCAGTCGTATTCGCGATCCGTTCTTTTGAAAATATCGGCATCATTAATTTTCAACGCGAACTAATGTTCCATCGAGATTTCATAATGCAGGTTTCGGTCAAATCTGCGAGTGTAGTAATTACTTTGATCTTGGCGTTTTGGCTGCGTAATTACTGGGCCCTGATATTAGGGATGGTTGCCGAAAGTATATTGAGCGTCGCGTTCAGTTATTGGATGTGTCCGTACCGACCATCTTGGAGTCTAGCTGCTTGGCGTGAGCTATGGGGCTTCTCCCAGTGGGTATTAAGTCAGGGCTTTGCTCGTTATCTATACGAGCGATCTGATGTACTGTTCCTGGGCCGGCTTACATCGGCGGATAATGTTGGCTACTACTCAGTATCGAACGAAATTGCTTCGCTCCCTGCCACGGAGATATCGTTACCAATATCTCGTGCCGTATTCCCTGGGTTCGCGCAGATCGTCGACGAACCTGCGCGCCTGAAATCTGCTTATTTGCAAACTCTAAACGCTGTTGCAACCTTGACAGTTCCGATCGGTGTTGGAATGGCGGCCGTTGCTGCAGAGTTCGTTCAACTAGTATTGGGCGAAAAGTGGTTACCGGCGATTAGTCTCCTGCAGGTCTTTGCTGTATTTGCGACATTCGGTGCAATCAACTCAATCTCCGGCAATCTGTTGGTTGTACTGGGATACATTCGCCACATTACTCTGATCATGTGGCTGCAGGCCGCCCTGCTTGTCGCTGCTATTGTTCCGGTCTTTGAAGCCTCCAGTATCGTTGGCGTCGCCATGTTACGAGCCTCTTTATCACTACTCGGACTCGCTCTGGTCCTGCATTCCGTCATTCGAGTTAGCCACGTTCGTTTGCTGGATGTTTCTCGCAATTTGGTTCGACCTGCGGTGGCAGCAGCAGCAATGATTTGCTGTTTGTTGTTAACGAAGAACCTGATTGAAATCGGCGCATCGCCGACGAATTACGAGCTGACTTTATCTCTTTTTGTAAACGTCCTGGCAGCCTCAGTAGTCTACCTGGGAGCATTAATTGCGACCTGGCATATCGCTGGCCGACCCGATGGAATCGAGTTGCTTGTTTACAGTAAGTTGTCGCGCACCGGAAAAGCCACTGGTGTCTAGGCCTTCGTAACGTCTCAGAC
>JBBKWL010000091.1:0-105313 GCA_037968975.1 Woeseiaceae bacterium | reverse complement strand
GACATTGCCTCTTCGAGCGTAATCGTGCCGGCTTTGTAGAGCTCCAGCAGTGCATCGTCGAAATTCTGCATACCCTGCTCGCCGCTCTCTTTGTGCGCTTCCTTAACTGCGGAAATGTCACCTTTAAGAATAAGGTCCTTGATGTGCGGCGTATTGATCATGAGTTCAACGGCTGCCACCAGCTTGCCACCCCGCGAGCGCACCAGTCGCTGCGAAATAATCGAACGCAGGTAGTGCGCGAGATCCATGAACACCTGTCCATGTTGTTCCTGCGGAAACATGTTGATGATGCGATCAAGTGTCTCGGCCGCGTTGTTAGCGTGCAGAGTGCCGACGACAAGATGACCGGTGCCGGCCATGTCCAGCGCCGCCTGCATTGATTCGCGATCGCGAATCTCACCGATCTGAATGACATCCGGCGCTGCACGCATGGCACTTTTCAGGGCCCTTTCATACGATTTCGTATCCAGTCCGACTTCGCGTTGATTTACGATCGACTTCTTGTTGGGATGCAGAAACTCGATCGGATCCTCAATCGTAATGATGTGTGACGAAGTCTTGTCGTTACGGTGATTAACCATTGCTGCCAGCGTCGTCGACTTGCCGCAGCCGGTTGAGCCGACCATCAGGACCAGGCCACGCCGCAACATTATCAAGTCTTTCAGTTGCTCGGGCATGCCCAACTCGTCCAGCGTCGGCAACTCCGAGGTGATGTATCGCAGCACCATCGCTACATTACCGCGCTGGTGAAATACATTGACCCGAAAACGTCCCAAGCCGGTTTCGGAAATTGCGAAATCGATCTCGAGCTCGCGGGTGAATATGTCCAGCTGGTCCTCGTCCATTAACTCATACGCTGCCTGCTTGACCATCTTCGGCGTCATTTCGAGCTTGTTCACCGGCATGATCTTGCCATCGATTTTGATCTTGGCAGGCGCGAACGGTGCGAAGAAAAGATCAGATGCCTTTTTCTCGACCATCAACTTAAATAGTGGCTTGACGTTCATCTATGCAATTTTCCGTAAGGCTCAGAAAGTTTGAGCGGTATCATCTTCAACAATATTGAGACTCTGAGATTGCTGGTCGGCAATTGAAGAATCACGTTTACTCTCAAGCTTGACGCGCAGCCGCAACTCGTTCTTGGAGTCAGCATTGCGCATCGCCTCTTCGTAGGAAATAACTGCGTCTTCGTAGAGATAGAACAGTGACTGATCGAAGGTCTGCATTCCCAGACGCGTCGATTTGCTCATGATTTCCTTGATTTGCCCCACCTCGCCCTTGAAGATCATGTCTGCAACCAACGGTGTATTGAGCATGATTTCCATCGCGGCGATGCGTCCCACGCCACCTTCGCGCGGAATCAGCCGTTGCGAGATAAACGACTTGGTGTTGAGCGACAAGTCCATCAGCAATTGCTGGCGGCGCTCCTCAGGGAAAAAGTTGATGATGCGATCCAGTGCCTGGTTGGCGCTGTTCGCGTGCAAAGTGGCCAGGCACAGGTGGCCGGTCTCAGCGAACTGAATACCGTACTCCATGGTTTCACGGTCGCGAATCTCACCGATCAGAATGACGTCGGGCGCTTGTCGAAGTGTATTCTTCAGCGCCGCATGCCAGGTTTCGGTGTCGACACCCACTTCACGCTGCGTAATGACGCAACCTTTGTGCGGATGCACGTACTCGACGGGATCCTCGATCGATACAATGTGACCGCGTGAATTCTCGTTTCGATGCCCGATCATTGCTGCCATCGTTGTCGACTTACCGGACCCGGTGCCGCCAACTACAATCACGAGACCGCGCTTGTTCATTACGACATCTTTAAGAATCGGCGGCAGATCGAGTTCTTCCAGTGTTGGAATTTCGGTAGTAATGGTACGCAGGACGGCCCCTACGTGGCCTTGCTGGATAAAAGCGCTGACACGGAAGCGACCGATACCCTGCGGTGCGATCGCGAAGTTACATTCCTTGGTCGCATCGAATTCTTTGATCTGCTTGTCGTTCATGATCGAGCGCACCATGATCGACGCCTGGTCTGACGATAAGGGCGTGTCGGTCGCTTTGTGGATCGTGCCGTCAACCTTGATCGCCGGTGGAAAACCCTTGGTCAAAAACAGGTCCGAGCCTTCACGCTCAACCATCTTGCGCAGTAGATTCTGTGTCAGTCGTACCGCTTGTTCGCGTTCCATTGTCTCACTCTCCCTGGAGGAAGCTCGCGTTGAGCTGTCCTAGAAATTCTCTTTATGTACTGCCCGGAAACGAGCTTCTTCCTTGTTGATCAATCCTTTCACCATCAGATCCTGCAGGTTCTGATCGAGCGTATGCATGCCATTGCCCTGTCCCGTCTGAATGGCAGAATACATTTGCGCGATCTTGCCCTCGCGAATCAGGTTCCGGATTGCCGGTGTACCGATCATGATCTCGTGCGCTGCAATTCGACCACCACCGATCTTCTTTAACAGCGTTTGCGAAATGACTGCCCGTAAAGACTCCGACAACATGGCGCGGACCATTTCTTTCTCTGCTGCCGGAAACACATCGACAACACGGTCAATGGTTTTTGCAGCAGAACTCGTATGCAGCGTGCCGAATACCAAGTGACCCGTCTCGGCTGCGGTGAGCGCCAGTCGAATCGTCTCAAGGTCACGTAGCTCACCAACCAGAATGACGTCCGGGTCTTCACGCAATGCCGAGCGCAGCGATTCGTTGAATCCGAGCGTGTCGCGATGTACCTCGCGCTGGTTGATCAGAGATTTCTTGCACTCGTGTACGAACTCGATCGGATCCTCGATCGTGAGGATGTGATCAGGCTTGTTGTCGTTGATGTAGTCGACCATCGCAGCCAGCGTTGTCGATTTGCCGGAGCCTGTCGGGCCGGTGACCAGACAAATACCGCGCGGGTACATACAGACATCTTTGAAAATTGCCGGGGCACCAAGGTCGTCCAGGCTAAGGATGTCGGAAGGAATGATTCGAAACACGGCCGCTGAGCCACGATTCTGATTGAAGGCGTTGACGCGAAAGCGAGCTAGTTTCGGAATCTCGAAAGAGAAGTCGGTTTCGAGAAACTCCTCGTAGTCCTTGCGCTGCTTGTCATTCATGATGTCGTACACCATGCTATTGACGTCTTTGTGAGTCAGTGCAGGCATGTTGACACGCTTAATGTCACCATCGACCCGGATCATCGGCGGAACGCCACCGGACAGGTGCAAATCCGACGCATTGTTCTTTACCGTGAACGACAACAATTGAGCAACATCGACGGCCATACTTCTCCCTCATGGTGGTAAGCCGGACTTACCATAACCCGGCATTGAATGAAGCCTAGTATAGCGAAGCACCCGGAGCAAAACGTGATTAGAGTCACGGAAAACTTACGCGTAATCAGAGATTTGCTGGCTGAAGCGAGCAATGGCGCGGGGCGCAGCGGCGAGCCGGTCAGATTGCTCGCAGTGAGCAAAAAACAGCCTGTTTCTGCCGTTTTAGCCGCTGCAGAGGCCGGGCAGCGAGACTTTGGCGAAAATTTCGTGCAGGAAGGGCTGGAAAAGATCGCCGCAGCAGGCCGAAATGACCTGGTTTGGCACTTCATCGGGCACCTGCAGGCGAACAAAACCCGGGCTGTAGCCGAAAACTTTGCCTGGGTGCATACCGTCGATCGGCTCAAGATCGCAGAACGGCTGAGCAGCCAGCGACCAGAGGCGATGGGCGATTTGGATATCTGCCTGCAGGTCAATATCGATGCCGAGGTGGGTAAATCGGGCGTTGCTGCGGCTGGAGTTCTGGCGCTTGCCCGGAGTGTTGCGACCTTGCCGCGACTGAAGTTGCGCGGACTCATGTGTTTGCCGGAGCATCGCTCCGCTTTCGAGCAGCAACGCGAGCCCTTTGCCCGACTTCGCGAATTGCTCGACTTGATCAGGAATGACGGCATCGATGTCGACACGCTGTCGATGGGAATGAGCGGAGATTATGCGGCGGCGATTTGCGAAGGCAGTACAATCGTTAGAATCGGCACTGCGATATTCGGTGCAAGACCTGATTAGTGAGTCATGCTGGTGAGTAATAAGAAAATCGGATTCATCGGTGGCGGTAACATGACATTCGCCATCGCCGGCGGAATGTTAGGTGGCAACTATGCAGCGGCGAACATTGCCATTTCGGAACCGTCGGCAGAGCAACGAGCGCGTCTGGGCGAGTCGTTTCCGAATGTGACACTGAACTCCGACAATGCGACGACCGCCAGAAACGTCGACTGCGTCGTGCTTGCCACAAAGCCGCAGGTCCTTGCCGGCGTGTGCCGCGACCTTGCTGCCGATGTACAGCAAAGTAGGCCTTTGGTCCTGTCGATCGCCGCCGGCGTTCGCAGCAGCGATATTGAGGACTGGCTTGGGGGCGACCTCGCGGTGATCCGGGTCATGCCAAATCAACCCGCATTTCTAGGCCTGGGAGTGTCCGCGTTGTTTGCTAACGACCGTTGCAATGCGGCTGATCGGGAGCTGGCAACAACGGTCATGCAGGCGGTTGGCAAAGTTGTGCAGGTCAGCACGGAAACCGACATCGACTCGGTCACTGCCATATCCGGCAGTGGCCCGGCGTATTTCTATCTGCTTATCGACATGCTGGTGCAAACCGCAATTGCTATGGGCCTGGACGACGCGACCGCTCGAACGCTCGCAGTCGAAACCGCAGTCGGTGCCGCCGCGCTCGCTGCCAGCAGCGACGCACCCATGAGTGAGCTCATCGCCAAAGTGCGTTCGCCGGGCGGCACTACAGCTGCAGCGCTGGACAGCCTTGAAGCGCAAGATGTTCGTGCTATCTTTAGCGCCGCGCTGACAGCAGCAAAACATAGAGCCAATGAATTGGCGGACGAGGCAGGTAAATAGTGCGCGCATTAATCTATATCATCGACACGCTGGCCAGTTTGATTACGCTGATATTGCTACTGCGATTCTGGCTGCCATGGGTCGGTGCAGACTTTAGCAATCCGATTTCGCAAGGAATCCTGCAGGCAACATCACCGCTGATAAATCCGCTGCGACGCATCGTGCCATCGATCGGGCGTATCGATACCGCGACAGTACTGGTTGCTTTCCTGGTCCAGGTGCTCGCAGTGTCGCTGGTCCTGTTGCTTGTCGGCGCGCCGATCACTTTCAAATTTCTTGTCATCAGCGCTTTTTTCGAGCTCGCCACTTTGTCGTTACTGATGTTCACCTTTGCGATTATCGTCAGGATCGTCCTGAGCTGGGTCGCTCCGAACACCTATAACCCCGCCACTGCGCTAATCGCCAGCATGACCGACCCGATACTGCAGCCCATGCGCCGTTACATACCGCCGATTGGCGGATTCGACGTCTCGCCGATCGTCGCGATCATTCTGCTCGGGGCCTTGTCGATTTTGCTGGAAGACTCGCGCAATATATTCATATAGGTGCATCAGGTGCTTCGCGATCAAGCCCATAAATGGTTTATAGTGATCGCTTCGGGAGGAAAATATCGTGATAAAAACAAGAATATTGATCGCCCTGTCAGTGCTCGGGCTGGTCGCTGCCTGCGGCGCACCGGGTGAGTCGGCGGACGTCCCAGAGGCACAACCTGCCGGTGCATCCAACGCCGATATCGGTGACCACATTGTGCATTTCAGTGCCCAGTCGACCGACCAGCTGCCGCCCGAAGTCGCTCGCGCCTACAATATTGTACGCAGCAAGAATCGAGCAATGCTCAACGTCTCAGTGCTAAAAGAAAGCGACAGGTCCGCTGTCAGCGCAGACGTTTCAGTCAGAACGGTGAATCTGACCGGCCAACTGAAAAACGTCACAATGCGTAAAATCAATGAGGGTGAAGCGATCTACTACATCGGTGAAGTTGCTATCGCCAATCGCGAAACCCTGGTGTTCGATATCACTGTGAAGCCGGAAGGATCCGACCGGGTCAGCGACTTGCGCTTCAAACGCGAGTTTTTTACCGACTAGGCATACCCCCCAAGAACTGCTATTGTCGCGCTGCTTTTTACGCGGGCGAAGCCCGTTTCCTACGGGCAAAAGCCCGCTTTATCAATTTTAGGGAGTTAGTTTTCCATGGCAGCAAATACCAAAAAGCCACCGACCAAATCCGAAATTTACGCAAAGATCGTTGAAGACACCGGATTGACCCGTAAAGACGTCGCCGCTGTATTCGATTCACTGAATGGTCAGATCAAGAAAAACCTTGGCGGTCGTGGCGCCGCGGGCATGTTCTCAATTCCCGGCCTTTTGAAAATGCGCGTTGTAAAGAAACCGGCACGCAAGGCACGCAAAGGTACAAATCCTTTCACAGGCGAAGAAATGATGTTCAAGGCGAAGCCAGCTTCCAAAGCTGTCAAGATCCTGGCACTCAAAGGCCTGAAGGATATGGTCTAACCTGTTAGTCCTAGGGGACAGTTTCCTTCAGGTAACTGTCCCCGGTTTTAACTGGGACAGTTTCCTTTAGGTAACTGTCCCGGGTTTTGACCGGGAATTTACTAATCAGCAAGAAATTAATTAGTTAACTGTCCCCGGTTTTTTTCGGTTTTTTGTACAAAACCCGTCACCGTTTCGCGCAGGTCGACCAACTTGCCGTGAAAAAAGTGTTCCGCCTCCGGAATCACTGCCAGTTCCGGCCCCGGTAGTAACTCATTGAACCAGCTGATGGTTTCCTCAACGTTGACCACTTCATCCTGATCGCCGTGCACGATTAGCCAGGGACACTCCGGCTGACGCGTAAGACCACTGGCAAATCGGCTCACCGCCGGCGCTACGGTCACCAGGCCGTCGACAGGCCGTTCAATCGCAGCGCGCAGCGCAATGGCAGCACCAAATGAGAAGCCGGCCAGCCATGTGGGTCCTGCTGTGACCTCGGCACGCATCCAGCGCAACGCCGCCAGTGCATCATCGAGTTCACCGATACCGTCGTCGTATTCGCCTTCGCTTGCCTCAGTGCCACGAAAGTTAAAGCGTAACGCAGCATAGCCCAGGCGCACGAAGCTGCGCGCCAGCGTATGTGCAACCTTGTTACGCATCGTGCCCCCGTATTGCGGATGGGGATGACAAACCACGACGATCCCCAGCGGCTCGCCCGTTGCCGGCAATTCGACAATTGCCTCGAGACCACCGACGGGTCCGGGAATCGTCGTTTCTCTGGATTGTGGTGGCTTGCTGCTCATGTGTGCGTCCATTATTAGCTTAAGTGGATGTTATTATTGTAAAATTGCGCCGATGAATAGTCGCATTGATCTCGAGGCACAGTACTGTGCCCAAAACTACAAGCCCTTACCAGTCGTCTTGACTCGCGCAGAAGGTGTCTATGTCTGGGACGACGCCGGAACCAAGTACCTCGACATGATGAGCGCCTATTCCGCGGTTAGCCACGGTCATGCCAATCCGCGACTCGTCCGTCTCGTGCAGGAACAGGTCGCACAACTCAACATCGTTTCGCGGGCTTTCTACACCGACAAGCTGGGCCCGTTTTTGGAGCGCGCCTGTACGTTGACCGGGCAAGACATGGCATTGCCGATGAATACCGGTGCTGAAGCCGTTGAAACAGCGATCAAGGCGGCCCGCAAATGGGCCTACACGGTCAAGGGCGTTGCCGCAGACAAGGCAGAGATTATTGCCTGCACCGGCAATTTTCATGGCCGCACAATCGCGATTGTGGCGATGTCCGATGAGCCGCAATATCAGGCAGGATTCGGCCCGTTTCCGCCCGGGTTTCGACTTGTTGAGTACGGCAATATCGACGCACTTCGAGATGCGATCAATGCAAACACAGCGGCCTTTCTGGTCGAACCTATACAGGGTGAAGGTGGCATCATCGTACCACCCGAAGGCTATTTGAAAGCCGCTGAAACCTTGTGTCGGGAACACAATGTGCTCCTTATTGCCGACGAAATTCAAACTGGCCTGGGCCGCACTGGCAAACTGTTGGCATGCGAACACGAAGACGTACATCCGGACGGCCTGATCCTGGGCAAGGCCCTGGGCGGTGGCATCCTGCCTGTTTCGATGTTCCTGGCACGACGGGATGTTATGGAAGTGTTCACGCCCGGTGATCATGGCAGCACCTTTGGCGGCAATCCGTTGGCCGCCGCGGTCGGATTGGAAGCGCTTAATATTTTGGTCGAAGATGGACTCGCAGAGCACAGCGCAACGATGGGCGCTTATTTCCTGGACGAACTCGGCGCGATAAATAGTCCCTTGATCAAGGAGTTGCGTGGCCGCGGTCTGTTCATCGGTATCGAGATTCACGCGTCGATGGCGACGGCCCGCTCAGTATGCGAAAAACTGATGGCTCGTGGCTTGCTGAGCAAGGAAACTCACTCAACCGTGGTTCGACTCGCGCCACCGCTAGTGATCAGCAAGACAGAGATTGATTGGGCAGTCACCCAGATTCGAGAAGTTCTGCAGGAGATTGACCGCGTACGTCTGGCTTCTTAGGAAACTGATTCATGCCTGAAATTACTGTTACACATATCGCCCTGTTTGTTGCGGCGCTCATCATGGGCGTGGTTATCGGCTGGATAGTTCGCGGTAACAAGGGCAGTAGCGAAAAGGCTGCCATCAACCTGGGGTGGCAGGAGCAGCTTGAAGCGCAACGCCTGGAACATGCGCGTCTGCTCGATCAGAACAAAAGCCTTATGGAGCAAAACAGCCAGTTTCAGGCGTCCAACAGGGACTCGAAGCTGCGCTCCAGTGAATTATCCGAGGCGCTAAGAGAAGCTTTTGAACGTCGTGACGACTTGCAAAGGCAGATAAAAGACATCCGCAGCAATCTCGAATCCACCGTTGCAGAGCGCGATCACCTGCAAAGCGCAATTCGGGAGCGTGGTGCGGAAGAAGACACGTCAAAGAGCGCGCTGCAGCTGCGCGATGACCAGATCGCCAAACTCACCCGGGAACTCGCAGGTTGGCAGGAACGTGTCCCGCCGCTGGTCGAGCGCTTCAGAATGCGCAACGCGGAGGCTGACCGGCTCGAGCAGGAACTCGCCGAGTCACGAGCCCAACTCGAAGCGCTGGAAGCGATGGTTGGCTCCGATCAGACGCGTGTCGAACCGGTAGATCCACAAGCACTGGGTGAAACTCTCGATGCTTCCAACGACCCGGACGACGACACAGCAGGCCCGGCTGACGACTTCGAATATGCCGCCGAAGCAGAAGATGTCGAAGTCGAACTCGAGGCTATGGATGACCAGGACGAGTTTAATGATCGCGATAACCTCAAGAAGATCAAAGGCGTCGGTCCTGCGATTGAGAAAACCTTAAATGAGATGGGCATCGTACGCTTTCAGCAAATCGCTGACATGAGCGAGTACGATATCGACCGCGTCGCGCAGCGACTCAAGGGTTTTCGCAGCCGCATTTATCGTGAAGACTGGATCGGCCAGGCAAGAAATCAGCTGGACCGAAAACTAAACGGCTCGGTATAGTCTTATGCCCCTGGAGCGTCGGCGCACAGTGCGCGCCGCAATAGCTTTACTGCTGTTAGTCGGTGGCATTCTCATAACTTTGTCCGTCAGCGACGATTCACGCGACGACGGTGTGCGTGAGCTTTCAGCCACCCTCCTCAGCGCGCCCGAACTCAGCCTGCAATTCGGTCGTCGAAATCTGAGTCTGACAACCACCACCCGCTCGGCGGAACACGAGGCAATACTGCTCGACCTTATCGCCGATCATTTTGAGGGTGCTCGTGTGCAAACCACTTTTCGCCCCGGACTGAAAGTGCGGCCGCAATGGGAAGTCCAAAGCACGCGTCTGGTGTATCTGGTCGCCGCCACCGATTCTGCCGAAGCGACCATCGATGCAAGCGGAATCAGTATTCGCGGTGTGAGCAGCGATGCCTTACGTTACCAGCGACGACTCGAATTCCTGGAGGCGGCACTGCGCGACAATGTGGCGGTCACATCTGACGTCCTGTTTGGCGATCCCGAAATTTCAACCGCGGCTTTGTGCAGTCGAAATTTTGCGAGTATCACCGAACAGCCCATTCGGTTTCGCCAGTCCAGCACCGCCATTCGCCGGTCTTCATTCCCGCTCCTGGATCGGCTTGGCGAGTTCGCCTATGAATGCCGCTCCCGAAAAATAGCGATCACCGGCCACACTGATGCCACCGGCGCAGAATCGTGGAATTTGCAGGTGAGTCGCGCACGTGCGCAGGCCGTCGCCGACCAACTGGTTGCCCGCGGCGTCGCCGCAGAGCGATTGATTATTGAAGGGCTCGGATCGCAGTACCCGCTGGCCCCGAACAACACTGTTCAGGGCCGTGAGCGCAACCGCCGCATTGAATTCGAGTTACGCGAGCGCTAAACGCCGAATAATTCGACTTCGAATACCAGGGTCGCGCCCGGCGGAATAACATTGCCGGCACCACGCTCGCCGTATCCCATCGCGGGCGCAATAATCAGCTCACGAACTTCGCCAATTGCCATGCCTTCTACGCCCTGGTCCCAGCCCTTGATAACGCGACCCGCGCCCAGCGGAAACTGAAATTGCTCGCCACGGTCAACTGAACTGTCGAACTTCGTGCCACGATTATTCTCCGCACTTTCGTCATACAACCAGCCGGTATAGTGGACGACGACATTGTCCCCGGCCTGCGCAACCTGACCATCGCCGGAGCGTAAGATTCGCGCGGATAATCCGCTCGCAATTTCAAATACTTCGCTTGCTTGTGATTCGGTCACTACTGCTTCCTCAGTTGCTTCGATTGCGTTGGCGCTTGCTGGGTCTGCTGCAGCAGCCGGCGCCTCGGGATCGGCCTGCTTGCTGCAGCCTGCGGCGAACGCCAACAGCACGATTGCCGCAGTCACGGCATGAAATTTACGAAACTTCATAACTATTCCTTATTCCGGATTATTAAGATGGCTGGAATCTAGTCTGAGCCTTTGAAATCGAGCGACGCCGAATTGATGCAGTAGCGTAATCCCGTCGGTTGCGGCCCGTCTTCGAAAATATGCCCCAAATGCGCATCGCATTGGCTGCAAACAACTTCTTCCCGAATCATGCCATGGCTATTATCTTTGACGATACGCACCGCGTCGCCGGCCAGCGGCAACCAAAAACTTGGCCAACCGGATCCGGAGTCGTATTTGTGCGTCGAGGAGAAGAGCTCGGCATCACAACAAACACAACGGTAGGTGCCGTCGTCCTTGTTGTCGACATACTTGCCCGTGAACGGACGCTCGGTGGCCTTGTTCTGGGTCACCTCGTATTCTTCGTCGCTCAGTCGCTCGCGCAGGTCTTCGTTTGCCGGGTCGTTATCACTCATAGCATCGGTTTTAGCGTGTGGTCGCGCTCGAATCAAGCTCGAGCAGCAGTTTATTCATTCGTTGCACATAGTCAGCAGGGTTTTCGAGCTGCGATCCATCGGCCAGCAGGGCGTGATCCAGCACGATCTCCGACAACGCCGCAAAGCGCTTGTTATCAGTCTCCGCGGACAGGCGTTGCAATAAAGGGTGCTCTACATTGATTTCCAGCACCGGCTTGGTTTCAGGCAGATCCTGGCCGCTGGCCTCAAGCATGCGGCGAATCTGCGGGCTCATGTCATCAGGTGCGGCAACGACGCAGGCCGGCGAATCGACCAGACGCTGGCTGATGCTTACGTCCTCGATGCGCTCGGTCAGCGCTTTCTTGATCTTCTTCAAGAATGCCTTGTGCTCTTTGTTATCAACTTCTTTGGTGATTTTGCCATCACCACCGGGCATTTCAACATCTGCGCCAGCAACATTTACCAGTGCCTTGCCCTCGTACTCTGCGAGACTGTCGACCAACCACGGATCAATCCGGTCAGTCAGCAACAACACCTCGAGGTCTTGTTTGGCGAAGCGCTCCAGGTGCGGGCTCGCCAATGCCGTCGCGCGATTTTCGGCCTGAATGTAATAGATTTTGTCCTGACCCTCTGCCGCCCGACCAATGTAGTCGTCCAGAGACTGGTCCTGAGTTTCATCGTCGCTACGCGTTGTGGAAAACCGCAGCAATTTCGCGAGCTTGTCCTTGTTCGCGTGATCTTCGATGGCGCCCTCTTTCAGAACCTGCCCGAATTCCGCCCAAACGGTCTTGTAGTCGTCACCCTCCGCGCTGGCCATTTTCGACAACATGTCGAGAACACGGCGCGTCAAGGCACCGCGCATCGCTGTAAGTTCTGGATTCTGCTGCAGCAACTCACGGGACACATTGAGTGGCAGGTCCGACGAATCAACAACGCCCTTTATGAACCGCAGGTACAACGGCAGAAACTGCTCTGCGTCATCCATGATGAATACGCGCTGCACATAGAGTTTCAGGCCGCGCGGCGCGTCACGATTCCAAAGATCGTAGGGCGCCGCCGAAGGAACGTACAAAAGACTCGTGTATTCGCGTTTACCTTCAACACGGTTGTGGCTCCAACTCAGCGGGTCGGCAAAGTCGTGCGAAAGGTGCTTATAAAATTCCTTGTATTCATCATCACTGAGTTCGGATCGAGACCGGGTCCACAGCGCTGTCGCCGCGTTAACCACCCGTGGCTCCTCGTCACTACCGACTTCAGACATCGAGACCGGAAATCCGATGTGGTCCGAGTAGCGACGAATCAGGTTCTCGATGCGCAGCGGTTCGCTGAATTCTTTCTCGTCATCTTTCAACCGCAGCGTGACAGTCGTGCCACGTTCTGCACGTTCAATCGGCTCAACCGTGAACTCGCCCTGACCGTCGGACTGCCAACGGACGCCTGCCGACGCCTCCAGGCCTGCCCGGCGGGTTTCTACCGTAACCTCATCAGCCACGATAAAAGCAGAGTAAAAACCGACCCCGAACTGGCCAATCAATTGCGCATCTTTTTGTTGATCGCCAGTCATCTGGCCAAGAAAATCCGCCGTGCCGGAGCGAGCGATTGTGCCGAGATTGTCGACCAGCTCAGCGCGCGACATACCGATGCCATTATCAGTGACCGACAGCGTACCCGCGTCCTTGTCATAGCGGATGTGGACGCCAAGATCTGTATCCTCTGCTAGCAGCTCCGGGCTCGCCAGTGCTTCGAACCGCAGCTTGTCTGCCGCATCGGAAGCATTTGAAATCAGCTCACGAAGAAATATCTCTTTGTTGCTATACAGGGAATGGATCATCAACTTGAGAAGCTGACGAACTTCAGTTTGAAAGCCGAGTGTCTCTCGAGGTTCGTTTGAACTGGTTGAATTGGTTGAACTGGCGGTTTCGCTCACAGAGCCCTACTCCATCGGTCGTGTCTGGTCAGACACGATAGGGGCTTGTCAGACTATTTCAAGTACAGAGACTAAATCAGTTGGTTTGCGATGCTACCGGGCGGGGTGCCGTCGCAGATCGATACATCAGGGTGACCAGCAGAATTGTCGCAATAGCAGACGCAAGCGGCGGGTGCTCGAGCGCGAGCAGAACCCCGGCGACCTGTACCAGCAGTGACACGGCGAGGATCGTCAGCGCGATACAGAAGTTGCGCAAGCGCTCGCTGAGCAGGCGCAATGACGAGATCAGGTCATCGAGATCATCCAACCATTGCGCGATTATTTCCATAATAAGCGAACGGTTTCTTAGCGGACGACAGAAAGTAGCGGTGCGGCGCTACTGGTTTCAGCAGTGGCGCCGTCATCATCCGCCAGCGAAGCGTCGTTCGCCTCTTTGGCGTGCGCTATGGCTCGATGGAATAGTTCCCAGCGCTGCCTTGATGATTCATTTTTGAGTGAAACAACAGGCGATTCAGATTCCGTGTATTTATTTGACATACTGTTTAAATCGCAAATTTAACTGTAGTGAATAAGACTATAGTGGGCTCTATCGAATGCCTCCGTGAGGCACATCACAGCTTCGTTTAATCAGCAGCGAAAGCGGCACTTGAAAAGCGAAAATCAGACGCAGTACCGTTTGTTTGTGCTGTCAGCGTCACACCGAAATCGATGCCGTACTGCAACGAAAAACGCCGACTGTCAGTCGGCGTTACGAAATCTGTTCAGGATGCATCCGGCGCAATAAGATTCTATTCAGAATCGTCGCCTTCCGGTTCCCAGTTGCGCCTTATTTGTTCGGTCCAGCTGCGATAGCCTTTCCACGAATAGAGCGCTGGATCGATACCAACTCGACGGCCGCGGGGAGCCGGCGCTTTCGAAATCCACTGGCGGTACTGCTGCCAGCCATCAGAATCATTGGCAGCCGGCAGCGCATCATTCGCAGCTGCTTGCTCTGCGCTGACACTCTTGTCGGCCTTGCTTGCCGCCGCGTCCGCATCCGTTGCAAACCCGTCAGCCCATTTAAGATTCTTGCTATCTGGCATAGTGTTGCCCTGCTCAATCCTTTCACAAAGCCTAAAGGTCTGGCGGCGTAAATCACAGGAACTGCATCACAATAGATAGTGCGACTTTTCGCATAATTATCAGTGAGTTATCGCTCCATTTTACTTAATAAACAGTCTCAATGAGAGACGCGTTCGCAGCGACTTAACAATAAGCGCGGCTGCCTCAGCAAACGCGATAACACGGCTGATAGTCACCGCCGGAAATTTTCATGCGTTTTTGGGCGACAAATGAGGCGAGCAATTCGTCGAGCAAGCCCATGATTTTTGCCGAGCCGTTGATCGTGAACGGGCCGCGCTGTTCAATCTGCTCAAGCGTGTCTTCCCTGACATTGCCCGATACGATGCCAGAGAAAACCCGGCGCAACATTGCGGCTAACTCATGGGGTGGCAAGCTCTCATCAATTCGCAGCTCACTCATGCTCTCATGCGTTGCTTCGAACGGCATTTGAAAATCGATCGGGATAACAAGCCGCCAGTTGAAGTAATAAGCATCGCCGTGTTCGTGACGATACTTCTGTACTGCGGCCATGGAATCTCGAACCTGACGCGCGACCTCTCTCGGGTCATCGATGATTATTGAATATCGCGCCTGAGCTTCTTTGCCCAGAGTCGCGCCAACAAACTCATCAATTTGACGGAAGTAAGACTCGGCCGATTTAGGCCCGGTCATAATCATCGGCAGTGGCTGATTCTTGTTGTCGGGATGCAGCAATATGCCGAGCAGATACAGGATCTCCTCCGCGGTTCCGACGCCGCCAGGAAACACCACGATGCCGTGGCCGACTCGGACGAACGCTTCCAGCCGCTTTTCGATGTCCGGCATGATGACGAGCGAGTTCACGATTGGATTGGGCGATTCCGCCGCGATGATGCCTGGCTCGGTGATGCCAATGTAGCGGCCATTGTTAATGCGTTGTTTGGCGTGGCCAATCGTGGCGCCCTTCATGGGGCCTTTCATCGCGCCGGGCCCGCAGCCGGTGCAGACGTCCAGTCCACGCAGTCCGAATTCATAGCCAACCTGCTTGCTGTACTCGTACTCTTCGCGGCCGATCGCGTGTCCTCCCCAGCAAACGGCAACCCGCAGGTCGCCGTCGCGTCGCAACAGTCCTGCATTTCGCGAAATGTGGAATACGGCATCGGTAATTCCTGCGCCGGTGTTCAGGTCAAAGCGATCACTGGATAAAATATCGTTGCGCGTATAAACAAGGTCCCGTAATACGGAGAACAGGAGCTCCCGTGTCCCGCGGATCATTTTGCCGTCTACGAACGCGCCGCCGGGCGCATCTCTTAAGGAAATCTTCAGTCCCTGGTCTTGCTGGATAAAACCAATCTCGAAATTTTTGAAGCGCTGCTGCAGTTCGCGGGCATCATCACTGTCGCTGCCCGAGTTGAGTACGGCAAGCATGCAACGCCGTAACAGGGCATATAAGCCACCCTCGCCGCTCGAGCGCAGCTGATCGACCTCGGCATGTGACAATACTTCAAGACTGCCCTCGGGCCAGACCTCGGCATCGACAGATTCGGTGCTGTGTGTATTCAGGGCAGGATCTCTATTGGCGTGTTGCGCGCCGTCATCAACCAGATGTCAATCATGTCGGAGTTGGACACCGCAATACAACCGTTAGTCCAGTCCTGAGTCTGATAATACGCTTCCGATTGTGTCGGCGTATTCGGCTGGCCGTGAATCATGATTGCGCCACCAGGCGGCAGGCCCTTGACCCTGGCCTGTCGAGCGTCCTGGCGATTCGGATAAGAGATGTGAATAGACAGAAAATAGTCACTATTGGGATTACGGATATCCAGAAGGTAGCTGCCCTCCGGGGTGCGAAAGTCTCCCTCGGACTCCTTGTCACCGGTCGGTCGCAAGCCGAGTGCGATGTCAAAGCTCCGAAACGGCTCTCCATCCTTGATCAGGTGCAGCTTGCGGTCCGCCTTTTCGATAACGACCTTGTCGGCCACAGGAAAGTCGCCGGCGTACGCTACCGGGCACAGCAACAAGAAAACGAGAAGTCGGGTAAGAAATTTGAGCGGCATCAGGCGAAGACTAGCAAACCCGTTGCGATTGGCAAATGTCGTACATCACAGGTTGCGACCAACGATCCAGCCAATGGTGAACCCGATAGCCCCCGCCAAAATCGTGTAGTAGGGAAGAAAACGGAATAACTGCATCGGGCTGCCTGTGCCGGAAAACATGTCATTCAGGTTGACCGAGTACGCATAGTGCAGATACAGGGAAAGACCCACGGCCGGTATGGCGAAACCCAGAGTTCCAAGCGGCATTCGCCAGCCGGATCCGGTCCAGCTACCTGCTCCGCGCCAAACAGTCAGTAGAGACAGAATCAACACTGCGGCCAGTGGCAGCAGATTGCGCAGCAGATATTGATCGCCGTCCTGCACATGGCCAAACCAGAAGCCAGTGGCAACGAGCAACAACACTACCGGTAGCACGCGAACAAGAGTGAGGCGAAACATCTGTTCTGGCGCCCTACTCAGCAGCGGCCATGATTGGAAACTGCACACGTACTCCCGGCCGAATATTGTGTAAGTCCAGACCCGGGTTGTACTGGCGGAACAGCCACACCGGCACGTTATATTTTCTTATCGACAGGATCCAGACAGACTCACCGGAGGCAACGACATGTTCAGTGATGCCACTGATAACGTGCTCCCTGAAGAATGCGTCCTGCTGCCTGCGATGATAGTCCTCTCGACGTTGCTCGAAGCGCGCTGCATCGACACTGCCAAGATCAAGCCGTATTCGATCGCCAACTGCAACCGGGGTGCGAAACGCGAGGCTGTTCAAATCCCGCAGGCGCTGCGTTTTTATCTCCAGCCAGTCTGCATAGTGGCCCAGCGTCTCCAGCGGATGTACTTCAATTGTGCCGTCGTCCGCAACGCTGTAGTCGCTCGGGTCCGACAACAATGCCGTTTGCAACGTGCGCCGTGGCGTCGCCGCAAGATCCTCTGCCAGTATGAAGGGAACGTCTTCCTCCTCGATGCTCGCGACCACCGTCTCGGTTACCGGCGACGCTGCAGCAACTACCGGCGCCGGGCCCGCTGCCGGCAAGCGCAGTTTCTGGCCGGCGCGAATACTGTGCGAATTTCTCAGGCCGTTCAGGGCAACCAGCGTCGAAACCCGGGTTTTGTAGGTCTCGGCAATCTGCGACAAAGTATCGCCGCGACCAACCGTATGAAACATGTCGGGTAATTGTTCACTGTGCCAGCTTGCCGCCGCAATGCCGGCGATGAGATTGCCGATCGGCGCGCTCAGGGACGTTGCAGGAATCCGTACCTCAAATCCTTTGGGCAGGTGCTTGTTGCCGGTAACGATAGTCGCCTGCAGCGACGGGTTGAATTCCGTCAGTTGCCGCACACTGATTCCGAGCCCATCGGCAAGGTCCGCGAGCGGAATAAATCCGTCGAGTTCGGCGGTCGCGTAATCCACCGGTGTATCGACGACCAGGCCTGGGAAGTACTGCTCGGTATTTTGATCTACCTGCTTCGCTGCAAGGAAGGCGACGTAAAAGTTGCGCGAAGCGAAACCGAAAGTCCTGCCGTCGTATTTGCGCAAGATGTCGACGTACGCTGTATCGCCATACTCACGCATGGCGCGCCGTACACCACCCAGGCCGTGATTGTAGGCGGTGATGGCCATCGGCCAGTTGTTGGTGATCGAATAGTTGTACGCAAGCAACTTTCCGGCCGAGCGCGTCGCCATGAACGGGTCATTGCGTTCATCAAGTACGTGATCGACCTGCATAAAGCGGCGACCGGTACTGCGCGTGAACTGCCAAATGCCCGATGCGCCAACATTGGAGCGCGCGGCCGGGTTGTAGGACGATTCCACGTGCGGCAGCGCTGCCAACTCGAGCGGCACATTCAAGGCTCGAAATTCGGCATTGATAAAACTGCGCCAGCGTCCCGCTCGAATCAATCCCTCGCGAAATCGATCCTGCAGACCTTGTTGATAGCGGATCTGGTCGGCCGCTTGCAATAGCGTTGCGTTGCTTACGTCCGCTGGCCATAGCGCAAGAATGCGTGTTTCCTCGCCGCTCAGCTGGTCACGCTTGCCTGACGCGAGAGTCCGCAACACCGCTTTCACCGCATCGCGGCGTTTATTGGTTGCCCGTTGTCGGGTTCGCCGGCCATCTGCGGCCTTGAAGTCGATATGCTCATAGACGACCGCCAGGTTGCGCGTGTCGTGCAGCACGCCCTGATCGGTCGTGTAGCGGGTGAATATATCGACCCAGAAATCGACATCCGGCTGCAATTCCGGCGGCTGTGGAAAGGTCTCATCGGCCGCAACCGGGCCGCCGAGAAGGGTAATTAGCAGGAACAATAGTGGTCTTGGGCTTGTCATTTATATTAATTCAAGTTTCAATCGTAAATTATTGATTAGTTCACAGAAAAATACGCTTATTACACGTAACTTGGATAATGCTAAAGAGCCTTGCCGAGTTCAGCAATGCCAGAATTCGTAGAGGCGCTTCGGGCGCATGCACCAATGACTAAAATTCTCCGACATTTCAGCAACCTTGGGCCACAAAGCTGGTTCGCGATCCTGTTGTTCAGCCTCGCAAATCCGCTCTTTGCAGCCGAAGCCGCGGTCGATCCAAGCGACAGAGGCACCGATGTCATTGAAGATATGACCCAGGACCCGGACTCGCGTTCAAGCGAAGTGGCAACCAGCACCGAGGCTCTGGTCGACCCGATAATCCAGCACGAACCTTCCGTTCCGCTCGCCGACGCCGTATCCACTGCTGGCAGTAAGGCAGTGCCAATGGAATTGCTGGGCGAAAAGGTCATGCCGGGTACGTCGCAGCGCTTGAGCTGGTCTGCTACCGAGTTATTCGAAGGAGTGCCGGTTTCAACGCCGGTTCTGGTGATCAACGGCGAACAGCCCGGACCAACCTTGTGTTTGACCGCCGCCGTACACGGCGACGAATTGAATGGCATCGAAATGGTGCGGCGCGTCATGCACGACCTTTCACCGGATAGTGTCTCCGGTGCAATCATCGGCATCCCGATCGTCAATGTGCAGGGATTTCGCCGTGGCTCGCGCTACTTGCCGGACCGTCGCGACCTGAACCGATATTTTCCGGGTAACCCGGGTGGCAGTGCTGCAGCGCGCATCGCCCATTCCTTCTTTGTCAATGTTGTTGCAAAGTGTGACGCCCTGATTGACTTGCATACCGGCTCAAATGACCGGGCCAACCTGCCGCAAATTCGAGCGGACCTGCGGGACCCGGACGTCGTCACGCTGACGCAGGGATTCGGCTCTATGGTTATTTTGCACAGCACGCCGGCAGTTGGCACATTGCGTTATGCCGCGACACGTGCCGGCATTCCGTCCGTAACTCTTGAGGCCGGCGGTCCGTCGCAACTCGAACTCAACGAAGTTCGGCATGGCGTGAAGGGTATTGAAACGCTGGTCTACACGCTCGGCATGATCAAGAAAAGAAATCGCTGGAGCGACCCGGAACCGGTTTATTACCGTTCGACCTGGGTACGTGCCAATAACGGCGGTATTTTATTGGCCGACGTCAGCCTTGGCAGCACTGTCCGCAAGGGCGATCTGCTCGGCACGATCAACGATCCTATGAGCAATGCCCGCACTGAGCTGCGTTCTCCTTATTCCGGACGCATCATTGGCATGGCAAGGAATCAGGTGGTGATGCCCGGTTTTGCCGCATTTCACGTTGGCATTCAAACGGTGGATGCCCCAACTGAAGTAGCAGATGATGCTGTTTTGAGCCAGCAACAGATCGAGAATCGCGACTACGCCGATGACATGTCCGAAGAAGAGTGAAACCACGCAAGTCTCTGCATAGGTACTGGGCGCCACAATATTGGCCCACCTGGACAGGGCTCGGCGGCTTACGGCTGATATGCCTGTTACCACACGCTGCAGCGCTCGCAATTGGCCGGGTTTTCGGCAGAATTGCACATTTCTTCGGCGGCGAGCGCCGCGCCATTGTCCGGCGCAATATTGAACTCTGCTTTCCTGAACTCAGCACTACTGAACGCAACTCGCTTGCGTACCGCCACTTTCTCGCGCTCGGCATGTCGGTTATCGAGTTAGGCCTCGGTCGCTGGGCGTCTGACCGCACGATTCAGAAACTGTGCGACGTAGAGAATATCGAACACCTCATGCAACCACTGGCAGCCGGGACGGGCGTCATTCTCCTGAGCGCTCATTTTACGACCCTGGAATTCAGTGGGCGGGCACTGCGCATGGAGGGCGCTGTTTACGACGCCGTATATCGACGTAACCGAAGCGAATTCATCACCGAGTTATTGCGCACGGGTCGCGAGCGCTCTGCCGAGTCGACCATCGAAAAGCGCGATATCAAGACGATGGTGCGTCGGCTGCGTGAGGGCGTTGCAGTCTGGTATGCGCCGGATCAGAGTTACAAACGTAAGGGCGCCGAGGTCGTGCCATTCTTCGGCGTACCATCGATGCATACCACGGCAACAGCGACTCTTGCTCGACTGGGCAAGGCGGTCGTCGTGCCATTTTTTCCGCGGCGCATGCCCGATGGACGCTATGTCCTTAAATTACTGCCGGCGTTCGAAAACTTTCCGGGCGGCGATCCGATTAAAGACGTGATGCGATATGTGCGCGTCCTGGAAGAACACATTCGCTTGTGCCCGGAGCAATATTTCTGGGTGCACCGGAAGTTCAAGGACCTGCCGGACGGATATGCAGACTACTACGCGGACCTCGATGCGGCGAAGTAGCCTTCCAGCAGCTGCTCCCAACATGCATCATCATAATGCAGCATCGGATCGCGCGATTTAATCTTTTGTAAGGACCGGTGCAGTCGATCCAATGTCTGCTGCTGCCAGCTACCGGCGGGTAGCAATTTGCCGCGGTCAAAATCCAACATCCACAACTCGCCGGCACTGTCGATCTGCAGGTTGTAAGCATTCATGTCGGCATGAAAAACACCGTTGGCATGAAACTGATAAATTGCGCCGCCTAGACCCTGCCAAAACTCTTCGCTCCCGGCCTGTTCGTGAATCCACGTCGAGAGTGCCCGCACGTTAGGTACGCGTACCGTGATCAGGTCAGCCGTATAGAAAGGTCCAATGCGCCTATAGCGTGCCGCCGCCGGCCGCGGCACCCGCAGGCCGCTCTCGGCCATCTTTGCCAGCATGCGCCATTCTCGAAATGGCCGCGATGCGGCAGCGCCCGTCCAGACGTATTTGTCCCTCACCAACTTGCCGATCAAGCCGCCACGAATATAGTGGCGCAGCACAAACTGTCGCGGGACATTGCCGACGAACATCGTATTGCCACGTCCTCCCGATCCCAGGCGCCCCGGGATCGGCTCCGAATGCAGCCAGTTACTGGCGACGAAGCGGTCCTCACTTATCGTGTTAATGATCTGACGATCGTAGAGAATCTCGCCATTTGCCGTTTTCTCAACTGTTTCAGTCAATCATTCTCTCTCATATCGTCTTTTCCAAGACATTTGCACTATTTTCGGTTATTTAGTGAATATTTAGCCGAGGATCGACGCATTTCGTCTTCAGACTGGGCCAGGTTGCGGGCGTATTTATCTCTGTTGCAGGTTTTTCACGATATCGACAAAACTTTGAGATTTCGAAGATTATTTCCGATTATCAACACTTTTCTAAGAACTTATTGGTCAAAATGCTGCCAATTCCACTGGTCACAGTCAGAGTGGCACTCCGCGCACCCGACTGACGCTCAAGTGCGATGCACGATAATTACATTTTTCAGATTTTTATACACTTATCGATGCTGATGAAGACTTTTAGCTGCCACTTAACAAACTATACTCAGCCCCGCAATAGGGACACTTGGCCTCGCCGGTTTCCCGGATTGGCAGATACACCTTGGGGTGCGAATTCCACAAGTACATGCCTGGCATTGGACAGGACAGCGGCAGATCGCTGGCGTGCACCTGGTAGCGATGCTGCGCATTGGCTGGAATGAGGTTTTCGTCAACGGTGCCGGATCTGGATGCCACTATTTATCTCTACCAAGTTAATGAGGGAAGATTTGCTGGGCGGATTATAAGCCTACCCGGCGGCGAGAAACGAATTCCAGGCGTCACATACCCCCTTACGCTGCTGCACAAACTCACTTTGCGCGACGAGCGTGGCGCGGTCGTCCAGCGACAAGTGGTGGGCACGATGTCGGTAGTCACGATAGCTCGCCTGCAACTGTGATGCTGTGGCCTGATCGATGCAGCCAGTCTCGGCCAACGCATCGAGTTGACGAATGTTGTCTGAATACTGAATGACGGATGGGTGATTCGCCGCATTGGCCAGGACCAGGTATTGCACCAGGAACTCGATATCTCCGATGCCGCCTTTACCTTGCTTCAGGTCAAAGCGTTCGGCGTCGCTCTTGTCCAGATTTTTGCGCATGCGAGAGCGCATTGAGGTCACGTCATTGCGCAAGGTTTCCTGATGCAAACCCGCCGTTAGCGTCGTATGGCGAATTTGCAGAAATTTTTCGGCGATACTGCTGCTTCCGGCCACCGGCCTTGCTCTTAAGAGCGCTTGATGTTCCCAGGTCCACGCGTTTGTTTCCTGGTAGCTTTGGAACGCCGCGACGCTGCTAACCAACAAGCCAGACTTGCCGTCAGGTCGCAAACGAGTATCGATTTCGTACAAGCTTCCCGATGCCGTCCGCGTCGTCAAGAAATGCACCAGGCGGCGCACCAGCCGCGTAAAAAACATAAGGTGATCCAACGGCTTAGGACCGTCGGTGAGTTGCCCGGAAGCGCCGGAATCATGCAGGAAAACCAGGTCCAGGTCCGATCCATAGGAGAGCTCCAGACCACCCAGTTTGCCATAGGCGATGATCGTAAATCCTGCATCTCCGGGCTTGCCATACTTTTCTGTCAAATCACGCCAGGCGATATACAGGGCGTGTTCGAGAACAGTTTCCGCCAGCTCCGTGAGGCAGTCGCTGACGCGCATGATTGGCAAGGTCGCATCGAAATCTGCGAGCGCTATTCGAAACTGGATAGCCCGCTGAAATTTCGCGAGAATTTCCATCTGTGCCTCACTATCCAAGCTGCCTGGGGCGGCGACGCGTTCCGCCAGCTCCGCCTGCATCCCCTTGCGAGAAATTCTCTCCACATATATTTCCGGGTCCAGCAATTCATCGAGCAGGACCGGGTAACGTGCGATTTGCCGGGCAACGTACGCGCTGCGTGAACAAAGCCCGACAAGTTTGGCCATAGCCGCAGCGTTCTCATTGAGCAGCGCTATGTAAGCACTGCGGCGCAAAACTTTCTCGGCCACAGCAAGCGTGCGCTTCAATGCCAGCAGCGGTCGGTCGGAGTCCTGCAGCAGTAATAAGAGGTTCGGCACGAACTGCTGCAAGCGCTGCCGTGCGGCGACGTCGGCATGCGCCGCCGTATTTTTGAAGGCGACGATCGTTGCCACGATCTCCTCCACATGGTCGAAACCGTTTTCCTGCAAGGCGGTTGACCAATCTTCCGGCAGCGACGAATTTTTCCACAGCCCACGCAATAGACCTTTTGAGTCGCTGTCGGAGTCCTCGCTTTGCTCACGAAAAGCAATCTTTTCAAACTGGCTCGCAACATGGTCACGATGAAGGTCCATTTGCGCCCGCAGTGTGGGCCAGTCGGCGCACTGCATTGCGACGGCCAACCGTGCACGGTCAATGGCATCAACCGGCAATTCATGGGTCTGTTGGTCGCGGCATGCCTGCAGAAAATTCTCGACGCGCCGCAGGAATTTATAGGCGGCGAGCAGCACATCAACATCGGCGGCGCTCACGCCGCGCCGGCCGACAAGTTTTGGTAATACCGTTTGCAGTTCTCTGCTTTGCAGATCGGGCCGACTTCCGCCGCGCACCAACTGCAGCGACTGCACGACGAATTCAATTTCGCGGATTCCACCCGGGCCCAGCTTGACGTTGTCGGCCAAATCAAGCCGCTGCACCTCGGCCGCTATCAAAGCATGCATTTCGCGCAGTGACTCGAATACGCCGTAGTCCAGATAGCGCCGATAGACGAAGGGCTTGATCATGTTGTCGTAGAGATCTGTCGCCACTGCCGCTGGCGGAACTGGGCCCACTGCACGCGCTTTTATATAGGCGTAGCGCTCCCAACTACGACCGTGCTGGACGAGATACGACTCAAGCGCGGAAAAACTGGTCACGGGCGGTCCACTATCTCCGAATGGCCGCAAGCGGGTATCTACGCGAAAAGCAAAACCATCGGCGGTTGGCTGTTCCAGCAAAGCAACGACCATGCGACTCACGCGAGTGAAATATTCATGCGCGCTGAGTGACTTGCGCCCGTCGCTGTCATTGCCGCCCGGATGCAGAAATATCAGGTCGATATCGGAGGAAAAATTGAGCTCGCGACCACCCAGTTTGCCCATTCCAAGCACCACCAGCGAGACCACCTCGCCGTGCTCGTCCGATACCACGCCAAAGCGCTCCTGCAACGCATGTTGCGCATACTCAACCGCGGCCTTTAGCAGCTCTTCCGCGAGATCCGAAATTGAATGCAAAGTCTCATTTAGCGTCGCGGTCGCGGCAAATTCGCGCCATAGGACATGCAGGAAATAACGATTGCGATAACGACGAATGTCACTCTGGACAGCATCAAGCGACGCGGTGCTCGTTGCCAGTTGCGTCGCGAACGCTTGCAAGTTGGCGAGGTCCGGGGGCCGGGACAGCAGCTCGCCTTGCGCCACTATCCAGTTCACCTCACGCAAGAATATCTTGCCGCCAAACTCGCTACAGGCAAGCAATCGCACCAGCGTTGCGAGCATGTCATCCGGGACAAACGGTCGCCCTTCAAGCGCATCGATTCGTTGCAACTGCAGTCGCGTGTACTCGCGCAACTCAGGCGGTAATTTCTCGAGTTCGCTTAGCGTTGTCTGGTGTGTGTGCAGTGCCATGCCGTGCAGTCTACAACGAGTTACACTGCGCCCAATGTCGAAACATCTATTAATCGTCTATCACACACAGTCCGGGACCACGTCGCAGATGGCGGATGCAGTCATCGCGGGCGCCAGAAGCACCGCTGTGGACGGGGTGGATGTGCGGGTGAAAACGGCGCTCGAAGCAGAGGCCGATGACCTGTTGTGGTGTGACGGCTTTTTGCTCGGAACGCCTGAGAATTTTGGCTACATGAGCGGTGCCATGAAGTATTTTCTCGATCGAGCGTACTACCCTTGCGAGGGCAAGATTAACGGCAAACCCTATGCCTTGTTTGTCCGTGCAGGCAATGACGGCTCGGGGGCCATCAGTAGCCTGCGGCGAATCTTGAGCGGACTGGCTGTGCGTGAAATCCAGGAGCCGGTCCTGATCGCCGGCGAGTTTGACCCGCAGCGGCTTGCCGAATGTGAAGAATTGGGTCTGACACTTGCCGCAGGCCTTGAGGCAGGCGTCTTTTAGGCGGTTGAGGTCTTCTCGGCAGTCGCAAGTTGTTCGAGCGTCTCTGCAAACAGCAATGGTCTGCCAACTTCGTGGCCCTGGGCGAAATCCACTCCCAGTTTCTTGACCAGCTGGCGCGTCTCTTTGCTTTCTACGTACTCAGCGACTGTCTGCAATTCCATCACCTTTGCGACCTGGGTAATAGCAGCAACCATCGACTCGGATATGCGGTTATCGGTGATGTCGCGAATGAACCCGCCATCAATTTTCAGAGTATCGACATTAAAATTCTTTAGATAGGCAAAAGAACTCAGGCCCGCACCGAAGTCATCGAGCGAAATTTGACAGCCACGTTCGCGCAAGGCATCAATAAAGGTCTGCGCTTTGCGTAGATTTGAGACCGCTGCCGACTCCGTTACTTCGAAGCCCAGGGTAGAAGCGGGAATGCCACTCGCATGCAGCTCTTCGTCGATGAATTCAAGAATGTCATCGTCGCTCAGCGACTGACCCGATAAATTGATAGCAAAGTTAGCGCCGGTGTCTGCAACAGTCTGCGCATGATCAGCGAGCAATGCGATCGTCTTCGAGGTTACCCAACGATCAATCTGCGGCATTAAGTAGTAGCGTTCAGCGGCCGAGAACAATGCCTGGGTGGGTACATATTGTCCGTCGCGATCCTTCATGCGCAGCAGAATCTCGAATCGAGGCGGGCTCTTGCGCTGCTTGAGACTCATGATCGGCTGCGCCAATAACTCAAACCCGTCCGAGTCAATAGCCTGCTGAATTTGCGTCACCAACTGCATGTCGTCGTGGCGACGAATCATGCTTTGATTCTGATCGTCATACACTTCAATGCGATCGCGACCATGCTCTTTGGCACCTTCGCAAGCCATGCGAGCCATGGTTAGGGCGTGACCCTCGTCCTGTGCGCCGCAATTAAACTCAGCAATACCGATGCTCATCGTGACCTGCAGAGACTTATCGCCCTCCAGGTAGCGCAGCGTGGTGCCTTTTCTGCGAACCTCAGTAGCAAGTTGCAACGACGCTTCGCCATTCGAATGCGTTAACAAGATGCAGAAATCGTCACCGGTCAACCGTGAGACTACGGCGTTTCTCGGCAAGCCTTCTTCGAGTAAGCGGGCAAATCTCGTAATCACGGCATCGCCGGCTTCGCGACCGAAGGTATCGTTTACGAGTTGCAGGTTGTCCAGATCAAAATAGATGAGCTGGTGCGGCTCTTTGTCCGTCGCCAGCGATTTACCGGACTCTTGCAATTGCGCCTCAAAGCCGGAGCGATTCATCAGGCCCGTCATCGCATCAAATGAGCGCTCGATGACATATTCGACTTTGCGCACGATATGCGCCATAAATCGGCGTTCGCTTTTACCGAAATCACCGCCGTGCACGCGCCCGAGTTGCGCCAGCATTCCTTCCAGATTGCCATGCTTGTCTGTCAGCGGACAGAGCAAGGTCTGGTACCCCTGTTCAGCGGCGCCCTCGGCGCCTTCGATGCGTGGAATCTCGAATACCACCGGCCAGCGATGACCCTCAAGTTTTTCCAGCATGTGATCAATCAAGTATCGATCGAGAACTTTGCGATTGACGTTTTTCCAGCTCGAGTGCGTTGCACTCACACGAATACGTTTGCCGGGGATGAGCAGCACACTGTACGCAATGTTCAGGAAGCGACCGCTTTGACCCACCAGTTGCGCCAGGCCGGCATGACTTCGCGATGCGCCATGAATTTTCTCGTCAACCTCGTAGATCAGGGTTAATTCTTTCTCAGTTTCGCTGACCAGGGATTCCGATTGCTGCACCTGCTGGGCCAGCAGCAGGCCCTCGCCAATCATTTCAACGGCGGGTATCAGAATGCTGGCGATCAGGTTCGCGTTGAATGACGATGACTTGCCGGCATTACGCGAAAATACCGCGATAAGGATCCCTACCGGTGATGTGGCATCACCGTGCACGGGCAATACGAGAAGAGTACGTCCTGAATTCAACGAGCGGCGTATCACCTCGCTGTCAGCATCCATGCCCGAGATCAGTTCCCGAGGCAGATCCGCTACAAAATTGTCGATCTCGTAGTCGTCAGCGCCATCACTACTCCAGATACAATGACGCTGCAAATCGTAGAAGCAAAAGCTTTTCGCTCGTGGCACGAGGGAATGCAACAGCCCTTTGGCTTTGCCGATGTTTTTCCTGATTTGCAGATTGTGTAGATCGGCTGGCAAAGATTTGCACCGCCCGGGCGAGATAGTCCGAATGCCTAACGATGCCAGTCACAGCCCTGTTTGGCTGTGACTCAAGTCTCAAGTGATACTAGTTGACGCAAGCCTATTCGAATATTAGAGCGACTCTAACCACGCGTCATCCGAGCCCTCGTTTACGCCTTCAAATAGTGGCGTCGACAAGTAACGCTCGCCAGTGTCGGGCAGCATTGCGAGGATGACAGATCCGGGCTTGGCATCAGCGGCTACATCCAACGCGGTCGCCAGCGTGGCACCGGAGGAAATTCCGCTGAATATTCCCTCGGAAGCTGCTAGTTCCCTCGAAACCGCGATCGCACGATCATCACTGACCGACCGCAATTCATCGTAAATCTCACGATCCAGCACGTCCGGAATGAAGTCGGGCGTCCAACCCTGGATTTTGTGCGGCGCCCAGTCGGAACCGGCTAACAGAGCAGCGGCCTCGGGTTCGGTGGCCACGATGGTGACGTCTGGCCGCGCCGACTTGATAGTACGTCCAGCGCCGGTCATTGTGCCGCCAGTTCCATAGCCGGTGACCCAGTAGTCCAGTCGCCGGCCCGCGAAATCCTGCAGGATCTCCGGTCCGGTAGTACTCGCGTGGTAGGCGGGGTTCGCGGGATTCTCGAATTGCCGCGCGAGATACCAGCCGTGTTTCGCGGCAAGTTCTTCCGCTTTTTTCACCATTCCGGTACCGCGTTCGGCAGCCGGAGTGAGAATTACCTTGGCTCCCAGACCCCGCATGATTTTGCGACGCTCGATCGAAAACGAATCCGCCATGGTGGCAACGAAAGAAATCCCCAGTGCCGCACAGACCATCGCCAGGGCGATGCCCGTATTTCCGGAGGTGGCCTCAACGACAGTATCGCCCGGCTGCAACTCCCCCTTTTGCATCGCGTCAATGACGATCGCGTAGGCAAGACGATCTTTTACTGATGCGAGCGGGTTAAACGATTCGACCTTGACGAACATCTCAACATGGTCAGGACCCATTCTATTAAGTCGAACTACAGGCGTGTTGCCGATCGTTTGCAGAATATTGTCGTAAATCATCGCGAGATCCCTTTATTTATCTGGTTATTTACTTGAGGTATAGCAGATTTAGTTGCCAGCGCAACCGATTTGCCCGTCATTATCAAGAGTATGACAGCAACCAGGTATTCGCATTAGCACTCCTAATCTTGTGTGTATAACCGACTGTTATATGCAGGCCGCAATATTCTCCTTCTCGATTGAAACGAACTCATAAAACCGTGGTCACAGTAATAACTGCGGGGGCAAAGGATGAAATTACAGCAACTAAAATACTTGCTTGCGATCGTTGACAACGGCTTGAACATAACAGCTGCTGCTGAAAAGCTGTTTACGTCGCAACCAGGTGTTAGCAAACAGCTAAAATTGCTTGAGGAGGAACTCGGGTTGCAGTTGTTTGTGCGTAAAGGCAAGAGTCTTGGTGGCATTACCGCTGCCGGCGAACAGGTAATCGAGCGCGCACGATTCATAATGGCGGAAACCGAAAGCATCCGCAGTCTCGCCGCAAGTTACTTCCAGGAAGAAGAAGGCACGTTGTCGATCGCGACCACGCATACGCAAGCGCGTTATGTTCTTCCCGCCGTAGTACGACAGTTTCGGCAGCGTTACCCGCGCGTCAATCTAAACCTGCATCAGGGAACGTCCGAGCAAATAGCCGACATGGTCAAGGCAAACGACATTGATTTCGCAATTGCGACCGGGTCAAACGATTTGTTCAGCGACCTGCTGCTTGTACCCAGCTATCACTGGGACAGGAAAATTATTGTTCCGAATGACCACGAACTCGCGAAACTGAAACGGCAGATTACGCTTAAGGATCTGGCCCGATATCCGCTGGTCACCTATGTATTTAGTTTTGGCGGTCAATCGTCGCTGAAGCGAGCGTTTGTTGAGCAAGGCCTCGATCCGGATGTTGTGTTCACTGCGCGCGATGCGGATGTGATCAAGACCTACGTGCGCATGGGACTGGGTGTCGGCATTGTCGCTGGCATGGCCAACGATGGTGAAGACGAGGACATGACCGAGATTTCCGCGGCCGGCCTGTTCCCACGCAGTACCACCTGGATCGGGTTTCGCAAAGATGTGGTTTTACGCCGCTACATGCTGGAATTTGTGAGGCTGTTCGCACCGCATATAACTGCCGATCAACTAGAGAAAACTCGACACGTTCGGTCTCAGGTAGAAATTGACAGACTCTTCAGCGACGCACACATTCCGACCCGAAACGGAGAGATGGCTTGCGATTCCGTGGCTACCCGCCTGCAATCAATAGCCTGAGCGAACGGCTAAACTTTCTAGTAAATCCGAATACCGCCGTGCCGCGCGCGACTGCGCCGATCGATCCACCACAATGCCAGCAGGATACCGCCTAGCAGGCAGACTGCCGTGGCACCAGCAACCCAAACTAACGGCAAGCTATATTGCTGCTGCGATTGCCGGTGACGCAAATCTGAATTTTCTTCGCTGAGCTCCGCTATTTGCACACTGTTGGCGGCTGCTTGTGCCTGCAAACTGCTGGCCTCCTGCTCGAGCGCGCTAATCGTAGCAGCAGGGCCCGCGAATTGACGTCGCAGTTGTTCGAGTTCAGCTTGCAGTCGCTCAACCTCTGCCTGTGTTTCGGCAACGATTAGTTTCGCTGGTTTTTCATCAACGAGGTAAGCTGCCTTGACGTAGCCTCGAACACCATCCGGCAGCGTCACATGCGCATAGTTTCTGTCGCGGGTCAGGATCTCAAGTTCCTGACCACTGTCCAGTGTTCGAAAGGCACGATCGCTCGTATCCGTGGCCCGGTGCAGCCCGAGACGTAAATTATCGGTTACGTAGGCCGTTTCGGCCGCAGCCAATAGCGGCAATAATAAAATCGCCCCGAATATCAGACGCGTTCTGATCGTCATTGAGTCAACCTCCCAAGCTGCCCGACTGCCAGTCTACTACAGCCTTATACAGGCTTAGTGCTCGTAGACCCAGCGCAACAGAGCCTCCTGCACCTCCTGCCCCGGGCCCCGATGGACATCCTCATGATTCTGCATGGTAACTACGGTGAAGCGGCGACCCGAGCGCGCCTGCAGGTAACCCGCGATTGCAACGACGTGATCCAGTGATCCCGTCTTGAGATGAGCGACGCCGTCAAGGCTGGCGTCGTCGAAACGCCGCCGCAGAGTTCCATCTCTGCCCGACAAAGCCAATGAGGAAGCGAACTCAGGCATGTAAGGCTTGCGCCAACCAAACTCCAGCAATGCCCCCATTCCCGCGGCGGTCATGCGAGCTTCGCGCGATAGCCCGGCGCCGTTTGCGAGGACCAGCCCGTCCATCTCCAGGCCGGATTCATCAATCCAGTTCGAAATTACCTCACGCCCTCCCTTCTCGGTGCCGGGCGCGCCCAGTACTTCGGCAGAAAGTGTGTACAGAAGCTGGCGCGCCATGACGTTATTGCTGAATTTATTAATTCGTGTGATCACGTCCGCAAGTGGTAACGAGCGAAAACTCAGCGTCGGTTCGAGATCCTCAGGTGCGACAACATTCTGCCAGCCGCCGAAAAACTCACCGCCGGACTCACGCCACAACGAGATAAACAGGCCGTATACGAATTCGTTGTGACTGAGTGCCGTGCGGTCCATTGCGTAGAGCTTGCAGCCGCTCGGAAACCTGCCACTGAAAGTCATGCGATCGATCGCTTCATTGGCAGATATCGTAATGCCACGCTGGTAGCCGCGGCAGCTGCCCGCGGCGAGCGACAAGTCATTCTCGACTCCAAGATTTTCCAGCGGCGGGTCAAGCCAAACACGCACGCTGTTGGTATCGTGTTCGGGCTCGAACCAGTAACGGACGACCTTGAAGTTCATCAACAGCGCATTCGGGGCGACGTTATAGGCGCGCAATGGCTGGCGATCAAATGCGGCCGGGTCGTATTCGCGTGAATAGAAATGACTATCGTCGATGTGCAAATCGCCATTGATCTCGTGAATGCCCAGTTGCCGAATCTGGCGCAACATTTGCCACACCCGCTCTGTAACCAGGAACGGATCGCCATGGCCCTTCAAGAGCAGGTCTCCTTCGAGGCGGCCATTCTTGACCTCCCCCATAACGAAGACATCGGTAGTCCAGGTATGCGCCGGGCCGAGCAGGTCGAGCGCGGCCAATGTTGTCAGCAGTTTTATTGTGGAGCCGGGGTTGCGTGCGACCTGCTCATTCCACTTCAAAATCACCTCGCCGCTATCCAGATCCTGCACGAAAACACTGAGGCTATCGTGCGGCAGCTGTCGAATATCGAGCGAGGTGCGGACCGGCAACGGCAGCTCAGGCTCCGCCGCCTGCAATCCGGTCACTGCGACGATTGCGCAGCATGTAATCAGGCCGCGTCTAATCACCCCGACGCACTCCGAAAGTACGGATGCGATCCGCCAAAGTCGTCGGTTTCACGCCGAGTAATTCTGCCGCGCCACCGGGCCCCGAGACTTTCCAGTCCGCCTGGTCCAGGGCAGCCAATAAATTATTTTTTTGAAAATCGCGCATTTCGGACTCGGTTAATAATTCGTTATTCGAAGTCTCGTCTGTACTATCCTGACGTATGTCGGCTCCGGGGTTTGACATTGACAGGTCAAGACGAAGTACGTTTCTCGGCGACAAGATAACAGCCCGTTCGATTACGTTCTTGAGTTCCCGAACGTTACCAGGCCAGGTGTAGCGCAATAGCATGTCCGCCTGGGCCCGGGTCAGCTGCATTTGCGGGCGCCCGAAGTCACTGCAGGTTTTCTCGAGAAAATGCTGCGCCAGCCGAATCACATCGTCGCCGCGTTCCCGTAGTGCCGGTACATCGACCGGAAAGACACTGAGCCGATAAAACAGATCCTCCCGAAATTCGCCATCAACGATCTGTTGTTCAAGATTTCGATTGGTTGCCGCGATCACCCGCACGTCTACTGATCGTGTGACGTCGTCGCCGACTCGCTCAAACTCGCCTTCCTGCAACACGCGTAACAACTTGCTTTGCAGCTCCAGCGGTATTTCGCTGACTTCGTCGAGAAAGATCGTGCCGCCATCGGCCAGTTGGAAGCGACCCACCCGATCGCGGTGCGCACCGGTGAACGCGCCTTTCACATGTCCAAAGAATTCACTTTCAAACAGCTCCTTCGGAATCGAAGCGCAATTCACCTTTACCAGAGGCTCCTCCGCGCGCGGACTTTGCGCATGAATAGCGTGTGCTACCAGTTCTTTACCGACACCCGATTCACCTTGCAGCAACACGCTCGCTGGCGTTTCCGCCACTGCGGCCACTCGCTTGAGCATTTGCATTAGCACGGGACTGCTGCCCACTATTTGTCCCGAGTTCATTGCGACGTTCACTTCTTCGCGCAGATAGTCGCGTTCCAGTTCGAGCTCTTCACGTAAACGAGCATTTTCCGCCAGCGTCAGTCGCAGCTCTTTTTCAGCACGATTGCGCTCGGTCACGTCTTTCGATGCGACCAGCATGCGGTCAACATTGCCGTTAGCGTCACGACTGGAGATTGCAGAGACGATCAGGTCGAGCACCTGCCCGCTTTTCGTGACTACCCGGCGCTCCTCGTTGTTGAATTCGCCCCGATTGATATTCTCGCGCAGCTTGCTGCCGCTCCAGTCCTTTTTGTCGGTGGTGGCAAAAAAATCACTGATGGGCCGTCCCAGCACCTCTTCACGTTTGTAGCCCATTTTTTGCAACCAGTGATCGGTCACTGTCACAACGTTTCCTTCAGCGTCCACGGAGTGCAGCATCGCCGGAGTTGAGCGATACAGGTTGCGGTACTTGAAGGTCGCACGGGCCGCGTCGGAGGATTCCGTGTAGACGGCGACGGTTCTGACGAACTCCCCATCGGGATCGTATTCGACCAGGGAACTGACCAGACACTCGACGATTTCCGAATTTTTTGCGACGAAGGAAATCGGTTTGTTCTCCAGCTTCCCGGTTCTCCTGAGAGCGGGCAGAAACTCCTTCTCGATCCGTTCGGCTGACTCCGGGGTGACGAAATCAGTGGGCCGGTGGTCAAGCATCTCTGCGCGCGTGTATCCGAGGCGCTCCAGGATCGCGTCGTTAACATCGACGTAAACCCCGTCGGGACCGATCGAAGTCGCCATCGCAGGCGACTTTCGAAACAGCCATTCATAGTCATTGTTCCTTGGCATCGCCGGAGTATATACGAAATATCGTAAATAGCGATCACGAAATTTCGTGATTTACGATATTTCGTTACCCCGTAAAACACCTAACTGATTGTTTTTAAACATATAAAAAAGTTGGCACGTTCTATGCAATGTACTAAGCAAAATGGAACGCAATTAAGCAGTAATTTTTTCTTAAGGATATGGATATGAACACCAAGAACGTAGAAAACGGGCTCGCGCTGATGGGCGCACTGCTCGTCCTGGTCGCAGTCGCTTTCGCGGCTACCTCCGCTTTGAATGGTCAGCTCAACCTTGATTTCCCGGCGCTGAGCCATACATCAACTTTGGTTGCCAGCTCGTAACGGCAATCAGGTAACAAAATTTCCGGGCACGCTACCCGATCAGGACTCTCTCCCCCGATAGCCTGATCAGCGATACCTGGAAAAGACGGCGCACCCCCCCCGTGCCGTTGGTGCTTGGGCGCCGGAGACCGTTCCGTTTAGGAGCGGCTTGCTGAATGACTCTTCGATTTCAGCTCTCCGGCGTCTTTCTTTTTTTAACGAGCGGTACGGTCCCGATGGCTTTCGGCGCGTTCGGCTCTCGACGCAGCACCCTTACCGCTAATTGATTGGCGAATTTTTCTCAGCCACATTCTGGCCCATGCGAATTCGACACTCAGTATCGCCAGCCCTGTCGGTATGACCACGATCGCCGGTCCCGGCAAGACAATCAGTGCAATGCCCACGGCCAACACCGTGCTACCGACAACGGCAATGACGATTCTCCGCGCCAGTTTGTAGGTTTTGTTTATTGTACTTTCAATCATCAGTTCAGCTCACACCATCATTTCTTTTGTTTTATGACAGTGATGTCGTACTCTTCGTTGCATGCGTGGTCACTTTTTTTTCGTCGTACTAACAGTGCTGATAGGCACTGCTGCGCGCGCCGAAGACTCGGTAAGCCAGCTGTTAGTCGATTTCGACGCCGCCGTCGCTGTCATTGAACCGCGAGCGTCTGGCGGCCCGGTACAACTTCCGGGCCTTACATTTACCCTTCGCGTAGACGCATTGTGTCCGGCTGAGCTGGCGCCGAAAACGATCTCCATCAGTATCGCTGATACCCGAATCAATATCAGCCCGGATGGCGCGAACGACGTTGAGACAAGCATTCGAGTGCCACAAAACCAGCTGGGCCCGATAGCGGTCAATGACTTTTGCATTACGGGCGAAGACCCGGTCCCGGAGCAACCACTCCAATTGCGGGACGCGCTGAGCGCACAACTGTCACTGCACTGTAGCGGCGAGAATCGAGAGTCGATGCATTATGAGACAGTCGCACTGGAGGTCGAGTTGCAATGCGCCATCCCTGAGGCCGCTCTTTCACCTTAAGTCGTATTCGCTTTTCTGGAGAAGCCGTATGAATTTTCGCGTTTCCTGCGCAGTCGTTATGGCGCTTCTGTCTGTCACCATGCCGGATGCCGCAAGCATTGCTGCCGAAGGCGTGCGCGCCCGAGATCTGGGCATTCCATTTGTGGGCCAGCCGGGACCCTTAAATGCAATCACCGACGTTGCGAATGTCGAAGTCGGCCACGTCACGCTGTTCAGCGGTAATGGCGTTTTGGAAGTGGGCAAGGGCCCGGTGCGCACGGGCATTACAGCAATTCATCCACGCGGAAAGAATTCCACCGAGGGTGTCTTCGGCGGCTGGTTCACACTGAACGCCTCCGGGGAAATGACGGGCACGACCTGGTTGCAGGAGCGCGGGCTGCTTGAAGGGCCGATTGCGATTACCAATACCCACAGCGTAGGAGTGGTGCGGGACGCAGTAGTCGCGTGGATGGTGCAAGCTGGCTGGACGGCAGATTGGCATGCGCCGGTGGTCGCTGAAACCTACGACGGGGCATTGAACGACATCAACGGATTTCACGTAACCCGGGAGCACGCGCTTGCCGCGCTGAGAAACGCAACCACAGGGCCGGTCATGGAAGGTGCCGTCGGTGGTGGCACAGGGATGGTGTGCAATGGATTCAAGGGTGGAATCGGAACGGCTTCGCGGCAAATAAAGGTGGGCGATGCGTCTTATACCGTCGGCGTACTGGTGCAGTGCAATTACAATTGGGACGGAGATGATCTCAGGATCGGCGGTAAGCCGGTTTCTCATCTGTTACCGGTTGGCCAGCACTGTTTCGCAGACTCCGGCATCGAGCGTCACGTGGACTGGTATCCCTACTGTGACGAATCGAGTGCGAGTGCTACTTCGCGACGCACGCGCGACGGTTCGATCATTGTGGTGGTCGCGACCGACGCGCCGTTACTACCGCATCAACTTGGGCGCGTGGCCAAGCGCCCTTCTCTTGCGCTCGGACGGCTCGGCGCCGTCAGCACCGATGGCTCGGGTGACATTTTCGTTGCTTTCTCGACGGCGAACTCAGGGCGGATCGACGAGTCGAATCTCAGAGAAGTCACGCTCTATCCGAATTACGATTTGACCGCGGTGTTTGCGGCCACCATCCAAGCCACGGAAGAAGCGATTGTCAACGCAATGGTGGCTGCTGAAACCGTCGTCGGCGCGTCGGCGTTGAAAGTAGCAGAGCTGCCGGAAGAGCAGGTCCGTCAGCTGTTCAAACCCGCTATCACTCCGTAGTTTCGGCAGCAGCCGACAATGTGCGGCCAAGAAACGCCAGCGTCCTTTCCCAGGATTGTTCGGCGGCCTTGGCGTCGTACGCATCTCCTGTTGGATTGGCGAACGCGTGTTTCGCACCGGGATAGACGTTAATTTCGTAGTCCTTGCGTAAGCGCTCCAACGCGGCTTCGAAACTTCTGACCGACGCAACCGGGATGCCCTCGTCGGCACCGCCGAAATGTCCCAGAATCGGTACATTCAATGGGCGCAGCGCTTCGTCATCGTCTGTCACCTGTCCGTAGTAAATGACCGCCGCATCCAGTTCGTCAGGGAACAGCAAAGCGGTATTCAGTGACCAGCCACCGCCGAAACACCAACCGAGCGAGCCTATACGCGGCGCGCCGGCAACTTCGTTAACAAACTCATATGCCTTGCGAATATTCTCCTGCGCCTTTTCCGGGTGTTCGACGACCTGCAACATGTGCTGTCGGGCGCTATCAGCAGATGAAGCCGTCTCACCGTCATACAGGTCTACCGCGAGAACGATATAGCCTTCCGCTGCAAGTCGGTCCGCCATCGCCCGAACGTTGTCATTCAATCCCCACCACTCATGAATGACGATCACGGCAGGTAGCGGCTCGACCATGTCGGCCGGAAATACGAAATGCCCATACACCAGCTGGTCACCAATTTCACCGTAGGGGAGCCGCTCTGATATTACCGCCTGCTGCGGCGCAATTTGTGCTCCGGCGCTGGCGTCGGTCGTGTCATTTGCATGCTCTCTGGCCATGGCATCGACATTGTCGAGTGCGGCCTGGTTGTCAGCTGATGATGAATCGGAATTACCCATGTCGCACCCCGCAAAAAGCAATGCTGCGCCAAAAACTACGGCGCAGAGACTGCGGGTGAAGACGAAACGATTGATCATGGGCATATCCTGAATGATGCTGGTCCAGCGTGCCAGACGGTTGGCGAAGACGGCATAGTTTAATCGAAAACGGGCATACGGGTCGATCACCGATCGTCGCCAGACTAGACTATGCTGCTACGGTCGAGTTCTGAACTTTGGAGCACACATGAGCTTGTTAGAGCAATCAATCATTTATCTGCTCGCTGCCATCGTCATGGTCCCTATTAGTCGGCGCCTGGGCTTCGGATCAATATTGGGTTACCTGGCTGCGGGCATCATCATCGGCCCGTTCGGCGTAAAGCTTATTCATGACCCGGAACATATTCTGCATTTCGCGGAATTGGGCGTGGTATTTCTGCTGTTTATAGTGGGCCTCGAATTACAACCGTCGCGACTCTGGGTTTTGCGAAGAATGGTTTTTGGACTCGGCGCCGCCCAGGTTGTTTTGAGTGCGGCAATCATCGCGGCGGTCGCCTGGGCATTGGGCCTCGCCGGCCAGCCGGCCGTGATTGTTGGCTTGATACTCGCGCTTTCATCAACAGCGTTTGTGTTGCAAATGCTGGCGGAGAAGAAGGAGCTGACCACCTCGCACGGCCGTGCCGCATTCTCGATTCTCTTGTTTCAGGATCTCGCCGCAATTCCGTTGATTGCCATACTGCCTATGCTCGGAGCAAGCGCCGAAGGGGGTATGGACGGTACCCAACTTGGCATCATGGTGCTCACGATTGGCGGTCTGATCATTGTGGGTCGATATTTCTTGCGTCCGGTGTTGCAGATTGCAGCCGGATCGAAAATTCCCGAGATATTTACAGCCACCGCATTGCTGGTGGTCATCGGCGCCGCCTTACTAATGGAATTCGCCGGAATGTCGATGGTGCTCGGCGCATTCATAGCGGGCATGCTGCTGGCCGATTCAGAGTTTCGACACCAGCTCGAAGCGGATATCGGTCCATTCAAGGGTCTGTTGCTCGGTCTGTTTTTTATCGCTGTCGGTATGTCGGTCAACATCGGCTTGCTGCTCGAATCCCCGCTACGCATCCTGATCATGGTTGCGCTGCTAATGGCAGCGAAAGCGGCGGCCCTCGTTCCGCTGGCGCACAGATTCGGCATGTGTAATGCGCGTTCTGCGTGGAGTCTCGCCGCTTCGATGTCGCAAGGCGGCGAGTTCGCATTCGTATTGTTCGGTATCGCAGCTCGTGACGCCTTGCTACCGGCAACATTGATCGATGAGTTGATTCTGGTTGTGGCACTGTCAATGTTAATCACACCGTTTGCTTACATGGCAGCTGAACGTTATGGCGATCGCAAAGCCGCCGCTGTTGAGCCCGAGTACGATGCCATGGAGGATGAACACAGCGATGTCATTATCGCAGGCTTCGGTCGTGTCGGTCAGATCGTGGCTCGCCTGCTGCGAGTCGCTGGCCGCTCATTCACTGCGCTGGAAATCGATTCTTCGCAGGTGGATGTCGTGCGTCGCTACGGCAACGTTGTGCATTACGGCGATGCATCCCGGCTGGACATACTGCGTGCGGCGGGAGCCGAGCACGCGAAAATATTCGTGCTTGCTATTGATGATGTCGAAGCGTCGATGCGAACCGCTGCGGCTGTGACCAGCCACTTTCCACATCTCAAGATCGTCGCACGCGCCCGCAACCGGCGCCACGTGCACAAACTAATGGACCTCGGTGTCGAGCAGATATTTCGCGAGACCTTTCTATCGAGTCTCGCAATTTCGGAGGAGGTTTTGACGTCTGTCGGTGTGAGCGCAGACGATATTGCGATGGTCATCGAGTCTTTTCGCGAGCGCGATGAACGATTGCTGCGGGAGCAACACGCGTTTCACCAGTCGGAGGACAAATTGCTGCAGTCGGCGCTGGACACTGCGGCCGAACTGGATCAACTGCTCAAGGATGATGCGCGCGGCTAGTCGTCCTCTTCATCGTCCCATTCTTTGAGCTTACTCTTGTCGACCTGATCCCACTGTTTTGCGCTCTTGCGAACATTCGCCATCACTTTGGAGATTGCGTAGACAATCACGCCCGCGATAATCAAGAGTATCGGTAGCAATCCATCCGGCATCCGTCTGTCCCTGTCGATAAAGCTGCCGCCAAAGCTTACCATCTGAGCTCCCGCTTTTTGACTTGCAATTGAAATGACCACGCTCAACCCTGACTCGTCCTTGTTGCAGCGATGTGTCGCATTTGTGCGGCTGTCGTTGCGCGATGATGACACCGATTACACAGTCGGCCCGGTTGGGCGTGCGCTGGGGTTGCTGGCTATTCCGATGATGCTCGAGATGTCGATGGAGGCCGTATTCGCCGTAGTCGACATCGCCTTCGTCTCGCAGCTCGGGACCGATGCGATTGCTGCCGTTGGTATTACAGAAGCACTGGTCACCGTGCTGTACGCAGTCGCCGTCGGTCTCGGCATGGGCATCACAGCAATGGTGTCGCGACGCGTCGGCGCAAAAAATATTGATGCTGCCGCCCGTGTAACCGGCCAGGCGCTGTGGCTGGGCGCAGTAATGTCAATTCTGATTGGCGTGGTTGGCGTGCTGTACGCCAAAGATATGTTGTACCTGATGGGGGCGTCCGAAAGCGTGATCGCGACTGGCGCCGGGTTTACGGCGGTGATGCTGGGCGGCTCAGTCACTATTTTGTACCTGTTCATTCTGAATGCCGCGTTTCGCGGTGCAGGTGACGCGGCAGTCGCATTGCGCTCGCTTTGGATCGCAAACGGCCTCAATATCATCCTTGATCCCTGCTTTATTTTCGGCCTCGGCCCGTTTCCGGAAATGGGCGTAACCGGCGCAGCTGTCGCGACCACCATCGGCCGCGGCGTCGGGGTCTTGTATCAACTCTGGTTCCTGTTCGACGGCCGCGGCCGACTCGAATTTCACTTCCGCCATCTGCGCCTCGTACCCAGGCTGATCAAGCGCATGCTGGTCATCTCGATCGGTGGCGTTGGCCAGTTCCTGATCTCAACGTCGAGCTGGATCATCGTCATGCGCATAATCGCGCTGTATGGCAGCAACGCGATTGCGGCCTACACGATCGCGCTGCGCATGCTCGAGTTCGTCTGGCTGCCTGCGTGGGGCCTTGGCAATGCGGCGGCAACACTCGTCGGGCAGAACCTGGGAGCGGGTCAGCCGGCACGAGCTGAGCAATCCGCGTGGCGTGCAGCCAGATACAACTTCTTTTTCATGACATTGGTCGGGTTTTCGCTAATCGCGGCCGCCCCCGCAATAACCGGACTGTTTTCCAGCGACGCCGAGGTCATCTACTATGGTACGAATTGCCTGCGGATCCTCGGAGTTGGCTTCCCTGTTTTTGCTGTAGGCATGATACTGACGCAGGCCTTAAACGGTGCCGGCGACACATTCACGCCAACAATAATCAATATTGTCTGCTTCTGGCTAATGCAAATACCGCTCGCTTATTGGCTGGCAACAGGTTTGGAGTACGGCCCCAATGGTGTATTCGTCGCTATCGTACTGTCCGAATCGCTTGTCACATTGTTTAGCGTCCTTGTATTTCGGCGTGGCAAGTGGAAACTACACGCCGCCTGATGCGCGACTGGGGTTCGAATAGCATGTTATTTCAATTTGAAACGGAGACTCATCGATGAACGACTTGTCACGCTTGGCCGACATGGCCGAGATCCTGGGCGCGCTGGTCGTCGTTGGCGGTTTGATATTTGCGGTAATGCAAATGCGCAATTTTCGACAACAGCGACGTGAACTTGCTGCGATTGAATTGTTTCGGTTTTTTGGCAACCCGGAATTCAACAGAGCATACGAGCGCATTTTGAAGCTGCCGGACGGCGCGACCAGCGAAGAGAATGAAATTCGCCAGCAGTGCCTGGAAAAATGTGCGATGCAGATCAGCACGACGATGGAGAATATTGGGGTGATGACGCATCAGCGCATCGTGCCCTACGTTGTTGTTAAAAACCTGATGGGATCCAGCGCGGTGATCTTGTGGAAAAAACTGGAGAACTGGGTTTACGAATTGCGTGAAGAAGTCGGCAACGACGAAGCATTCGAATGGTTTCAATGGCTGGCGGAACGACTTGAAGAACTCGCCGATCCGGACGAACAACCGGCATTCATCGAGCACAAGTCCTGGAGACCTGCGCGCCTGTCGTCCGAGATCTAGACGTCTCACCCGTGTCCGAACCTGCCCTGGTCGATTTTCGCAACGCCACCATCTGGCGTGGCAGCACCTGTGTCTTCGAAAATCTCAACCTCACCATTCCGCAACACCAGCGGATCGCGATTCTTGGCCCGAACGGCTCCGGCAAAACCACGCTGCTGAAAACCATCAACCGGGAGTTGTACCCGGTCGTTAAAGACGACTCCTGGGTACGCATACTCGGACGCGATCGCTGGAACGTTTGGGACCTGCGGAAGAAAATTGGCGTGGTATCGCATGATCTGCACAACCGCTATACGCCGACCACGACTGCGCTGGAGGTCGTTGTGTCCGGATTTCAATCCAGCATCGGAATTCACGGTCTCCTGGCTGATCGCGTAAGCGCCGAGCACATCACCAAAGCCCGTGAAATCCTGGCCAGACTGGGCATGGCGGATTTCGGCAGGATTGAGCTCAAGTCCATGTCGACCGGACAGCAACGGCGCTGCCTGCTCGCCCGCGCCCTTGTACATGAGCCGGCAACGCTGATTCTGGACGAGCCCACGGCCGGACTGGATATTTCTGCCAGTTTCGACTATCTGCGGCAGATCAGCCGGCTGGCCATTTCCGGCCAGAATATTGTCATCGTCACCCATCACCTCAACGAGATCCCGCCTGAAGTCGATCGCGTCGTGTTACTCAAGCAAGGCGCGGTAGTGGCCGACGGTTGCAAGGACGAGACGCTGACCGCCGAATTGCTCAGCGAAGTGTTCGAAACAGCGGTACGGGTAGGGCATTTGGACGGCTACTACGTGGCTTATCCGGGTTAGGCACGCACCAGAATCGCAAAACGTGATCTGTTACGATTCTTCGCGGGCAAAATTTATTATCCTTGGGACATGATCGTGTTTATTCGTTTCGTTGCTGCCAGTCTGCCGCTTATCGCGCTACCCGCACTTGCGGCTGAACCGACGTTGACGACCGGTATCACCAATGTCGGACCTGCCGCGTTCATTTTCACGATTGCCGGCGCCCTGTTGCTCACCCTCATATTCCGGTCCACTGCCAGTCATGTACTCAGCTTGATCACGCGCTGGGTCGGCACATTGAGAATCAGACGTGCTCTCGACAAGCGTAGTCCCGATGTATTGCATGATTTTATCCTGCCAGGTGCCTACGGTGGCCTGACGAAGATTGATCATGCGATTCTGACCGCTGGCGGCATACTGTGTATTCAGACGAAACATTACAACGGCATTGTTTTCGGCGATGAAAACGATGCTCAGTGGAACAACGTCGACGGCACGATCAAACGCCGCTTCCTGAACCCACTCATTCAAAATGAAGGCCGCACCCGCGCGCTGCGCGGTGTACTTCCGGATGTGCCGGTCGCCAACCTCGTCGTATTTACCGGCAAGGTGGACTTTCCAACGCCGCCACCGAAGAACGTCATCCGGGTTGCACAATTGGATAGCTATATTGCCAAGTTCGTATTCGGGCCCAGCAAGGTCGAAGACTGGGATGCCGTCTGGTTGACCGTGAATTCGGCCGCTCTGACCGATGACGCAACACGCAAGGATCTGCAGGCGCAAATCGCTTAGTCGATTCCTTTATACTCGGTCGATCATCTTGGCCCGAGACTCTGCAAACGATGGATAATTCCGAAGCTTTGGTAAATTCACCGCTAGGCGTTCTCGCGGTACTGATATTCGTTGCCGCGTTCTTCTTCATGCTGCAACAAGTCACTCAGGCGAAGCTGTTCAACTACCTGCCGCCGCTGCTGTTTATCTATGCCACACCGGTATTCCTGAATAATTTCGATGTTATCCCCAGCGATTCGCCTGTCTACCCGGGTTTGAGCGCCATAGCGTTGCCGGTGTTTATTGTCTTGATGCTGATAAAAGTAAATGTCCCGGCAGTGGTTCGGGTCATGGGCAAGGGTGTGCTGGTCATGCTGATGGGAACTGCGGGAGTGATGGTCGGCGGCGTAGTCGCGTATTATATTGTGCACGGCTCATTGTCAGATGATGCATGGCGCGGCTACGGTGCACTTGCCGGAAGCTGGATCGGTGGCACGGCCAATATGGCTGCTACTGCAGAAATGCTGGGGACCTCCGAGGAGCAATTCGGCCTCGCCGTGCTTGCGGATAACGTCATCTATGTTGTCTGGCTACCGCTGCTCCTGATGTCGCGAGACTTTGCCGACAAATTTAATAAATGGGCGCGCGTTCCCGAAGACCGACTCGCCAGCATGGATGCAGCCGCCGAGTTGCACGTTGAGGAAGACCAGGCACCGACGATGCCGCAGTATCTGTTTATCGGCGCGATTGCGATCGGCGTTACCTGGATCGCGACGGCACTCGCTCCGGGTATTGCCGCGGGACTGGCTGGACTCAGCCCGGGTCTTGAAACCGCATTTTCAACGACGACTGTGCGCATCTTGCTGGTAACAACAGCCGCGTTATTGCTTTCGACTACCGCGGTTTCGAAGTTGCCGAACACAACCGCCCTGGGTACAGCGCTCGTTTACGTCTTTGTTGCCGGCATGGGTGCCCGAGCGTCCATTTCCGGATTGGCGGAGGCGCCGATGTTCGTTCTTGGGGCGTTTATCTGGATCTTTATCCACGGCCTGTTTTGCCTGGCGGGTGCATGGCTTTTCAGGGTCGATATTCACAGCGTGGCGATCGCCTCCGCTGCAAATATTGGTGCCGCAGCATCGGCACCGATTGTCGCGGCGCATCACCGCCCGAACCTGGTGCCGGCATCCATCCTGATGGCTTTGCTCGGCTACGCCCTCGGCAATTATCTGGCGCCTCTCGTTGGCCACGGGGCCAGAATTGTTGCCGGACAGTAGCCACAGGCGATGCGACTAAACCGGGAGCAGCTTGACCTCTGGACGCGGCGAGTCGCCATTGGCCTGGCGGTATTGCTCGTGGTCGCGTCGGTACTGGTTACGGCACTGTGGAACGATCGACCGCAATTGAGCGAAATTGACTGGCCGCCCTATCCCGAATTCGAATCGCGACCGGATGCGGTGACCGCTACCTGGCTTGGCGTAACCACGCTGCTATTCGACGACGGTGATACGCAAATCCTGATTGACGGATTTTTCTCGCGTCCCTCCGTGGCCGACATTCTGTTCTCTGCGAAAGTGCAAAGCAGTGCAGCACAGGTCAACTTCGTCCTGGATGAGTACCAGATACGCCGGCTTGCCGCGATCATTCCTGTGCACTCACATTTCGATCACACAATGGACATCGGCGCGATCGCGAATCGCAGCAGCGCCTCGATCATCGGTTCAGAGACAACGGCGAATATCGCGCGTGGCGCAGGCGTCCCGGAAGACCAGATCGTTATTGCAGAGAACGGTGGCGAATACAGCTTTGGTGAATTTTCCGTGCGAATTATTAACTCCACTCATGCGCCGTTAGGCTGGGGGAGTTCCGTGCCGTTTCCGGGCACGATTGACGCGCCGCTGGAATTACCGGCGCCGGTCAGTGCGTGGCGAGAGGGAAAATCCTATTCGATCGTTGTGATGCATCCACAGGGCACAACGCTGGTCCAGGGCAGCGCCGGATTTCTCCCGGGCGCGCTCGACGACGTAGTCGCTGACGTTGTGATGCTGAGCGCCTTCGGGCTGGAAAATTTTGGTCGTGAATATGCTGAAAAATACTGGCTGTCGTTGGTGTCATCGACGGGTGCCAAACGCGTTATACCCATCCATTTTGACGATTACACGCGGCCGTTCGGCCACATCGAACTTAGTCCACGGGTAATCGATAATCTCGTAGATTCTGCTGCTTGGCTCGAAGAATTTCGGAAGACCTGGGACAACGATGCGCGGCTGCACCTTCCCGTTTTCGGGGAACAGCTGGTGCTTTACCCGCCGCCGGCACCGGACGCCTGATCCAGCGGCAGGTCCGCGGTGAGCTCAGCAAGCGATTTACGCCCTGCCACCAGTTCTTCCTTGTCCGCTTTGGCCAGATTCTTCAGAAAATACTCGACTTTCGATGCGTTCGCGCGATCGCCCACTTGCTGTTGAAACTCAAGGATGAGCGGACCACGTCCCCGCAAATACTTCGCGCCCCGCGGGCCTGATTGGTGTTCCTGCAGACGTCGGTCGACATCTGTGGCGATCCCGGTATACAAACTGTCGTCGGCGCATCTGAGCAGGTAGACGCTGTAGTGCTCGGTCTTCAATCGCCTGAACCGGGCGCAATACGGGTTGGTCTGCGTTCAAAATTGCCGCCGCAATTGGGACACTGGCCGCCAAGCACGCCGTTCACACACTTCTCGCAGAAAGTGCACTCGTGCGAGCAGATCATCGCGATGTTGGAATCTTGCGGCAGCTCTACGCCGCAGTTTTCGCAGGCAGGTTTGAGCTCAAGCATGTCCGGCGGAGAGCGTGTCGCCGAGTACACGAAATGCGCCGCGCTCGATGCTGGTGCCATTCTCAGGCGTGTCAGCAAAGGTCAGAACGATCTGTGTAGCACCGTCCAATTCCTTCGCAGCCTGGTGCAATGTCAATGTCAGCGTGTTGCCCATCAATGCCGCCTCACGAATCAGGTCGTGGCCGCCGAACTGATTCTCATTGATCTCGATGTACATCGACTCATCAAAGTCGTCTTCGATGGTCCGCATCAGCAGCAAGTAATCATTGATGTCGCCCTCGGGCGTCGTTTTCGCAAAAAACAGCATCGTGGCGTTGTCACGGACATCGAATGCGACTGTATCGTAGTGGCGGCTGTCGGCCATCGTCTTACCTTTTGAAAGAGTACGAGGCCGAGTTTACGCGATCGAACTGCTTGCCGCGACCTGACACAAGGGGTACGGTCAAATTCGCTTGCGACCGGAGGTGTGAGAATGACGATTAAGATTACTGCTCTACTGATTTTCACGGTCGCGCCATTGTTCGCGGTCTGTTCCGCGGCCGTGCCGACACCCGCAACGGTTGACCAACTCGCATGGTTGTCCGGCTGTTGGGCGAGTGCCGCAGGCGAGCCAGGATCTGAGGAGCACTGGATGCAGCCCGCCGCAGGCACGATGCTCGGCATGAATCGGTTCGTCCGGCAAGGCCAGACGGTTGCCTTCGAATTCATGCGTATTTACGAAGACGCGAAAAGCCTGCACCAACTGACCTGATGTCAGCGCGCACCGCTGTGGTTGTTGCAATCGCCGTGCTCGTAATTGCGGCCGTTTTTTTGCTCACGTCGGCGGTGCCGCAAGATCCTGCGTATCACGAATTCATCGATACCCGGGCGTTCCTGGGTGTGTCCAATTTCTGGAACGTCGTTTCAAATCTGCCGTTCCTGATTGTCGGCGCGGCGGGACTGGTATTTGTGCATCGCCATGCAGGCCAGGTCTGCGTGAGCACGGCGGAAATGGCTTACCACGTATTTTTCATCGGCATTCTGTTGACCGCTTTCGGTTCCTCCTGGTACCACCTCGCGCCGAGCAATGAAACATTGCTCTGGGATCGACTGCCCATGACAATAGGATTTGCCGGCCTGGTGACCATTATTGTTGCCGAATTTGTATCCGCGCGCGTCGCGCGCATGCTGTTGCTGCCGCTGCTAATCGTTGGTTTCGTATCGGTTGAGTATTGGGCCTGGACAGAAGCACGCGGGGTTGGCGACTTACGCCCCTATGCCGTTGTGCAGTTCCTGCCAATGTTGTTGATTCCCGTAATCTTGCTGACCCACAAGCCTGTTATCGGCGAAGCGCGCTACTTCTGGTGGATGCTGGCCTTCTATTTCCTGGCCAAACTGCTGGAGTTTTTCGACGCGCGAGTGTTCGACCTCGGCTTCCTCATCAGCGGCCATTCACTCAAACACATCGCCGCGGCGACCACACCGGCCGTGTTCCTGTACGCCCTGACCCGGCGCCGCCGGCTATTTACCTAGGACTATCGCACCGGTACCATGCGCCGCCTAGCAGCGAGGCACTGGATCACATGACAAGCGCAATCCGGATTGATGGCAAGGCAATGGCCGCAGAGTTATCTGCGCAGATCGCACGCGACACCACGGCGTTGCTGAAAGAACACGACCTGACGCCCGGCCTCGCCGTCGTCATCATCGGCGAGGACCCTGCCAGCCAGGTTTACGTACGTAATAAGAAGCGGACGGCCGAGTCCTGCGGCTTTTATTCCGTGCAGCACACGCTCGCTGCAGACGCATCACAAGATGATGTCCTCGCACTGATCGACGACCTGAATAATGACGCCAGCATCCATGGCATCCTCGTACAACTGCCGTTGCCGAAACATCTGGACGAGCAAGCCGTTACTCAGGCAGTTGCGCCACACAAGGATGTCGATGGCTTTCATTTCATCAACATTGGCAAGTTGACCTCCGGGAATACAGCCGACGCATTCGTACCGTGCACACCGGCGGGTTGTATGCTGATGATTGAGGCGCAACTCGGGAAAGATCTTTCCGGAAAGAACGCCGTTGTCATCGGCCGATCCAATATCGTTGGCAAACCGATGGCCAGCCTGCTGCTGCAATCGAACGCGACTGTCACGGTAACTCATAGTCGAACCAGCGACCTGCCCGAGGTTGTTAGCAAGGCGGACATCGTGGTGGCTGCAGTCGGGCGACCCAATATGGTGACTGGCGAGTGGATCAAGCCTGGTGCCGTGGTTATTGACGTTGGAATTAATCGCATAGAACTGGTTGTGGGTGGCGAAAAAAAGTCGAAGCTCACAGGTGACATCGACTACGATTCGGTTTGCCAGGTGGCAGCGGCGGCAACGCCGGTCCCGGGTGGCGTCGGTCCGATGACGATCGTTATGCTGATGGCCAACACTTTGCGCGCGGCCCGTTTGTCGTCAGGGCTTGATGCTGGATGATGCATCGCCCGGATCGTTCGGGTCGTCGATAGCCACCGGATCCAGTCGAAATCGAAATGTCCTGCAGGTCTTGATGCCGCTTAGAATTTTGTTTTCATCCAGCGGCGCGTAGCTTGAGGCGCGAACTGCAAGAATTGCCGGTTTCTCAAACATGCGATGACTGCTCTGCCGAACTGAGATGCGCGACGTTTGGCCCTCGCGATCAATGTTGAAGCACACTTTGACATCACCTTGAATCCGGTCTCGCAAAGCACGCTCCGGATAGACTGGCACCATGGTGTGGAGTGGCATTCTTTCCCCGGCCGGATCAAGCAGGTGGGTAACGCTGGAATCATCCTGCGCCGACACAGATAGCGCGAGAAGCAGCACGGTAGCGAGCAGGGTTCGGAAACTAATCAGCATCGCCTTCCCCGCCGTCACTGTCCCGTCTGTCGTCGATAACGACGCTCGGTGCAACCGGGTCCGTCGCGTCGAGGTACATTTTTCTGACCGCCTTGAGGCTCTTGGCGTTCGGCGCGATGGCCTCGCCTTTCAGGAGGTCCTGCTGCGCATCGTCAAAGCGCCGCATTTTGATATAGACCAGGGCTCGATTGCTGTAAGCGCGCCAGTACCTGTCGTCCTGTGATAGCGCTTCATCACAATACGAAAGTGCTGTCGTGTAGTTCTCAAGCAACGCATATCCGGCGCACAGATTGGATTTCCCGGTTAGCCGTTCGCGTGAATCGGTGGCCTGGCTTAAGCCAATCAAGGTTAGCCTGACACCCTCCTTTGCGTCACCGGCCATTAACGCCTGGGCGCCGTCGTGCAGTGGCAGGTTGCCGGGTCCAAAAATTGTCGTGTTCTCTTGCCCGAAAACGCTCGTCGCAAGCAAGCAAAGACAAGCGACTATGGGCGGCGATTTCACAAATGTTCGGTGAAGTGTTGAATCGTTCGTTGCCATGACAGTGCCGCGGCCTGGTCGATACATTGTCGGCGGCTCAATGCGCCACGCACGTAGCCATCGAACAGGTTGAGAATGCGCTGGTCGTAGTCTTTGCTATTAGCCACTGATGTATTGCCCGAGCTGCTCAATCTCTTCCTGCTGATCCGCGATGATGGCCTTCACCAGGTCGCCAATAGAAATCATGCCGACGACAGTGCCGTCGTCAACGACGGGCAGGTGTCTTATTTTTCTCTCGGTCATCATGTTCATGCACTTATTGACAGTCTCGGCGCCAGACGTCGTGAGAACTTCCGCGGTCATGATATCTGAGACCGTTGTGTTGTCGGAGGCGCGGCCTTTGACGATGACTTTGCGAGCGTAGTCTCGCTCGGACATGATCCCGAGCAGTTTGTCGCCCTGCATGACGACGACAGCGCCTATGTTTTTCTCGGCCATGACGCGAATCGCATCGAGAACCGTGTCGTCCGGTTTTACCGAGATAATGTTGCGACCTTTTCGATCCAGCACGTGTTTGACTAGTTTCACACTGACTCCCCTTAAAGCCTGGCCTGATTTCATTCTAGCAGTACCAGAGAGCGGCGCGCAGGCGCGCGCGACCCGCCCCGGTAAGGAGCGAGAAAGGTCAACATATTCAGAGGTTTATGAGTCTAGTCGTCTCGGTGTACGGCGCCGCGAACATCGGCGATACGTACGGAACCGCTGCCGTCGTCTACGATATCGAGGTCCTGCTCGACATCACTGACATCGATGCCGCCCGACCCGTCGTCGATCGTGACGGAGCCACCAACGGCCTGAACCTTGATGTCGCCGGAGCCATCTTCGATTTCGACATCGCCACTGATGTTCGTGATTCTCACGGGGCCGGAGCCATCGTCGATGACCACGCTGGTCGCACCCGAGACCTCGATGGAACCGGAGCCGTCATCGATGCTCACATCACTATGCACTTCTTTTATCTGCATCGGTCCGGACCCGTCGTCAACAAAGATCGCGAGCCCGCGCGGAATGCTGACTTCCAGGTCCACCGCGGCATTGTCATGGAAATTCCAGGAATTGCTGTCAAAGTACGCATCGAGCACAGCCTTGCTGCGTTTCTTCTCCAGTTTCAGCACCAGGTTCTTCGCAATCATTTTGATGGCGTCATCGTCGTCGTCATCAACACGAATAATCGCTTTCACCGTGATGTTGCTCGAATCGGTAACGCCAGTGACAAGCAGGCTGCCGGCACCCGCGTCGATTTCCAGAATATCGACGCCACTGCTCGATAGTTCGAGGTCGCGGGTTTCTGTGTAGCCGTTCCAGGCGCCGTAGGTCAGACTACTGGCGAACATCGCCATCACGATAAGACTGCGCATGGCCGTCTCCTTATGATTTGGGGTTTCAGTACTCATTAGACGCACGAAATCGGGTTTTGGTTGCAATGGCTACGCAATTTCGCGGGTTTCCGAAGAACGTATCGGCACAGCGCCAGTCATAGTTACTCAACTGATATACGGGGAGAGCGTAAATCATGAACATCTTTGAGCCGATCAAATCCCGCTACTGCCTGTTGCCAGTGCTTTTGCTTGCCATTTGCCAGGGTGCGGCCGCGCAGCAATTTATTCTCAATGACGCGACCGTTACAAACGTCGACAACCATCCGTCGTTTGGCGCTGCATGGGTGGATTACGATGCCGATGGTGACGAGGACCTGTTTGTCGTCCATATGCAGGCGCCTAATTCACTGTTTCGTAATGACGGCAATTCGAAGTTCAGCAAGGTTCCGTTTGCTGCGTCCGATGAGATGCCCCCGGACTCGGACCCGTCGTTTTCAACAAGCTGGGCCGATTTCAATAATGACGGCCGACTGGACGTTTTTGTCGGCAACTTCGGGACCCCCTCTCGACTTTTTGAGCAAATGCCCGATGGCGTTTTTCGTAGCGTTTTCGATTCGCTGTTCGAAAAGCACGGCGCAACTGTTCAAGGCAGTAGTTGGGTCGATGTTGATCGGGATGGGGATCTGGACCTGTTTTTAGCCACCAAAGACCAGCCAGATGTTCTGTTTGAAAACCTGGGTAGCGATGGTTTTCAAAAGATGAGCCAGTCTGCGCTGGACGAGCAGCGGACCCGCTCCCACGATGCGGCATGGTCCGACATCGACCTGGACGGATACCCGGAGCTTTTCGTCGCGGACAACAGTGAAGCCGGCAATCGCCTGTTTGCCAATGATGCGGGCAATCTTCGGCCGACTGCTATGGAAAAGACTCCAGTTGTCTCGATTGGCGCAACCTGGGTGGATTTCGACAACGATCTCGATTTGGACCTGTTTGTCAGCAATGCGTTGGGTAAACCCGATGAGCTGTTCGAGAATGATAATGGCACGCTCGCCCCGGCCGCAGCGAACGATCTTACGTCGGCGGAAACCAATTCGATGGGCGCATGCTGGGGTGACTATGACAACGACGGCGATCAGGATGTACTGATTGCCAACTCCGGGAATCAGGCAAACAGTTATTTTCGTAACGTGGGCAATGGCCAGTTTGACCGCGTTGCGGACAGCGTGTTGTCAAAAACAGAACGGTCTTCCCGAGGCTGCACCAATAGCGACTACGACAATGATGGTGACCTCGATGTCTTTGTCAGCAATGGATTCGGGGACGATGATCGAAACCAGTTATTTACCAACAGCGGCAATGACAACAACTGGGTAGTGCTGACCCTTGTAGGCATGAACATGCCAACACCGATTGGTGCCCGCGTTTTGGTCTCAACCGGTGACGGGCGCAATCGCCAAATGCGCGAGGTAGCGTCGAGTTCAGGTGCCTATGGGCACAATAGTTTGAATGTCCACTTTGGCCTGGGAACCGCAACCGATCTCGATGCTGTAACTGTACGCTGGCCCGACGGTGACACTGAGAATTTTGAAAACCTCGAGGTGAATCGGCGCTACCGACTTACCCAGGGCACCGGATCGCGAGAAATCGAAGCTGCAGATTGACGCATTGGCCGATGCGACCATGCGCACTCGTTGCTGCTATCCTTCGTCCCGATTTCTTTAGTTGTGAGTTTTGGTGCACGTTGCACGCCAACTTCACATCAACTTCACACCAACTTAGCTAAGGTTGAAGGTAAAACCGGACTGGTCGAACATCTTACCCTGGCCGTCGCGACCGTTTCACCGAGAACACACAGACATGGACCAAGAAGAAAAGCAGCAAAATTACGCCTTGGCAAAAAAACTATTATCAGAGCAGAATTTTAGCGCCGCGGTAGTTGCGGGAGCCGTCGCTACAGTCCTGGCAGCCATGATCTACGGGATGATTACGTCAACATGGGACTTTGCCTACAGTTTCGCGGCAGCGGGAATCGGGATTGTTGTCGGCCTCGCGATGCAATACCTGGGACGTGGAATAACCGCGAAATTCACTGTGATGGCCGCGGTCTATACTGTTGCGGGCTGCATGCTGGGCAATTTTTTCACCGCCGTAATGAATGTGGCGCGTGCGCATAAGGCCTCGCCAATTGACGTTCTCCTGGGTGATTTCGGACCCGTGCGTGTAAATGGGTTTGAATCCGGGATACTGATTGTAGATTTGGTTTTTTGGATGGTAGCTATCAGCGCTGCTATCTTTCTTGTAAAAAGACCGTTGTCCCGAAGCGAGGGGTTGGCCATCCACACCTACGCGATGAAAGGCTGAAGTTGCAGGAAGTCCTTATCTCACCGCGGCTTTTGACCGCACATAGACTTCCTTGCTAACGCGAGCGACGACCTGTCCCGCTTCGTCAACCAGATTCGCGTCGAAATGATAGGTGTTTTTTCCAAGCTCATCGACTTCACTTCGAATTTCCTCAAGGCGGTCCTTGCCAATTTCGAACACGCCCATAATCGTTCCCTTCGCAGGCTTGAGAAAATCAATGGATGCCGACTTATCCCAGACGATGTAGTTTCGTCCAAGGTTCATCGTAATGATAAACACGAAGAACGGGTCGCACATCGAATACAGGGCCCCGCCGAAATGCGTGCCAAACAAGTTGCGGTTGTACCACCGGGCCCGCAATTCGACCTCAAACCGGGTGTAGTCGTCGCTGTAGGATTTGACACGTACACCCATCCCGAGGAACGGCGGGTAGAGATTGATCTTCCTGATCAGCCTGCCGAACTTTGCATTCTTCATCTGCCGCGAGCCATCAATCCTTCTTGGCCCGATACGGCTCCAGTCGCGACTGCAACTCTGCCGATGAATACCACGTGCCGCGCAGCATTACGCCGTGGATGCGACGCGTATTACTAATGTCCTGCAACGGATTGAAGTCCAGAAGTACAAGGTCCGCATCACGACCTACCGCAATGCTGCCCGTGTTGGTGTTTAGAAATTCTGCCGCCGCAGTCGTGCCGGTCGCAAGCGCCTCGAACGGTGTCAAACCCGCATTGACCAGAAATTGCAATTCATGATGCAGGGAGAACCCGGGCACGTTGAATACCTGCGGCGCATCGGAGCCCAGCAACAACCCGGCACCGGCTTCGTGCAACGCCTTGATCAGCATGCGACGCAATTCAATCGCACGTCGCGCAACCTCAGGATCGAAGCCGCGCTCGCTTTCCTGGCGCTGTTTCGATCGCGCCCACTGCTGCACGGTTGCCCTCGGCATATACAACATTTCCGGCAGATTACTCAGCTCCGCGACAGTCACTTCGGACACCCGGTGTTCGAACAGGGATTCCGTCGGCACATTCGAGGTTCCTGCTGCAGCCGTTTGCGCTGCCAACTCAGAGATGCGCTCTTCCAGCAACTGGTCAGCCAACAGCACATCGAAAAAACCGCCGTAACCACCGGAAGCATCGGAATCGGATGGCATTAACGCAGCGAGGTAGCCGTCCAGGTGATCGATCGTAGCGATCCCCGCTGCGAGCGCGCGTTCGACCCCGACATCGGCCGGCACATGCCCGGCAAACGGGATGCCGAGCTCTTTTGCTGCGTCGGCAACTGCCGCAAACTCCTCCGAGCTAAGCCCGGGATGGATCTTCAGAAAATCGTAGCCCGCTTCGTTTTGCTGTCTGACCTTCCGGGCAGCATCTGCCGCGCCGCGCACTGAGTTGCCGCTAAAAGGGGGCCCGGACGTAATCAGGCGTGGGCCGAACGCTTCGCCACGCAACAACTCCTCTCGCAGACGCAAATGTGAAGGTTGACCAAGCATGCCGCGGATGGTTGTCACGCCATTGGCGGCAAACAACGTCAGAACTCTGCCGAGCTCGGGCGACGCGGCGTCCGGAACATGCGCGTGCATTTCAGCAAGACCGGGAAGCAGATAGCGATCTGTCCCGTCAATAATGGTGATGTCTTTAGCCAGCGGCGTTGAATCCACGGGACCAATAGTGGTGATGCGGCCGTTTTCAATGATGACAGTCTGGCCTGGACGAACCCGGTCGTCTGTCATTGCTATTACATTGACGTTGAGAAATGCTTGCGTATCGGCAAGCGCGGCGGTCGCAGTGAGCGCAGCGACGAAAAATCCTGTGGCGACAGTGATTATCGTTTTAGTCATAGCGTGCTGATTTGAGCCGTAATTCCTCTTTGAGTTTTATCTCACCATACAGTTCAATTTACTGAATGCTATCGATTACCTGTTGGCTCACGTTGCCGCCACAGACGATGACTGCAACCTTGCAGCCTTGCACAGCCTCTTTATGCGCCAGCAATGCCGCCAGTGCCACACCCGCAGCGCCTTCAATCACTTCATTCTCCGCCGCAATATAGGTGCGCATCGCCGCGGCGATCTGCGCTTCACTGACCAGCACGAACTCGTCCACCAATTCTTTACAAAGTGCAAAGGTAATCGCGTCGGCCTCGATTCCGCCCGCGGTTCCGTCCGACAAAGTCGGGTCGCTGGGCAGGTCCAGAATCTCGCCTGCTGCAACTGACCTGGCCATAACCGGGGACGCCTCGGGCTGGCAACCATAGACCCGAACAGCCGGATTGTGGGCCTTTAAAACGCTGCCCACGCCGGCGATAAGACCGCCACCGCCTACCGCAATAAATACGGCATCCAGGTCCGGCAATTGCTCCACGATCTCAACGCCACAACTCCCTTGTCCGGCGATCACTTCGCGGTCGTTATACGGGGACAAGTAGTACATGTCGTTTTGCTCAGAATAAGACCGCGCATGTTGTTCCGTATCGAGGCCGTCGTTGCCAAAAAACTGCACGTCGCCGCCATAGTTGCGAATCGCATCCACCTTGGCGGTCGAGGTTTGCTCCGGCACGAATATGACACCGCTGGTTCCCATTGATTGCATTGCACACGCGACCGCAGCGCCATGATTGCCGCTCGATGCGGCCACGCAACCGCGAGCACGTTGCTCTGCAGACAAAGTAGCCAGCCGATTGCTGGCCCCGCGAATTTTGAACGACCCGGTAAGTTGCCGGTTTTCCAGTTTTAAGTACACCTCAGCGCCGCTCGCTTCGCTAAAAGCAGCCGACAGGGTCAGCGGCGTACGATTGATGATCTCGTCGATCCGTGCCGAAGCGGCCTGCGCCGCAACCGCAACTTCTGCAGGTGTGTATGTCATGAGCACAGGATGCGTGAGGAGCGGAGCGCTTACAAGACTTAACAATAACCGTAAATCGTGTGTCGCAGTTCGTTGACAGTCTTCTTCGCGCTATGCAACGATGACTGTTCGTATGACAAAGGCACACCTGTTGAAAAACAGGGTCGCAAAGCCACCGATCTAAGGAGTCGAACCAGCACGGTTCGTTCTATGACAGCGGGGCCACCGACACGACCAGTTCGCTCCGTGACTTTGGCATCAACATTTATTTTTTGCTGGAGACATGGATGGCCGCCACGATGCTGCGCAAGACCGGAAGATTTCAAAGCCCCAGGCACAGCGGACCGACCCATCTACGGCCCAGAAACCTCAACCAGCTACGCCGCTTTTTGCAGCCAGAAAGTGGCACGGCGCTACCGATCCGGCCACAGGGCGCAGGCACCGCTCCGACAGACTGCAATACCGCCGACGCCGGCACTGTCCTGCACATGACCAAGCTCAACCGAGTGTTTCTGGTGGATACGGCGAACCATACGGTCACGGTAGAAGCCGGCATTCGCGTTGAGGCACTGATCGAAACACTCGCCGAGGATGGCCTCGAGCTAATTGGCGGTTTCGAACTACAAGGTCGTACGGTTGGCGGCGCTATCGCTGCCCCGTGCTTCGGACCTTGTATCGGAAATTCCGGCAGCTTTTTTTCCAGCCACGTCGTCGCCATGAAAGTCGTTACGGCCAAGGGCAAGATCCTCACGATTGACCGCTCGCAAACGAACCTGTTGGCGGCATACCGCATGAGCTTCGGACTCCTCGGTGTTATCTACGAAGTCACTCTTCGGGTTCGCCCGATTCAGACGTTCACGGCCAGCCATCGGCGCGTTTCGATCAGCAAGTTCGCGTCGATTGTTGACACACTTGCGGCGAGCGACGTCGGTTTCAAGTTTTACCTGATGCCGTACCGTGATCGGGTGTATCTCGACCTGCGCCGCTACGACACGGATCCCGGCAATGCCTATGCAACGCCGTGGCGACTCAAAGACTGGGGTGAGAGCACTGTCATGCCGCACGTGTTCAAGTCGCTCAATCGCATCGTGCCGATTGATTCGGTGAAGTATCGTTTGATCGACAGCATCAGTGAAGCGACCCAGGGCCTGGTGAATTCGCGACTGGTGCAATCCGGTAGCAATGCGGCCTCGCAGTCGCGCCGCAAGCGCGGGGGTCGCAGCACCTATTACTCAACCTGGTGTTTTCCGGCCGCCAACTTTTCGATGATCGCGCTCGCGTACAAAGAGTTTTGCGAGGCAACGCTGGCAAGCACACGGTATCGCTGTGATCTGCCTGCTGTCGGCTATCGCCTGAATCGCGATGCCAGCGCACCGCTGTCACCCTCCTTCGACGAAACGATGATCGCGCTGACGACCGCCTCAACGCAGTTGAAGGGCTGGGATGACTTCGTCATCGACCTGGCTGAGTTCGCCGAAAAATGGGGCGGTACGCCGTTGATCAGCCAGTCCCGGGCGCTGCGCGCGGAAAATGTCATACAAGCCTATTCGCGACGGCTCGACTTCTTTCGCCGCATGCGCCGCCAACTCGACCCCGAAGACCGCCTGCTCAGCCCGTTTCTCGCCCAATTCGCCCAATAACGCCTGTTCCGATCGAGACTGGACTTATTCCAAATTAGTTCTGGACTTCATATATCGAACTGATACTATACATCACCCCGATATATGGGCAGCAGCGGCTGCCGGGACAATGAGGAATGGATGTAAAGACCGTATGCCTTGGCATGCTGACCGATGGCGAAGCCTCGGGCTATGACCTGAAGAAGCACTTCGAGTCATCGTTCGGGCATTTTTTCGCCGCAGGCTTTGGCTCGATTTATCCGGCGCTGGCGTCGCTCGCGGAAAAACAGCTGGTGAGTTGCAAATGCGTTCCGCAGGAAGGCAAGCCGGACCGCAAGGTGTATCGCATCACCGAGGCCGGTCGCCAGCAGTTGCTCGCTGAACTGGACAACCCCAATCCATCGCACAAGATCCGCTCGGAGTTTTTGGCGACGCTGTGCTTCGCTCACTTGATGACACCTGAGCAGGTCCAGACCGTACTGGATAATCGTGTTGCGGAAATCGAGGACTACGAGAAGCTGTTCGATCAGTTTGAGCACAAGTGTATGCAAGACACACCACACGGCATGCATTTCACCGTAGGCATCGGCCGCGCAGTCATGCAGGCGATGAAAAAATATATTCAGGAAAACGGGCACAAGTTGCACGTAGATAAGGTTGAGGAAAATGACGTTGCGTAATTTTGAGAAACATCGGTCCTGGTTTTACTCCGGCGGAATCGCGATTTTGGTCGCGGTCTGGTTGTTCTCCGGACAGTTCTCGGACGGCGATCCCGCTGAGCAAGGCGACGCGCTTGCCGCAACAGCAAAACACTCCGCGCAGGGCAAAGTTCGGGTGCGAACCCAGGTCGCCGAAGAAATCACGCGCACGATCGTGGTCAATGGCAAGACTGCACCGGCCAGAATCGTTGAGCTCTCGGCAGAAACCGATGGGCGCGTCACGAGCATCGGTGCTAAACGCGGCGCCAATGTCGACAGCGGTACCGTTATCGTGCGTATGGACGAGCGCGACCGTAGTGCTCGACTTGCAGAAGCTCGCGCCATCGTCAAACAGCGCGAAGTGGAATATGAAGGTCGCGCCAGGTTGAAAGCCGACAGTTACGTATCGGAGGCACAACTGCAGGAAGGCGTCGCCCGACTTGAAGCAGCACGCGCCGAGTTGCGGCGTGCAGAGCTGGATCTCGACTACATGGTTGTTCGTGCACCGTTTGCTGGAGCAATTCAATCGCGGATAGCCGAGGTAGGTGATTTCGTAAAGGTCGGCGACCCGATTGCGACGTTTGTCGACAATCGCACCATCATCGTCACTGCGAACGTTTCCGAGTTTGATGCCGGCTTCGTGCGGACTGGTGCCACCGCAAAGGCAACGCTGGCTACTGGCGAAGAGGTGAGCGGCACGATCCGCTATGTATCGCCAGTCGCCGATGCGGCAACCCGGACTTTTGCCGTTGAACTCGAAGTCGATAATCGCGATGGAGCACTGCGCGCTGGTGGCACCGCGGAGCTTTATATCCCGGCCGAGACCGTCATGGCGCATCGTATTTCACCCGCTCTTCTGACTTTGGACGACGCCGGCAACATCGGCACAAAAATTATTGACGCTGACGGCAAGGTCAGGTTTGTAGTTGCCGACATCGCGCAGTCGGCAGCCAATGGCGTCTGGGTCGCAGGCCTTCCTGAAACCGTCACCATTATCACCGTAGGCCAGGGCTTTGTTACTGCCGGGTCGGTTGTCGATGCGATTCCCGAAGGCGAAATTGACACGGCCGTCGCCCGAAAAATTCAGAGTCAGTAGCGATGCAGATTATTGATGCAGCAATGACGCACTCGCGTACCGTCATTCTCGGTCTGATCGTGATCCTCGTGACGGGCATGTACGCCTACACCACGATTCCGAAAGAAGCCGAACCCGATATCGAGATCCCGATCATCTACGTGCAGATGACGCACGAGGGTATTTCGCCAGAAGACGCCGTGCGCCTGTTAGTGCGTCCGATGGAGCAGGAAATTCGTGGCGTTGAGGGCATCAAGGAAATGATCGCCGAAGGCTACGAAGGCGGCGCCAGCATTCAGGTCGAATTCGAAGCGGGTATCGACACCAACAAAGCACTGCAGGACATACGTGAGCGTGTGGATAACGCTGCTGCGGAGTTGCCGGGCGAGACCGAAGACCCGACGATCAATGAGGTCAAGATGTCGCAACAGGACCCCATGCTGGTTCTGAACCTGGCCGGCAACGTTCCCGAGCGCACTCTTACGAATATCGCCAAGGAGCTGAAGGAAAATCTCGAAGCCATCAACGGTGTTCTGGAAGTCAATCTTATTGGCGCCCGTGATGAATTGATGGAAGTGATTGTCAATCCGCTGGCGATGGAAAGTTACGGGCTCGATCAGGCACAGATCGTTGCGTTCGTCGCCAACAACAACAAACTGGTCGCGGCCGGTGCGCTGCAGTCGACCGAAGGGCGCTTCCCGGTCAAAGTGCCCGGAGTATTTGAATCGCCCGACGACGTTCTCAATCTGCCCATTAAAGCCGTGGGCGATCGCATCGTGCATTTCAAAGATATTGCCGAGGTGCGCCGCACGTACAAGGACGCCGACAGCTATGCGCGCCTGAACGGCAAGCCCGCGCTCGCGATCGAAGTCGTGCAACGGGGCGGTGCCAATCTCATCGAGGCCATAGCAGAAGCCAAAGCCGTAATCGCAGCGGAGCAGCAGTACTGGCCCGCAGAGATCGAAATCAGCGTGTCGCGCGATAAATCTGACGACGTCAACGACATGCTGACCGAGTTGCAAAACAGTGTGCTCGCCGCGGTGCTGCTGGTGTTTATTGTCATCATCGGCATTCTTGGAATTCGCTCGGCACTGCTGGTCGGCGTGTCAATTCCGGGCAGTTTCCTGCTAGGCATTCTGCTGATCGGTTCATTCGGCATCACGATTAACATGATGGTGCTGTTTGCGCTCATCATGGCGGTAGGACTGCTCGTGGACGGTGCGATCGTCGTTACCGAAATGGCGGATCGGCGACTCGCAGAAGGCGAGTCACGTCACGAGGCCTACTCACGTGCCGCGATTCGAATGTCCTGGCCGATCATTGCGTCAACCTGTACGACTCTTGCTGCGTTCCTGCCGCTCGCCTTCTGGCCCGGCATGGCCGGTGAGTTCATGAAGTACCTGCCGATCACCCTGATTGCCGTACTTGCAGCGTCGCTGCTGATGGCGCTGATCATCGTACCGACCGTGGGTTCCATTTTCGGCAAGACCGGTGCAGTCAGCGAAGCTGCTAAGCGAAATCTGGCGGCGGCCGAGACCGGCGATCTGGATTCTTTGCAGGGTTTCACCGGGCGCTACGTGCAATTTCTAAAGGCTTCGCTGGTCCACCCATGGCGCAATGTGGGTCTGGTCACCGCATTGCTGGTCACCATCTACATTAGTTTTGCAACTTTCGGTCGCGGCGTTGAATATTTCCCGGACGTAGAACCGCCGTTCTCCATGGTCGATATTCGGGCGCGCGGCGACCTGTCAACCGATGAAAAGGACTACCTGATTCGGCAGGTCGAAGAGCGTATCAGCGACATGCCCGAGATCGAGTACATGTACGCGAAAACCGGCGATGTCCGTGGCGAACAAGACCAGATTGGCTCGATAACACTCAACTACATCGACTGGGATCAGCGTCGCCCGTCAAAAGAAATTCTTGCAGAGATTCGGCAGCGCACTGCGGACCTTGCCGGCATCACCATTGAGACCCGCAACCCCGACTCAGGGCCGCCGCAAGGCAAGCCCATCTTTATTGAATTTTCGTCTCGTGACGACGCCGCCGTGATTGATAGCATCGCGCTAGTGCGTGCCATTCTCGAACAGCACGATGCAGTCACTAATATCGAAGACGGACGACCATTGCCGGGAATCGAGTGGCAGATCAATGTTGACCGGGCAGAGGCAGCCCGCTTCGGCGCGGACATCACGCTGGTTGGCGCGATGGTGCAGCTGGTTACCAACGGCATCAAGATCGGCGAGTACCGGCCAGACGACAGCGATGACGAGATCGATATTCGAGTGCGTTATCCGGCCGATAGTCGCAATCTTACCCAGATTGATGAACTGCGAATCCCGACGCCCGACGGCCAGGTGCCGATCAGCACTTTTGTCGAACGCGTACCGGCGCAGAAGGTGAGCACCATCACCCGAACCGACATGCGGCGCACGATGACGCTGCAGGCAGATGTTGCGGACGGCTACCTCGAAACTGACGTCATCAATGAATTGCGCCGCTTGCTACCCGATATGGGAATCGACCCGGCAGTGAACGCCCAATTTCGTGGCACGATCGAGGATCAGGAAGCGGACCAGAAGTTTCTAGGCAACGCCATGCTGATGGCGCTGGCGTTGATGGCCATCATTCTTGTGACGCAATTCAACAGCATTTATCAGGCCGGCCTGATTCTGACCGCGGTCATCTTCTCCACCGGCGGTGTCCTCCTCGGCCATTTGGTCATGGACATGCCGTTTGGCGTGATCATGAGTAGCGTTGGCGTCATCACGTTGGCCGGTATCGTGGTGAACAACAATATTGTGTTCATCGATACCTACAATGTCCTGCGTAAGCGCGGTAGCGGAGCCTTCGACGCGATATTAAGAACCTGTGCTACGCGCCTGCGGCCGGTCCTGCTAACAACAGTGACAACCATCGTCGGTCTTTTGCCGATGGTGCTGGGCGTTAACATCGACCTGATCGCAAGGGAAGTGTCCATCGGCGCCCCGAGCTCGCAGTGGTGGACGCAACTCGCGTCCTCCGTCGCCGGCGGTCTCGCGTTCGCAACTATACTGACGCTGATCCTGACTCCGAGCCTGCTTATGATTCAAGCGAACGTCGCGAGGCGATTAGCCGCACGCCGAGCAGCGCGAGCAATGCCAGCCAGCCAACCGAACCTCCGCCCTCACGGACGACCACAGTAGACGGCGGTGGTACGAACGGTGCGTCGCGGTTCGAGTCCTCAAGTGGCAGAAAAGCGAGTTCTGACGTGTCGACCGGACCATAGCTCGCCAGAAAATTGTCGTTATAGCCGTCGAAGAGTTCGATCAGGAGATCGTAGCTGCCGGTCGGGTATCCGGACACCAGCTCGGTAACGATTTGAAATTCGTCATCGGCCGAGCTGCCGAACAAGGTGAAGTTGTCCGTGGCTGAGTACTCATTCCAGGGTCCGCCGTCCAGGCTTAGATAGACAACCGCATAGACGTCGGCCGACTCGTAGTACGTGTCTGCGTCGAACAACAGATCAACGCCGGAAAAATGGCCGTCGACATCATGATCGTTGAACAACAGGACGTCCGCGCTGTAAAACCAAAAGTCACCGCTGCTGGCTGCACTGCTTCTTCGCAGTCCGGACTTCGGCTGCAGGCTTGCGTATTCGTCTTTGCTAATTTTTCCGGCGACACCTGCGTCGCGTTGCGCCTTGGTGTACTGCACAGAAGTTGACGTACGTGTCTCCTCCTCTGCCAACACGGTGGTCGCCGCGATACTGAGAAGAAACGCGCTCAGCACGTAGAAAGGTATCCGTATCTGTCTTGTGGCTAGCATCATCTTTTCCTCAATTCCTGCTTGTCGGGATCCATTTAGCAGCCGGCTCGCTGAATCGACGCTGAACCTGTTTGCAGCAGCGGGTACGCATGCGAAAATGTTCAGCTGTCGTTCATTTTCAGCCACGTAATCAATGCCAGGAACACGATCAGGAGACGAAACCGGTAAAGCAATCGCGTACCTGCTGATGGGTGTGGCGGGCGGCCTCGGCCTCGATCTGTGCGCGAAAGAAATCCTGAGCAGTTATTCGTTGGAGCAGTTCGTATTCCTGCGCAGCCTGATCGGGGTCTCGATTTTCCTGTTGCTGGCGCGGCAGTTCGGCGGCATCGATAGCCTCAGGACCCGCCGTTGGGGCTGGCACTTGCTGCGCACGCTCCTCGCGGTTGGCGCCATGTTCGGCTTTTTCTATGGCATTTCGCGCATGCCGCTGGTCGACGCATTAACGCTCGGTTTTACGGCACCACTGATCGTGACTGCCTTATCCATGCCGCTACTCGGCGAGCGGGTCGGCTGGCGTCGCTGGACTGCCGTTTCTGTCGGCTTTGCAGGTGTACTGATCATCCTGCGGCCCGGCGCACAGTCTGTAGCAATCGCGCATTTCGCCATTTTGTTCGGCGCGTTCTGTTACGCCTGTCTGGCCATAACTGCGCGGCTGCTGGCGACGACCGAAAGCAGCTACTCCATGTCAATCTATGTGGTTACAGGGCCGCTGCTGGTGTCGGCAACACTGCTCGGTGGGAGCGGCTGGCAAATACCAGACGCGACTGGCTGGCTTTTGTTCGCTACTGCCGGCGCGTGCTCGGTCATTGCGTGGGTCGGGATTATCGGCGGGTATCGCCGTGCCTCACCCGCCATGCTGGCGCCTTTCGAATACACCGCTCTGATTGGCGGTGCGATCGCCGGTTATCTGATCTGGGCCGAGGTGCCGGATCGCTGGGTCAGCGTGGGCGCCGCCGTGATCATTGCTTCCGGACTGTTCGTGGTTTATCGGGAAATCGGCGACGCGCTGTCAATTCGTTCGCTGCGAGTATTCACCAGCAGTAGCAGCGCCGCCTTAGGCCGAAAAGCTAGTCGACTTCGCCAGCGACCAGACCCGCAATCTCCGCCGGAGTAGCCTGCAACGCGCTCACCGTGCGATTAAAGAAGTCAATTTCCAAAACGCTGACTTCACTATCGCTTCGAAACACGTCAGTAAGTGCTTTGACAATAGCGGCACGATCCTGAGCGCGAAGCTTCTTCCTGACGCTGGCGAGATACTTGCGAAGATTGGCTTCCGCATACAACTCCGAGCGTGCAGCAACCCGGATGTCGGCCGAACTGAAATTCTCACCAGTGCACTCATTCAGGATATCGCGGATCCGGTCAACTTCGACGGTTTGAATATTGATATCGGCGTCGGCCGCTCGTGCCAGGGTCATCAACATTACTTCCTTGCGCAGCTCATCCTGATCGCCCTCACTGAGGTCGGAGCCGCCAAAGATTTTCAGTACGTTCTTAAGATCTGCGATTGCCATTATGGTCTCACTTGTTCGTTATAGTTATATCGGCTTACCTGCCTCTCCGCAGGTCCGTACCGAAGTATACACACCAAATCCTAACGCAGCATCGGCTGCCGCTTCCAGTAGGTCAGCGACCGCCACAGCCACTCTACCGGGCCAAAGCGGTAGCGCGCCAGCCACCAGGGGCTGAGGAACAGCTGCAGCCCGACCACTGCCACAACGAAGCTCATTTGGCCGAAGCGCGATATCGAGCCATACAGGCCCAATCCGTAGCCATAGAAGACGGTGGTCAGGATCACCGAATGCAGCAGGTAATTGCTCAGCGCCATGCGGCCGACGGCAGCAAATCGCTGCAGCAGGTTTTGCACGATGCCGCCTTTGATCAGGAGCATAACCAGGGCTATGTGACCCAGACCGACGAGAATACTGCCAAAGTAGTTGGGAATACTGCCGCTCTGAAATACGTAAATAGCCCGGAAATCGTGCGCGTACAGGTCGGCTGCACTATAGATTGTCAGCGGCAGGCCAATGCCATAACCGACCAACATCAGGTTGCGGTAGAAGCGGGCCGATCGCGCAGCCGATAACACCCCGGTTTTCATCAACGCCATGCCGAGCAGCATCAGCGCCAGCACCCGCCAGCCAAAGAAAATGACCATAAAAAACTGCAACATCATCGCGAGCGGTATGCGCTGCGCTGTTATTTCAGCGTAGCCACTCAGGTGCATTGCGACGTCTTTGGCAATGGTGCCCGCGTCCGGCGCCATCATGGCCCGCTGTGCGTTCCACTCGTCCAGCAATTCTTGCTGCTCTTCAGATACTGCTTCGCCCGCGTCAATCAGTACCTGTACTTCCGCGGCCTGGCCCTGAAACTTATGCATCGAAAAACCCATGCCGAAACTCATCAACAGAACCAGCGGTAACAGACAACATGCGACGATGATCAAAGTTCGCGGGGTGCGATTGCGAAACAGGAAGGCCAGCATCCCGACGACTGCGTACATAAACAGAATGTCACCAAACCAGATGAAGTAGGCGTGCAACGCGCCAATCACCAGGAGCCACAACTGGCGGCGGTAGAAGATGCGGCCGTATGCCACGCCTTTTTTCTCCGCCCGCCCTGTCATCAGTATGATGCCCGCACCAAAGAGCATGGCGAAGATGCTCATGAACTTCTGGTCAAACAGGATATGGGTAAAGAACCAGGTGCCGATGTTCAAAGTATCAGTGCCGCCCATTAGCAATGGATTGCTGTAGGCCGGGAACGGCATCGCAAACGCATAGATATTCATGACGAGAATGCCGAGAATGGCTACCCCGCGCAAAACGTCCAGACTGCCAATTCGTTCACTGCCTGTTACCGGGGCCGCCGCCAGCTCTTGGTCACTCATCGTGAGAGCCCTTTTATACTTGTTGTAATTTTGAAGGGTGGCATTGTCGGCCGAGCTGCCAATCATAACGTAGTGCAAAAGTTATTTACACCGTTGTTTTTAGAGATAATTTTTCTTGGCAATCGTCAATATATTGGCGATACTGACGTCGGGCAAACAACATGAAAGGAGGTGATCCATGTCTAGTGAGATATCAAAGGTGTCAGGAAAACCGTTGGGTCTTATTTCTGTGGGTCATGTTTGGATAATGGAGCATCCCCCCGCAATCCTCTGACCAGTTTTCCGATACCAGTCTCACCGAAGGCCGCATCTTTCGAACAGAAGAATGCGGCCTTCTTTTAGTGTTTTTTTATGCCCGCATCGCGCCGGATTCATAAAGTATAGTTGAGATACAGGCGCTCAGGAGACGATCGCCTCCACTGCAGCCAGCGTCGCCTCAATTTCTTCTGCCGTGTTGTAGTGGACAGCGCCGATGCGAACAACCCCGCCGCCTTCCAGCAGACCCAGTGCCTTAGCCGGCTCCAGTCCGTAATTGTGGCCGCTCCAGACAAAGATGTTGCGCTTTGCCAAAGCTTGCGCGATCGCGTCGGGCGAATGCGTCGCGTGCGTGAACGAAACCGTTGGCACACGTCTGTCCACTGCTGCAGGATCGGAAATACCCTGAATTCTTATGCCAGGAATTTCCTGTAATCCGGCGATGAGCTGAATCGTCAGCGATTCCTCGTACTCCGTCATCGCCGCAAACGCGGCGCTCAGGCTCGCGCGTCGATCTTTGCTAGCACTGAGCGTTGCACCCACACCAGCAAAGTAGTCCACGGCTGCTCCGGTACCGGCTATGCCTTCGTGGCTCTGCGTGCCGGTCTCAAAACGCCACGGCATTTCCAGCGGTGCCGGGCGCACCTTGTACGGCTCCAGTTGTTCCAATACGTCGGGCCGTCCCCACAGGATGCCCTGATGCGGCCCGAATAATTTATACGCCGAACACACAAAAAAATCGCAGCCGTAGTCCTGCATGTCAGGTAGAACGTGCGGTGCCGATTGCACGGCATCTACGAAACTCCAGGCGCCTGCAGCGCGCGCCTTGCCGCACAGACTTTTGATATCGTTGATGGTGCCGGTGAGGTTGCTGGCGCCGCCTATGCAAAACAACTTGGTTCGATCGGTGAGAACGGCATCCAGCGCGTCTGCGTCGAACTCGAAGGTCTCGGTGTTGAACGGCAACCAGCGAACCTGGAGATCGTGGTCGCGCGCCATCAGCAACCACGGCGCAATGTTCGCGTCGTGCTCCATTTGCGACAAGATTATCTCGTCGCCCGGCTGCAACCACTGTCCGATCGAACGCGACATATGCAGTGTAATCGTTGTCATGTTCTGCCCGAACGTGATCTCGTCCGGTGACGGCACGTTGAAAAAGTCCGCCATTGCAGAGCGCCCTGCATACACGAACTCGGCCGCCAGCTCGGCCGTTCGGAAATACCCGCCGATATTTGCATTGCCCTCAAGCAAACAGTCGGACATGCGCTCTACGACCAGGCTCGAAACCTGGGTGCCAGCCGGATTATCCAGGTATATGCGTCGATCGCCGTTATCGGTAGTCGACAACGACGGAAACTGCGCGCGAACCGCGCCGATATTCAAGGCCATTTATTCTTCTGCTTTACCGCCCCATTTTTCGCGATGAGCATCTGCGGCCTGCTGACGAATCTTGGAGTGGCGTCTGGTGAGTAGGAGGGAGTCCGGGTCACAAATTTCTGCACGGATCAATCCGAGGTCATTCGCCGCGTCGAACAGGCTCGGATACCACCGTTCCCAGTTGGGCAACAATTGTTCGACTTGTTCGCGGAGATTCATTCTCGCAATGTAACCGAGCGTCTCGCCGCTGACAATGCGTCAGATCACACCCTACTCTTCGAACAGACGGAATGTCAGAACGGCAATCGCCAGAGCGACACCCACCATCACCAAGACGGGCAACTGCGACGCGAGCACCGCTTGCGGAACGATGGACTCCGTCCGCAGCGAGCCAAAAACCTGTGCGCTGACAGTAAACAACTGCGTCGCTGGTTCTACCGCAATTGCTCCGCCAAGCAGCATCGCGATCGGCAATGCCAGCCTGCGAACCCATATCTGGCGTCGAATTCGACCCATAACTCGATTGCTAAAGCCATCGTCCGCTATAGATTCCGACTCGAACATAGACCCCAACAGGCGGTCTTCTGCGTCTTGTGTTTTTTCAGCCATGTTTATGATCTTTGATATCAAAACTCGTCCTGATCTTTTCTTTACCACGAAAAATAATCGATTTCACCGTGCCTACCGGTAAATCCGTCGCTGCACCGATTTCTCGATGCGATAGTCCGCACGCGTAGGACATCACCATAACCGCTCGTTCCTCTTCACTAAGCACCGCTAAAAACCTGTCCAGGTCGTTGACCTCATCTGACAGCTCGGCGTAGTTCCTGTTTTGCACGTCTTGCGCGTAGCCTGCTTCGTCCAGAATTTCAGCGTAGCGTTTCGACTTTCTTTTTGACTGCAGGAAAGTCGTATATGCCACTTTCAGCAACCAACCGATGAAAGATCCGCGGCCGCTATAAGTCTGCAACTTGTTCCACGCATGCAGGAAGCAATCCTGTGCCAGATCATCTGCAGCGCTAGCATCGCCGGACAATTTGCGCAGAAAATTTCGAATCTGCGACTGGTGCCGCCGGATGAGCTCTCCGAACGCCGCCGTGTCCTGTGCTGACACGGCGCGCGCTACCAGATACTGATCCGCGGCTCCAGCGTGTGATGCGAAGTCGCTTATCTGTCGCGTCCCGAAAAGAACCACATGATGGCGTAGGCGAGACCCAGGAAGAACGGGAACGATGCCATGCCGATAAACACCATCTGCGCTTCATTTTTGTCGTCTGGAATCGCGGTACCCAATACAGCCATCCCCAGTGCCAGCGCTATCCAGATCAGGGCCAGTCGCAGGTCCTTGTTCTTGGGTGGTTTCGGGTGCCCCAGGCGATCGATCAATTCGGGGCTCAAATCCTGCCCTTTCTCCAACGCGGTTCGAATGGTTGCCTGCACATCGCTGCGGGTGCGGAAGCGAAACCAGAAGAACAGGCACAGTACGACTGTGAGCCCGACAAAAAGACTAATTGGAATCATTTCTTCATTCACAAACCTTACTCCTGAATATTGACTTTCTGCCGTTGTTGGCAGTCTTCACCCGGTAGATGAGTGCCGACAGCCTATTGGATGCAAATACCTAAGCTATTATTTTTATTATAGTTATCTTGTTCGATCTTGCAGTCCGGTCAACCGATCGCTGCAGAGCGCGTTCTATCAGGTATCAGTAGATGGAGCCATGCGGCATGCAAATAGAAACCGCCATAGCGGCAAATCGCTTCGGCCTCGGCGCGCGACCGGGCGATTTGGAGAAGATTGAGCCGCGACCACAGGGCTGGTTACTGGATCAGATTCAGGGGCCATCCCGAACTCCGGGCGATATTGCCGACCTGCCAACGTCTGCAAGCGCTCTCCGGGAAGTGAACGCACTACGCCGTGAGAACGGCAGCGAGTATGGCAAGGTGGTTCGCGAAATGTACATCGAACAGGCACTCGCGCGTTATCGCGCTGCGGCGACAAGCACTCACCCGTTTCATGAGCGGCTCGTACATTTCTGGTCGAACCACTTTGCTATTTCGGCGGACAAACAACCCATTCCAGCGGTCGCGGGATTATTTGAGGCAGAAGCGATCCGACCGAATGTCGGTGGCAATTTTTTCGACCTGCTGCTTGCCGCAGAACAGCACCCGGCGATGATCATGTATCTCGACAATCAGCGTTCGATTGGGCCCGGGTCCACATTGGGGCAACTTGCGAGCCGACGATCCAATGCGCGCAGCTTCGGATTAAATGAAAACCTGGCCCGCGAAATACTCGAGCTGCACACGCTGGGCGTGAACGGTGGTTATACACAAACCGACGTCACCACTTTTGCCAAAGTCATCACGGGCTGGTCAGTCGGCGGCGCCGCCGAGAACGGACGTTTCGCCGAGGGCGAGCCTGGCACATTTGAGTTCCGGGAAGTCATTCACGAACCGGGAGCGCATCAGATTCTCGGCAAAAAATATTCACAGTCAGGGATCGACCAGGGAACCGCGGTATTACGCGACCTGGCACTGCATCCGTCAACAGCAACTTTCCTGGCAACCAAGCTCGCGCGACATTTCGTTGCCGACGAACCGTCCGCCGGGCTCGTCGCCAGACTTGCAGCGGTATATCTTGAAAGCGCTGGCGAATTGTCCGCGATGTACGAAGCCCTGATCGCCGCGCCTGAGCCCTGGGTCAACGCATTCGGCAAGTACAAGACGCCACACGACTTCGTTATCTCTACGCTGCGCGCTTTCGACTACGCACCGGATGAATCGCGCTTTCTGATTGGAGCACTCGACTTGATGGGCCAGACCCCGTATCGACCCGGATCGCCTGCGGGTTGGCCGGATACCGCCGCGCAATGGGGCGGAGCCGATGCTTTGTACAAACGCATTGAGTGGTGCAACACGGTCGCGCAGTTTGTCGACTCCCGGACGAATCCCGTTGACCTCGGAGACGCAGTTTTAGGTGCTGCCTTCACCGCGGATACACGTACGGCAATCGGCCGCGCCGAAAGCTCAATACAAGGCATGACGTTGCTACTCGCAGCGCCTGATTTTCAACGGAGATGAACATGCTGACGAGACGCGAACTTCTGAGAACTGCCGCCGCCGGCGCATTGGTATCAGCTACACCGTCAATCGCTTTCGCCAATGCCGCGACTGATGCGCGCCTGGTGTTGGTTATATTGCGCGGCGCTGCGGATGGCCTCGCAATAGCCGCCCCGTACGGTGACGGCAATTATCAACGGGTCCGTGGCGAACTTGCACTGCCAGCGCCGGGCAATACTGCTGGCCTGTTAAAACTCGATGGCATGTTCGGGCTGCACCCGTCGCTGGGCAGCGTGCATCAAGAGTACCTGCAGGGTCGAGCCGCGATTATTCACGCCATTGCGAGCCCGTACCGGGAGCGTTCTCACTTTGACGGCCAGGACGTGCTGGAGAATGGCGGCGGGGCGGTCGGCCTGCTAAGCGATGGTTGGTTGAATCGCGCTTTGGCGCCACTGGGTGGGTCCCTGGGAACCGAGACCGCCATTGCGATGGCGCAAAACACTCCGCTGATTCTGCGCGGTGACAACTCAGTGACCAGCTGGGCGCCTTCGCAGTTGCCGGATGCTGATGACAGCACGCTGCTGCGATTACAAAGTCTGTATGCCGACGACGAATTTTTTGCGACCCGCCTCGCGCAGGCCATGAAGTCGCAGGAAATTGCCGCTGGCGAGGGCAGCATGCGGAGCATGCGCAGCCGCGGCAACAATGCACAACAAATACTCACAATGGCGCAGGCCACAGCGAAGTTTCTGACGGCCGCCAGCGGCCCGCGTATCGCTGTACTCGAATCGGGTGGTTGGGACACGCATGCCAACCAGGGTGCCGAAACCGGCGCGCTCGCAAATCGTCTCGGCGGCCTCGATGCAGGACTCAGCGCGTTACGTGAGGGTATGGGCGACGCCTGGTCGCATACTGTTGTTGCAGTCGTTACCGAGTTCGGTCGCACGGTGCACGTCAACGGTACGCGTGGTACTGACCACGGGACCGCGACAGCCGCCATGCTCTTGGGCGGTGCTGTTGATGGCGGCCGCGTAGTCGCGGACTGGCCCGGCCTGCGCACGAGTGATCTGCATGAAGGTCGGGACCTGCGCGCGACCACGGACACTCGCAGTGTGTTCAAAGGCTTACTCGCGGACCATCTTGACCTGCCAATGGCGTTCCTTGAGCGCAGTGTTTTTCCAAATAGCAGCAGCGCCGCGCCAATGCAGGGACTGCTAAAAAGTTGATCTAGCTTAAACCCATACTCCTGCTCGCGACGTTTGTATCGGGCATGAACGCCTTTTTTAAACTATCCGACCCGCGCTGTTATCAGATCGCTGTATTGAGCCTGCTGCTGTCTTACGGTGTTTTCGCACTGGATTTTGGCATTCACTGGTATAACGCCGTCGCAATCATAGTCACGGCGCAACTGGCCCAGTTGGTTTGCATGCGCCTGGTTGGTTTGACGGGTTTCGACCCGCTCAGCGCGGCGATCACGTCGCTCTCATTAACACTGCTTCTACGCACCGATGTCATTGCCATCGCAATACTCGCGGCCTGCATCGCGATTGCCAGCAAATTCCTGTTGCGCATTCGCGGCAAACATATCTTTAATCCGGCCAACGTCGCTTTGGTAACACTCATGCTTTGCAGCGATCGTGCGTGGGTGTCTTCGGGGCAATGGGGCAGTGCCGCTATCGGCGCCTTCGCTCTGGCTTGTCTCGGCTTTCTTGTTCTTACCCGGGCCCGGCGCGCCGAGACGACGCTCGCTTTTCTGCTTGCGTACGGAACCTTGCTGGTCGGTCGTACCGTTTGGCTCGGCGACCCGCTCAGTATTCCGCTGCATCAAATGCAAAATGGCGCGCTGCTGATTTTTGCCTTCTTCATGATTTCCGATCCGAAGACGACACCGAACACCAGCCTCGGTCGTATCGTCTATGGCGCATTGGTAGCAAGCGTCGCCTACACCATTCAATTCGTTTTCTATGAACCCAATGGACCGATCATTGCGTTAATTCTGTCAGCCCCGCTAGTGCCTTTGCTCGACCTGAGCATGCGCGGGCAAGTTTATCGGTGGGACAAGCCGATGACTAAATCCATCGGCAACATCAAAGGAGTTTTGTAATGCGTACTTTAGTTTTGACAATCACCGCGAGTCTCACGATAGCGGTGACATCCACGGCCCATGCTTTCTGTGGCTTTTACGTCGCTCGAGCGGACACGAGTCTTTACAACCAGGCGTCGCAAGTCGTACTGGTACGTGACGGCGACCGTACCGTGATCACCATGGCGAACGATTTTCAAGGAGATGTAGAAGACTTCGCCGTTGTCATTCCGGTGCCGACTTTTATCGAACGTGAGCAGATCAACGTTGCGGATAATGCCCTGATCGAACATCTCGACGCCTATACCGCACCGCGCCTGGTCGAATATCATGACCCGGACCCCTGTGCAGTCAATATGCGTTTCGAGCAGGCGATGAAAAGCAACGCACCCGCAGGTGTGCTCGCGGATGCGGACGGCGAGGCTGGACGCGCACTCGGCGTGACCATTGAGGCCAGTTACTCAGTCGGTGAATACGACATCCTGATCCTGTCGGCCGACGAAAGCAGCGGCCTGATCCGGTGGCTTGACGAGAATGACTACAACATTCCCAAAGGCGCGGAGCGAGTGGTCGACAGCTATCTGAAACAGGACATGCGCTTTTTCGTTGCCAAAGTGAACCTGGAGAAACAATCCAACCTTGGCTTCTCTAATCTGCGTCCGTTGCAGGTTGCCTACGAGAGCAACAAGTTTATGTTGCCTATTCGCCTGGGAACTTTGAACGCGAAAGGCAAGCAGGAGTTGTACGTTTACGCGCTGACGAAGACTGGTAGGGTGGAAACGACCAACTATCGGACTGTGAAGTTACCAAGCAACACGGAAGTGCCGGAATTTGTGCAGGCTGAGTTCAGCGACTTTTATCGCACGATGTTTACCAAGCAAACAAAAGCTGAGGATGAGCGTGCGGTGTTTCTTGAATATGCCTGGGACATGGCATGGTGCGACCCCTGCGCAGCGGACCCACTCAGTGCTGACGAACTGCGACGCCTCGGTGTCTACTGGGTTGGCTCGGGTGGCGGTAGTAAAATCATACAACCGCAACAGCCGCAGAATGTGTTCGTTACCCGTCTGCACGTGAGCTATGACAGCGAACACTTTCCGGAAGATCTGGTGTTTCAGGAGACTGGCGACCGACAAAACTTTCAAGGCCGTTACATCATTCGCCACCCGTTCAAGGGGCAGATTTCCTGCAATGCCGAGGCCTATCAAGCTGCGACTCGTGAGCGACAGGAGCGCGAAGCACAAACACTGGCCAACCTGACGGGTTGGAATATTGACGACATCCGGGCCAAGGTCCCCTACCTGGACGATGTCAGACCTGAGCCTGAACCAGCCCCCTGGTGGAAACGTATCTGGCAATAAGCCAAGCGTTTTCTGGCTCCGCCCCGGTAACGTCTGTCACCGGGGCGTTTTTTTTGCTACGCCTCGCGCGCTTTCCATGCGGCGATGAGTTCTGCTTCCTGCCCTGCGCTCAGGCCCGCCTTCATGGTCGCGGTTCGATCGTCTGGCAACGTCGCCCACCATTGCAGCAAGTCGCGAATCGTTTCTCGTACAGGTCTGTTATGCAGGCCTGCGGCAACGGCTTTCTCGCCAGACACGCTGGAAGCCTTCGCCTCGTCGCCGTTAATGCCGTGCCAGATAGGAAACATTCCCCAGTTTTGCCCCTGGCTGTTCGCTTGAGCCTCCGTCGCGAATGCTTCGTCCACCCAAACCGGATCGACAGAGACCGCACTTACGGCCTGGCTGTCCGCCAGCATTTGACCCATGGAATACGAACCCACCGGCGTCACCGTGTTGTAGGTAGCCGTTATTCTCTGGTCAAGGCAGTCGATCGTAAAATTGGCCAGATCGCGCACATCTATGATCTGCAGTGGGTAGTCCGGCCCGCCGGGCAACAACATCTCGCCGCCTTTGGATACACGCACCGGCCAGTAGGAGAAACGGTCGGTGTGATCGCCGGGTCCACAAATATAGGTCGGACGGAGAATGGTCAGCTTGTCAGCGCTGATTTCCGCCCGCGCGCGCTTTTCGCACAACGCTTTGAGCGGCCCGTAAGTTTCACCCGTGACCTCCTCGATGGTTTCGTCATCGATGCTCGCCAGTTTAGAGTTCTCGTCATTCGCAACGCCCCAGGAGTCGTACACTGAAATCGTTGAGATGTATAAATACTGACCGATACTCGGCGCGAGAGTGGCCGCCGAGTTCTGCACGTGCCGTGGCACATAGCCGGAGTTGTCGATAACTGCGTCCCACTTTCTGTTCTTGAGAACTGCAAGGTCGCCACCGCGATCACCCTGGATGGTCTCCAGGTCTGGAAACAGCGCATCGTTGGTGCGCCCCCGGTTGAACAAGGTCACCGAATGCCCGCGCCGCAATGCTTCTCGCACCATGTGTGGTCCGATGAAACCCGTGCCGCCGAGCACCAGAATATCCAATGCCTTGTGACTGCCTTTTGGCTCAGCGGCGTCGGCGCTTTGCGTCAGAGCAGCGCTCGCCAGCGCCGCGCTGCCCAGCAAACTGCCTTTAATAAATTCCCGCCTGTTATTCCCCACAATTATTCTCCTTATTCTTCCGCTCTTGAAACCGGTACGACATCGAGTCCAATCAACCGGCCTGCGTCGACAGCAGCAACGGTGTCACCAACTCTCGAAGTTTTGACCACCGCTACCGAATATGGCGCGTCCGGATTCTCAGCATGCAGCGCTCGTACATACGGCGCCAGGCTGTCTTTGGACAACAGTCTTCCGTTGACATTGAAAATGCCGGCAGGTTCCACCGTGACATTAATCGCCTCAATGTACTGCGGTTTGTCCTGGTTTGTGGGGGGCATCGTCACGGATACACCGGCTTCTTTAGTAAACGCAGCGGTCACCACGAAAAAAATCAACATGATAAAGACGATGTCGAGCATCGGTGCAAGGTCGATTTCGGTTCTTTCATCCTGATACGCGGGATAGGAAGAGTTCATCACAGACTCCTGTGTTGAGATTCCCGCCGGATTGTTGGTGCTGTGGCGATTATACCGCCCTGGAGCGTTTTAGCGGTAACGTCCGAGTATCTTTTTGAGCTCATCAGACCCTGGATGCAGGCTGTCCAGTGGCAATTGGCACAAGGGAGTTTGTACATTGCCCATCAAATCGTGCATCTCTTTGCGCGACTCGTCGATGTACAGCAGCCCGGTCGTTATCTCACCTTCGTTGAATCGATCCCGCAAATACTTGAATGCGATCGCCCGACTCGTCGGGTCGTATTGTTCTTCGATTTTTCGCAATACGATCTTGCTGCCATCGTGCAGTTCAATCGGCATCGCCGTCCCCTCTGCATAAGCCGCTTTGATTTCTGCAGCGGGGGGTACGAAGTCAGCGTCGACGACGTGATGATAGAACTGACGCGTGTGCGCGTAGCTCTTGGTCGAACCTTCGTGATCATTGAAAGTGACGCACGGGCTGATGACGTCCACCAGCGCGAAGCCATTGTGCCGCAATGCGCCCTGAATGAGCGGCACGAGCTGTTCCTTGTCGCCGGAGAAGCTTCTGGCGATATAAGTCGCACCCAGAGCGATCGCCGTACTGACCGGATCTATGGGTTCCTGCTGGTTCGGCTCGCCTTTCTTCGGCTTGCTGCCGATGTCCGCGGACGCGGAAAACTGCCCCTTGGTCAGGCCATAAACACCATTATTTTCAATGATATAGCACATGTTCAAATTGCGGCGAATGGCATGAATAAACTGTCCTGCACCAATGGACAGTGAATCGCCGTCACCCGAAACCCCGATGTACGTCAGCTCACGATTCGCCGCATTCGCGCCGGTCGTCACTGATGGCATGCGGCCATGCACGGAGTTAAATCCATGCGCGCCACTGACGAAATAAGCGGGTGTTTTCGACGAACAACCAATGCCGCTCATTTTTGCCAGCATGTGCGGCTCAATATTGAGTTCGAAGACGGCCTGGACAATCGCTGCCGTGACCGAATCATGACCGCAACCTGCACACAGTGTTGAGACCGTGCCCTCGTAGTCCCTGGCGGTTAGCCCGAGACTGTTCCTTGGCATTTTTGGATGCGCGACCTTGGGTTTGGCGATGTAACTCATGCGGCACGTCCTTTGGCAACTTCTTCGAGTACTCGGTCGACAACGAAACCCGCATTCAGCGGCATGCCGTCATAGCGCAGCACGGACACCAGTTTGGCTGGCTCCGCGTCAATATCCAACAGCATCATGGAACGCAGTTGCGCGTCGCGATTCTGTTCAACAACATACACGACATCATGCTGCTCGATGAATTCACGTACTGCATCGCTGAATGGAAATGCTCGCACGCGGCAATAATTGAGATTGATTTTCTGTTTCGAGAGGCGATCGCGTGCCTCCCTGCAGGCACCGTGGCCGCTGCCGATCGTCAGCAAGCCCGCTTTGTTGAATTTGGAGGTTTCGATCTCGGCATCCGGCAATGTCTGGCGTGCCGTTTCCCATTTAATTAACAGACGATCGACAACATCCTGGTACGCCGCAGAATCTTCGGTGTATGCACCATAGCGGGTATGCCCTGAGCCACGCGTGAAGTAAGACCCCTTCTGGTTGACACCGGGCAGCGAACGGTACGGAATACCGTCGCCATCCACGTCAAGGTAACGATGAAATTTCTCCATCTCGTCAAGCTGCTCGGACGTGTATACCTTGCCACGGTCGGGGATTTTGGATTCGTCGAACTCAAGGTCCGGCACCATCCAGTCGTTCATGCCGATGTCGAGATCCGACATGACGATCACCGGCGTTTGCAGTCGCTCTGCATAATCAAATGCCGCCTGCGCCATCGTGAAGCACTCGTTCGGGTCCGCCGGGAACAACAGAACGTGTTTGGTATCGCCGTGCGACGCATAGGCGCAACTCATGAGGTCGGCTTGTTGCGTGCGCGTCGGCATGCCTGTTGATGGACCCGTACGTTGCACGTTGAAAATGACTGCCGGAATTTCCGCATAGTATGCGAAGCCAATGAACTCACTCATCAGAGAAATGCCGGGACCGCTCGTAGGCGTAAAAGATCGCGCGCCGTTCCAGGCTGCGCCCAGGACCATTCCGATCGCCGCGAGTTCGTCCTCGGCCTGAATAATGCAATAGGTGCGATCCCCTGTTTTTGCATCGACCCGATACTTCGAACAGAACGCGCGGAACGCATCCATTAACGATGTCGATGGCGTAATCGGATACCAGGCACCGACAGTGGCACCGGCATACATGCAGCCAAGACCCGCCGCGGTATTGCCGTCGATGATGATATGTCCGTCCGTCGCCTGCATTGCGGCCACTTTCTTCGGCAACGGACAAACGAAATTTTTCTGCGCGTAGTCGTAGCCGAGTCGGATCGCCTGCATATTGGAATCGATCAGGTGTTTCTTGTCAGCGAACGTCTCTTCGAGCAAGGTCGTAATAATGTCCAGATCAATATCGAGAAGCGCAGCGACGACACCGACATAGGCAATATTTTTCATCAGAATACGTGCGCGCGCACCGTCGAAACTCTCATTGCACATTCGTGACAGTGGCACGCCGAGCACTGTGACGTCTTCCCTGTCCAGCTGCTTTTGACGCGGCCAGGTCGAGTCGTAAATCAGCCAGCCGCCAGGCGATACTTCAGCCAGATCCCGGGCATATGTCTGAGCGTTCATCGCAACCATGATATCGACACGATCTGAGCGTGACTGATAACCATCACCGGTTACGCGAATCTCGTACCACGTTGGCAGACCCTGAATGTTGGATGGAAAATAGTTTTTTCCGACCACCGGAACGCCCATTCGAAAGATGGACTTCATCAAAAGGCCGTTCGCGCTGGCCGAACCGGTTCCATTGACCGTTCCGATTTTTACAACAACATCGTTAATAGTTGCCACTCGAAATCCCTAACTGTCTATAGCGTATGGAATCCGTATTTCGGATTTCTGCATGTCCCACGCTCCGGTGGGACATCGCTCTGCGCATAAGCCGCAATGCACGCACAGGTCTTCGTCTTTGACCATGACCCGCGCCGTATGCGGCAGGCCCGCGGAAACATACAATGCCTGATCGGTATTTTCAGCAGGCGCCTGCAACTTGCTGCGCAGATCCGCCTCATCACCATTCTCCGTGATCGTCAGGCAGTTAACCGGACAAATGTCGAGACAAGCGTCGCACTCGATGCACAGGTCTGCAGCGAATACGGTTTGAATATCGCAGTTCAGGCATCGCTCGACCTCTTGCAAGGTCTGTTCGAGCGTAAACCCAAGCTCAACTTCAATATCCAGCTTCTTGAAGCGCTTCTTCAGGTCGACGTGCGGCATGAGACGACGTGACGCCGGGTCATAGTCGTTCGAGTAGCTCCATTCGTGCATGCCCATCTTCTGCGTTGACAGGTTGACGCCAATTGGCAATCGGTCAGTGAGATCTTCCCCCTGACAGTACTTGTGCATCGATATTGCGGCTTCATGGCCGTGTGCAACGGCCCAAATGATGTTTTTTGGCCCGAATGCCGAATCGCCACCAAAGAAAATTCCATCGCGCGAGCACATCATCGTAGTTGCATCGACGATCGGGCATTCCCAATCGTTAAATTCGATGCCGATATCGCGTTCGATCCACGGAAATGCATTGTCCTGGCCGATCGCAAGTATAACGTCGTCGCAGGGAATCACCGTTTCGCCGGTCACCGTGCCACGATCAATGCCACCGCGCTCGTCAACCTTGTATTCCAGCAATTCGAAAGTCATGCCGACCAGTCTGCCGTCTTCAATAACGAAGTCTTTTGGCGAATGATTGATCAGAATTTCGACATTCTCTTCTTCTGCATCCTCGAGTTCCCAGGCTGACGCCTTGAAAAACTGTCGCGGCTTGCGCGCCATGACCTTGACGTTGTCGGCACCCAGTCGCAGGGATGTACGGCAACAGTCCATCGCAGTGTTGCCGACACCGATTATCAACACCTTCTTGCCAATTTTTTTGACGTGCTCGAACGCAACTGATTCCAGCCAGTCGATACCGATGTGGATTTTGTCGCTGTCGTAGCGCCCCGGGATCTCCAGATTCTTGCCGCGCGGTGCACCGGTACCAACGAATACCGCGTCAAAGCCTTCGGTAAGGAAGTCCTGCATGCTCTCGATCCGGTGATTCATCTTCACGTCGACACCCATATTGACGACGTAGTCGATTTCTTCGTCGAGAATTTTGGGTGGCAGTCGGAATTGCGGAATATTAGTCCGCATCAGGCCGCCGGTTGCATCCAGCGCCTCGAAAATGGTCACTTCATAGCCGAGCGGCCGGAGATCATTCGCAACTGTGAGCGAGGCACAGCCCGCGCCGATCAACGCCACTTTCTTACCATTGCTCGGGCCCGCCTTCGGCAGGCGATCAACAATGTCGTCTTTGTGGTCTGCAGCAACGCGCTTGAGCCGGCAAATTGCAACCGGGCGGTCTTCGACGCGTCCGCGTCTACATGCGGGCTCGCAAGGCCGATCGCAGACGCGACCCAGGATGCCGGGAAACACATTCGATTGACGGTTTTCGATATAGGCGTCGCTAAAGCGACCCTGGGCGATGAGACGAATGTACTCTGGGACATCGGTATGCGCAGGACAGGCAAACTGGCAATCGACAACCTTGTGAAAATACTCGGGGTTGGAGGTATCAGTCGGTTTCATCTATGTGAAGCGTCAGCCGCTCGGTGCTTGAGGGCACACGATCCTGTCCGTCATTTGGCGCTAGCATAACGGTATCGACTGGAAAGGCAAACTTTATCGCGCTCGAGTGAATTCGAGTCGCTGGCCTGCAATTTTGCCGCTCAGATTTCCGCCGGAATAGGCAATCTCGCCATTCACGATGGTCATATCGATGCTGGACGAAAATTCGTGCCCTTCGAATGGCGACCAGCCACACTTGTAGAGCACGTTGGACGATTCAACGAGATACGGTTTGTTGGGGTCCACAATCACTAAATCTGCGAAATAGCCTTCACGAACGTAGCCGCGGTCGGTCACGCCGAACAGATCGGCAGATGCGTGACAGGCACGATCAACCAGCAATTCGAGACTGATCTCTTTCTTCTTGACCAGGTCGAACAAGGTTTGCACAGCGTGCTGAACAAGTGGCAATCCGGCTGGCGCTTTGAAATAGGTATTGTCCTTCTCAGGCCAGGTATGTGGCGCGTGATCCGTCGCAATAATATCGAGCCGGCCATCGTTCAGCGCTTTGATGAGCGCCTCCCGGTCTTTGCTCGACTTGATCGCCGGGTTGCACTTGATGCGTGTACCGAGCTCGTCGTAGCGTGATTCGTCGAAAAACAGGTGATGGACGCACACTTCTCCCGTGATTCGCTTTTCAGAACGGGGCGCCGATGAGAACAGCTCCATCTCAATCGCGGTAGTGAGGTGCAGCACGTGCAGCAGTGCATCGTGGCGTCGCGCCAGCTCCATCGCAAAACTCGACGATGTCAGACAGGCGTTTGCTGAACGAATCTTCGGGTGTTCCGACATCGGCACAGCTTCGCCGAACTGCTGCTTCGCATGCGCCTCATTTTCCCAGATGGTCGGCGAATGTTCGCAATGCGTTACGACCATGATCGGTGCGTCTTTGAAAATGAGATCCAGCGCATCGGGATCGTCGACCAGCATATCGCCGGTCGATGCACCCATGAATGCTTTGATGCCGCAGGCCTGGCCAACCTCGAGGCGCCGAATCTCGTCAATATTCGTATTCGTAGCACCAAAGTAGAAACCGTAGTTGGCGGAACATCTGCCAACGGCACTTTGATATTTATCGGCCAGCGTCTGTTTGGTCGTGGTCAACGGATTCACGTTCGGCATGTCCATGAAACTCGTTATGCCACCCGCGACTGCGGCTGCTGATTCTGTGGCCAGATCGCCTTTCGCCGTAAGCCCTGGCTCCCGAAAATGCACCTGATCATCAAGCATCCCGGGCATTAGAAACTTACCGCCTGCATCGATGACGGCGACGCCTTCGGCGGCAGTAATCTGTCCTGCGATCTTCGCGATGCGCTCACCATCAAGCAAGACATCGACGTCGCGTATCTCACCCTCATTGATCAGGCGCGCATTAGTGATTAGTAGCTTGGCCAAGCTTTTTTTCCTGCGGCGGTTTGCGGCAGTATGCGAGGGAATTTCAGGAATTACCACGCCGGCAGCGGAGATTTTTTGCGGGCATCGCCCGGGTGTGCGATAACCGCTCAATGAATAGCTTTGTAAAACAGGTCGAGAATGCGCGCGTCTATGACGTTGCCATAGAAACTCCGCTTGAGCTGGCGCCAAACCTGTCTGCTCGCCTCGGCAACCGGGTCCTGCTCAAACGCGAAGATCTGCAATCTGTTTTCTCCTTCAAGTTGCGCGGCGCATACAACAAAATCGCCTCGCTGACGGATGCAGAAGCGGCGCGCGGCGTCATTTGCAGTTCCGCCGGCAATCACGCCCAGGGAGTCGCATTGGCAGCGAAACGGCGTGGCGTGCGCGCGGTGATCGTCATGCCCATCACTACGCCGTCCATCAAGGTCGATGCAGTGCGTAACCTCGACGCCGAAGTCGTGCTGCACGGCGATAACTATGACGAGGCCTTTCTGCGCGCGCAGCAGCTAATGCAGGAGCATAGCCTGGTTTTCATCCATCCCTTCGATGATCCTGTTGTTATTGCCGGCCAAGGGACTATCGGTGCAGAAATATTGCGTCAGTCTGACGGCGAGATCGACGCCGTTTTTGTGCCCATCGGTGGTGGCGGACTGATCGCAGGCATTGCGACTTACATAAAGGCCCTGCGCCCGGATATCCGCATCATCGGTGTTGAGCCCGAGGACTCCGCTGCAATGCGCGACTCGGTCGCAGCCGGCCACGCCGTCACTCTCGAGCATGTTGGAATTTTTGCAGACGGCGTCGCGGTCAAACGAGTCGGCGACGAAACACTGCGGCTGTGCAAGCTGCACGTTGACGAATACATCACCGTGCATACCGACCAAATATGTGCCGCCATCCGCGATATTTTTGAAGATACGCGTTCGATCGTAGAGCCAGCCGGTGGATTAGCGGTCGCCGGTTTAAAGAAGTATCTGGCGCAGAACAATTGCAAAGGGCAAACTTTCGTCACGATCAATTGCGGTGCCAACGTCAATTTCGATCGGCTGCGGCACATTGCAGAGCGTGCGGCTGTAGGTGAACAGTCTGAGATGTTGCTTGCCGCTGAAATTCCCGAGGAGCCCGGCAGTTTTCGCCGGTTTTGCGAAGCACTTGGACGCCGCGGGATTACAGAGTTCAACTATCGCTATAACGACAAAAAAAAAGCGCATATTTTTGTCGGCGTACAGCTGCGCGAGGGATTAAAAGAACGCGAGGCGTTGCTCGCTGCATTGCGCGCTGCGAATTACCTGGTTGCGGATCTCAGTGACAATGAAATGGCCAAGCTGCACGTACGCCATATGGTCGGTGGACCATCTGTCGGCATTGCCAATGAACGTCTGTTTCGCTTTGAGTTTCCGGAACGGCCTGGCGCGCTGATCGATTTTTTGCAGGCCATTGGCACGGACTGGAACATCAGCCTGTTCCACTATCGCAATCACGGTTCCGATTTCGGTCGTATTCTCGCCGGCATCGACGTGCCTGAAGATGAAACAGACGAGCTTGAAGCCCACCTGGCCGAACTCGGCTATGCGCACTGGGAAGAAAGCGACAACCCCGCTTATACGATGTTCTTGTCCTAGTCGCGAAACGTCGGGTCGCGCCTGTCGAGCTTGCGCAGCAAACCCGGCCATGCAAGTTGACCACCCAGTCCACGTGTCACCTGCTCGGCCTGCGCCTGAAATCCTGCAACGATCGGTGCCGGCACCTGGTTTAGCCTGGCGCCACCCGACTGCGCCATGATCTGTGTCTGGCAGGCTGTTTCCAGGGCATACATCATCAGGAATGCATCCGGAATGGATGCGCCGACCGTCAACAGGCCGTGGTTGCGCAATATCAAAGCGTATTTTTTGCCAAGGTCGGCGACGAGGCGGGGCTTCTCCTCAGCATTCAATGCAATGCCCTCGTAGTCGTGGTACGCCAATGTCGAATACGGAAACAGAGATATTTGCGAAAGCGGCAACAGCCCCTCCACCTGCGCTGATACCGCGACGCCGGCCCGGGTGTGGGTGTGCAAAACGCAAACGACATCGGGCCGCGCTGCATGCACGGCGCTATGGATTACGAAACCTGCGGGGTTTACCGGGTGCGGCGAGTCGAGAACTTTCTCGCCTTCAAGATTGACTTTGACCAGGCTGCTCGCGGTGATCTCTTCGAAGAGCATGCCGTAGGGATTGATCAGAAAGTGTTCTTCAGGACCCGGCAGCCGCGCTGAAATATGCGTAAAGACGAGATCGTCCCAACCATGCATCGCGATGATGCGATAACACGCAGCCAGGTCGACGCGTGTTTGCCATTCGTCGTCACCAACACGATCACGCAGTGATTTTTTTGACGTCATATTCTTTTTCCGAATAAGCAATCTGCATATAGTTGCATACGAAACTCAGATTACGACATATCGAGTCACAATATTCCAAAATCGTTTCTATAAAATTGCAACCAAACAGCAGGTCGGAGCATCAAAGCTATACAGACCAAACGAAAGCAAACTTAAATTCCCTTATGCTGTTTGTTTCGTTGTATTGGCGGTGGCCCCTGGCCACCGCCTTTTTTTACCACATTTCCCGAATCCGGGCCGCGACATCAACGCGCTTGTCGCTGCGCGGTACTTGTCGACCCACCGACGCTTCATCCCGACCGCGAAACTCGCGGCGCATTGTTGCCAGTAGATCGTCTGTCAAAAACCGGCTGCGTGCGCCATAAACATGTTTGTCTCCGTCGCGATGCTGCTGCGTCACGTGATACTTGAGGGGGGCGACCAGCGACAAACTTTGTTTTGCGCGGGTCATTGCAACATACAACAGCCGCCGTTCTTCTTCGATCATTGCCGGCTTGCCGGTCGCAAATTCTGACGGAAAGTTGCCGTCGGATACGTTCAGCAAAAACACAGCATCCCACTCCTGCCCCTTTGATGAGTGCACTGTAGAGAGCACCAGGTAGTCTTCGTCAAGTAACGGATCGCCAGCCAGGTCGCCCGCAGCGCTCGGAGGGTCGAGCGTCAATTCAGTTAAAAATCGTTCTCGAGTCGGATAGCGACCGGAGATTTGTTCGAGCTGCTCCAGGTCCGCCTCGCGAGTATCCAGGCCGTCATACAGGCGTTCCAGGTGCGGTTGATACCAGCGCCGCACTTCACTGAGCTGTGCCTGCCAGGACTCTGTGTCTGCTGCTTCTGCAGACAGCGATTGCAGTAACGTACAAAAGCCCGGCCAGTCTTCTGCCGCTGCTGCCGGCGGACGAAAGTGTTGCAATGCGCCAAATTGAAATTCCGCGATGCTCAGGTGTTCGAAACAACGCGACGCGTTGGCAGGACCCATCCCGGGCATCAATTTCAATACGCGAAACGCAGCAACTTCATTCTTTGGATTTTCAGCCCATTTGAGAACGGACAGCATATCTTTCACATGACCGGCTTCCAGAAATTTGAGGCCACCATATTTGACGTAGGGAATATTGCGCCGCACCAATTCAAGCTCAAGTCTGTCGCTATGATGCGAGCCTCGAAACAGGACTGCCTGATCCATGAGCCGCAATCCAATTTCACGATTACCGAGAATCGACTCAACAACGTATTCCGCTTCCGCGTCGGAGTCTTCTACGGTGACATAGCCGGGTTGTGCACCGTCTTTGCGTTCCGAAAAAAGATTCTTCTTGTATTGCCGTTCGCCTGCCGCGATTAACAAATTCGCTGTATCAAGAATAGGCTGCGTGGAACGGTAATTTTGCTCGAGCGAAATCACCTGTGCAGTCGGCATAAACTGATCGGGAAAACCCAATATGTTTTCGACCTCCGCGGCACGAAACGAATAAATTGATTGCGCGTCATCGCCCACCACGGTGACGCCATCGCCTTGCGGCTTCAATGCGCGCAAAATTTGCGCCTGTATCAAGTTGGTATCCTGATACTCGTCAACCAAAACATGGTCGAACCAGGAGCCAATTTCGCTGGCGAATTCCTCTTCGGCAACCAGGTGGTTCCAGTACAACAGCAAGTCATCGTAGTCGAGCGCCTGGTTTTGCTGTTTGCGCGCAACATATAGTCGAAACAACTCTCGCAACTCCGGCTCCCAGTCGGCGCACCAGGGGAAAGTTTCGCTGAGCACATCCGGCAATGACTTCTGGGTATTCACACAGCGCGAGTAAATCGCCAGGCAAGTATCCTTTTTCGGAAAGCGTCGCGACTTTTTCGACAGCGACAATTCGTGTCGGGTGACGTCCAGAACGTCTGCCGCATCGCCTCTGTCGAGTATCGAGAAGCCCGGATCAAGGCCCAGATTCGCGGCATAGCGGCGCAGCAGGCGATTCGCGATCGAATGAAACGTACCTGACCAGGGCAACACGCCGGCAGGCAGAGACGTTGAGTCATTTGCCGCCATCGCCTGCCGGACAATGGCGTCCACGCGACGCGTCATCTCCTGTGCCGCGCGGCGCGTGAAGGTCAGCAACAAGATACGCTCCGGACTGACGCCCGAAATGATCAGATGCGCGACCCTGTGTGCCAGCGTCATGGTTTTGCCTGTACCCGCGCCGGCGATGACCAGTAACGGCCCGGCACGGAAGGAATTGCCCTGGTCCAGTGCCCCGTACTCCGCGGCCTGCCGCTGCGCCGGGTTCAGCATGTCCAGATAATCGTCGATCCGCTCTGCCGCTTGCACTCTATGACCTCTGGAGAAAGATCTGTATTTTTATACAGTACTGGATGGATTTACAAGTGATTGCTCACAAAAGCGGTATAAATTAGTCCTATCCGCACCGAGGAACCACTTCAGACCACAGACATGATCGAATGACGCCCGAAATAGCGATCGTACTCGGCGTACTTATCGTCTCGCTGATTCTTTTTATCAGCGAAATCATTCGCATGGATCTGGTGGCATTGCTGGTGCTCGGGGCTCTGGCAATACTCGGGGTCGTCAACACCGAGCAGGCGCTGGCTGGCTTTTCCAACAGTGCCGTCGTCACGGTCTGGGCAATGTTCATCCTAAGCGAGGGACTCACCAGAACCGGAATCGCCGACATCATCGGGCGTCAGGTCATGCGCGCGGGCGGCAGCCGCGAAACGCCAATGATTCTCGTCATCATGATCACGGGGGCGGTGCTGTCAGCATTTATGAATAACATTGGGGTTGCTGCACTCATGCTGCCCGTCGTTGTCGATGTTGCGCGCCGCACACGCATACCCGCATCGAGACTATTGATGCCGCTGGCGTATTCAACCTTACTGGGCGGCTTGATGACGTTGATTGGCACACCGCCAAATCTCCTGATCAGTGAAGCGCTGGGGCAAAGCGGTCGCGCACCCTTCAAACTTTTTGACTTCACCCCGATCGGAGGTGTGGTCATGGTCATCGGTGTTGTCTTTGTCGCCATTGTTGGTCGCTTCCTGCTGCCCAGTCACCGCGTCAAACGCGATAAACAAGTCAGTCAACGCAGCCTGCGTTCACGCTATAAACTGCATGAGCACACTTTCATGTTGCGCATCCCGAATAACTCCGTCCTGGTTGGCAAAACACTGACCGAGAGCCGCATCGGCGCGGCCACCGACCTGATCATATTGGCGTTGGTTCGTGACGGGCGCAGCAACACCTTGCCCGGCCGGCAAACCCGATTGCGTGGCGGTGATGGAATCCTGGTTCAGGGCCGGCTTGATCAGTTTCGGGAATTGCGCCGCTGGAGCGATCTTGTCATCGAGCGCGAGACGCCGGTCCTGAAGTCCATGGTTGCCGCAAAAGTTGCCTATGCTGAAGTGACTATCTCCGACACCTCGCCATTAATAGGCGAATTGATTCGTCACGCAGCGTTTCGCACCCGCTTTAATGTCGCTGTCGTTGGTTTGCGTCGTGATGATCGATATCGATTAACAAACCTGGCCTATGTACCACTGCGCAGCGGTGAGCGAGTGCTCGTGCAGGGCGAGCTCGACGCGATCGAGGCGGTCGGAAAATTTTCCGACTTTAGCGACGCGGAGGTCCTTTCGCCGGAACGCCTGGCGCAGGATTACCACACCGAGGAACGGATGTTCGTGGTACGGCTGCCGAAATCCAGCGAGCTCGGCTCCGCGACGTTGCGCAAAAGCCGGCTCGCCGACGTGTTTGATTTTCGCGTCGTCGCGATATTTCGCGATGGCAATCTGAATGTAATGCCCGGGGGCGACGAGGAACTCACCGGTGGTGACCTGTTGCTGATCGAAGGTCAACTCGCAGACCTCGAGGTGCTGCGCGGTTTGCAGGAAATCGAGATCGAAACCAGTGTGCCGGCGAATCTCGGCGCCTTCGAATCCGAGCGTCTGACCTTGCTGGACGCGACCCTGCATCCACGTAGCAGACTCACCGGACGGACCGTTGGAGAACTCAACTTTCGGGAGCGCTACGGCATCGAACTGGCCGGAATCTGGCGCGAGGGCGAAACGATAGGCGCTGAGTTCGCCAACGAAAAGTTGCAAATCGGCGATGGCCTGTTGCTGTTGGGTCCCCGAGACCGGTTACAACTGCTGTCATCCGATACCGATTTTCTCATCCTCACGCCGCTCGGACAGGAACCGCCTGACACGCGACGGGCGCCGCTCGCTGCCTTTATAATGTTCAGCGTCGTACTGTCCGTCATGCTTGGTTACGCGCCCATTTCAATTGCGGCAGTCGTCGGTGGCAGTCTGATGGTTCTGACGGGCTGCCTGAACATGGAACAGGCGTATCGCTCTATCGATTGGCGCGCAATCTTTCTGATTGCCGGCATGTTGCCGCTCGGCACAGCGATGCAGGAATCGGGCGCAGCGACGTTCATCGCAAACCAGGTCATGCTGTTACTGGGAGATGCAGGTCCCTGGCCGGTCATAATGGGTCTGTACATTCTGACCGCGATGGCAACGATGATCATCCCCACGGCTGCCCTGGTTGTCCTGATGTCACCTATTGTTCTATCTGCAATGACCGATATGGGCCTGCAACCTGAGACCGCAATGATGGCCGTCGCGATGGCAGCCTCGGCGAGCTTCACCAGCCCGATTTCTCACCCTGCCAACATTCTGGTCATGGGTCCTGGCGGATATCGCTTCGTTGACTACCTAAAAGTTGGCGTGCCGCTTACAATTGTCGTCTTCATAACCGTAATGGTGCTCCTGCCGATACTGTGGCCGTTGCAGGCGGCCTGATACTTTGATCCGGATACAATTCTCTTGACTGAAACTGTTGTAATCGTTGGTGCCGGCCATGCTGCCGGACAAGTTGTCGCTACGCTGAAGCTAAAGAAGTTCGGCGGAAAAATCGTACTGATCGGCGACGAACCCTATTTACCGTATCAACGGCCGCCGCTGTCGAAGAAATACCTCGCTGGCGAGCTGGATGCGGAGCGTCTGCACTTCAAGCCAGCGACGTTCTACGACGATGCAAATATTGAAGTGATGCTAAACACCAGCGTCACGAAGATTGATCCTGACAAGCGTTCGGTCGTGACCAATCATGGACGGACGATCGCATACAGCAAACTGGTTCTGGCATTGGGTTCGCGGGTACGCAGGATCCCGATGGCGGGAGAAAAGTTGCAGGGCGTTTTCTATTTGCGCGGCATTGACGACGTTGACAACATTCGTAGTGAAATCGCAACCGACAAAAAGGTTGTCATTATCGGTGCCGGATATATCGGACTCGAAGTGGCTGCCGTTTGTCGTCAACTCGGACTGCAGGTAACGGTAGTGGAGATGGCCGATCGCGTCATGAGCCGTGTTGTTTCACCTCAGATATCCGCTTTTTATCAACAGCAGCACGAAAACCACGGTGTGGACTTCCTAATGTCAACCGGAGTTAAGGCGCTGCATGGCGACCAGCACGTTACCGCGGTCGAAATTGCGAATGGCGATCGGGTGAACGCTGACCTGGTCATCATCGGTGCCGGAATCCTGCCAAATTACGAGTTGGCGGAGTCCGCAGGCTTGCAGGTCGAGAACGGCATCGCCGTTGACGACCGCTGCCAAAGCAGCGATCCGGACATTTATGCGGTCGGCGATTGCAGTTCGCATCACAGCGAAATATATGAGCGTCGTATACGCCTTGAATCCGTGCATAACGCATTGGAACAGGCGAAGACGGCGGCCAGCAACATTTGTGGAATCGAACAACACTACTCACAGGTGCCCTGGTTCTGGTCGGATCAATACGATCTCAAGCTACAGATTGCGGGCCTGTCCGCTGGCTACGATCAGGTCGTTATTCGCGGCGAATCGAGCGACAGGAAGTTCTCCTGCTTCTATCTGCAAGACGGCACTCTGATCGCTGTCGATGCGATAAATTCACCACGCGATTTCATGCAGTCCAAACCTCTAATCGCCGCTAAGGCAACTATTGATCCAGCAAAACTTGCTGATCCTCAACAGGCGCTGCAACCGTCGGTGGCAACTCGATCGACAACTCGCCAGTCATAGCGACGGGACCCAGTTCAACGGTATACGCTTTGGCCGATAACGCCTCGACCCCCACCGTGTCGATACCGGCAAACTGACCGGAACCGCCGGCAACCAGCGCCGTTCCAAGCGCACCAGGACCATCAGTAATATTGTGTCGCCATGTACCACGCCAATTGTCGCCCGAACTCCGGTATGCGGGAACCACGATGTCCTGAAGGTAACGCCAGTAATTCTCCGACTGCGCGACAAACAGGCTGCCGCGGCCAGGAAGAAAGATATGCCACACACTGTCTTTCAGCGCTTTGCCGTGCACCGCGCTGGACTCTTTCGAGTCCGAGGAAAATTTGACGCCAATGCCTGCCGGGCGCCCGCGGCTGTCTGCAAGCACTTTGACGGTCGCTGAGGTTCGACGAACGGTCGGCTCCCATAGCTGCGAGACCTTCCGCGGATTAGGTGCAATTTGCGATTCACCATCATTGGTATAAATCAACGCGTCTTGCGGCGCGGCGGAGTAGCTCAGGTGCACAACTTCATTGGCAGTGACGGCCAACGTCGACAATGTGTTTGACCCCAGCATCGGGTTGTAGAAAACCGCGGTCGCCAGTAAGGCCATTCCCAAAAACATGCCGGCGACGAGCGCCAGGAAATACTTGATCACGACTCATCCTCTGCGCTGGCAACGAAACTTGTGATCAGCTCAATTCTTCCCGCGGGCGCTTCTTTCAGGCCGGTCGAATCGGCAACCCACTGCTCTGATACTTCTCCCTCCCAACCTGAAAATTCTCTTGTTCCGGAGCGCAGATCACCGCGCCGAAAACTGTCTTCCTGCCCTTTCGGCCGCATTAATACGTATACGGATCCGCGCGCCGGCAGGTGCAGGGTCCACTCAATCAACGCACCTTCCTCGCTGCTCGCGGCAATTCGACTGGCAACACCCACCACAATGTCTTCCGCGTTTCGAATCTTGAACAATTCAGTACGCGTGTTCGCCAGGAACTCGCCGCTGGGCCAGGCCAGCCCCACCGGCACAGGAGAAGTCTGGTTTGGCGCGCCGATCATGATCCGGTCATCCGGAATATTGGCGTAAAATACTTCCTTGTTCCCACCGTTCGGCGTGACGTCGATAATAGAGCGCTCGCGCTCCTGATCAACGAGCGGCACGAGATACAGGCCCGCACCTGTAGCCGCAGCGCCAAGAAAAATTCCAACGATGAACGTTTTTAGCAATGTCTTATCCATTTAGCCCGGGCCAAGTTTAGTTAAATTCACTCTTAGGTCCCACTGTCCGCTGCGAATCTGTGACGGAGTGCACAACAAAATTGCGCTTTCGGGTCTGCGAACGCCGCTAAGCACTTAAATTTTCAGGCTTTTCGCAGACATTTCCGCACTGTACAATCCGCCGACCACTATCACCGAAGGCGTATCACTCGATAACGTGTCGCATCCTATTTGTCTTTGGTCCGGACCCAGAAATGTCTCAACAGCTCTGATGTACAGTTTTGCGCAGCGCGCTGACATGCAGGTTGTTGACGAGCCGCTCTACGGACATTACTTGCGCGCCAGCGGTGCCGCTCACCCGGGTCGCGAGGACATAGTCGCCACGATGAACTGCGATGGTGACGCCGTTATGAGCGACCTCATCGAACATGCCGCCAGCTTGCCAGCAACCACTCTGTTCATTAAGCACATGGCACACCACCTGGTACAGATTGACCTGCAGTTTCTGCTGCGCTGCAGCCACATTTTCCTGATTCGCGACCCGCGTGAAATGCTGCCATCGCTAACAGTGCAACTGCCGCATGCAACGCTCGATGACACCGGACTGAAAAGGCAGTGGCAATTACTGCAACAAATCCGCTCGAATGGTCAGGAGGTCATTGTCCTGGATTCTCGCGAGGTACTACTCGACCCCGAATCGGTACTGCGAAAACTCTGCGGCCGGTTGGGTCTGACGTTCGAGCAAAGTATGCTGCATTGGCCGGCCGGTTCGCGCAGTGAAGATGGCGTCTGGGCGAAGCACTGGTATCAAGCCGTACACAAGAGCACCGGATTTTCCGCCTATCAACCCAAGCAAGATTTTCCCGCCAAGCTCGAGACACTGCTGGACGAATGCCTGCCGTGGTACGACAAACTTTTCGCGCTTGCAATTCGCGCACAGCAACCCGGAGCTTAAACGTTGAATATTCCTGATCCGCGAAATCTTGACATCGTTGTGCACGTAAACGGAAAACTAGTACCGCGTAATGATGCCAAGGTGTCGGTTTTTGACAGTGTCGTGCAAGGCGGCGATGCAGTGTGGGAAGGATTGCGTGTTTATAAAGGGCGCATTGCTGAACTGGACGGGCATCTGCAGCGATTGCAGAACTCAGCCAAGTCGCTGGCATTCGACAGCGTGCCGGCCAGCGAAACGGTTCGTGACGCGATTTTTAGTACGCTCGAGGCGAACGGAATGCGCGACGAAGCGCATATTCGCCTGACGCTGACGCGCGGCGAAAAAGTAACCTCGGGAATGAATCCGCGCTTTAATCAATCTGGCTGCTGCCTGATCGTGCTCGCTGAATGGAAGCCGCCGGTGTACTCCGACGACGGTATTCGTGTCATCACAGCCTCTACGCGCCGCAACACCCCGCAATGTCTCGACTCTAAAATTCACCACAACAATTTGCTGAACAATATTCTCGCGTCGATTGAGGCGAACGTTGCCGGTGTCGACAGCGCCGTCATGCTCGATATCGATGGATTTGTATCAGAAACCAATGACACCAATCTGTTTATTGTCCGCGACGGACAGGTACTGACGCCGTATGCCGATGCCTGCCTGCCGGGCTTGACGCGTCGCATGATCCTGGATATATGCGCGGCGGAAGGCATTCCGGCAGCTGAGTGCCGTTTGTCAATCACCGAACTCTATTGTGCCGATGAAGTGTTTACGTCCGGAACGATGGGCGAACTCACCCCAGTGCTTGAGGCCGATGGGCGCCAGATTGGTGCTGGAACGCTGGGCAAGCTCACGCAGCGCCTGCAGGGCCTGCATCGGGAGTTTGCTTTTGCTAACGGCACGCCGCTGCCATTCTAGGAATCAGAGCTGAAGTACGTCGCGAGATATTCGTCGAGGCTAATGCTGTCGTTTGCTTCGATCCTCTGCTGCCTGACAATGGACTCGCTGGCTTCACGTGCAAATTGTGTCTGCCGCACATCCGACAACGGCGTGATCGACGCAAAGTAATCGCGATGTCCCTTCGCCACTGACAATGCGAACTCAAAAAAGCTGCAGTTCTCTGTGCGCAGTTTGTCGAGTACTCGCGCTGAGGGCGTCTCATCAGGGTTTGCGACAAGTTCCTGCATCATGCGCACCGCGTCGGCGTAGCTGTCACAGCCATCCTGCCGATCAATGCATTCTGCGATCCCCATCACCTTGTCGAGAACCTCCTCGGCCCAGGTGCGCAATGCAACCAACTCACCATCGCGCTGCAACCTGAAGTCGGGATCGCGGCCCTGTTTCGCCGTCATCGCCTGGTTGTATTTGGTTTCGTTCAGAGAGTCATCACACAGCGGCGGGCTCTCCTCGATCAGGCAGTAGATCAGGAAAGCCTCAACGAACCGCATAGTATTTTGATTAATACCGGCGGGATCATCGATATTGATGTCGAGCGAACGAATTTCGACATATTCGATTCCACCACGTCGCAACGCCGCGGTCGGCCGCTCGCCAGACATCGCAACTCGTTTCGGTCGAACAGAACTGTAGTACTCGTTCTCGATCTGCAAGCGGTTTGCGTTTAATTGCCGGTACTTTCCATCGACTTTGACGCCGATTTTCTCGTACTCGGGCTCGCGCGTCTCAATGGCTGCGCTTAGATCGCGAACGTATTCGTCGAGGCTATTCAACGAAATATTCATCTTCGACTGATTTTGATTGCTATAGCCCAGGTCACTCATGCGCAGGGAGGTACCAAACGGTTCATACAGAGTGTCTGCATTGAGTGCGGGCATTTGAACCGTCGAATCAGCGACGAATGATTTACACATCGCCGGCGACGAGCCAAACAGGTAGAGAACCAACCAGCCGAAGCGTCGAAAATTCCTGACCAGGCTCAGGTACTGCTGGGAGCGAAAATCGTCATCGCCCTGTTTGCTGCCCAGAACATCCTGATACAGCGGCCAAAAACCCTGGGCGAGTGAATAGTTGAAGTGCACACCGGCAATCGTTTGCATGTGTCTGCCGTATCGATGCCCCAAACCGCGGCGATAAATGGTCTTCATCTGGCCAACATTGGAACTGCCGTAGCGAGCGAGCGGCACCTCTGAGTCCGGCGGAATGCGACACGGCATACTGGCGGTCCACAACAATTCATCACCGAGTGCCGCGTAAGAAAACTGGTGAAGATCACAAAGAAATTGTTGCGCCTCCCAGGTGCTTGCGAGCGCTGGCGTAATGAATTCCAGCAAGGCTTCCGAAAAATCGGTAGTCACGAAGCTGTTGGTCAGCGCCGAGCCGAGCGCAGCCGGGTGCGCGGTCTTCGCCAGGTAACCTTGCGCATCGACGCGCAGGGATTCTTTCTCAATTCCCTGGAGTCCACCCGCGAGGACGCTGCAATCCCTTGCGGCAAGTGCGCTGAAGCGCTTTTCGAATCCCTTGTTCATGATTAGTATCGTTTTACCATAAGCGCGCGCCGACCGCGCCTGTCATCTGCGCGACCATCAACTGGAGTATGATAGGCGTTACATCCTTATGAGCATACTCCAGTCAAAATTCGTCGCCGCCGCAGCTGTTCTCTTGCTATGTCTGTTGTATGCAGAACCTGCAGCTGCGTTTCGCTGCGGCAGCAAGTTGGTTCGAGATGGCATGCACGAGGCTCAGGTCGTCGCCGTATGCGGGGAACCGACTACCATGCGCGATCTCGGGGTCGCCGTGCGCAGCTACGACTACCGTTATCAACAGCACACATCGCCCGGTTGGAGCGGCTACCGCCGTCCTGGCTACGGCTACCTGGCACAGGAAGTTGTGATTACGGAATACGTCTACAACTTCGGCCCACGCAAGCTGATGCGCCGCCTCATTTTCGAAGGCGGTGTTCTGGTAACCATCGAATCCATCGGTTACGGTTACCGAAAATAGGAGCTACACCTGCATGAATGACTCTCAATCGCGACGCTTGCGCGACCGCTCGGCTGGACCGGCGACTCTCATCAGTGAAGGCTGCAAGATATCCGGGGTCATCACCGGCAACGGCGACTTTCAGATAAGCGGCGAGATAGACGGCGATTGCGATTTGCAGGGCACCGTAACGCTGGCAAAAAACGGAGTCTGGAGCGGCACCATCAAAGCGGGCAACGTGATCGTTGCGGGGCATGTCGAAGGCGATATTATTGCCAGCGGCAAGGTTGAGATTACCGAAACCGCAAAGATCGCTGGTACCGTATCAGGAGAAGCGATCGCGGTCGCCGAGGGGGCGATCGTCGAGGGCGTCATGCAGACAACCGGCAGGGCGCAACCGCAGGAATTCAAAGAAAAACGCCAGGATGACTAAATACTGAGCTTTCTTCCTATATGTTCTTTTTGTTACATATATAGTTCTTTTTTAATGCTAAATTGAAAGATGCGCGACCCAAATAGGCCGGTGATACACTGATCGCCACCTTGGATCGGCTCATTCTGATCGCCAGAACAAGAACAATGATCGGTAGCAAACTTCCACAAAATCTCCTGTCAGGACTCGCGCTCGGCGTTGGCGTTGGCGCCATAATGCTGGCGTTGTTCTATGGCCAGTATCACTGGCTCGCCAGCGAGCTGGTCAGTAGCAGTGCCGCTGAGCACGACATCGTTCTTCGCGCGAGTTTCGAGCGACGGATGCGCGCGCAGCTACACGGCATGGCCGACCGGGTCGCTGCTGAAATAGAGGCCGATAACGCAAAGCAACTCAATGTGGTTCTGGAGCGCATGGTTGCCCAAAACGATGCGCTCGCCGGGCTGCGTGTCGAAGTCGACGGCGAGCAAATACTGCGGGCCGGGACTTTTCCGAAATCCGGCAGCAATGACGCAGCCGTCTGGAGCACGGACTCCTTAACCATGTCCTACCCCGTGTTGCAGGACGAAGAAGCCATCGGTGAACTCCACGGCGTGTTCTTACTTGACGACTTGCACGCAGAATCGACGGCGTTTGCGACCGATCTTGCCAACACCGAGGCCCACAGCAAACGCACGAGCTTTATCTGGATCGGCCTTGGCACTCTGGCGACCCTGCTATCGTACTTGCTGGTTGTATGGGCGATAGCCCGCCGACAATCCATCCGCGTACGCGCACTCAAGATGCAAGCTGAAAAACTTCGCGACGCCGACTTCGGTGAACCCCTGCTGGAAACCCGCGACGACGAGCTTGGCGAGTTAGCGTCCGTCTTCAATGACATGCGCGATCGCCTGCGTCGCACCACGATGTCACGCGACTATGTCGATAGCATTTTGTCCGGTATGAATGAAGCAATCATTGTCACGGACGCAGATGGGAACATTAAACGCATCAATCGCGCGACGACTATTTTGCTGGGCTATGAGGAACACGAACTCGCCAGCTTGCCGATAGCAAAAATAGTCGACAAAAAAACTTCGTCGCTGGATGTCGTGGGCGCATCAGGAATACCGCAAGAGGCTTTCCTGGCGAGCAAGTTCGGGGAAGTTATACCTGTCTCCTATACCTGTTCGGTGGTTGCCGGCCAGAACGGCAAATCCGAGGACCGGATTTACGCAGCACAAAACATTACAGAGCGACGCCGCGCCGAACAGCGGATCCGCTACCTCGCCAGGATCGACGCGCTGACGAAAATACCGAATCGCATGCAGTTCCAGCATTTGCTACAGCGAAGTATCGCCAGAGCACGGCGCGCCGGAAGTCCACTCTGCATGTTCTATATCGACATCGACCACTTCAAAGAGATCAATGATACCTTCGGACACCTGGCAGGGGATGCCACGCTCGAAACCGTGGCGGAGAGATTGACCGCAGCGCTTCCCGAAAATTCGATTATTGGCCGGCTGGCTGGCGATGAATTTGCAGTAATGATCAACAACCTTGGACCCGGCGGCAGCGGCCGGGATGAGACAGACAAGCTGGCCAGGTCGCTTCTCGATCGCCTCGCAGACCCGTTTTTTGTGCAGGGACATGAGGTCTTTATGACCGCCAGTCTCGGAATCGCTTACTACCCGAATGACGCGGCCAATGTGATCGATTTAATTCGGAATGCGGACGCAGCCCTTTATAGCGCCAAGAAAACCGGCGGCAATGTCTTTGCGTACTACGTTCCGCAAATGAACGAAGCAGCCGTCGAGCGACTCATGACGAAAAGCAAGCTGAAACGGGCATTCGAAAGGGACGAGCTACTGGTTCATTACCAACCCAAGTACAACATTGTTACGGGCGAGATTTTCGGTGCAGAGGCTCTGGTGCGCTGGGAACTTCCGGACCGCGGCATGATTTTGCCAGCTGACTTCATCCCGATTGCCGAGGAAACCAACCTCATCATCGAGATTGGCGAATGGGTGCTGGACAAAGTCTGTGAAGATTTCCGGATTTGGCAACGATCCGTGTCATCAGCGGGCCGAGTGTCGGTCAACCTTTCTTTGAAGCAGCTCAAACAGGCCAACTTCATCAATCGGATTAGCGCGATTATGCGCGGCCATGAAGTCTCTCCTACATCGCTGGAGCTGGAAATTACCGAAACAACATTGATGGAGAATCCGGAACGAACGATCAGGCTGCTCGATCAGCTTTATGGTCTCGGATTGCATCTTGCGATCGATGATTTTGGCACCGGCTATTCGTCATTGAGCGCCTTGCAACAATTCCCGATAAGTACGCTAAAGATTGACCGGTCATTTGTACGCGATGTCGCCACCAATCCAGACGACGCGACTCTGGTTGGCACTATCGTACAAATGGGTCGCAACCTGAATATGGACGTTGTCGCAGAGGGAGTGGAAAACGAGGAACAACTCGGTTTTCTTCAGCGACTCGACTGCACATTTGTACAAGGCCTTCTATTCGGCAATCCTATGAGTTCGGATGACTACCTGGAATTACTGCTCGCGCAAGCAGAAGGTACAAATACACATCGAGCGCTGTTCGGTTGATCCGATCAATCCACAAACCTTTGAATTGCACGACTTTTTTCCGCGGCTTCACACTGCCGTTTCATCATGCTTAAATTAGCGAAAGCCACAACCCAGACGGAAACTGAATATATGAATAAAATCATCAAGATTGCGATCGGTTGTCTCCTGTTGATCGCTGCACCAATTACCTTCGCTTGCGACTATCCGGAGCAACCAGACATCCCTGACGGCTCAACCGCCTCAAAAGAGGAATTGCTCGCGGCTAAAGATGCTGTCGCCGTGTACCTCGCCGCGGTTGATGATTACCTCACCTGTATTGAGACTACCGAGAAAGACGCTGTGGCTGCTCTTGAGGCTCCCAGTACAGACGATCTCAAGCGCCGCGATGAATTGTTGAGCAGCAAGTTTGATGCAGCAAATGAAGAAAAAGCGTTGGTTGGCGAAAAGTTCAATCAGCAAGTTCGTGCATACAATGCGGCGAGACAAGCTAGCGATTAGTCGTGAATGCGGACCTACCTGGACGCCCGCTGAATTGCGGGCGTTTTTGTTTTAGAGCTTGCTAATTTCGCTGCGTAGATCGAATTTATTCTCGGTAACAATACGTTCCAGCACCTGAATTCGATCCTCGAGCTTCTGGATCTGCGCCAGCGCCTCTTCCAGTTCACTATCGGCCGCTTTCTTTTGACCGCTCCTATTTCTGCTCAATTTAGCGATTGTGTCTGCTAAGAAAACGATGGCGACGATACTGACAATGGCTGCCCATGTACTCATTTTTTGTCCTTTTATGACCTCGCGAATTACAGATTGCGTATTTCTCTGTCGAGCTGATAGCGCGGGGAGGTAATGTACTTTTCGAGCTCCGCTAAGCGTTTATCCAGCGCCTGACATTTGTCCCTGACCTTGGAAGCCGCCTCACCAGGCGCCGCGTACTCTTGTTCCCTGGCTTCCCGACGAGCTTGTTTCCTCTCGCACTTGCGCTCCCGTCGAGTCTTGCGACGGGGACCAGCAGCACATTTCTGACCAGTGCCTGATCTTGCCGGAATAAGGAACACGACGGCAAGGTAGGAAATTATGGCCATCGGCATCGCAATAATAAATGCGATGATCGCGAGGAATCGCAACACCCGCAAATTGAAGCCAAAATAGTCCGCCAAACCGGCGCAGACTCCGCCGAGAATGGCCCTGTCTGCGGAGCGGTAAAACGCTCTCGGCCGATATGTTTGATATGCATTCACACGCGTCTCCAGAAATCGTACTCGTCCCTGCCTGAGTAGATCAGCGGCTTCTCTCTGACCAGGAGAGTCGCCCCAATGTAAATTGCAGCGGTAATCCAGGTGAACAACAGGAAAGAGATAATGGCGATGGCCCGGACCGTGCCGAGTCGAAAGTTAAAGCGATCGGCAATGCCAGCGCACACGCCAAAGATCCAGCCTCTGTCATTGTCACGGTAGAATCCACGTAACGGTCCATAGTCGCTATTCCACTCTCGTTGGCTCATCTCTACCTCCTCCAATTATCCCTCGGCGACCTTGTCCCCGCTTTGTGCGAGGCGCTGCTTCAACTCATCCAGCTCCTGTTGCACGGACTCTTCGGATTCGAGGCCGGCAAATTCGTGGTTCAGGTCCTTCGGCAAACCGAGGTCGTAGGCTTCGACGCGACCTTCGACGTCATCAATGCGACGCGTATATTGTTCGAAGCGAATCATCGCGTCGTCAATTTTGTGGTCGTATATTTTCTTCCTGACCGCTAGACGACTGCTTGCCGTTTTGTGTCTTGCGAGCAATGCTTTTTGGCGAAGCTTCGCGTCCTCAAGCTTGGCTTCGAGCTTGGCGATGTCCTCATTGAGTTTTCCCAGACCTGCATCAACGGCCAGATAGTCCTCTTTGATAACATCTGCGGCACCTTTGGCTCGCGATTTTTCAACCAAAGCAGCTTTTGCCAGATCTTCGCGTCCTTTGCGCAGCGCCAGCTCGGCCTTGTCGCCCCAGTCGCTCAGTTCTCTGTCCAGCGCTTCAAGTCGTCGATTCAGGTCTTTCTTGTCGGCTATGGAACGCGCCGCAGCCGAGCGCACTTCCACCAGCGTGTCTTCCATCTCCTGAATCATCAGTCGAACAATTTTTTCCGGATCCTCTGCTTTGTCGAGAATCGCGTTGATGTTCGAGTTCACGATGTCCGAAAATCTCGTGAATATGCCCATGAATATGTCCTCGTTTTGGGTTAGTCCTGGGTCTATAACTGCAGCTTCCGTGCCAACTGCTGTGAATATCTCTTAAATCGTTGTTATAAAAGGATAAAACAGAATCTTCAGCTGATGAAAGTGGGAATTCATTATGGCTTTTTTCACCACTTTTTCGCTTTTTTCGCTAACTAATGGTTAACTTGACCAATGGCAGATCAGCAATTCAATCAACCCATCATCGGCGAGGCGCCGTCGTTTCTGGAAATGCTTGAACAGGTGTCGCGTGCGGCGCCGCTGGACAGGTCCGTCCTTGTCGTTGGTGAACGTGGCACCGGCAAGGAACTGATCGCATCGCGGCTGCATTTTCTTTCCGAGCGCTGGGAGCAGAATGTGGTGAAGGTCAATTGCGCTGCGTTGACCGAATCGATACTGGAGTCGGAACTGTTTGGCCACGAAGCGGGAGCGTTTACGGGAGCCCAGAGAACGCATGTCGGACATTTTGAACGTGCTGACGGTGGCACCCTGATTCTCGACGAGCTTGCGACGATCACATTGCGAATGCAGGAGAAAATTCTGCGGGTTATAGAATACGGCGAAATTCAACGAGTCGGCGGTAGCGACACGCTGCACGTCGATGTACGCATCGTCGGCTCGACCAATTCAGATTTACAGGCACTTGCCGATGCTGGTCGCTTTCGACGCGACTTGCTCGATCGACTCGCTTTCGAAGTCATCACGCTGCCGCCGCTACGCGAACGCATTGAGGACATCATGCCACTTGCGCACGCGTTCGCGATCAACATGGCAAGTGAACTTCGACATGCATATTTTCCGGGTTTTAGTCCGCGCGCATCGTCTGCGCTCTTGCGCCACAGTTGGCCAGGCAATGTGCGTGAGTTGAAGAATGCGATTGAGCGGTCCGTCTATCGTTCTGCTGCACCGGAAACGCCGATCTCAAAAATTGCTTTCGACCCTTTCGATTCACCATTTAAACTTGCGAAGATCGAACGCGATTCGCCTCCGGGCACCGCGACGGTGACAACTCCTGCACCCTTGTTGCCAACTGACCTGCCAGCACGACTTGTTGACCTGGAAAGAGATTTTGTCGAAGCCGCGCTCGAACGAGCGCGCTTCAACCAGAGGATGGCGGCAAACCTGTTAGGACTGAGCTATCACCAGTTTCGCGGCCGCTTGCGTAAACTCGACATTTCTGGCCGGCCTCCGATGCAGTTAGACGAGAATAACGACTAGGTGTCGTCCCGATAACGCCGCATATAGATTGCTGCGCTGGCAAACAGGCCACAGACCAGTAGGCCGCCCCAAACTTCGATACTGCTCAGGAAGCTGCTGTAGTCCAGCCATGAAACCAGGCTGTGATTTTCGGTCAGCATCGATTGCATATTGTCTTCGTCAAAACCGGCGTGACTGAAGCCGTCGAAAATCGGCATCGTATCCAACCTTAAGCGGTTCAGGATCGCCTCGCCCAGCACCGAAGTTTTGAAAACGATGTATTCGAGAATTGGCAGGATGGCAACCGGCAGCGTCGCCCTTAGCAGCGGACCGCGCTTCGCCCATGCTGACACGAACAGGAACCAGCCCAACAATGGCGCCATCCAGAGTGGCACCGCGATCAGCACCGTCAATACGGCACCCCAGGTATCGAACAGTGGCACTGCGCCCCAAATCATCCGGCCCGGGCTTGCGCCCTCCGTAGCAAGCCAGATGCTAACGATAATCAGATTGAGAAGATGCGACACAACGACCGCAGCAAAAGTCGCAAGCGGGATTGCGACAAACACGACCAGCAATTTCGAGATGACCGTCTCAGCATCGGTAATGGGCAACGAACGCCAGAACAGAATGCTCTTATCCTTGCGTTCTGCGTACAGGGCATCGAGACAGTAGAAAATGGCCAGAAACCACATCGCCATCAGGAACACTGTCGTATTGCCGATCAACGAGGCGGCCAAACCTGCGCGACGCACAGAGTCTGGCGCCGTCATGTCGGCTAGTTTGCCCAAGTCCGCATTCAGTACTTCGCCAAACGCGGCAATCGCAACTACCATGGCTATCGCCAGAAAAGTTACGACCGTGGCGACCGCAGCGGGAGTTACCCAGATTGATCGGTGCTCCCATATTTCACGACGTACCAGGGCCAGTTGTTGAGTGATCATGCTGCCGCTCCCTTGACCTTGGCGACGAACAAGTCGGCCACCGAAGGCGTATGAATTTCTCCCAGTCCGGTCAGCTGATCGCGTGCAACGTTCTCGAACGTCATTACATTTTTGCCAAAGACGTCGCGCTCATGCAAAGGCCCAAGTCGGCGTGCCGCGTCCGCATCGGCGCCGGATGTCAGGAGCTCGGCGTAGGTATCCGGGATGGCTTCCATACTGGTATCAAGAATGATCTTACCGGCGTTGATGAACATGATGTCGGTCAGGAGATTCTCGATCTCCTCTACCTGATGCGTCGTAATGAGGATGGTACGTTCGCCGTCGAAATAATCGTTCAAGAGGTTGCCGTAGAATTCTTTGCGGAAGATGATATCCAGACCCAACGTCGGTTCGTCCAACACCAGAAGCTTGGCATCGACCGCCATGATGATCGACAAGTGTAATTGGGTCACCATACCTTTCGATAACTCGCGGACCTTCGATACTCTCTTGATATTTGTCGCGGAGAGTAGCTCCTCGGCGCGGGAGCGAGAGAAGTTCGGGTGCGTGTTTTCGACAAAGTCGAGCAATTGCGAAACCCGAATCCATCGCGGCAGCACGGCGACGTCCGCGATGAAGCAAATGTTTTTCATCATTTCTTTACGCTGACGAAACGGGTCGAGACCTAAAACCGAAAGCTGGCCCTGGCAATCCGTGAGTCCGAGTACCGCTTTCAGGAGCGTCGTCTTGCCGGCACCGTTGGGGCCGATCAATCCTAAAATCCGGCCCTTCTCAATTTCGAAACTAACATTATCAACCGCAGCCAGATTACCGTAGTGCTTCGATACGCCCGTGGCCGATACCAAGCTAGTCATTCTTGTCTCCCCCATCCTTTGACTCTTCCATCTCCCGCAACAAGTCTGCGGCTGAAAGGCCCAATCGCTTGATTGTGCCAGTCACCAGCGGCCATTCTTTTTCGAGGAATCGGGCTCGCTCATCTTTGAATAATTGATCACGCGAACCTTCGGTAACAAACATTCCACGACCGCGCTTCTTTTCAACCAGACCCTCGTCAACGAGTTCCTGATAGCCTTTCAAAACAGTCAATGGATTCAATCGATATTCGGCTGCAACGTTGCGCACCGATGGCAAAGCATCGCCGTCGCCCAAGACGCCTTCAAGAATCATCGCGACAACGCGGTCTCGCAGCTGTCGGTAGATTGGTAGATCTTCACTCCATTTAGGGTCCATCACGCATCCGTTAAAAAGAGCGCCGACCAAGCTGGTCGGCGCAAAAAGTCCGTCGCTACCTTTCTCGCCTTTGTGACGGAAACTGATTTAGTCGCCATACTAATTACTGAGTCTTTCCTTCTATTTCAATTCGCAGCGGCTCTACAGACCGCCCTGCCAATTCGTGCCCGGTCGCCGCGGACTGCCCGGCGACCAGTGCTAATGCCATCAAAATCAGCACTGCCAGGCTAATGATGTCATTGAAGTAGTTTTTAACTGCGGCTTTCATGTGTTCCATTCCTGAATTTAGAGCTAGGTGAACTGGTGTTATAGTTGACTATAACACTAAAAAACAAAGATGCAAGCAGTATTCTCCGAAAAAACTAACCCGTGACCGTCGCAGAAGCCGTTTATAAGCAGGCAAGGCTAAATAATCAGGATCTCCGATCAATGGCTTACGGAATCTCACGGCAATGACAACGGCAGTACAATCGCTACAGCAGGCGCATCCTCCGCTTTCAAGGCAAGCGACTGTCGCCTATGCTGCTGCTATGGAGCACCTGCCAGAAGACAGCGCCTTGATGCTGCGCTACAAAGACGGCGACGTGGCTGCGTTCGAAACACTGTACCGGCGCCACAATGACGCGTTGTACCGCTATCTTCTCCGCCTGTGTCGTCACCCGGAGAATGCGGACGACATTTTTCAGGAAGTATGGGGCAAAATCATTAAAGCGGCAGACCGATACCGTCCGACTGCTAAATTTACAACCTTCTTATATAGAGTCGCGCACAACTGCTTTATTGACTATCTAAGGCGCAACAAGCGGCATACGCATGTCGGCGATTTCGACCCTGATAGTCAGCCGAATCCCGGCGACCTGCCGGAGATGTCAGCGGAACGGAGCCTGGCGAGAGAACGGCTCCAGATTGCACTGCTGGATCTACCAGACGAGCAACGCGACGTATTCCTGCTGCACGAAGAAGCCGGCCTCAGTCTTGACGAGATTGCAGCCGTTACGGGCAGTAACCGCGAAACCAGCAAGAGTCGGTTGCGCTATGCGATGAACAAATTGCGTGCCGCAATCGAGGAGCCGGCGGAGACATCATGAGCAACGACCGACACAACGACGAGAACGT
>JBBKWL010000090.1:0-4452 GCA_037968975.1 Woeseiaceae bacterium | reverse complement strand
TTCATCATATCGACTCGCATCAAGCGTTCATTCTCGCCAATCTCGCAATCGATTTTTAGCACCGGCAAGCCCCACTTGTCAGTCTTCGTTTTGTCAATGCCGATCGAATTGTCATGATTTGGCAGCATCTCGCCGAAAGCCGTCGCGCCAATTCTCCATCCGCCCGGCTGTGCCATCTCATCCTTGAAGGCGCCGCCAACACCGAGTTCGCTGACAGCACGCTCCCAATCGCTGCGGCTCGCGCTTCCTTGGTAGCCGAAGCCTCGCAGATACTCACGTTTGTCGCCGAACAGGTTGCGGTAGCGTGGGATGTAAAAGCCAACGGGCTTTGCGCCAGCGTAGTACTTTTGGTCAAGTGACGATTCGTTGAGCCTGCCGGAGGCGCCGACCCGAAAATGATGATCCATCAGGTTGTGACCAAGTTCTCCGGAACTGCTACCGAGGCCCCCAGGCCAGACGTCGGTGGCCGAGCGCATCAGGATCCACGCTGAGTTCAGGGTGGATGCACAAAGAAAGACAATCGGTGCCTTGTATTCCACCGTTTTCTCAGTGACCGCATCAAGCACATTTACCCCGGTCGCGCGCTTTCGATCGCGGTCGTAGGTCAGATGCGTAACGATAGCGAACGGTTTGAGCGTTAACCGATTGGTTGCCAGCGCAGCCGGTAACGTCGACGATTGGGTACTGAAATAACCGCCATACGGACAACCGAGCCAGCACGCGTTGCGGTACTGACATGGGCTGCGGCCCGGTAGGGACTGTGTCAGGTTGGCAACGCGCCCCGGAATGATGCGGCGCTTGCCGTTGAAAGCGCCTTGCAATCTTTCCGCCACGAGTTCCTCGCCACAGTTCAGCGGCATTGCGGGCTGAAATTGACCGTCGGGCAACTGCTGCATGTTCTCGTGCGAGCCCGAAATGCCGGCATGCCGCTCGACGTAATCGTACCAGGGGGCAAGGTCGGCATAGCGGATTGGCCAGTCGACAGCGATGCCGTCGCGGGCATTCGCCTCAAAGTCGAAGTCACTCCAGCGATAACTGTGCCGGCCCCAAAGTAGTGAACGACCGCCGACCTGGTAGCCCCGGTACCAGTCGAATCGTTTGATCTCGGTATACGGCGAGTCCTTGTCCGAGGCCCACCAGTCCAGGTTTGTTTCATTGAGCGGATAATCGCGTTTCAGAACCGGATACGCGTCTTCCATTGCCGTCGTGCGCCCGCCGCGATGCGCGTATTCCCATGGGCCCTTGCGGGCGTTGACGTAGTCTTTTATATGCTCAACATTCTTGCCTCGCTCGAGCAATAACACGCGTAGCCCTTTTTCAGTGAGTTCCTTGGCGGCCCAGCCGCCGGATATGCCTGACCCTACGACGATTGCATCGAATTCTTCTTCTGCCACAGCTTGCACCTCGGGCTTTTGCGATTAATGTCGACTCGTATCGATCATACGTCGACGCAGCCTATAAATGAACTGCGCCTCGTAGCCGCCAGACAGGTGGAGACGAATGAAGAGTCGCGGTGAATGTCATTCCGCTGTTAATATGGCCATTGCATGCAGACCTCGCCGCAAAAACAGCACATCAGGCTATTGCTGACAGCAATACTTCTGTTATCGGTCGTTACCGGATTCGCACAACAACCGGCGCCGGAATTTGCCGATTCGGTCCTTGGCCGGTGGGACCTGACCGTCGAATCTCCGGATGGTAATTATCCGTCATGGCTCGAAATACGGCTGCGCACTGAGTGGCAACTGATGGGCAGTTTTGTCGGTCGTTTCGGTAGCGCAAGACACATCACTGCAATCGACTACGACGACGGGAGACTCGAATTTAGTGTCCCCGTGCAATACGAACAAAACCCGGACGACCTGCATTTCGTGGGGACCTTAAGCGGAGATCGACTTGTAGGCAAAACGGTCGACAGTAGCGGCCAGACGCTTGCATGGAGCGCCGTGCGAGCGCCCTCTCTCGAGCGGCAACACGCGCCTCTGTGGGGCAAACCGCTCGAGCTATGGAATGGTCGGGACCTCGAGGGCTGGCGGCCACGCAGCGACGAGCATCCCGGATGCTGGTCCGTTGCAGACAACCTTCTGGTCGCGACGCCTCCATGCGTCGACCTGATTTCGGAGCGGTCCTTCGAAGACTTCCGCTTGCACGTCGAGTTTAAGTATCCCAAGGGCAGCAATAGCGGCCTGTACCTCCGCGGCCGTTACGAAGTGCAGATTCAGGATGACATGGGCAAAGCACTCGATCCATTGCGCATCGGGGGCGTTTACGGCTACCTGACCCCGACTGCGAATGCGGCAAGGGCGGCAAACGAATGGCAGGTTTACGACATTACGCTGATTGGCCGTCGCATTACGGTGGTACTGAACGGCAAGACCATCGTCCACAATCGGGTAGTGCCTGGCATTACCGGCGGCGCACTGAATAGCAGTGAAGGATTGCCCGGACCTCTGATGTTGCAGGGCGATCACGATCAGATCAGCTTTCGCAAGATTACGCTGACACCAGCACAATAACGGATGCTGGACGATACAGTGCGCAAGGGAGCGACGTGACGAAGAAAATTCGCATGGGAATGATAGGCGGCGGCAGCGGCGCGCTCATTGGCGCAGTCCACAGGACGGCCGCCGACATCACGGGCGACATCGACCTGGTGGCGGGCGCGTTCAGCAGCGATCCAAATGCGTCAAGGGCTTTCGGCGTCGAACTGGGTCTGGCGGCAGATCGTGCGTACGGAACCTTCGCCGAAATGTTTGCGCGGGAAGCCAGTTTGCCGCAAGACGAGCGGATTCAATGTGTGTCGATTGTGACGCCGAACGATTCGCACGCAGACATAGCGTGTGCGGCGTTGAGCGCGGGCTTTCATGTTATCTGTGACAAACCCATCGCTGGTCACCTGGAAGACGCACTTCGAATTGAAAATGCGGTAGATCACAGTGGCCTGCTTTTCGGACTAACACACCCGTACACCGGCCATCCGCTCGTCATTGAGGCGCGTGAGCGAATTGCAGCCGGTGAAATCGGTGAGGTCCGTCGCGTTGCCGTCAGCTATCTACAGGACTGGCTGTCGCGCGCAGAAGATACCAAGGCAAGCAAGCAGGCGATTTGGCGTGGCGACCCAGCACGCGGCGGCGAGTCTGGCGCGTTTGCCGACATCGGTACTCACGCGTTCAACCTGGTCGAATTTACGACAGGGCTCAGCATTACTGAAGTTGCAGCAGAGCTGCGCACCGTTGTACCCGGACGCGCGCTTGACGACGATGGCGCAGCGATGTTCCACCTCGCCAACGGCGCATCCGGCCTGCTATCCGCCAGCCAGGTGTGCAGCGGCGCACTGAATGACCTTCGTATCGAGATTTACGGCGACGCCGGTAGCATTTTCTGGGCACAGGAAGCACCCAATACGATGACGATTAAACATCGCGGCCAGCCCGACCAGGTTTTGCGCCCCGGCACAAACGCCGGTTATCTGTCGGAGCCGACCATCGCAGCATGCCGCACGCCGGGCGGGCATCCGAAGGGCTATCTCGAAGCTTTCGCGAATCTCTATGCGGGCTTCGCCCGCGCCGTGCGTAACTACCCGGCGCATGGCGACACCGGCTGCGCTTCTGTAGCGGACGGCGTTGCTACCATGCGCTTCATTCGTGCGGCGCTGAACAGCAGCCGCAACCAATCGGCCTGGACCCGGCTGGACAGCGGCGAAACCTGAAACTGCGATTCACAGACTCAGTAAGGAATAATGATGAAAGGACCTGCAATTTTTCTCGCGCAATTTGTTGGCGACGAAGCACCGTTCAATGAACTCGGTGCGATGGCCAAATGGGCGGCGGCCCTGGGCTACAAGGGCGTGCAGATTCCGACTTGGGACGCGCGTCTGATAGATCTCGAACGCGCCGCGACAAGCAAGGACTATTGCGACGAAATAGCCGGCATCTGCGCCGCTGCGGGTATCGAGATTTCAGAGTTATCGACCCACCTGCAGGGTCAATTGGTCGCATCGCACCCAGCTTATGGCGACATGTTCGACGCGTTCGCGCCGGAATCTATTCGGGGCAATGACAAAGCAAAATCGGAATGGGCCGCCGAGCAGGTAAAAATGGGGGCAAAAGCGAGCGCCAACCTCGGTCTTGCGGCGCATGCGACGTTTTCCGGAGCGCTTCTCTGGCACACATTTTATCCGTGGCCACAACGGCCCGCTGGCCTGGTTGAAGAAGGCTTTGCAGAGCTGGCGCGGCGCTGGCGGCCGCTGCTCGACGCTTTCGAAGATGCAGGCGTTGATGCCTGCTTCGAATTGCATCCCGGTGAAGATCTGCATGATGGCGTAACGTTCGAGAGATTCCTGGATGCAGTCGATGACCACCCTCGCGCCAATATTCTTTACGACCCCAGTCATTTTATCCTGCAGCAACTCGACTACCTGCAGTTCATCGACTTCTACCACGACCGCATTCG
>JBBKWL010000089.1:0-8542 GCA_037968975.1 Woeseiaceae bacterium | reverse complement strand
TGACGTTTTGGCGTACTCGCGGTCTACGGGATAACCGTCTTGAACAGAAAAGTCGCTGACGGGGTGCCGCTGCCGCTATCTCCCTGGAACTGGCCGGCGGGCGTGATCCGCACATGTGTAACCGCCGGATCCACACCGTTCGCATTGGGCACGGGCGTGTAATTGAAGGACACGCCGCCGTCATTCGAGAATGCGAGGTCATCGCTGAAATTGCTGAGCGACGTGAAAGTGTAGGTCATGCCACTTGCAGGTACTCCGTCCAAAAACTGCAGCGGTCCCGCAGTGGCGCCGTCGAAATCAATAACGCGGAGTACCGCACCTGCATCAAGCGCATCAGTAATAATGAACGAACTGGCGTCGGCGGAGCCGGTCCCCGAATTGCTTACGCGGATTTCGTCCAGAATGACAGCACCGGGGATGGCTTTCGGACTGGCTGTCCCATTGATCGGGTCGGACAGCGTTTGTGAACTTCGTGTAATCGTAAAGTCGGGACAGCCGGTGGCTTCGACCGGACCGAAGCTCACCCCCGGCTCGTCGCGCACCGGGCACTTGGCGCTGATGAGATTCAGGTAGGCAACCCCGAGCGCCTGCCACGCGCCTCCGGGCGGCCGAAACTCTGCGGTCAGGCCGCCATCGCAGCAGCCCTCAAAACCAATAATGCGAATACTGTGTGTGCCGGGCGACAGGTTGATCGAGCCCTGCAGCACTTCGCTGGCATTGTTCCAGTTATATGCCCACCAGAGGTCGTCGTTCCAGCTTTCCTCGAGCGGCACATCGTCGACGTACAAGCCGCCGCCGCGACCGAAGTCTGCACCGTATCGGAACTGCCAGAGGCCAGCCTGCGCCGGCGTGACTTCGAAAAATGCCTCGGCGAACAAGCCGATATCGCTGTTGCGATTGGGTGGTCCGTACAGACCACTGTTGTTGACATTGGTGTAAGCCGCGATGATCGAGCAGCCGTAGCCGTTGGTACTACCGGGTGCAGCAGCAAACGCTGCCTCGGCGCTCGCGAGACTTGTCGGGTCTGCCGACGAATTGCGCGTATAAAAGCGAACGCCCGTTTCGGTGAATGTAAGCGTCGTCGAGGTACTCGTGACGCCTGTCGGACCACCGAAATAAAGATAAATCGTGCGCCCGCCGCCCGGAATCGACGGGACACGGGCCCAGACAACGGCGGTACGGCTGACCTCATTCCACCGCTCGATAAAGAAGTCGAGTTCACCCAGATCATCCTCATCGATGACGCGCAGGTCATCGCCGCCGGTAGACCAATCGAATTCGGCCGGCACATTGCCCGCATTGAGATTCAGCCGAACCTGATAGTCACCAAGGGGCGGCCCGGGCGGTTTGCTGATGTCCGCTGCAAACCGATAGTCCCAGGAACAGTTCCACCATGCGAAAGCAGGCGTGCTGAGCATCAGCGTAAGGATAAGAAGGAGGCCGCGCGTCACAGATTCATTTCCGAAGTCGCTCGTATCGGCCGATTTTACGTAATGACGGCGAAGAAAAGTGCGAACCCGATCACTGTAATCGGGGCTCGTTTGCCACCGTCAGTGTCGCTGCGTCGCTCCGGCCTTTGTATAAGATGAGAATGGTGTTGACGAAATCGAGCAAAGGCGCGCGATACAAGCTGCACGTCACAAAGCTTGTACTCGTGGGCTCAGATTATTGCTTGACGCGATATTTATGCTCAATTTTCTTCACTGCAGCACCTTCCTCATAATATGCTGGAGATGAATTGCTCCCGCGGCACAGTCCTGCGGGTGGGTTTCGTGTTTAAAGCGGGCAAAGCTTGTGATCGACAGAAGCAATCGAGACGGCGCATTGCCAGGACATAAGGAGAGAACATGCAAAATCCAGTTGCGTTGATAACGGCTATCACTGCTTTGGTTGTGACTTCGCCAGCGCTGTCTTCGCCAGTCGATATTCGAGAATGGGAAGTGCCCTATGAGCAGTCCCGGCCTCGCGATCCGTTTGCTGAAAGCGCGACTTCCGTCTGGTTCGTCGGTCAGCGCAGCGGCTACCTGGCGCATTTCAATGCTGATACCGGTGAATTCAGCAAGATCGATCTGAAAGAAGGTTCGGGCCCACATAACCTCATCGTCGGTTCCGATGGCATCGTCTGGTATGCCGGTAACCTTAACGGGCTGATTGGCCGTTACGATCCGGACACGAAGGAAATCGAAGAGATCGAGATGCCGGATGCAGGCGCCCGGGATCCACATACCCTGGTGTTCGATGAGGGCGAGGAGAATATCTGGTTCACCGTGCAGGGCGGTAACATGATGGGCCGCCTCAATATTCATACACGAAAAGTCGATCTCATCGAATCGCGCACACCGGGATCACGACCGTACGGCATCAAGATGGCGCCGGACGGTTCCGTCTGGGCAGTGCTTTTCGGCGTCAACAAACTGGCGCATATTAATCCGGAAACGCTCGAACATACAGAGATTGAACTGCCAAGACCGGAAGCCAGGCCCCGGCGGCTGGAAGTGCTGGCGGACGGAAAGGTCTGGTACGTGGATTATGCGAAAGGCATGCTCGGTGTATACGATCCGGAAAGCCGGGAGTTCAGCGAATGGCCGATGCCACAGGGCGCCGGTTCGCGGCCTTACGGTATGGCAGCGGACGCGAGCGGCAATCTGTGGGTGGCTGCCTCCGGCGTGCAGCCCAATGTATTGATAGGCTTCAATCCGGAAACCGAATCATTCTTCAGTGAGACGGAGATCGAATCGGGTGCTGGCACGATTCGTCACATGCATTATCATGAACCCTCCGGTGCCGTGTGGTTTGGCACCGACACCAATTACATTGGCCGCGCCGTGGTAGAACCTGACAAGTAAATGGAGGCAGTACGAACTTCGATAGCTCTGCTGATCGTCGTGATTGCCGGCGTCATTCCCAACAGTGCGCACGCGTTCCCGGACGGTGCACCATGGGGCGCCGCCAACCCCGCGGTTGAGCAGAACTGTGCCGCTTGTCATTTCGGCAATGAGCCAGTTCTCGATTCAGCCGTACTTAGCCTCGATGGACTGCCGGTGATGCCAACAGCCGGTGAGACCTATGCACTCACAATCACCTTCGATCATCCAGACATCGTGATTGCAGGCTTTCAACTCATCGCAACGGCCGGTGAAGAGAGTGCAGGTACATTCACCACATCCGGTGATTCAATGGAGTTTATCGGCGCTTCAATTCGTTCAGTCGTGCCAACGACAGAGCGCGGACGTGCTGCCTGGCAGATTAACTGGCGTGCGCCAGACACATTGAACGGGCCGATTGAGTTTTTCCTAGCCGCAGCCGCTGCGAATAACGACGGCTCGCCTTTCGGCGACACGATCCATTTTCAGTTGTATCGATTGCCCCAGCGCTATCCCTGACAGAGGAGGCTTCAGCGATCAATGCTCGATCTCGACATCAGCACATATCGCAATGAAAAAAGGCCAGGCTGACTAGATTGTCAGCCTGGCCCGGCAATTCCATTGGTGGGCGGAACTGCGTTCTCAACAGTGCGGCAACTAGTCGAGCGGCACCTTGAGGCTCGCCAAATCGGAACCGGCTGGTTTCTGAAACAGACGCAAGCCGAATTCCGGGATGATTGCGAGCAAGTGATCGAAGATGTCTGACTGGATGTCCTCATAGACGGCCCATTCGGTCGTATTGGTGAAGCAGTAAATTTCCAGCGGCAGTCCTTCGGGCCCCGGTCCGAGCTGGCGAACGATCAGCGTCATGTCCTTATGGATATCCGGATGGTTCTTAAGGTAGTTATACGCATAGGCGCGGAAAGTGCCGATATTTGTGATCCGCCGCTTGTTCACTTCAGAGTCTGACTCGGTCTTCAGCCCCTGGTTGTAGTCGGTCAGCTCCTGCTCTTTGTTCCTGATGTGATCAATCAGGAGGGCAAAATGTTTGAAATGATCGACTTCGTCCTGCGACTGAAAACGGATTGACGTCACGTCGATATAAAGTGCGCGTTTGATCCGACGGGCGCCCGATTGCGACATGCCGCGCCAATTCTTGAATGAGTCAGTAATCAGTCGGTGCGTCGGGATCGTCGTGATTGTCTTATCCCAGTTCTGTACTTTGACGGTGTGAAGTTGCACGTCAACGACATCACCGTCTGCGCCGAATTGCGGCATCTCTATCCAATCGCCGACGCGAACCATGTCCTGCGCGCTGAGTTGCACGCTGGCAACCAGCGACAAGATGGTGTCCTTGAACACGAGAAGCAGGATTGCGGTCATCGCGCCGAAGCCGCTGAGCAGCAGCAATGGTGAGCGGTCCAGTACCGCCGCGATGATCATGACGCCGCCGAAAACCCAGACCACGATCTGCACAAGTTGCACAAAACCCTTTAGGGGCCGGTCCTTCGCAACCGGCGATTCCGCGTAGATCGTATTTGCGGCACCAAGCGTGGCTGTCAGCGCAAGCGTTAGCATCAACACCATGTAGCCCATCGCGACGTTACGCATTAGCTGCACAATGCCGTCCGGCAGGCCGGGAATAAACGGCACGCCCACAAAGACAATCAGAGCAGGCAACACCTGAGCGAGGCGACCGAAAACATTGTGCGCGACCAGCGCGTCATCCCATGTCTGGCTGGATCGTTTCGCAAACGCGCGAACGGAGCCGACCAACAGGTGTTTGGCGATCAGATTGATGATGATCGCGCCCGCAAGCAGCGTCAGTACGCCGGCGACGGGCGGTAGTTGCGGGTGGATCGCGCTGAGCTTTTCAATCATTAAACTGGGTGTCCGGGGAGGGTGCGCGCAGATGGTATCACTCAATCATCGTTTCGATAAAAATCCCGATTGGAAACACATTTAGACCCTATTCCTGGGCCTTGCGTTATAAGTTGAGCATACGCAACCACACCAAGGGAGGCGGACTGCCGGCCGATAGGGAATTTTGCCGGGACTGATTTTCGAAGTGTAGAACAGGGGAGATCATCTACCGCACGCGCCGCGATACGGAGTTACCTAGTTCGAGCTGTCCTGATGTGATGCAGTAACCCGCCCACTCACGCCACCACGTACTATTTGTTGAGAAAGTGCTCTTCCAGAAACCTGGACCGGTAGTTCTGCGGGGGTGTCATAAGATCCGGACGCCCTTCCGGTGTGAAATCCATCAGGTTCCAGTAAGGCCAAACCGTATCGACGTGATTTCCCTCAAGCTCGCTTGCCCAGAAATGATATATCTCACCGTCGTGTTTCCTGAACACATGCATTTTAGTCAACTGCATGTCGTCGTTTTCGCCCTGACATCGGTAGTCAGCCTGGAAAGTGGAGTTGTAGCCTGACACCAGATCAATCTGCGTCCAGTTTCGCGTCTTGGCCCAGCTGTTGATGTTCTCGGCAGGCGCTTTCGCAATTCCACAGAAAGCTGCGTCTTGCGTTACCTGATAGGCCGTTCTGTCGAATCCATCCATCAACGATGTGCACGACAGGCACGGTTTGTCCCAACCGGGGCCGTACATGAAGTTGTAGAGCAGCAATGTCGGCTTGTCGCCAAAAAGTTCGGACATCCTGACTTCCTGACCCACCTTGCCGTCGTTCGCCCACTGAAACTTATAGTCTTCTTTCAATCGGCCCCCAAGTGGCAGTTGGCGGCGAAGTTTAGCGACGGATTTCACTTTCTCGACTAATGCAGCCTCTTCTACCAGCAACTTATCGCGGGCCTGTCGGTAGTCCGAAGACTCATTGGGAAAGAGCAGCTTACTCATATCGGCGCACCTTATTTGGTTTGTGCTGAATATGCTTCAAGTATACTCGACGTGACTTTCCTGGTAATACACGTTGCAATGCGAGACCGCGTTTCAAATTGGCGTACTATGGGAAGCGCGCTTTACCGATAATTCCAATGTAAGGACAATAGCCATGAGCAGAGAACAGAAGAGCAATAAAGAAACCAAAAAACAACCGGGTATGACGCCGAAAGAAAAGAAGGCGGCAAAGAAAGCGAAAAAGGCATCGAAAGGCCGCATGGGCGAGTAGAGTTCTTACACGAGTTAGCGCTTCAATTAAACCTGCAAACTCGGCTGGAATTCTTGGAATTACGCATTCACGCTCCTTACCTCGCGGCGACGAGTGGATTTGCTGATGCAGAAGCGCGGCCGGGTTAGTCTGGCGCGTCAGCCCACGGCGCTGCTGGCTTGCGCATAGTTCGGCAGGGTTCGCTATTCATCTTCCAGTCGGCTTTCCATTTCATACCGGTCATGAAGCTGACTTCATCGACGCGCAATCGGCAGGCTTCCTGAATAGTCTCGACATTGAGTAACTTGCCTAAATTGTTGTAATCATTGTTGCTGGAAGCGTACAGCGCGATCATCTTGTTGCCGTGGAGTAACGACAGTGAGACCGCCTGTCTGGCACCGTCGATCTCGATCGTCATGGTCCGCAACCGACCGCTCCGTGCCAGCTCTTCGATGACCCTGCGTACCTCATTTGCATTATCTTTATTGGCGTAGTCGGAATCCTTTCCGAAATTGCGGTTCACAAGTTCTATGAACAGATCGGCCTCGTTCTCATCGCTCCAGCGCAGCGTCGGCTCGCGCTTCTTGATATTTCGCAGGTCGTAAAGAAATTTCTGCTTCTTGTCGGATGAAAAAGTGTCCAGGTGCTTATAGAAGTCAAACTCGAATTCTGACGGAACCAGGTGATAACGCAAGTCCTGCTCGGAGTAGTTGCCTTCGAACTGCGGGTACAGCTGCAGCAGATCGTTGACCCAGCTTTGCCCAAGATCGAACAACACCGTCCGATCCGGAAACTGCTCAAAGAACTCGGGAAAATCGTGATGCTGCAGCCACAGAATCCGGCCATCGGGATAGCTGCCGGCCATCAGCATGTAGCGATTCAGTTCCGTGTCATGCACCAGCGGAACCAGGCCATCCGGACCTGCATCGCTGCTCTGATGCACCAGGAAATTCAGGCGATGCGTATCCTGATGGTGGAAAGCGAACATCAGATCCCAGTCATCCCACGCACCCTCATTCGGTGAAAATGTTTCCCAGAGTTTGCGGCATTCCTGGATGTCAGTTTCTGTGGTTATCACAAAAGAGTCTCAGTGCAACAGGGTTAGAGTGTGACACAGCGAGTCCTGTGCCGAAAAAAAATCAGAAGAAGCGACTGCGGGTATTGCGATGTTGTCAGAGTGGAAAGCGGGTCCGCGTTATGAAGGCATTCACCGCGGAAAGCAGATTCTGGCTCTTGTCGCGGATGACGAACACCGACTCTTCACGCTGTCCCGGTGTCAGGTCATGATGGTCGATCAGGACTATGTCAGGTCCGTGCGACGGAATAACCTGATCATCAAGCGTGTAATACTCCGCTTCAGCAATGGCATCCAGCCGCCCGGTGTCGAACTCTGCGTATAGCTCCACAAATGTCTCGGCGGTCTCTACGATCACACCATCCGGCGCCCGCCGGCTGACGTCACGTTCAGCCGCCATACCCGACACGACGCCGACCGTCTTGCCGATGAAGTCGTTGATGTGCCCGTAGCGGGTCTGGTCTTCAGGGCGGATGCGCAGCGCGCGCCGTTCGTACAGAAACGGCTTGGAAAACGTTGCTCCTGAATGTGCGCGGTCCGGAAAACTGGCAACATTGGTCGCCACCAGGTCGACTTTATCGTTGCTGGCGAGTAACCACGATTCATTGAAGGGCGCGACCACCCAGGAAATTGTCAGCTCGTGCTCGGTAGCGAATTGCTCCACGTACTCTCGAATCCAGAGCTGCGGATCGTACTGATTCGTAGGGGCGCCCGACGTCACCGCGACGGTAAGCACACCTGGTTCCAGCGTCTGGATGTCTTGCTCACGAGCGCAGCCCATTGCAGCGAGTAGCGCCACAATGGCGACAACTCTCGACAGCGTGCGCCAGTAATTCACAATTTTACCTTCCATATGACAATGGTGAGCGGGCCATTACATCCGCCGGCGATTCGGGGTACAGCGCACATCAAGACCGTCCGCCAGGTTCAATGCCTCGACGGTTTCATCGACGGTCTGGTTATAAATGGTTGATCCGGCATGCGCCGAACCGACGCAGGTGTTGGCGTCCCAGCACGCGCCACCGCCGTCCCAGAAAATCGTGAGCTTGGACGGGTTGCCCGGGCGTACGAAGAATGCATAGTCGGTGCTGGCCGGCAGCGGCACCACTCCAAAGGGCGTCTCCGTCAGTACGGGCCCGCCTGAGCAGCTTGGATACCTGTCCTTACCTTGCCTGTCCTGAAAATGTGACGGGACGTCGATTCGCTCCCAGCTCGTGTCCGCATGGGCGGTAGGCATCTCTGCGACAGCGATTACTGAGGCAAGTAAACAGGCTGAAATCAGTTTGGTCATTGCTGTTCTACCGTCTTTTCTTAGTTCTTGTCTCTAGACTAACAAATTTCCTGTTCCAGTGAAGAGCACAGGCAGAACGCAACCAACTTATCAGTAACCGACCCTTAAACAACTCGGCAAACGACCGAACCGAAACAGAATCGGCAACATTTACGTGTGCAAAAGAAATTTCTTCCCTCTACGCCGTCGTAAAGCTTGCGC
>JBBKWL010000088.1:0-15129 GCA_037968975.1 Woeseiaceae bacterium | reverse complement strand
ACCGAAACCAGCCAATCACCGTTGTTGGTGCTGCCGAAGCGGCCTGTTGAAAGGGCCCAGGCGTTGAAGAAACTGACGCCAAGCTCAGTCTCGCGACTATCGGGCGGCTCACGCATGTCTATATCGATCACGCCACTCATGCGATCGCCGTAGCGCACCTGATAGCCGGCAGTGTACAAGTCCATCCCGTCGACCGCGCTCTGGTCAATGGTTGACGCCACTGTATGAAAATCCTTGAGATGATACGGCTCATACAGTCGCAAGCCATCGAACATGATCAGCTGCTCGTTTGCGGCACCACCACGAATATGACTGCGAGCGGAGATGCCGCCGTTCGCGACACCCGGCAGCCGGGCAATTGAACTCAGCGCCTCTTCGCCGATATCCGGGAGCCCCGCGATTAAGTCTCGGTCGAGAAAGACGTGTGAACCCGCTTTTTGATACTGCACGCTGTAGACGCTGGAACTGACGACAATCTCGGGCAAAGCCGGCTGCAATGCGCGCACTTCAGTACCGGGCTCGGCAATAACTTCTGCACTGCTATTCTTGATCACGAGCCATGTGTTGCCCGGGCCCGGCGCTGCAGTCAGATTGTAAGGTTGCAGAACCTGCACCAGAGCTTCAGACAACTCGTCGCCAGTCGGTTCCAGTTGCACCACGAAACTATCGAGCAGGACATCAGTGCTGTATATGATTTCGAGTCCCTGTTCGCTCAGAAACTCGATAAATTCTCCAATGGGCCTGCCTTCCCATTGTTCATCCGCTGCAAATACAATGCCGGGTGCCAGGCAGCAAATTAGCAGGAGCAGAGGCGTTCGACGTGGCATGGCCGCAGTTTAATGCATGACCTGGTAACGCCCTAGGAATCCGCGGACAGCTGCGACGAGTTCGCGATTTATCTTAGTATGTTGATGTTGTTGCCATCCACGGAATATTTGAACTGCGTAGTCGGCAGCACGACATCCAGCGCCTCCATCGGACTTAATCCGTCAATAGAGCCGTAAAGCCGCGCGCGTCGTGCCTCAATTCGGATAGCTTCACTTTCGATATTGAGCTCCATTCCGGTCTCTCTCGAAACCCACTTGAGAAACTCCAGGAGAGAGGCACTCTTGATATCGAATGTCGGCGCCAGCGCCGCCGCCCAGGTCCATTCCGAACCATGCGTTAAGATTTCCTCTGTTTGCGCGCCTTTGCCTGGTCGCACTGTGACCCGCTCACCGCGCTTTGCGCTGTGCGTGTTACCACCTTCACGAATATCAACCTTCCCTTCACGAACCGCAATGCTCATGTCCGCATTCGCGAAGCTCACTGAAAACTGCGTGCCAACATCGGTAGCTGTGCCAGCAACCGTGTGAACCGTGACATGCTGCTCGGCATAAATCCGATCGCCCGTGTCGACATATATTCGTCCTGCAAGGAGAGTGAATTCGTTGGCGGCATCAACTCTTAGCAGGGTGTTGGCATCAATCCGCAACGATACGTCTCTGGTCAACTCCAGGCTCATACCTTCGTGGTCCCGCGTATCGAGAACATCATTGGTAAAGACTGTGTCACCGAGCGAATAAGCACGATTGTCAGAACCACCATGCACCACCGAGACTGCGCCGACGGCACTAACGGAAGGTGCGTCTACACCGGAACTATACAAACCTACGCCCGCCAGAACGCTCGCAGCCAACGCGAGGGGCAACGCCCAACGCACAGATGTGGATTGCCGCTTGTCCCGGCGCCACTCCTGCTTGACGTTCGCATACACCCTTGCCTCGATACCCCTGTCTATGTCGGGACTCGGGCCGGCTAATTTGAGCATTGCCGCCAGCGTGTCGTCGCTGGCAGTTTGCTGCTGGTCTACTGGTTCATCGTTCATAATGTTCTCAACACAGTCATCTATCTGAGTAAAAAGCTCGGTTCAAAATCCCAAAGAGAGCGAAACCCTTCCTTGAAAGCCGCTCGTGCTCGACTTAATACAGACTCTGCCGCTTTAGTGCTAATGTTGAGGTGCTCCGCGATTTCGTTTACCGAGCACCCTCGTATGTACTTCAACTCCAGAGCCGATGAGTAATTGAGCGGCAGATGCGACAACGTAACGCGGACAAAGTCCCGCAATTCGTCGCTGCCTCGTTGTAGCTCCGGGCTTTCGGGCTGCGTTCCCATCGACTCCAGCGCTGCCCTGATCTCCGGGACGTCCTCAAACGGAATTTTCGCCGCCTCGTTGATCCCGCGTCGTCTGAATTGGTCGGCAAGTTCATTGCGGCAGATCTGGCACAACCAGGTAAACAATAAAGCTTCCCCACGATAGCCGCCGATCTTACGAATGATTTTGCACATCGTCTGTTGCACAATTTCCTCCGCCATATCGGCATCGCCGCTGGTTCGGGTCATCGTGAAGCGAAACAGGCGCGGAAAGTACTCCTTGAAAAAAGCGTCGAAAGCCTCACCATCGCCCGCCGCCACTCGCTTTGCCAGCTCGCGATCTGCTTTCAACTGAGAGAAATTTGAATGCAACCCTTAATCTCGACTTTTCGCTGTAGATGCCGTTAGATGCCGTGCAGACGGAAATCCTTCGGTCGATCCGGTGTCCGCTGCAACCACCGTATGCAAACGGTAGAGCGCCTTCTCATAAGCCAGCGATGACCAGGACGCATGCGCCAGCGCTGTGTCGGCCAAACCGGGTGTCTCGGTGTCGGCGGGAAGGAGTCGGCCTGCCGCGTAAGTGTACTCCGTAATCGGCCTGTCTTTTTGCAAAATGGCGACCCGGTCGCCCTGCATATACGCCTGAGTACTGTTGAACTGCATGATCGCCCTGCCGGGGGAGGACAGTGCAGCGGCTAACGAAAGATCGTGGCCGATCATGGGGTGCTCGGATGAAACGCCGAGTAAGGACAGAAGCGTAGGTGCCAGATCGATCTGACTGGCGACCGGGTCAAAAATGCGGGGCGCAACAGAACCACCGAGAATCAGCGCAGGTATGTGAAATCGGCTCACTGGCAAGATCTCATTGCCGTACACGCGGGAGTTGTGATCCGCCACGATCAGAAAAACGGTGTCGTCCCAGTAGTTGGATTTCTTTGCAGCGTTTATGTACCGACCCAGGGCGTAGTCCGCGTACTTGACCGCATTGTTGACGGTATTCTTCTCCTTGTCGAAGAGTTCGATTCTGCCGTCGGGAAACTGGAATGGTGAATGATTGGACGACGTAAAAACGAGACCGAAAAAAGGTTTGTCATGTGCTTTGGAAAATTCTGCATGCGCTTTATCGAACAGGTCTTCGTCGGAGACGCCCCAGGAGCCAACAAACTTCGGCGAGTCGTAATCCTTTTCGTCAACGACCTTTTCGAAGCCGTTATTCATGAAGAAGCGACGCATGTTGTCAAACTGCGCTTCGCCGCCGTAGATGAATGAGCTGCTGTAACCGTGTTCGCCAAGCAATTGCGCCAGTGTAAAAAAATCCCGTTGCGACTTGCCGAGTTTCACCACACTTCGCGACGGCGTCGGTGTGAACCCGGCCACAATCGCCTCAAGGCCCCTGACCGAGCGGGTGCCCGTTGCATACATGTTGGTAAACCACATGCCTTCGCCCGCGAGTTCGTCGAGATTTGGCGTCAGATCGAGGCCACCCAGGCTGCCGACAAACTCGGCGCCCAGACTTTCCTCGACGATAATGACGAGATTCTTTGGCGCAGCACCGATGTTGCGAGAAGTCTGTTGATGCAGCGTCGGCAGCAACTGTGATGTAAATATATCGTCGTCCATGTTCTCCCGCACCATGCCAACCGCTGTTGCGTCGTCCATGTGGCCGTATCGAATTCCGCCCTCGGGTTCATTCCGGGTTTCCGAGAGCGCATACAGCACCGTGTACGTGGAGTTCAGCGCCAGATCGTTGACCATTGGGTCGCTTGAAATTGCTACCGTGCTCGGATTGACCGCCCGATGGTCGGTGGTCGAGCGAACCATGCCCAGGCACAGGAGTACCAGTATCGGCGTTACCATTAGTGCGGGACCGAACCCGACCGCCGCAATGGGCTTTGCGAGGCGTGCAATATGTCTCGCATTGAAGAAGGTCAGTGCAGACGACAGGATGATTGTGAGAATGATCGGGATCTTGTATGCAGCCCAAAGAGTCGCAGCTATCTCGCCGGGATGATTCAGATATTCAAAAAAAAGAATGTTCGGGCGACTGTCAAACTGATCCACGAACGACGGCGTGCTGCATTCCATGAATATGATCAGCAACAGGATCAATGGCAGCGTGAACGTGAGCAATCCTCGCCAGGCGGGGACCAGAAGGCGATTGGATGCCAGCACTGGGTAGGCCAGAACGGGAATGATCAGCATCAGACCGATCAGCACGAGGTCGAAGCGGAGGCCTTGCACAAAAACCGTCAGCAGCATGTCCGCCTCAACGACCCGTTGCCACTGCCAGACAACGAAGATACTTCTGCAAACGGTGAGCGTGAGCAAGGTGCGCACAGCGAACGAGAATAGCGGCCGCAATGATTGCGCCACCTTGGCGACGGGCTCGGAAGTATATTTCATAATTAGAAGCTCAGTTTTGATTCGACAATGAACTGCAAATTGCTGATGCTGTTGTCCCCGTCCAGGGGATACGCAATGTCGATGTGGATCATCCGTCCGAGACCGGATCGAGAATTGCCGAGTCGAAGCCCGGCGCCTATGTCTTTGAGCAACCCATCGCTGCCTGCGCCCAGCGGACCCTCACCCCAGGTGCGGCCGGCGTCGAAAAACACGGCTGCCCCGACATGAAATAATCGAAACGGATACCAGTCTGTGAAGAAGCGTTGCTCGATCGTTATGAGGGCGCGCTTGTCGCCGCTCTGAAAACGCAGCGGGTAGCCGCGTAGCCCGGTATCACCGCCAAGATACATCTGCTGGTCAAGGTCCAGATTGTGTCCATAGGTACCGCTGAGACTGGCGTACAAGAGTCGCTTGTCAGACTGCTTGCGGTAGTATTTCGCGCCAAGTGAAAGCGTTGTATTCGCGGCTTTGCCAGATTCGAGTCGCGTGGAAAAATCGGAAGCGAGAAAGAATGTGCTCCGCTTCGATTTGCCGAAGCTGGTCTGGACATTTGCGTCAACCAGCCATGCGTCTCTGTCAGAGCCGAAGCTCGAATTGGCGAGACCTATGCGTGCGTTGAAAGCGGTGCCAAGAAATCGATCTTCGACTCGCGACACCTGATTAAAATTCATCGCCTCATCGTATTTATCCTGCAGCACTTCGATGCCGAAGAAGGGGTAAACGAGCTTTCGATCTTGCGGCAGCAGCCCAGTGGACAACGGGTCGTTTGGTAACGCGTCAAAGCGGTTGTCGTCATAGCCGAGACCGGCGAAGTAACGTCTTGTCCAGCCATTACTTAGCCCTTTGGACCAGCCGAAGAACAGCTCCTGTTGACGGGTTTTCTGGCCGTAGCGTGCTGCAACTTCACCGCGGTCGTAGATTGATCCGACCTGCTCGTTGTCGAACCAGGCAATGCCATTCGCATTGGTGCTGTCCATCGCGTAGAACGGTTTCCCGAACCTCAACAGCCGCGTGAACCCGTCACTACTTTGTTCGAATATTGTCTTCAGGCTGTACCAGCTATCACCAACGTTGCGGTCAACAACTTTCAGAACCTTCGAATCGCGGTCGACATCGGAAGTGTAGAATGCTTCGAGGCCGATGCCTCTGCCGAGCAGGTTCATCTCTTTGATACCAACCCCGGTGCTCGTCTCCCCGCCCGAACGTGACAAAGACAGTTTCGGCACCAGCGTCCAGGTATCCGCAGTGGTCACATTGATGTCCATCTCACCGTTCGCGTTTTTGACGGCTTCGATCTGCGCTTTCTGGATATACCGGTTGTCGCGAAGGATTCGCTCTGACTCTTCCAGCGCCTGCTTTGAGTAGATGCTGCCGACGTCAAACAGCAATTGCTGCTCGATAACGTGCGGCCGGGTTTCAACATGTGTCTTGTTCGCCACTCGATAGAGAAAGCTGTTTTCCTCGGGATTCTCGAGATCAAAAATGCTGCCGTTGGCGATTGTCACGCTGCCGATCGCTACGTTTAAGTTCTCTGACAATTCAGGCTGTTGCACTGTTTTCGCGTCGTAGTTACCGAACGCTGCAGCGGTATCGCAGATCAGGTACAGAAGGACAGCTGCAATTTTTTGTTCGTATCCCATACCTTGTTAGATGGTCCGCAACCAAAAATCATTCGATTACCAGCGTTATCGGTCGGGACTTGTTGTATTTCGAAGGAATCTCCCGTTTGGCCCTTCTAACAGGTTCATTGCCGGCGATCAGGTCTTCGACCGCTAATTCAATGGACAGTCGTCTAACGCAGCAAGATCAGCACACGCTCCGATTCTGAATTTCGACTACTGGTTGAGGAAAATGAAAAACGCGAATTACACAGCTGCGGTGCGACTACCAAATGCATTGGCGTACCGAAACCTGGCAATGTATATCGGTGCCGGCTCCATCGGTACCGTTGCGCACTTCCTGATTTTGTTCGGGACGTCCGCATCCTTCGGCCCGGTTGTCGCGTCGTCCATCGGCGCGATTATCGGCTGCATAATCAACTACTGTTTGGCGCGAGAGATCGTCTTCCATTCCACGACCTCTCGCAACCGCTCCTTGCCACGTTTTGCTGTGGTCGCCAGCACTGGCGTTCTTGTAAATGCGCTGGTCATAGGCATGCTCGCGCCACTGCTGCCAATTGCGTTAAGCCAGGTGATGGCGTCCGGTACAGTGCTGTTGTTTGGCTACGCAGCCAACAAGAATTGGACCTTCAATGACTACTAGATTCGAGCAGCGCTATGTCAGTGTCGTCATTCCTTGTTTTAACGAATCGAACGGCCTCTATCAGTTGCACAATCGCCTGAGTGCTGCTTTGCGGCGCTCGTCGGTTGCGGCCGAGATCATTTACGTCAATGACGGTAGCGAGGACGACACCTTCGACGTGCTCGAGTCCTTGCAGGCGACGGATGATCGCGTCGGTCTGATCAATCTTAGCAGGAACTTCGGCAAGGAGTCCGCTCTGACCGCTGGTATAGATCATGCTCGCGGCAATGCCGTAATCGTAATTGATGCCGATCTTCAGGACCCGCCGGAGTGTATTCCCGAAATGATCTCGGCCTGGAGCGACGGTTACGACGTTGTCGCAATGAAACGCAGCGACCGGTCAACCGACTCATTTTTCAAGCGCTACTCGGCGGCCTGTTTTTACCGGCTTTTGTATCGGGCAAGCGCGGTTCGAATTCCTGAGAATGTCGGCGACTTTCGCCTGTTGAGTCGCCGAGCGGTCGAAGCGGTCAAAGCGATGCCGGAGAGAAATCGCTACATGAAAGGCCTGTTCGCGTGGGTCGGCTTCAAGACACTGGAAATTGAATACAAGCGTGACCCGAGATTTGCGGGCCAATCCAAATGGCCGCTATTCAAACTCTTTGGGCTTGCGTTGGATGGCATCACGTCATTCAGCATCGCTCCGCTGCGGCTGGCCAGCATCGCTGGCGCGCTGGTCGCCTCCTGCGCCTTGGTTTACGGCACCTTCGCACTGTTTACGACGCTGCTTTTTGGCAGCTCGGTCGCGGGCTTCCCAACGCTGATTGTGATGATTACGTTTCTCGGCGGGAGCCAGCTCATGGCGATTGGTCTGTTAGGGGAGTACGTCGGGCGCTTGCTGATCGAGAGCAAACAACGACCATTGTATTTCATTGAAACATTGGCCTTGCCAAAAACCGGGGCGACCGGAATTGGGGTTTCGGTGCGGAGCAGCGCGGCGCTATGACGTCGCGCAAGCTATGGATTGCCGTCGTGGTGACGGCGGCAGTCGTGCGCCTGCTGACGTTGGGGGAATACCCGCTTAACGATACGACCGAGGCTCGCTACAGCGAAATCGCCAGGCTGATGGTTGTCACCGACGACTGGATCACGCCGCAGATTGAGCCAGGAAATCCGTTTTGGGCGAAACCGCCGTTATCGATATGGCTCACTGCCGTGTCGTTCAAACTGTTGGGCTTTAGCGAATTCGCCGCAAGACTTCCGGCTTTTCTTTTGACCCTGCTGACTGCGTTCATGACCTACCGCCTTGGCAGAACGGTCTACTCGGAACAAACTGCAGTGATCGCCAGCGCAGTTTTACTGACCAGCGTGCTTGGCTTTATAGCCGCAGGCGCGGTGATGACCGACGCGGCTTTACTGCTGGCATTGACGATTTGCATGCTGTCTTTCTCCCTGACCATCGACGGTCGTGGCTCGAACCGGCGCTACGGATTGTTTGTCGGCCTGGGGCTCGGCCTGTTGGCAAAAGGACCGCTCGCTTTGGTACTCGTGGGAACACCGATTTTCGTCTGGTCACTATGGCAGAAGGACCTTCGCTGGCTCTGGCAAGCACTGCCATGGCTATCCGGTACCGCCCTGACGGTTGCGATTGCAGTGCCATGGTACGTGTTGGCGGAAATCAATTCGCCGGGATTTCTGGAGTATTTCCTGGTCGGCGAACACTGGCTGAGATTTGTGCAAAGCGGTTGGTCCGGAGACTTGTACGGGCATGCGCATGCTCGACCGCGCGGCATGATCTGGCTCTACGGAATTGCCGCGGCATTGCCCTGGTCGGTTTACGCGTTGTATGTTTGCACACGCTCAGGGAACGTCTGGGCGCGAGCGAACGCATTGGCGCCGGTGTCCGCGTTCCTGCTTCTGTGGGTTGCAACGCCACTCGTGTTTTTTACGTTTGCCGGGAACATTCTTCCTGCCTACGTTCTGCCGGGCCTGCCGGCATTCGCATTATTGATCGGCGTAGGGTTGTCGAAGCGGCAACCTGGTGCGGCGATCTTTGGTCTTATCCTTCCGACCTTATTCGTCGTCGCCATCGGATTCGGTTTGGTAGACGACATCGCGTATCGATCACAACGAGATCTGGTTGCGTACCACATCGAAACGACGCCGACTGAACAGCTGTACTATTTTCACACGAAGCCATACTCAGCCAGTTTCTACTCCAACGGCGAAGTGCGTTTACTTGCAACAAAGGACGAGTTAGAGAACCTTGCGTGTGTGGCTCAAGGCGGCATCGTCGCCGTCAGAGACAAGCATTACTTGAACCTGGCTGACGACGTACTCAACCAATTTACTGTCGCAGGCGAAGTGCACAATTACGTGTTGCTGAAGCCTGCTGCTGAGAACTGCTGAACTCATCATCACCTGAACCGAGAAGTTTCCGCTTCTTTGGGCCTTTTTATATTTGTGGTGCGTTACTTACGAGAACTCCGTCGCAGAATTGACATTCGTCGCCAAATTGAGACAGTTTTTGGCGCAGCAAGGGGCGACTGTTTGTTTATACTCCCCGCTTAGCAATCCTGATCACGTTTGGGCGAATGAAGATCACACCTTGTCATGCACGAAATTTGCTGGCCGCAAGCCTGTTGCTGCTCTGTGCTGCCTGCGGCGGACAGCCACCAAAAGAGGACCCACGCGCCCTTGAAACCGTGCAGTCCGGCAACTTCTTTATGGGCGCCGAAGCAGTCTACGGCCACCTCGTCAACAATAAGGACGGGAGTTGGGTGTTCACGACGATTACCGCATCGGATGAAACTTCCGATACCACTTACCTCGTGCGCCTGAATGACCTGACTCCGGCCTTCGATATCCGCATCGCCGAATGCACGCCGCAGCTCTACACCGAATCACACCGCTGCAATCCGGCCAGTCCGTTTCGCGACGAAGATTCCGGTGTGCTGGATAAGATCATCAACGGCAGTATCGCTCTCGGCACAGCAGGAAAGATTACCGACATCAGCTACGCCTACGAAACCACTTTCGATGAGACTGCGTTCAACCAGGCAGTCGATGAAGCACTCTTGAACACCGCTCTGGATCGACGCCGGTTGATCGCGCTGCTCGCGACGCACGCTGATGAATTACGTGAGGCACGCGCCGAGTTGCAGGCAAATAACGAACGCCTGCAGCTGTTGCGCGCCAGTTCTGAGCACCTGGTACTCGACATTCAACCCACGGTCAGCGGACTGACTGAGTATTACCAGGGTGATATCGACTTTGCGCAACTGGTCGACCTTGAAGCGGCGGACGATGCGGCGGTGCCGGTAGCGGAACTCGAATCAGCGTCGATTCTGCCGTGTGATGCCCGCAAGTGCATCGCGGCGATCGATGCCGCGCTGGCCGCGCTGCGCTTCAATGTGCAATCGAACAGGGAGCATGTCGCCGCAGGGACGCGGCCCTCTTCCAGGGCTTACAAGGTACGCTGCAACATGGCCAGTTACGGCAGTTACCTGCTGCAGGCAGAATGCCCCGATGAGGTTATCGCCACGGACAATCAACCCGTGCAGGTTCCCATCCAGGTAACGATCCTGTCTCGCGACTTCGATGACCTGTATCCCACCTTCAATGTCGACGGCGAAGAATTACGCGTCAACATCGACGGCCAGAACGTGACGTTTTCCAACACGACCAACGAATACCTGACGGTGAGCGCGCAAACCGTCTACTACAACTCGACGGTACACACGACAGCACTGCCGATCGTAATTCCGCCAGGAATTTCTGTAACTCGGGAACTCAACGACTTTGTGTCTCAGTCAATTGACATCGAGTCGAGGTACCTGCAAATGACGCCAGAGAAAGCGAAAGGTGCATCGTTTCGTTTCGGTTTCGCCGTTCGTTACCAATTGGCGTCACAGCCACAGAAGCAAACCCTGCACGACACGGAAACGTTTAATGTGGGTTGCGTGATTACCAACCGGATGCGCCCGGGGTCCTGTCGACCACAATCGATGGCGAATGCGAATGCGCCGGGCAAGCTGCGCACACCTTTGTAGAAAAACTTCCTAGGCCCCACGCCGGTAGCTTAGCGAAATAGCCCGATGCTCCTTGTCGAATTTGATGACGGCGCTGGCGACCGCTGGCAGCACCGCAATATTGTTGCGCGTAATGCGTTCGTACAAGCAGATAAATTCTTTGACCTCGTCGTCGCTCATGATTGTGTTGCCGATGCTGTCAGCGCGTTGTCGCAGTTTGTGCTCCTGCTCCAGACGCCATCGATAAACCGCATCAAAGTCGGGCGCCTGCAAGAACAACAAAGAGTCCAGACAGGCAAACAACTGCGCATAGTCGCTGCGGAGCCTGTCATTGACGTAGCTGCGCCAACGGCCGTCTGCATCGGCGGATGATTCGAGTGCATTGACCGGGTCTTTCAATTCAGCGTCCGTCATGGCCTTTGATGCAACGCACCAGCCCTCGAAAATCACGACATCGACGGCGCCTGTAACAGTCGCCCAGTCACTCGGTGGACAGCGATCATCCCGGGATTTGTCGAAGCGCGGAACCCTGAATGTCTCGCCCTGCTGCAGCGACCGCAGCCCCTTGATGACCGCCAATCCCAGTGCGACATCGTGCGTTCCCGGCACGCCTCGCGTACTCAACAGGGGATGGACGCCACGGCCGAGTGCCTGACGCTCTTCTCGGGTCAGGTAGATATCATCGATAGAGAGTACGACCGCCTTGCGCCCGAACTCAGTCGCAAGGTACTCCTTGATCAGTTGAGCGAGCGTCGACTTGCCGGTGCCCTGAGCGCCATTGATTCCGAGTACATAGGTGCCACCGTGGTAAGCCGTTACCTGTCTCTCAAGCCACTCAGCGAATGGCAGGAAATAGTGCGTCGCAGACTCCGAGAACGCCGCCGGTAAGTCGTTACGCAGTATGAATTCTTTCACTTACAGCATGAACGACAAAAGTGTTGCGGTGCCGAGGAAGGAAACAAAGCCAGAAACATCGGTGACTGTCGTCAGAATAATCGACGACGCCGTTGCCGGATCCTGGCCAAGCCGCGTCAGTATTATCGGCACCAGTGCACCGGAAATTCCCGCAGCCACCATGGATAACACCATTGCGACTGCTATCACCAGCGCGAGTCCCAGCGAGCGGCTCCAGGCCAGAACGGCGAGACCGCAAGTGACGGCCAATGCCAGCCCGTCGATGATGCCAACCCGAATCTCCTTGGAGAGAACACGCCGCCACTCGCGCAAACCGATTTCCCGTAGCGCAAGGCCGCGCATCGTGACCGCGAGCGCTTGCGAGCCTGCGTTGCCGGACTGACCGGCCACTACGGGCAACAGAATCGCCAGCGCGGTGAACTGGGCGATCAGACTTTCGAAGGCGCCGACAACCGCAGCGGCAAGGAATGCGGTCAGTAGGTTTATGTGCAACCACGGCAGTCGACGGCGCACGGAAAATAGTGCGGGCGACAAGGCGCGCTCGTCAGCGCTTACGCCGACCATGGTTTGCATGCCGGCGATTGCCTGCGATTCGATTGCATCGAACAGTCGCTGGTAACGTACGACACCCATCAGCCGTCCGTCGAGGTCAACCACAGGCAAGGAATCGACGCGGAGTGTATCGAGTTGTTCCACGATCTCCTTACGCGGCGATGTGGCCAACAAACTCCCCGCCGGCGGCTCGAGTAACTCCTCCAGTTGTGTTTCGGGCGCTGCCATTGCCATCGCCTGCATATCTGCTCTGCCCACGAAGCGATTGTTACCGTCGACGACATACAACGACCGGGTACGTCGGGTACCCGACTGGCGCAGAACATCGAGGGCCTGCTCTACGGTCATGTCGCTGCGGATGGTGTCGTAAGGACGATCCATCAACCTGCCCGCGGAGCCCTCTTCGAATTGCTGCAATCGTCGCAGATCGTCCTGCATCGAGGCGGGCAATGCTTCGAGCAGCGTATCGCGATCATCACTCGTCATTCCGCCCAGCAACGCCAGTGCCAGCCTTGGTGATGCTTCCTCCAATACGCCCTGCCGCTGCTCTGAATCCAGCAACTCGAAAACGCGGGCGGCGCGGCTATCCGCGAGATTCTCAAGACTTGCGACGAGGGCGTGCGGCGTCACGCCGGCTAGTGCGTATTGCAAATCTCCATCGGCTGTCCGTTCCAGTGACCGAGCAGCATCCGCAGGTCGGTCGCGCAGATAAGCTTCCTTGAGTTTAAGGTTCAGCGTCATGACGATTTCCACCGCACCCAGGCACGACTGATCAATTGACCGGAAACGTACGGCACGTCTGCCAGCAACAAGGTAAACAGACCATTACTGGCGCGCTCATTCGCCTCACGACCGATCGCGCCAAGCAAGCGGGCACGCGTTACGCCGCCCAGAATGCGCTGTTCATGATCGACGACCGGCAGCCAGTTGTGTTCATGCCAGCTTGGGTCGGAAACGGCACTGGCAACCGGAGTTTCGGCATGCAGTGGCGACGCGGCAAGCACATAATTGTTGACGGTCCCCGAAACCGAGCCACTGGTGAGAAGCTTCCACATGTCGAGGAGACCCAGGTAGGAAGCGTCCGCGTGAATCACAACGGCAGGACCCGGCTCTGCGCTACCCAGCTTGCGTAATTCCTCAAGCGCGTCCGCTGCCTGTGCGTCTGCTCGAATTTTAAGCGGCACATCGGTGACGAGCGCACCGACACTGTGTGCCGGGTAATGCAGGTACTGTAAAAACCGTCGCCGACGCACACGATCATCGAGGGAATTCACCAACACCAGGCTGATCTCGCGCGGAATCTGGCTAAGCAACGCAGTTGCCATATCAACCGGAGAATCGGACAGCCATACTCTCATGGCGTCCTCGTCGTCGTTGAAAAGGGCTGCAATCATCGACACCGGCATACGTGCTACGACGGTCGCGGCAATGGCCGGCGACACTTGTTTCAGGACCGCATTGACTTCGTCGACTTCGCCACGAGCAAGAATACGTGCGAATGCTCCAGGGTCGCTGCGTGCGAAGTCTGCATGCAAGACATCGATATCAGCCATCGGACGGCTCTTCGCTAAGACGCAATACGTTCGAATCCGCGAAACGTGCTGCAGGAACACTTACGATTCCCTGCGCGGTGGCAAGGTCCACGCCGGTGCCGTGAATATCAACGATGGCCCCTTCTTCACCATCAATCCGGATGCGTTCGCCGACCGCGAAGCGCGCCATTTCCCTGCGTGCCAGGAGATTTTCTACCTGCTGGCGAGCGCCAAGCGCGAACGCGAGCATCAGACCGCTGCCGACGACCGCAACCAGGATCAGCAACAAGCGCGTCATGAACGTGATATTCACAGCCATGTTTTGCAAACCCATCACGACGGCTATGCCGACTACAGTGCCGTAGAGCAGGCGCGGACCGATGGAGTCTTCAGGTATATCCTCGTTGAGTTCGGTCAACAGTTTGCTCGCAAGCAGCCCGAGCAGATGGCCCGCGGCTACGATGGTCAGACTGACGAGCGCCTTTGGAATCAATCCTGTCGCAGCGATTAATAGCGTCGACATGGCGCCAACGCCCTGGATACGCAGAGCCCAGACAATGCCGAACACGAACACGATCCAGAAAATGATCGCTCTGGAGATTTTGATAACGCGCGGGGAGAATACGCTGGAGCCTGTCGTGCTGACCCGTGCGACGCGTCGATCGACGGCCTGCAGCAACCGCCCCAGTCCAACGCTGGCAAGGCGCCCGCCAATGAGCCCTAACACAACCAGGCCTATTGCGATCAGCTCTGAGCTTGCTGACAGACCGGTAGATAATAATGGCTCGTCCATTACGCGATCTCCGAAGATTGGGCATTGGCGCAGCGAATACCATCAACTGGCTGCATTAAGTATGGCGCTTTTCTGGTAGCCGCGTACAGTGCGGGCGGCCCTCGAACTAACTGGAACGACGAATGAATGACGTAATTTGGATTGGAATCCTGCTTTGCCTGGCGCACTCGGCCATGTTTTCGGGGCTAAATCTCGCTTTTTTCAGCTTGAGTCGACTGCGACTGGAAGCGGAAGCCAGTTCAGGCAATCAGGCCGCCGCAAAGATCCTCGTCTTAAGGCGAGATGCGAATTTTCTGTTGACGACGATCTTGTGGGGCAACGTCGGCATTAATGTATTACTAACCTTGCTATCGAATTCGGTCATGGCCGGGGTTGCTGCGTTCGCATTCTCCACAATGGTCATTACCTTTGCCGGAGAAATCATTCCGCAGGCCTACTTTTCACGGCATGCCATGCGCATGGCGTCGCTACTCAGCCCGGTCATGCGTTTTTACCAATTCGTGCTTTATCCCGTGGCCAAGCCGAGCGC
>JBBKWL010000087.1:0-4900 GCA_037968975.1 Woeseiaceae bacterium | reverse complement strand
CATTCGACGCCGGGCACTGATGCCACAGCGATCAATCCAGAACACCAGGGGAAAATATGTCAGTAATTCTCAAAGCAATCAACAGCGACGATTCGCTACCGGACACCATTTGAGAGTCTTTATGTCAGCTCATCATCGCGGCGTCGCCGCACTTTTCCTGGCGCTCTTGTCGGTTGTCGCTGCAGCGCAGGTACCGGTGCAGGTCGAAACTGTCTCGAACCACTCGATCGTCAGGCAGATCAGCGTAACCGGCACAGTGACGTCTCCCCGCACGGCGTTGTTATCGACCGCAGTCGCCGGGCTCGTCGCGGAGCTGACAATTGATGAAGGCTATCGCGTTGCGACCGGTGACACTCTGCTGCAACTGGATGCTGAATTGGCGCAACTCGCGCTCGAACGAGCCCATGCCGAATTGCGACAGGGCGAAACTGCCGTTGCGGATGCCAGGCGACGCTTCACCGAGGCGGAAGAAGTCGGTGCCCAGCGGGGTATCGCACGCACGCAAATTGAATCACTTCGAGCCGAGGTATCGAGCGACGAGGCCGCGCTTGTGGCGGCGCAGGTCGCAGCGCGCGAGCAACAGGCGATCGTCGCACGGCATACGCTCAAGGCGCCGTTCGCAGGAGTCATCAGTGCACGCCACTCTGAGCTGGGTGAGTGGGTCAATCCCGGCGACGGGCTGCTCGAGTTGGTAGCAACGGACAATCTGCGATTCGACTTTCGTGTCGGGCAGGAAAACTTTGTCGCCATATCACCCGAAACTCCTGTCGAAATTACGCTCGACGCCCTGCCGGAACGCTCGGTCCCGGGGCACATCGATACCATCGTGCCGATCAAGGACCCGAGCGCACGGACATTCCTGGTCCGGGTCCTTGCAAATGAAGCCGAGGCCGTTAAGCCGCTCAGGATTACGCCGGGCATGTCGGCCCGCGGCATATTCAACATCGACGCCGGACGCAGCGGCGTTGCGGTTTCCCGGGACGCGATTCTGCGCTTTCCGGACGGACGTATAACGGTCTGGGTCGTCGATACCAGTGGTGATCTGCCCGTTGTTCGTGAGCAAGCCGTGCGCACAGGCTTTGACTTCGACGGCGTCGTCGAAATTACAAACGGACTCTCGGCAGGCGATGTCGTTGTGGTTCGCGGCAACGAAACGCTGCAGGAAGGCCAAACAGTATCGGTCCAGGACGGAACTCGCTAGGCGTGTTTGAAGCCATCGTAAGGAACGGCATCCTGATGACAGTGGCGGCACTGATCATCACCGTGCTCGGTGTCCTGGCCGCGTTTCGCGTGCCCGTGCAAATGATCCCGGACCTTGAAGTCCGGACAGTCTCTATCCAGACGACGTGGCCTGGCGCGACACCACAAGACGTTGAAAAAGAAATCCTCATCGAACAGGAGGAGTACCTGCGCACGCTGCCCAACATGCAACGGATTGAATCGTCCGCGTCCAGCAGCAGAGCAGTGATCGAACTCGACTTTCCGTTCGGTGTCGATATGACGCAAACACTGATCGAAGTGAACAACGCGCTGAATCAGGTGCCGTCCTATCCCGAGAACGTCGATGAGCCACGAGTATTTGCCAATTCATTCTCGGCCAACTCGTTTATGTATTTTGCAATCTCACCTATGCCTGGCAACCCGCGCAACATCGACATGATAATGATGCGCGACTTTATCGTCGACAACGTGCGTACGCGTTTATCCAGTGTGTCCGGCGTATCGCAAGTCAATGTGTCCGGCGGCGCAGAACGGCAGATCAAAATCCTGCTGGACCCGACACGCCTTGCCGATCGGCAGCTCACCATTCTCGACGTCCGCAATGCGATCAGGGCTCGCAATCGCGATGTTTCCGGCGGTGAAATAGACGGCGGCAAACGGCGCTATCTTCTACGCACAGTTGGCCGCTTCGATTCGGTTGCAGCGCTGCAAGATATGATCGTCGATCGCCGCGGTGATTCGCTGATTCGCCTGGGTGATATTGCCGACATCGAGTTGGGCCATTCGAGGATAGATAACTACGCCTATTTCAACGCTGAGCCGATACTGTTTGCGTCGATCAATCGCGAGGCTGGCTCGAACGTTATCGATATCAAGTATGCGATGCTCGACGCCGTTGAGCGCGTGAATCGGGACGTGCTGCAGCCTGCCGGCATGCAGATGCAGCTCATTGCCGAGGATGCCGGTTATGTCGAGGCTTCTATTCGCAACGTCTGGCTGAACCTGTCGCTGGGCGCGATTTTCGCCACTGCTGTGATGTACCTGTTTCTGCGGTCGGTGCCCGCAACGGCGGTCGGCGTGCTGGGCATTCCCGTCTGCACGATCGCGGCGTTCATCGGACTGCTCGCAGCCGGGCGCACGATCAATGTTATCTCGCTGGCCGGGGTCGCTTTCGCGATCGGCATGACCCTCGATAACAGTATCGTCGTCATTGAAAGCATTGAGCTCAAACGGAGACAGGGTCTTGATCGCTTTCGGGCGGCTGTCGAAGGTGTGCAAAGTGTCTGGACGGCTGTGCTGGCCTCGACGCTGACAACCATTCTTGTTTTCCTGCCGGTGTTGTTCATACGTGAAGAAGCGGGCCAGCTTTATTCGGACGTTGCCATTGCCATCTCAGCCTCGATTCTGGCCTCGATGCTGGTCGCCATCACGTTGATCCCGACTGCCAGCGCTCGATTGTCGTTTGGCACCAAACATCGCCCGCACACGGAAAGCGCTTTTCGGGACCGACTGCTCGCACGTATCGAAAGTCTCATCAGCACTCGTAAGCGACGACGGTCGACGATTGCCGTCACGGTGATCGCAAGCATCGCGGTGATCGTGTTGCTTACCCCGCCGGCCGAGTATCTGCCGGAGGGCGAAGAACCCAAGACATTCGCGGCGATGAGCGCACCGCCCGGCTATAACATTGAAACAATGCAGGAGATCGGCCTCGAAGTGCAGGACTACTTCATGCAATTCGTTGCCGATGATCCGGACCGCTTTAGTCGTGGCGAAGCCGCGGTGCCGGCGATCAAATATTTAAACACGAGAATATCGGCCGATGGCTTCCGCATTATTTCGGAGCCCGTGAGACCTGCCGATATCGACGAGCTAATGGATGCGATCACCGAGAAGTACCGGCAGTATCCGGGGATGCGCGCGTTCGCCTCCCGCGGTTCGATAATCTCCAGCAACGATGGCGGGACGCGCAGCATCAACCTTGACGTTTCCGGTCCCAACCTTGGTGTTATCTACGAGGCGGCGCTGGCAACCTATCGCCGCGCGGAGGAGGTTCTCGGCAACCCCCGCATACAGACCAGCCCGTCTTCGCTCTCGTTGTCGCAACCCATGCTCGAAATTCAACCTGACTGGGTGCGTGCGGCGGAGCTCGGTCTGACAGCGGGCGATGTTGGGTACACGGTCGCTGCGTTAACGGACGGTGCATTTGTTGACGAGTACTTTGAGTCTGATGACAAGATCGATATGTATCTCTACGGCACCACCGGCGGCCAGACGGATGTCGACAACCTTGGCGGACTACCCATCTATACGCCGCAAGGCAGCATCCTGCCGCTGAATGCAATCGCTACCATTCACGAGACCGTCGACACGAACTCGATCCGCCGTATCAACGGCCAGAGAACCGTGACACTGAATATCATTCCGCCGGCATCGATTCCGCTTGAAGTGGGTGTGGAGATTGTTCGCAACGACGTTGTTGCGTATTTAAGGGACACCGGCGCATTGCCAGTCAGTGTCAATGTCGATATTTCCGGGGCCAGCGACCAGCTTGATGCGACCAAAGCAGCGCTCGCGGCCAATCTGCCGGTGGCGCTGATCATCGTATTTTTGTTGCTGGTTGCGATTCTCAAGCACTGGGGCTACCCATTGCTGATCATGACAACAATCCCGCTCGGCATTGCGGGCGGTATCGTCGGACTGACGCTCCTGAACCTGGTGGGCAGTGCACTGGAGTGGCTGGGTCTGGGCACTCTGCACCAGCCATTTGACATGATCTCAATGCTTGGCTTCCTGATCCTGATGGGTACGGTGGTCAACAATCCGATCCTGATCGTCGACCGCGCGATGCAACAAATGAAAAAGGGTGACTTGTCGGCCATCGACGCAGTCCGCGAGGCCGTGGCATCGCGCCTGCGACCGATTGCGATGTCGACGTTGACAACGATCTGTGGACTTTCTCCGCTTGTGTTCATTCCCGGTGCCGGGACGGAACTGTATCGCGGCGTCGGCGCGATCGTACTGTTCGGCATACTCGGTGCAGCGCTCGTCTCGGTCACGATGCTGCCGGCGCTGACGATCTCAGTGCTGGAATGGAACGAAAACCGAAAAGCGCGTGAATTAACGTAACTCGGCCAGGTTCTCTTTATTTCCAGATTTCAATATTTCGATCCGGACCAGGCTCAACCCCGTACTGCGCCGCGAAATTACCCTGGTTTACGGCGAGCCCGATATTCAGAATATCATTGACGTACAGTGCCGGCTCGCCGAGCTCAACTCCGCCGAAGGAGTTCACGTAGCGGACTTTTTCCTCGAATAAAGTCTTTTTCCCATCGCTAATTTTTACCCAGACAGAATCGCCGACCCCTACTCCAAGCCGATCGAACAAGTCGACGTTGATATTGGTCCAGACATTGCCGTAATGAATGTCCAGAATAGGAATGTTGCCCTCAATTCTTCCGTCCCTCAGAGCAGGTTTCTTGTATTCGATTCTAACCACCGATCGATCCAGGGTTGGACCGACCTGCTCGTAGTCTATGGTTCCCGATGCGAGGCGCGCACCCGTATACGCATAGACATCGCGACCGTGAAAGGTGTGCGACCGTTCGGAGCCCTCGAATCGGTTTACGGTCTCGTCAATTTTCCGAACTGCTTCGATGCCCAATGTTTCGGCCACCAG
>JBBKWL010000086.1:0-6938 GCA_037968975.1 Woeseiaceae bacterium | reverse complement strand
TCCTCAACCGGTACGATGGTTGAAATAACACCCTTGTTACCGTGGCGTCCTGCCATCTTGTCACCGGGCTGAATGCGACGCTTAACGGCCAGGTAGACCTTGGTCATCTTCAGTACGCCCGGTGCCAGGTCATCACCCGCCGTGATTTTGAGTTTCTTCTCTTCAAAGCGACGATCGAACTCTTCGCGCTGCGCCTTCAGGCGTTCAAAGGCTTTCTGCAACTGTTCGTTGGCATCGTCATTCTTGAGTCGAATCTCGAACCACTGTTCACGCGGCACATCGTCAAGATAGGCCTTGGTGATTTTGGATCCTGACTTGAGCTTGTTCGGCCCGCCTTGCGCCATCTTGTTGGTCAGCATGCGCTCAACACGTTCGTAAATATCCTCCTCGAGGATACGCAGCGTGTCGTCCAGGTCCTTGCGGACACTTTCGAGCTCAGCTTTCTCAATCGACAGGGCGCGCAGGTCTTTCTCAACGCCATCACGCGTAAATACGCGCACGTCGATGACTGTGCCGTCCATGCCTGGCGGTACCCGCAGTGAGGTGTCTTTCACGTCGGAGGCTTTCTCTCCAAAGATAGCTCTCAGGAGTTTCTCTTCCGGTGTCAGCTGGGTTTCGCCCTTCGGCGTGACCTTACCGACAAGAATGTCGCCGGCTTTGACTTCAGCACCAATAAACGCAATACCGGACTCATCCAGCTTGGCCAGTGCCGCGTCACCCACGTTAGGAATGTCCGAGGTAATGTCCTCAGGTCCCAACTTCGTGTCACGCGCAACACACTGCAGCTCTTCGATATGAATCGTTGTGAAACGGTCTTCCTTGACGACGCGTTCCGAGATCAGAATCGAGTCCTCAAAGTTGTAGCCATTCCACGGCATGAACGCGACCAGCAGGTTCTGGCCAAGCGCGAGCTCGCCCATGTCGGTCGAAGGACCGTCTGCCAAGACGTCGCCAGCGGAGATCGAATCGCCACCTTTGACCAGCGGACGCTGATTGATACAGGTGTTCTGGTTCGAACGCGTGTACTTGGTCAGGTTGTATATATCGACACCGGCCTCGGCAGCGCTGGTCTCGTCATCGTGCACGCGAATAACGATTCGCGACGCGTCGACCGAGTCAACAATACCGCCACGACGTGCAACCACTGTCACACCGGAGTCAACTGCTACCGCACGCTCCATGCCGGTTCCAACCAACGGGGCTTCTGCCCGCAATGTCGGTACCGCCTGGCGCTGCATATTCGATCCCATCAGGGCGCGGTTAGCGTCATCGTGCTCGAGGAACGGAATCAGCGACGCGGCGACTGACACAATCTGGCGTGGCGACACGTCCATGTAGTTGATGTCATCCGGCGCTGCCAACGTAAATTCGTTCTTGTGCCGAACGGCAACGAGATCTGACGTGAACTTGTTGTTCTTGTCGAGATCGGCGTTCGCCTGAGCAATGACGTACTGGCTCTCTTCGATCGCAGAAAGGTATTCGATCTCTGCTGTTGCCTTGCTGTTCTTCACCTTGCGATACGGGGTTTCAAGAAACCCGTACTCGTTCGTGCGTGCGTACACGGCGAGCGAGTTGATCAGGCCGATGTTCGGGCCTTCCGGTGTTTCAATCGGGCAAACGCGGCCGTAGTGCGTCGAGTGAACGTCGCGCACTTCGAATCCGGCTCGCTCACGCGTCAGGCCGCCAGGCCCAAGCGCCGAGACGCGACGTTTGTGCGTCACTTCCGAGAGCGGATTGTTCTGATCCATGAACTGCGACAACTGGCTGGAACCGAAAAATTCTTTAACGGCAGCAGCAACCGGCTTGGCATTGATCATTTCCTGCGGCATCAAGCCGTCAGCTTCAGCCTGCGTCAAACGCTCTTTAACAGCGCGCTCAACACGTACCAGGCCAACGCGGAACGCGTTCTCGGCCATCTCACCGACACTACGCACGCGGCGGTTGCCGAGATGATCGATGTCATCGACGGTACCAAAACCGTTGCGGATGTTGATCAGGGTCTGCAGTACATCGAGGATGTCGTCTTTGTCCAGCACGCCATTGCCTGTAGACGTATCACGCCCAACACGACGGTTGAACTTCATGCGGCCTACGCCAGACAGGTCATAGCGATCCGGATTGAAGAACAGATTCTGGAACAGGTTTTCGGCCGCTTCTTTAGTCGGCGGCTCACCTGGGCGCATCATCCGGTAAATTTCCACCAGCGCTTCAAGACGCGTGGTCGACGGATCGATGTTCAGGGTATTCGAGATGAAGGCGCCACGATCGAGATCGTTAACAAACAAGGTGCGGATATGATCGATTCCCGCCGCGATTAACGCTTCAATCAATTCCGGTGTCAGCTCGGCGTTTGCTGCAGCCAGTAACTCACCGGTTTCCGTATCAACGATGTCGTGCGCAAGAATTTTGCCTTCGAGGTATTCAGCCGGAACAACCAGCTTGTCCACGGTCGATTTCGACATATCGCGAACGTGCTTCGCGGTAATGCGGCGACCTTCTTCGACGATTAACTTGCGGCCCACTTTGATATCAAACGTTGCGGTATCACCACGCAGACGTTCTGGCACCAGGCCCATCTTGATCTCTTTGTCGGACAAGTAGAAGTCGTTGGTGTCAAAGAACAACTCCAACATTTCTTCATTCGTCATTTCCAAAGCACGCAGAATGATCGTTACCGGCAATTTGCGGCGACGGTCAATACGCGCGAAGACCGCATCTTTCGGATCGAATTCGAAATCGAGCCAGGAGCCGCGGTAAGGAATGATGCGTGCTGAGAACAGCAATTTGCCAGAACTGTGTGTCTTGCCCTTATCGTGGTCGAAGAACACGCCTGGAGAACGGTGCAGCTGAGACACGATGACGCGCTCGGTACCGTTGATTACGAAGGTGCCGTGGTCGGTCATCAATGGCATTTCGCCGAGATAAACCTCTTGCTCGCGAATGTCCTTGACCGGCTTGGGGGTGCCGCTTGCTTCCTTGTCATAAATGACAAGTCTGACGAGCACACGTATGGGTGCCGCGTAGGTCAACCCACGCATCTGGCATTCCTTCACGTCGAATACCGGCTCGCCCAGGCGATAGCTCACATATTCGAGTGCTGCGTTGCCCGAATAACTGACAATCGGGAATACAGACTGAAATGCAGCGTGCAGACCGCGGTCGCTACGCTCTTCAATTGATTTGTCCGTCTGCAGAAACTTCTTGTATGAGTCGACCTGAATCGACAACAAGTACGGCACGTCCAGAATAGTCGGACGCTTGCCAAAGTTCTTACGGATTCGCTTTTTCTCAGTGAATGAATAGGCCATTCGAGAACACCTTCGTTAATTACAGATGCGCGTAAGCAGCCAACCGCATTTCGGTTGGCTGCTCACCCGACTTGTTACTTGCAACAACACTCTTGAACTGATTACTTCAGTTCAACGCTGCCGCCAGCTTCTTCAAGCTGCTTCTTGATTTCTTCTGCTTCGCCTTTTGCAACGCCTTCCTTGATTGTAGAAGGAGTGCCTTCAACCGCGTCCTTGGCTTCTTTCAAGCCCAGACCGGTGATTGTGCGTACAGCTTTAATAACGCCAACCTTGGCTTCACCAAAACTGGTCAGAACGACGTCGAACTCGTCCTTTTCAGCTGCAGCTTCGCCAGCGTCAGCAGCAGGACCTGCAGCCATAGCAACCGGTGCTGCGGCAGATACGCCCCACTCTTCTTCAAGCATTTTTACAAGTTCAACCACTTCCATGATTGGCTTAGCGCTCAATTCTTTGAGCAGATCTTCGTTTGACAGTGCCATTTCAAATATTCCTCTAAAAAAGTTTTTCCTGAGTCAGGTAATTTTGTGTCGATCCTATGCCGCTTCCTGAGTGCTGCGCGCGCCTAATGTGCGAGCAAGCATTCCTGAAGGTTCGGCCAACGTGCGTACCAGTTTGGTCATCGGTGCGATCATCACGCCAAGCAAGATTGCACGCGCTTGATCCAGCGTTGGCAATTCTGCCAAACGTGCCAGATCAGACGCAGGCAGCAATTGCCCACCGGCTGATAGCGAAATCGCCTGCAGAGCGTCGTGCTCCTTGGCGAAATTTTTGATGACCCGGGCAGCAGCACCTGGATCGTCTTTTGCAAATGCGAGAAGTATTGGTCCTCTGAGTGTGTCTTTCATGCACTCAAATTCAGTACCTTCTATAGCGCGGCGTGCCAGAGTGTTTTTGACAACACGCATATACACGCCAGCGTTACGCGCTTCTTTGCGTAACTCCGTCATATCCGATACCGAAAGACCTCTGTATTCAGCCGCAACGGCCGTTACAGATTCTCCCGCAACCGCATTTACCTCTTTGACAAAAAGTTTCTTGTCTTCGAGTCTAAGTGCCATGTGTTACTCCTGGCTTACGGTTATAACCAAAGGTGAAAACGATCTTCACCCACCAATCGGGAACATCCATTCCCTGTCGGATGGCAACCGTCGCCAGATAAACTGACTAAGGTTTCTCCATCTGCGTAGGCGTTTATTAAGATCAGGTTTCACACTGATCACCTACGGTCTTCGACGATCGCCGCGTCCTTGCGACTACCCGTAGCCCTCTCCTGGGAAAGAGCTACAAATTCCAGCTAGGCGTCAACAGACGCCGAATCGACTGACACGCCCGGACCCATGGTGCTGGAGACGGTCAGTTTCTTGAAGTAAGAGCCTTTTGCTGTCGACGGCTTGGCTTTCTTAAGGTCAGCCAATAGCGCCTGCAGATTTTCGCGCAGCGCCGGGACTTCAAAGTCGGCACGTCCGATAGGGCAATGAATAATTCCTGCCTTGTCGGTGCGGTAACGAACCTGGCCCGCTTTCGCGTTCTTGACTGCCGTCTCGACGTCCGCGGTTACGGTGCCAACTTTCGGGTTCGGCATCAGACCACGCGGGCCGAGAACCTGGCCGAGCTGACCGACAACACGCATCGCGTCCGGCGTCGCAATAACGACGTCAAAATTCAATTCGCCGCCCTTGATAGTCTCTGCGAGATCATCAAAACCAACAATGTCAGCGCCGGCCGCAGTCGCTTTGTCCGCATTCTCGCCTTGCGCGAATACGGCAACACGTACGGTCTTGCCGGTGCCATTGGGTAATACAGTCGAGCCGCGAACGACCTGGTCCGACTTACGCGGATCCACGCCGAGATTGACTGCAATATCGATGCTCTCCGGGAATTTGGCCGTTGCCATTTCCTTGACCAGATCGAGTGCTTCTTCGACCAGGTACACTTTTGCAGGATCAATCTTCTCGCGCGCAACTTTTCTACGTTTGCTGTCGCCCATTACTTCACTCCCTCAACTTCAATACCCATGCTGCGTGCGGTGCCGGCAACGGTGCGCACTGCGGCGTCCATGTCGGCTGCCGTCAAGTCAGGCATTTTGGTCGTTGCGATCTCTTCGAGCTGCGCACGATTTACTTTGCCGACCTTATCCGTGTTCGGCGTACCGGAGCCTTTCTTGACGCCGGCAGCCTTGCGCAGCAGAACTGCAGCAGGCGGGGTCTTGGAAATGAATGTGAAACTACGGTCACTGTAAACAGTGATAACCACAGGAATCGGTAGTCCAGGCTCCGTACCCTGGGTTTCTGCGTTAAACGCCTTACAAAACTCCATGATATTCACGCCGTGCTGACCCAATGCTGGACCGACCGGCGGTGACGGATTTGCCTGGCCCGCAGGGACCTGTAGCTTGATGTAACTCGCTACTTTCTTAGCCATTTTTTCTCTCCCGAGTGCAAACGCTACGGCTTAGCCGTAGCTCCTCGTATTAGTTAAAACTGTCTAGCCTTTCTCTACCTGGCCGAAGTCCAGCTCAACCGGTGTTGACCGGCCAAGAATCTGCACTGCAACCTGCAATCTGCTTTTCTCGTAATTCACTGTTTCTACAACGCCACTGAAGTCGTTAAACGGACCGTCAATAACGCGCACAACTTCGCCCGGCTCAAACAATACTTTCGGCCGCGGCTTGTCGACGCCTTCCTGCACGCGCTGCAGAATATTGTCTGCTTCTTTCTGCGTAATCGGTGCCGGCCGATCGCTCGACCCACCGATAAATCCGAGCACTTTCGGCACTTCTTTTACGAGGTGCCAGGTCTCGTCGTCCATTTCCATCTGCACCAGTACATAGCCCGGAAAGAACTTGCGTTCACTACGACGCTTTTGTCCTTCCTTCATTTCGACCACTTCCTCGGTCGGCACCAGGATTTCGCCGAATTTCTCCTGCAAACCCATGCGCTCGATTCGCTCCTCGAGCGAAGACTTCACCTTATGTTCGAAATTCGAATAGGCGTGGACGATGTACCAGCGTAGAGCCACTTACAAAATTCCTTTTTATCCGACGAACTGTCGAGTTAACCAAAGCAAACCCGAATCGAGCAGCCAGAAAAACACAGCCATGATCAGGGTGAACACAAACACAGCAATTGCTGTCTGCGTTGTTTCCTGCTTGGTCGGCCATACGACCTTGCGAATCTCAACGCGTGAACCCTGGATGAAGTGCCACAGTCGCTGGCCTTGCGTGCTGGTCATAGCGATCGCAATGCCAAGCCCGGTACCCGCAAGCACCAACAGGACGCGCAATGGCAATGCCAACTCAAACTCGAACGCATAAAACGAGTAGAGGCCGCCGATTATCGCCGCCGCTGCAATGAGCAGCTTGACGATATCCAGCGCGCCGCTTTGACTTGTTTCTGTTTGTACACTCATTTCTATATAACCAGCATCAAATGGCAGGCCAGGAGGGAATCGAACCCCCAACCTGCGGTTTTGGAGACCGCCGCTCTGCCAATTGAGCTACTGGCCTAACTTTTACTCAAGAATTTTAGCGACGACACCGGCGCCTACGGTCCGACCGCCTTCGCGAATCGCGAAGCGCAAGCCATCTTCCATAGCAATCGGTGCAATCAGTTCAACGACCATCTGGACGTT
>JBBKWL010000085.1:0-6090 GCA_037968975.1 Woeseiaceae bacterium | reverse complement strand
CCGGTTACGGGGTTGGTTGTATAGCCGACGCTCGAATCGCCGCCGTTCAACAGGTCGTAGAACATTGGATACTCGCCGACGCTCGCCGGGTATTGCTGGATGTTGCCAATACTGGCTGGCGAGATATCCATCATCACGCCGTCACTTTGATCGAGGTGCGACGACCAGATCGACACCAGCGAAAACCCCCACTTGTACTCAGCGGACAACGTTCCGGCATGCGTCGGAGGCATACCCGGATCGAAGTAGACGTCATAGTCGAAGCCGTCGCGTTGATAGGTGGTCTTGTCCGCATTGCTCAGTGCAAACGGCTGCACCTGGCCCCACTCCGGACTCAGAAACTCGGGTTCATCGGCGATCGTGTTGCCGGACTGATCAATAAACAGCGCCAGCGAGATCGGTTGCCAGCGATCGAGGTCAACGATATTCGGATTACCCGGGGACTCCGGCTCGACCGCGGGATTGACCGGCATGTAGACGGTGTTGATGTAGTCATTGGCCTCGTTGGCACCGTCCTGCATGCCAAACTGGATATAGCAGTCCGCGATGTAGTTACCCATCGCTGCGGCTGAGCCAGCGACATAGTCCGTCGATACATCGGCAGTGTCGAAACCGAGAGCGAGCATCTGCGCGTCTGCGGCATCGGCGATGTCCTGCGCACCGGGCGAGTTTGCGAAACGATGCAGGATCAGGCGGTAAACCGCGTAGCTGATCGCTTCTTCGCGCGCGGGATGAATGTCCTGCGGCACAGTAAACGCGTTGAGCCCGCAATTGAACGCACCAACCTGCTGCCCGGCGAGATAGCTGCGCGAAACTGCGTCGTAAACGGCCCACGCGTCATACATCGCTGCCGAGATGTGAAACAGGTTGCGTGCGTGCACGGTCGGGCGCGCAAAGTCGTCGCGAATTGCATTCAGCAAGACCTCGTTCCACTGTCGACTCACCGAGGGTGAACGCGTGTCCGCAGTCGGAATGAATCCGACCGGCGGACCGCCACCGCCACCTTTACCGCCGGATGATGCGCCACAGCCGGTAACCACCAGCGCGACCAAAATGAGGAGTGATGTCTTGAGCGAATTGCTATTGCACATTATTGAAATGACCAAATTTTAAAAATTGAATTGTCAGCACGATCGGCCTTTGCAGGCGCATCATGAACGCATGCGAATGCTCGACCACAATAAAGTCGTCCATCCCTTCCAGCCGGGTATCCGCAACTGACACCTTGCCGTCGTCGGGGTCATCCAGAACTGCAGATGTGATGGGATCGATGCTTCGGTTGCCGGCGATTATACCGAGTTCGAAGTCGGCTGCACCCAGCATCAGGGGCACGCTCTCGGTGCCTTTGCCAAGCTGTTTGCCCGCCGGGCCATTGAGCCACTCAACTCCTGGCAGGTCGCCGAGTTCGTCTGCCGCCTTGCTGCCCTGGTTTGGCGGGCCCAGCATGACGACCCGCCCGAGATTCTCGATTTCCTTATCTTTCAGATACTTGCGGACGAGAATGCCACCGAGCGAATGGGTCACGAAGTGCACTTTGTCGGTCGCGCCGGCCGCGTCGCACAGCAGCAAGCCTTCGCCAACCGCCATTGGCGCCAGCTCTTCGATGGGATGCTCGCGCGACGGGTAGTCGATGTTGATTACGGTAAATCCTGCTGCGCCGACCGCCTCTTCCATGGTTTCCATGGACTTCGACGAGCGCGCCATGCCGTGCAGAAGGATCACACATTCGTCGGCGACGGCCAGCGACGCACAACAAACGCCGATGATGCAAACCAGCACTCGGACCTTAGGCGTGCACAAATCCGGCTGCCTTAATCTGCTTGTCCTGCCACCCACCCAGCAACAGCAGTGCCAGAACAGCTCCGACCAACGCCGTCCACATATCCGCCTGGGTATCCCACATATAACCCTGCGTTGAGAGAAACGCGTCGGCAGATTCTCCAACCAGAACGGCCGTCCACCACTCGATCAACTCGTAGAAGGCCGCGACAGCCAGGCAAAAACACGCGATGAAAAAATTGCGCCAGCGAACGGAATTGAACACCTCCAGTCGCACGACAATTTCACGCGCGATCATGGCGGGTATGAATCCCTGCACAAAGTGACCGAGTTTGTCGTAGTTGTTGCGTGACTGGTCGAACGTGTCTCGAACCCAATCGCCAATCGGCACTTCGGCGTAGGTGTAGTGACCGCCGACCAACAGAACGATGCAGTGAATAAGAATGAGAACGTAGGTCAGGGTTGTCAGCGGGAACCGCTTACGGGTAAACAGCAGCACAGCAGCGCCGATAACAGCCGGCGCAACTTCGAGCACCCAGATCGTGACGTCGTACGGCCTGACGGCTGACCACAGAAATACGCCGGCGAAAATGGCGGCCCAAATAATCGCATTTCTGCTCACTCTTTAGTCTCCGTTGCCGCGACCACTCCCCGCTCGCGAGGCCGCCAGTATCCCTGATTGGAGAAGCTGCGCCAAACCCATGGCAACCAGCGCAACAGCGCGAAGCTCAGCCACAACGACCAACTCAGGATCAAACCCTTGTAAACCCACATCGGCACACTGAGTGCAGTAGCCGTCGGCAGCACCGACGTACTTTGATCAGCAAACCAGCGGAGCGTATTGCCGTAGGAGCCATTGCCCGCAACATGCATGTCCGGTACGCCGAGCAGGCCGCTCGGTAAACTGCTTACAATTGTGCCTAACGCCATAATCGTCAGCGCGGCGAATGCCAGTTGTACCAGGTTGAATTGCCACCACTTCGCCTCCCCGTCCCAGCGTTCGCGAGCACCCGCGGCCAACAGCCAGATGACGATCAGAGCGAGTGCGGGCCACGCGAAAGTACTGAAGCCAAGTCCAAGCAACAACCACTGCCAGGTCTTGAGTGGCGCCAGCGAGGTTTTGCCCAGAATCAAAGCGGCCAGGATTAATACGGCAATCTCGGACCAATACAGAACCGCAGGGCCGAGACGCGGTCCGCGGGTTCCCAGTAACCAGCGATTCTCCGGCAGGTCGAGGCGCAACGAAATATTGCTTGCCGGTGCACCGATATCGACCCATGGCGTAGACAACCGAGAACTCACTTCGCCGTCGAGACGCCACTCCAGTTGCACGGAGTGTTCGCCGGGCAGTATTGGTAAATCAATCGCCCCGTCCTGCACACGCAGCGACTGCTTTCTGCCGTCGATGACGATGCTGCTGACCTCGGCATTTTCCGGTATCTGCACAATGTGTTGGGCACCACGGGTACTTCGATACTCAAGCGACATGCTTACGTCACTGGAGCGCTCGCCGTGCCGTGCATGCAGATCGACGGAGTCGAACGCCAGCGTCGAACCGGCGCTGCCCTTCGGCCGCGTCGCCTGTACTGTCAACATCTCGCCACCGCGCGGATAAAACAAAGCTACGCGCGCGTTCTCGTCATACGATTCGTTCTCGCTTTCCGGAACGCCGGTAAATTCTGCGTGCCAGATATTGCTGATTCCGACTCGCCAGATTTCCTGCCACGGCACGCCCTCCTCAGCCAGCATTGTGATCGGTGACACCAGTTCGAGTTTTGAGCGCCAGGAAACCGAACTGACGTCCGGTGCCATGCTCACGAGAATCTTGCCGTCGTCGACTGTCAGGTTTTCGGTCATGACCGACTCGCCCTCCAGCAACGGCAATTCCAGTGTCAACGCTCCCTGCGTGGGCGATACTCGCTGCACTGTCGTATCGACGTACCAGTCGAGATCCAGTTGCACGGTGCGCGACACTTCCACGAACGTCGGAAAGCGGCTGCTTTCCCAGCGCGCTGTGCTTTCGGAACTACCCGCCGTTTCGAGACGCGTCAGCTGCAACGAACCGGATAGCAGGCGACGATCTTTTACACCGGCCACAAACCAACCGTCACTTTTCGTGACCACAACGCGCGGCGGCGTTTGAAATGGAATTTCGAGACTATCGACTGCCGGAATCGGGCCGCTTAAAACGACACTGTGGCGTCCCGGTTGCAGACGGACCCACAGGGATTGATCCGGGCCACGGGAGATCTGTCCCGCTGCGGTACCGTCGAGCAGGACTGCGATCGGCCGCCAGCCACTATCAGACCCGGGCAACGGCACGGCGACCTCTTCCAGCGCGTGGACAGTCAGCGTCATACGGATGCTTTGTGCATTGATGGTGATGTCGGCCGCAACAATCTCGGCACAGCGCGGCGCACACTCGGGCGCCTGCAGCAGTCGTTCTTCGAGTGCCTGCAATAACCCCGCGTCCGGCATTTGCGCCTGCACGTCCTGGCTCGGCAGTAACGTAAACATCAATAGTCCTAAACTCGCAAGACCGCTTGCAGCAGCGCGACCAAAGTGCAAACCACCGGGCAACGTAATTTTTCGTCGCAGAACTTCTGCCGCGAGAACGGCAACGAACAACAACAGCAATGTCACTTCGACGATGCGCAACAACGACACCAGCCACCGCGGCATGATCAGCAGCCGCATCGTCTGGTCTGCCTCCACCGGTCCGCTCCAGGAGAGGCGATACGAATTCCACTGCCACGATGGGATCCCTGCCCCGGCCTGCACGATTGCACTGGGTGCATAGCGATTAAAGGCGTAGCTGGATACATTCTTGTTGGCCGTGACAGTAATTTCTTCAACAGCTTCGCTCAGAGTGGATTTGGCCGCCTGCTGCCGTGAATCCCGGTTGTCGCGTTTGCTCTCGTCGATACTTTCCATCATCAGGTCGTTCTCGGCGGGCATGTCTCTGGCCGGCGCTGCGAGGCCAGCCGTTTGCGGCGCGTATCCCCCGGAATAAACAGAGCGTTGCACTTCCAGTTGTGGATAGATCGCAACGCGCAATTGATTGGCTACGAATGGCACCAGGGTTAGCACCAGCAGCGCCGCGCTGACGCCCTGGTAGATGCGCACGGTCTGCCGCAGTCGTCCGACCGGCGCGACGCGCAGCAGCGCAATCGCAATGAGCAGGTTGAGCCATAACCACGCCGGCGCGGCCATCTCGTGAAAACTTAAGACCAGTGCAGCAAGCGCGATGATGCCGGCCTTGGCGCCGAACAGCCGCCAGGTTGCTATCGCGATGATCAGCACCAGAAAGAAGTCGAGCAACTGCCACTGGCTTGCCCAGCTGCCCGCCGCGACATCTACGCCTGGCGCGGCCAGCAACTTGTGGCCCGGCGGCAGGTTCAGCGTCGTGTCTACCGAATTGAAGCGAGCGTCCCAGGCGGTAACGGGCAACTCACCGCGTGCCGTCGAGGACGCGTTCGCCTCGATCTCGAGTTCGGGATAGCGCAGTTCGACGCCGGTCTGGCCTTCGGTTTCGCCATCGGTAATCAACAGGTTTTCAAAGTCTGCCGAAGCGGTAAGCAGAGAGAATGGCGGCAACATGTCCAGGCGCCAATCGGCCCGCATCGTTCCCGTGATGTCGTCGTTGACGACGAAGCTCGAGCGATCAAACGCCAGCCACATCGTGCGCGATAATCTCAGGTCATTCTCGGCAGACACGATGCCGCGACTGCGCTCGATGATGTTCAGCGTCTCGCCGGCCGAGATTCGGAATGCGGGGAGTTCCTCCCAACCGGATGGAACGTCAACCTGCCGTGGGTCGACCGGCGATAATCCCTCCGGCACGGTGACACGGAGCTCGTCATTGGATGCATAACTCCAGATCTCGGTGTCCGGGAGATTTTGTTCCGGCGCCAGCATCGTTATCGCATCCGACACGTCACTGCCGCGGGCGGTGATAAATATCTCCCACGACCCGGGACGGACCTGCACGCGAAGATTGCCGTCCGGCTCAAGCCGCGCCGGAAGATTGCTGGCAATGGTGAGCGGGACAAAACCGTCTGGCAGCAATGGTCCGAACAGTTCTTCGCGAACGCCACCGGACACCTGGATCAACATGCGCGTGACCAGCCGGGTTGGCACATCATCGCGAACCATGCGATACACATCGCTGGTCACGTTGTCTCGCGCCTGAGTCTCCTGCCGACGCTCACCAAGAAACACAGAATTGCTGCTTCTGTCGGGCCGTGCGACGGCTTGTCCGTTGACGCTTAATGAAATCAGCCCGGTTTGCCACGGCAAACTCAGGTTGCC
>JBBKWL010000084.1:0-3370 GCA_037968975.1 Woeseiaceae bacterium | reverse complement strand
GTGGGAGGGTATCTACACGAATACAGATTCTGACGATATCCTCGATGTTCACGCGGGTAACTTCGAAATCCTGACGCACTGCCTGTGCGCGCTGCATGAACAACTGAATCGATTCATTCGTGAGTAAACTCTCAAAGTCACTGAGGTCCGTCATTTTCGGAATATCAAATGATGGGACTCGAATCGTTCTTACGCCTTGGATGCGCAAAGCTTCACGACTGGTGGCAATAATCTTAACGCCTGGGCAGCCTGCCAAAATGGTACTCAGATGCCGTCTGCCAGCTTGGACCTGCTCAAAATTATCCATAAGGAGCAAGATGTTCTTGCTGCGGAGTTCTTGCACAACACTGTCGAGCATACCTCGCTCGTCGTTTTCTTTGATGTTGAGTACGTGACCGATTGCACTAGGAATGATATCTGGGTCTCGTAAGGTTGCGAGTGGAATTAGAAATGCACCATCGTCGAAATATTCAAGTAGATTCGAGCACACCTCTAAACCAAGGCGGGACTTTCCCGTCCCACCGGGACCGACTAGGGTGACCATACGTACGCCATCTTCTAACAGTAAATTGTAGACTTCCTGCTTCAATTTCTGTCTTCCGATGAACGGGCTCACAGCAGCGGGGAGGTTACTCGGGTTAGGGATATAGTCGGCCAGCAATTTGCGCAGATGCAATTCAAAGGTATCCTCAAAGCCCGCGATTTCGGAGAATGTGTGGTACGCAGCTCTGGCCGTTTGGTCTTGGTTTTCGAACCAACGCTCGAAGAAATTGTCTAGAGCGAGCTTTTTCTTAGGATCGGAGTGCACGGCAGGTGCTATTTTTCGATAGGTCAGTATCAATGGGCGACCAGTGGTCTCGAACGCGGTGAGCGAGGTTTCTAACTCGTATTCCGTACCGGATTGATACCCTGTTCCATCATCTCGCCTGTATCTATCCCCCAATGGACTACCTAAACGAGACCAGAGTATCGTTACCAGAATGTCAGCGTCCGATGGTGTGCCGATTTGAGACTGAAAATCGGCGCTTGAGAGCAACGGTTCGCGCTCCCAGGCATAAATAATCAAACGGATATGTTGCGCATACTCCCTTTCTAAGCGCTGGATAACTTGAATAGCTTGGCGGCGTTCCTCAGCAACGTCTGAAGGCGATGCGATGAATATTCTGAGGTCGTTCATACATACCGATGATAGACCTTCACATTGACGATTGCAGGCCAGGTTGCTTCAAGTCTTTTTTGAGTCCATAAATCGCGCCTAGGAAGACTAGAGCGTGACGCAGATGCACAGCGGAGCGTTATTGGTTACATCCACAAGCGAATCAGCTGGTTATCGTGATTTACTGCAAACTCAATGGATTAACAGCCGCTCGGCTGATAACTGTCTTTTGGACCTGAGACGGGAGTCGATCGTCCGTTTTCGACACCCGTCAGTTTTTCATCCAATTCAGATTTTATTGTGCAAGCGTCACCACACTCGAGGTTATGTTGAGCGTACGTTCCTTGATTACCCACTTACCATTTTCTTTTACCGACTCATCCGTGTATGTGCCACCAACCACCGACGTAGAGCCCTCGGGCTGACTGCCATTTAACCCAAAAACATGCGTCGCAATGAGGTAAGAAACGACATGCGCAGTCTTACCACGGATTTCGCTCGAGATTGAACCCATGTGGTGCTGTGTGCTTCGATAGCCGGGAGAGCGAAACGCATTATTGACAAAATTCGCCCATTGCAATGCGGCATCGGTTTGGCTGGTACGAGTCGCAGGATCAGGTACTGTCAGAGCTGGCACGCCATCGAACTGCAACGTGAACGCAAAGTCCTTTGAAAAGCAGTCGCGATATAGCGCAAGTGCCGCATCGAACTCTGGATCACCAATATTGATGGTGGAATCCAAGTCCCCCAGAGAATTGACTGCGTTGACGGCTCGTCCGATCGTGTCTGTGCCTCTTGCGTAGCAGACGGGCAAATCCTCAACCGCAGCTTGATGTCGTGGCGACACGGCTCCGTTGCCCTGGCCAGCAGCCGCCGCAAGCGCGCTACACACCAAGAACGCCACTGCAGTGACCGTAGTAATTATCTTCATGTTGCTGCACTCCTGTAAATTGTATTGGCATAGGACAACTTGTCCCTCGCCTAAAAATCATACTCCTACCGGGCGCATAGTTGCTGGTTGAGTCTCGCGCATCGGATCCGGAAGCATTTGGAGTGCCACCTGAATGGCGTATGGGCCTAAGCCTTTAGTAGGTGCCGACCTTTATCTTTGTTTGCCCTGCTCCTGGCCGAATCCGACAGCCGTTGAATGCATAATACGTAGTATTGATACGTACTACGCATAAAGGTATGCTGATTGCTCACCTACCTTTTGGAGCACGTCATCTTGAGCGAAGCTGTGCATCTACCCGACCCCTATCTAACGCCACTAGCTGACATCGATATTTCTAACCCGTCGATTTTTGAAGCGGATGCACAATGGCCCTATTTCGAACGACTGAGAAACGAAGCGCCCATCCATTACTGCAAAGACAGCGCCTTCGGCCCCTATTGGTCGATTACTAGGTACGACGACATCATGGCGGTGGATAAAGACCACGAGAGTTTTTCTTCCTACCCTGCAATTGTGATTGGTGATCAAGACCCTAACTTTACGGTGAAACAGTTCATTGCCATGGATCCACCGAAACATGACAACCAGCGCATGGCCGTGACACCGGCGGTATCGCCGCGAAACCTGTCTAAACTTGAGCCGCTGATACGCGAAAGAATTGGCAAAATTATGGATGAGCTTCCAATCGGTGAAACCTTTGACTGGGTGGATCGGGTGTCGATTGAGCTCACCACCCAAATGTTGGCCACATTATTCGACTTCCCCTTCGAAGACCGCCGCAAACTTACCTTCTGGTCAGACATGGCGACTGCAAGCGATGAGATTGCAGGTGACGATAGTGTTTCTGCAGAGGAGCGACAGGCCGCACTGCATGAGTGCCTGGCAGTGTTTACAGAAATTTGGAATGAACGTGCGCAGGCGTCACCGGAAGGACAAAACGATTTCATCACCCTCATGGCGCACTCCGAACATTTTGAGAACATGGAGCCCATGGAGTTTCTCGGGAATCTTATCCTGCTGATTGTCGGTGGGAATGACACCACGCGGAACTCGATGACCGGCGGGGTATATGCGCTGAACCTGTTTCCTGAGCAGTTTGTCAAACTGCAAAACCAACCGAGCCTGATTCCAAATATGGTGTCCGAGATCATTCGCTGGCAGACCCCACTAGCGTATATGCGCCGCATCGCCAAGCAAGACATTGAGATGCACGGCCAAACCATCCGTAAGGGCGACAAGATCTTAATGTGGTATGCCTCGGG
>JBBKWL010000083.1:0-3863 GCA_037968975.1 Woeseiaceae bacterium | reverse complement strand
TAATGGCTCGGGTCGTACAACATCTGGCAGCGCGGATGATTATTCACGCGCTCAAGAAACATCTCGAAGGTCACGCCGTCATGCAGATCCTCACCTGGATGAATTTCATAGCAGCAATTAACGCCCGCGTCGTCGAACGCATCCAGAATCGGCCGCCAGCGCTTCGCCAACTCATCGAACGCCGTCTCGACCAGCCCGGCCGGCCGTTGTGGCCATGGGTACAGGTATGGCCAGGCGAGCGCGCCGGAAAAGGTCGCATGATTCTCCAGCCCGAGATTTTCTGACGCCCTGGCAGCTTTCAATAGCTGGTCAACGGCCCAGGCCTGGCGTGCCGACGGATTGCCGCGCACAGACTCCGCCGCGAAACCATCAAACATCTGATCGTATGCCGGATGCACCGCGACCAACTGGCCCTGCAAGTGGCTCGACAATTCCGTCAGTTGCAGACCATGCTTTTTCAGCGTACCCAGGACCTCGTCGCAATAGATCTTGCTCTCTGCTGCTTTTTCGAGGTCGAACAAGCGAGCGTCCCAGCTTGGCATCTGCACGCCGACGAATCCGAGGCTCGCCACCCATTGGGCGATACTATCCAGTGAATTAAAAGGTGCTTCATCGCCCGCGAACTGTGCGAGAAAAATGGCCGGTCCCTTAATTGTTCTCATTCGTATGTCGTCCTAAGTTTTTGAACCCATATGCAATGTCCAAAGCGGCTCGACCGTGCCGAAATTGTGCTGCAACGAATAGTTGATGTCTTTCGAATCGTCGCGCTCGATAAAACCGTGTTTGACGCCTGCGGTTTCGAGATATTCGAATATAGATGCAAACGGGACGTCGCCGTCACCGATATCCGCCTCGTTGCCACTGGCATCCAAGTCCTTGATATGCAACATCGGGAATCGTCCCGGCCACGCTTTGAAATAGGCGACTGAATCGGCGTTGGCCGCACGTGCCCAGGCGAGATCGAGTTCGAACTGCACCAGCGACGGATCCGTTTCAGCCAACAACAGGTCAAATGGCAGCGTGCCTTCGGCTTCTTCGAACTCAAACTGATGGTTGTGATACGCAAACTTTATGCCGGCACCCTTGCACAGCTCACCCCAGCGGTTGAAGTTTTCTGCATGCTCGCGATAGTGATCGAGACTACGCGAATCGGTTTCCAACCAAGGGACTACGACGAACTGATGTCCCATCGCCGTTGCGTGCTCCAGCACTTTCTCCGGGCTCTTGAGGAATGCGTTGTAAGGAATGTGTGCCGACGGTGCCTGCAGACCGACGGCACCCAGTATCGCTTTGAGATCTTCTGGGGTGTGGTCAAAATAACCAGCAAATTCGACTTCCCGATAGCCCGTGCTTGCAATCAGTTCCAGCGTCGCGGCGACGTCGACCGCCATGAGATCGCGGACCGTATACAGCTGAATTCCCAACGGTGCGGTACTGGTCATTTCCGTCACCGCCGTCTCAGCCGTTCGAGAGCAACTGGCGGCCATCGCCGCGGCTGCCAGTAGAAAATTGCGTCTGTCCATAGTCCAAATCCTTCGTTATTCGCAGCGTGTTGATTTGTTATTCGAAGGTCGCATTTAATGACCCTGCGATGGAAACGATTTCAAGGGAAATTATTGCAACTACCCCCCCCAACTGTGACGTTCGTCCTGTCGGCCAATACAAAAAGGTTCGACTCGCTGTCGACCACGGCAAGGTTGAACGAGGTCTTACACTGCAGCGAGCGCCTTCTCGAACTCCTCAATAATATCGCCCACGTCTTCACAGCCGACGGAAATCCGAATCAGATTGTCTCGCCAGGGCTGCGGATACACCAGTGTACACACGTCGCCCAAACTCACGCCCTTGCCAAAAAGTTCATGGCTATTCGCAAACCGATTCATTTCGTCTGACCCGCCCTTGATCCGAAAACTGATGATTCCCCCACAGCCGTTGGGCAAATAGGATTTCGCTAGCGAATACTGCGGATGGGTCTTTAATCCGGGATATTTTACCCACTCCACGAGCTCGTGACCTTCCAGATACTCAGCCAGCGCTTGAGCGTTGGCGGAATGCTGACGCATTCGCAGCGGCAATGTACGTACGCCACGCATTACCAGCCAGGATGCAATTGGACTCAGACATTGACCGAACGAATCCAACTTCAATCGCGCTTTGTCCATGTTCTTCTTCGATCCGGCTAAAACTCCGGCAACGGTGTCGCCGTGTCCGCTGATATATTTGGTTGCTGAATGCAGCACCATATCGGCGCCCTGCTCAATGGGTCGGGATAGATACGGACTCAGGAACGTGTTGTCGGCAATCAATATCAGACCGTGCTTGTCAGCCACCGAGCGAAATGCCGCGACATCGGAGATGTATAAATTGGGGTTAGTTACCGTCTCGACGAACAACGCCTTTGTGTTGGGTCGAACAGCATTCTCGACGTCGTTCAAATTGCGCACGTCAACCATCGATACTTCGATACCCATTGCCGGGCAGGCTTCTTCGAAAAATTGGCGGCTTATCACAAAAAGGTCATTCGTCACAATGACATGCTCGCCAGCTCTCGCCGATATGAGGATTGAGATTGCAACTGCAGCCATTCCTGATGACGTAACCAATGCTGCCTCAGCGCCTTCCAACGATGCCATTTTTTTCTCTAGCGCCGCGGTCGTCGGATTGGATGTTCGCGAATAAAAGAAACTGTCTAACGGATCATCCATGATGGCGGCCGCCATGCCCTCGGCAGTCTCGAACGCGAATGTGGCCGTTTGGTAAATAGGGGTATTGTGAGCGCCGGTCGACTTATCCCAACCTTCACCGTCGTGTATTGCACGAGTTGCAAACTTACGAGCCATTCTTATTCCTTAATTATTGAGCTAAAACTAGAAGTTGCTCGCCACATAAACGCCGAGTACGACCAACATCACACTTGGGACCACCCACTTCAACCAAAAGAAATAGTTCGTGTGCCAACCAAGACGGGCTTCTCCGAATATTTGTAATTTGGTTTTAACTTGCCCCAATCCCCATGTCACCGTGATGATGGCTATTACGCTACCCAACATCTGCATGCCCGAGCCGAAGATTAGATCGAGAGTTCCGACAATGCTTGGATCGAGAGCGCTCGGCAACATGACCGCCGCCTCCACGAATAAAACGGCAATGATCATTCGTGTTCGGCTCGAACGGATGCGAAGCTCCTCACTAATACTGCCGACAATGGCTTCGATCGCCGCCATTGCAGACAAAACAGCAATTAGCGTCAACGCCAGCAGGAAACAGCTACCAAGAATTCGACCACCCGGCATTACGCTGAACAATTTCGGTAGCGTGGCGAAAACCAGCGTTGGCCCTTGAGACAGGTCCAACTCAAACACCAGAATGGTAGGCACGATAAATAATGATGCCAGGAACGCCGCGCCAACATCGCCGAGTGCAGTGAATGCAGCGACTCTCGGAATATTCTGGTCGTCGCCCATATACGAGCCGTAAATGACCATAATCGTTCCTGCAAGCCCTAAGGAGAAAAACGCCTGCCCGAGTGCCGCGAAGATATGTTCCACCTCCAGAACTGAAAAGTCGGGCTTCAGAAATTCCGCAATCTTTGCTGGCGCGCCTGGAAGAAAGAATGCGTTTACAACCAGATAGAAAATAACAAGCGCGAAAAAGGGCACAAAAATTCGACTGACGGCTTCAATACCTTTGTTCAGTCCACGATACAAAACAAACATGATGAAACTCAAAACACCGATGCTAAACCCGTATTGCAACCAACCGTTCGAAATCTGCTGGTCAAACCTTGCAAACGTGGAATCCGTAAAACCATTCAGAATTGAAAAAGCGGCCGTAAACGCGATGTTGCCGATGACGACGATATA
>JBBKWL010000082.1:0-4177 GCA_037968975.1 Woeseiaceae bacterium | reverse complement strand
ATTGCCTGATTTGCACTGCGACTTAGGTCGTTGCGGAGCCGGTTCACGCGGGCAATATCCAAGCGTTCAAAATTCGATTGGCGAGCGAGTGTCTATCCGAGCTTCTCGAGTATCTCGGTTGTTTCTTCAAGGTGTCTTTTCAGCAATGCTTTGGCGGTTGCGATCGCATCTGGTCCTCCATCAACCATCGAAGGTCGACAATCCTCGAACCGCAGTTTTCGGGTACCTGACCATTTCACAATGTTGTTGAGGTCGAGAGTAGTTATTTTGTCGGGGCTCAACCAGATGCCGTCCCCGCCACGAATGACGACTCCGGTAGAAAAGCGCGGCAGCCATCCTTTAGCACCTTTTTCGCCCTGGCGCGGTCCCACCTCTCTTGGCACCGGGTTGATGAGGATGGCCTCACGTTGGTCCGCGAGTACCAGATCAAGGTGGGCCAGCCACATGACGTGTCCACGCCGTGCATGTTCGGTGACGCCGCCGACGGTAACCAGTCCGCTTGCATCTGGTCGCGGATACGCGGTCGGGGTGCACATCGGGTAGCGCCCGTTTTCGTCATAACGATTCGTCCAGGCGTCGAAAAAAATGCGCTCACCGTCATCGTGGGACCACGATGATCGACTGGCGTTCTGAGTGTAACCAAGAGCGGACAGAATCCGTTTGCGCGGGAACAAGGCTGTGGTGTTCATCTGATTACTCTGGGATTATTTTTAATCGACTTTATCTAGCTTTACCGGATAATACAAATTTATCTGGCTTTAAACAGTCTTACTTAGCTTTGTGGTGTGAGTCTTACCTCCTTTAATCCATTTTTGAGGAGTATGGCGATTTGATCGCAATGCCAGGCGATCAGAAAATTCATTGAATTCGAATTGAGCAGAGCGATTTTCCCGGTTCTCGAAAGCACATCTGAAAAGACCTGGAATATCTTGAGGATTGCGGACTCGTCAGACTCGATGTGTGGCTTTCTCGAGGAAGGGTTGATACGACTATGCTTCTTTTTGAGCAATTGAGGCTTGACAAAGCCAACGGGTAGCCAGTAGTTTGTTCTCAATTCGCGAACAGCGAACGCCGGTGCCCAACATGTTGAAGTCTCAGGACCTACTGATCGCCCTTAAGCTAGTGGCCCTGCAGGTCGACCAAGAGCTGCGCCGCAAGGCCGTGGAACAGCGGATCGCCCAGCTTCAGCAATCCGATCTGTCGAAACTAGACGAGGCCATCGAGGAAATCGACCTGGAACCGTCGTCCGAGTGGACGTATCGCTCTCTCTCCGAAGCAACGCGAATCTCTGTATCGGAGGTCAATTCTGCGATCCGGCGAGCAATCAAGTCGAATCTATTGGTTAGGTCTGAAGAAAACTCTCGTCCCCGACCCCTGAAAAACTCACTACTCGAATTCATTGAGCACGGAGTCAGATACACATATCCGGCGGAACGCGGTGAACCAACACGCGGCATTCCGACGGCATTCGCTGCGCCATTGTTCCAGGATGAACTTGCATCCCAGGGCGAACTTCCACCGGTGTGGAAGTACGCCAATGGCTCCTCACTCGGCTACGCACTGAGTCCCATATACAAGACAGCACCGTTGGCGGCCGCCAAAGATCCTATTCTGTACGAGCTGCTGGTTCTTGTTGACGTCTTTCGCATAGGCCGGCAACGGGAGAAAGCAATCGCGACACGACTGCTGCGGGAGCGGCTGGCTTGAAGCCAATTGCGAAAAACCAGAACTTCGAGATCGTCGCCAGCGTTGCGAGGAACCTAAAGGAGCTTGTTAGCGAAGTCGTGTTTGTCGGTGGTAGTTCAGCGGCCTTCCTCATCACGGAAGAGGACATAGTTACCGTACGGTCGACTCTGGACGTCGATGTAATTGTCGAGGTAATGAACCTGCCCGACTACTATCGATTTGAAAAACGATTGAAAAAGCTTGGCTTCCAGCCCGATGCAGACGGTCCGCGGTGTCGATTCATAGTTGGCGGAATCCTGGTCGACGTAATGCCGGACAACGCTGAAATATTGGGATTTTCGAATCGTTGGTATAAGACAGCTATTGAAACCGCCGAGATGCACGCAATTGGTGACATGAAAATACGTGTCGCATCGCCACCCCTGTTCCTCGCGACAAAATTCGAAGCGCACCATGGCCGCAGCGAGGGCGACTACCTGGGCAGCCATGATCTAGAGGACATTCTCGCGGTTGTTGACGGACGGCCATCGTTGATCAGAGATTGCATCAGCGCACCGAATGAGGTTAAAGCATTTCTTCGCGACGAATTCGCAGCTTTGTTGGCCGACGACGAGTTCATCAATGTCTTGCCCGGCTTTGTCGAACCCACAGGCGGTGCCGGTCGTGCCGAAGTCGTCATGAATCGAATGAAGAGCTTAGTCAATACATTGAAATAGGAAAGAACCACCTGCAGGGCAACCAGCTTCTCCCAAACCGCCGCCTACATCTGGTCCCTCGTCGATTTGCGTCGAGGTGATTTCAAGCAATCCCATAACGGTGTAAACCATGTGACCGGTTAACACCGTACTGCTACCCGCTCACCATCACCGACTATCGATCTCGTTATTTACTCGCTTGTGAGGGCGTTGCATCAACACGCTCCGACTTCGCCTTCACCATTTTCGAGCGAGCATTCAAGGACTTCGGCTTGCCCCAGGCGATCAGGACCGACAACGGTGTGCCCTTCGCTTCCGGCAATGCACTGTTCGGTTTATCCAAGTTGTCCGTCTGGTGGCTGCGTCTCGGCATCAACATCCAGCGCATCAAGCCCGGGCACCCGGAACAAAACGGCCGACACGAACGCATGCACCTGACGCTCAAGCAGGAAGCCACCAAGCCGGCTGCCTTCAACTTTTTGCAACAGCAGGAGCGCTTCGATGACTTCATCGGGGTTTACAACAATCAACGGCCGCAGCAGGCACTCGGCGGCGCTTACCCCGGTGATCTGTATACACCTTCACCGCGGGTCTACGAGCCGCCCGGCGAGCCCGAGTACCCGTATCACGACCGAACCGTTCGCGTGACGCGCTGCGGTCGCATCTGCCTCGGACGACGCAAGATCAACCTATCAAGCGTGTTCGCTGGCCAAACCATTGGCATACGTGAGGTCGATAACCAGATCTGGCTGGTCAGCTTCCTGGAATATGATTTAGGATAATTCGATGAAGAAAGGGACCGGGTAGAACCCGGTCCCTCACCGTTCATGCCGGACAAAGTGTTAACCATGTGTCCGGAACAAGGTGTAAACCATGTGACCGGGTAACACCTTTCTAACTATGGTGGCCAGGGGCGGAATCGAACCACCGACACGCGGATTTTCAGTCCGCTGCTCTACCAACTGAGCTACCTGGCCTAAATTCGTACGCGGATTTTCAGTCCGCTGCTATACCTTGCCGCTTCGCGGCCCCGCTACCTGGCCATGCTTTGCGAGCGGCGTATTAGACCGATGCGGGCGCTATGAGTCAAGGAAGGCGGGGATTGTAGCTGATGCGGGGCCTGAGTCGCGCTGTTTTCTTTGATATATCAAAGGGCTGTTGTAATCAGTCTCGGGGTGGGCCGGGTCGTTGGCGCACGGTCTGCGAGGTCGCTGCGAGAGGGGTTCCCGCATACAAAAAGGGCCGGGGCAATGCCCGGCCCCACGCCCTGCCCTAAGACATGTCTACAGCGAGTCGACCTGGTAGCCGAAAGACAGGAACCAGGCGCGGCCAACTGGGTCGTAGGCCTCCGATGCCGTGTTGGTACCCGTATTGCCCCACTGGCTGACCTGGGTCAGTAGTGGTGGCTGTTTGTCGAAGACGTTGTTCACGCCGAGCGACAGTCGGAACGGACCGTCGCCGTAGCTGACCGACAGATCATTATAGGTGTACGACGGAATCTCGTTCTTGCTTGCCGCCAGCGGGTTGCCGAATGCATCACTGTTTTCATTGGTGAGTCCCGGTGTATTCGAGTCCCGTACGCTGTGCCAGTAGCGTGCCCGCCAATGGACATTCCAGTCGTTCCAGTCATAGCGAACACTCGCCACCGCGCGGTTCCTCGGGAACACCACTTCGCCCGCATCGATATCCACGTCGCCATCGACAATGCCCGTGGTGTTGTACTCGATCAGGTAGTTATAAAAGAAAGACAGACCAAGATCGCCACCGAACACTGGCAGACGGTAGGCTACTTCCAT
>JBBKWL010000081.1:0-19041 GCA_037968975.1 Woeseiaceae bacterium | reverse complement strand
GATCCGCACGAAGTAACGCGCATTGCCATTGAGGCAGCCGGCAGTGTCGGCAGAGTGGATGCGTCGCGCAGGCCGCCGGTTTGCTGGATGACCGAGTTCGGCGACTCATCCCTGAATTTTAAGCTACGCTTCTGGATTTCGGATCCGCAGCAAGGTCTGACCAACATTCGCGGCAAAGTATTGCTCGCGCTGTGGGATGCATTCAAAGAGAACGCTATCGGTATTCCGTATCCGCATCGTGAGCTGATCGTTAAAACGCCGATATCGGTAACAGCGGTTACGGACTAACGCGCAACAGTCACTCGGCAATGCTGGCAGCAAACCAGCGTTTCATGAAGCGGCGGCCCTTTGCCGTTAGAAATACGAACTTCACTCGCAGGTTAAGTGGATCTGTTCGCAACTCGATCAGTCCCGGGCCGGGCAGTTTCTTGGTCGTCAGCGACGAAAGATCTGCAATATTGCGCGACAACGCAGTTACCGAGGTCGAATCCAGGTAGTTTAAGAGCTCACGCTGACTGAGCCCTTCGTGAAAGTACACGCCTATCAGGATTAACAGCCTTTGTGCGGTGATGTCCGAGCTCAGATTTGAACGAGCAAAACGCAACGCGCTTTCGAGCTGCCGCATTTCGCTCGTTACTTCCTGGCTGGCTACAGGTGCGTTCTTCATGCAGCCTTACTTTTCTCGACATTCTGTAAGTTCGCGGCAGCAAACTTCCAGCTGACCAGTTTGTCCAGAAACGTATCAACGTAGCTGGCACGCTTATTCTTGTAGTCAATGTAGTATGCGTGTTCCCAGACGTCGAGCGTCATTAATGGAAACAGATGTGTTGCAACTGGTGAGTCGGCGTTGCCGGTCGTCAATATAGTCAGCTTGGTACCGTCAAGCACCAGCCAGACCCAGCCACTGCCAAAGTGCGATAACGCTGCGTCCCTGAACTGCTTCTTGAACGTGTCGAAGTCACCGTAGCTTTCTTCCACCAGTTCCTTGATACGTCCATTAGGCGCTGCGCCGCCGTTCGGCGACATGCTTTCCCACAGAAACGTGTGGTTCCAGACTTGCTGGGCATTATTGAGAATATCGATCGCCGCTTCTTCCCGGGCTTTGGTCACGATGTTTTCGAGCGACAATCCCGCGTACGGAGTGCCGTCGATCAGTTTGTTCAGCTTGTCGACATAGCCTCGGTGATGCTTGTCATAGTGGTACGACAACGTCTCGGCCGATATGTGGGGCTCAAGCGCGTCTTGGTCGTACGGTAAATTGGATAATTTGATAGTCATGTTCAGACCTCCTTAAATTGAAGTCTAATACTATCACAACTATTGCGTTATCGCAACCTTTGCGATAAGTCCAATATTCGTGTTGAAGCAGATTCTCGCCTTTCCCAAAACTGCCGTTACCGGCGGCGCAAATGATATCATTTCGCTTTCGATGAGCGGCCTCTTAAGAACCAAAAGCAGGCATTCGCGGTACAACTAAGCTGGACTTTTCCAATGGGCCATTACACCGGCGAAATTACCCGAAATGCAGCAAGAATCAATCAGCTGAAAGAGCGCATTGATGAAACTGTTAAGCATCGCGACAAGAGCGAAGAGCAACGAAAAGAGTGGCAAGAGGCCTGCGCCGAGTTTCACGCACAGTACAACTCTCTCGCGTTTCCTGGCGGTCTGGAGGGTGCCTACGACAGAATTGTTGCAGGCGAGCCGGACGCCGTTGAAGCGGCACTCTGTTTCCTGGAATGCCGACCGTACTTCTTCAGGTCCGGGTATATGTTCAAAGATGTACTCAGAAAAACCAAGCGGGCTCCATTGAATCCGACTCAACAGGCCAGACTGGATGCGGTGCTCGTAGCTTACGATAAGTATCGGGATACGCGAAAAGCGGCTACAGATTGTTCGGATTGAATTTTAGCTTTGCTTCAGAGCGGGTGAGGAACATCTGGAAGGCGGCTGGCACAGAATGTATTGGGAGCCGTTGCAAGCGCATCTGACTAATCAGTAATATCGACCAGCCAGATTTCGTCGGTGCTGTGATCCAGATGGTTGTGGAAAATACTGCCGTCCTCAGCAACGCCGTAAAAACTGTTTTGGAAATCGTAACCGGCCAGCGCTGCGATATATTGCCGCTCGCCTCCGTCGCTATCGATTCGCCAAAGTTTGCAGCACTCGGAGTTGTCAGCAAGCGTCAGAAAATAGATCTTCTGTCCATCGTTCGACCAAATCGGCCGCAGACCTAGTAGGTTCTCGCCGTTGTGCACAATGTTACGACAGGTTGCGGATTCCGCGCTGCAAACCAGCAATTCTCCGGTCCTGCTGAACCAACCGACCAGTTCGGTTCCATCGGCTGACCATTGCGCCGCTTCGATTGGCACCGGCAGCTCGATCTCCTCACTTTCTCCAAGGTGCCTGACGACAGTTCGCTGCTTGCCATTGGTCCGGTCAATTTCGTGGTAGCTAATGCGGTCACCGAATGCTGCCAGCCAATTTCGCGATGACCAGTGGAAATCCGCGATCAGCAATGTATCCGAACCATCTGCCGGGTCCAGGCGATGCAGGGACCGGCCTCGATAATAAAGAATCGTCGCACCGTCTCCGGACCAGGTAGGCAATGCATTTTCGCCTGGCTCATCGAAGGTCAGTTGCCGGAGATCATTGCCATCGGTGCCGATCAGTGCGATCTGCATGCCGCTGCTATCGCGTGTAAAAAACACAATGCGCTTTCCATCCGGCGATGCAATTGGCAGCAAAATAGGCGATCGACTTTCAAGAATGGTCGATGTCGCGGCCGTCAGCGGGTCAGTGCCGATCAGTCGCCAGGTCGTGCGCGCCGACGTATACGCGAGCCGTGTCCCATCGCCCGCAATCACACTGTCATGGGCACCTGCCACCCCGGTGGTCAGTGGACCAGTCTCGCCGCTGGCTAAATTGAATTGCCAGAGCTGCCCGCCTGTAAAGCCAGCGTCGACACTAAAGAGTAAATACCTGCCGTCGGGACTCCACTCCGGCGCGCCCGCTATTCCGCCGGTCATTTCCGCCGTTGTCAGTTGGCGCGCTTCGCCCCCGATGACCGGGATAACCCAAAGGTTTCCCAACGGGCCCTCATCCGCGTGAATAAACGCGACCAGCTTTCCATCCGGCGACAGCGCGGGCTCCCGGGCGGCGAAGCCCTGGCTGGACGGCAGCCCCTGTATCTCCTCGCGATCGCGTCCGCCATTTGCGGCGATCCAGATCCGTCGCCCGATTGAATAGACAAACGCGTTGGTGCGCTTGGCGTAGTTCGGGGATTTGCCGAATTCGACGGCCAGTGTCGCTTCGGGTTTCCCAAGCGAGCCGACACTGTAAATGGAGCTGCCATTTGGCCCCTCGCGCCCAAACAGGATTTGATCGTCATCGGGCGACCAGGTCGGTGCGGTAGCCGCGTAGGGTCCGTGTGTGATCTGGATGGGGTCGCCGCGCTGCAAATTCTTGACCCAGATTTGCGGCGTGCCGGTGACATCGCTGACGTAGGCCAGCATGCGCCCCTCCGGCGATAGCGTCGGTTCGCTGTGTGACCCCGGATAGTCGGTCGCGAGAGTCAGAGTCGCATCCGCAAAACGCTCGACGACCGGCGTTTCGAGCAGCACGGGTGCCGGTTCCCGATTCATCCACAGCATTGCGGCAATGCTGACCACGAGCACTGCGATCAGCACGGACCCATAGCGGGCAATGCTACGGGGCCCGGCACTCTTTGTGCCAGTGTTTTCGCCGCTTGCCGACGGCTCAGAATTGACTGCGCCCACGAATTGGTAGCCACGCCCTTTGACGGTGGCGATGTAGGCTGGTGTCTTGGCGTCGTCGCCGAGTGCTTGCCGCAATGCGGACACGGACTGGTTGAGATTATTTTCTTCAACGACCGAATCGGGCCAAAGAGCATCGAGGAGTTCGCTTTTGCCAACCAGTCGACCTTTATTTTCGATCAGGTACAAAAGCAGGTCGAATACCTTGCCTCGCAGGATGATGTTTTCGCCATCGGCGCCCAGCAGTTGACGTTGTTCCGGTAGCAGTCGGAAATCCCCGAACCCATACGTCAATTTAGTTTCTGCGTCCGTCACTGGCGAGCAATACCCCTTAATTTCAGACTATTTCAGAGTGTTTCACGAACCGCCAAAGCCCGGGTCCACTCCTGGGCCCATTCTAGACCTGTATTCGGCAAAGCTCGAATCCACCGCAGCAACGTCGTCAACACGGTAGAGCGAGATAAAGGAGCAGAAAAATGGCGGGACCAAACAGAAAATCAGTTTACTCAAACGCAGTCGACAACCCATGGCTGCGCGGCCTGCTGGCCCTCAGCGCGATTCTGGTCGCCCTCCACGGCTGCGGCGGTGGTGGCGGTAATGGTGGCGCCATCACGCCACCACCCGCCGGGCCAACACTGGATGACGAGGTCCGAGCTGTCATCAGCGCCAATGGCCTCACCGGTGATCCATCGACCGGGCGCGGGCTGCCATCGATCAATGATCCTTTGGCCCAGCTCGGCAAGTTACTTTTTTTCAGCAAGAGTCTTAGCGGCGACATGGACACTGCGTGTGCCTCGTGTCACCACCCTGCGCTCGGCGGTGGCGACGGACTCGCGTTGCCTGTCGGTACCGGAGCAGTGGCGCCGGATGTAGTCGGACCAGGGCGCACGCGGCCGGACGGAATGCCAAACGTGGGCCGTCATTCGCAAACCGTATTCAATGTCGGACTCTACGATGACGGCCTGTTTTGGGACGCACGTGTCGAAAGCATCGGCAAGGAAGCCGGGCAAAATGGTGCGGGCTCTGGCATCCGAACACCGGAAACTCCGCTCAACTCAACTGATCCGCTGGTGCCTGTTGGCAGCACACTGGTCGCAGCGCAGGCTCGATTTCCGGTCACGATTCCGGAAGAAATGCGCGGCAGTTTTTTGCCCGGCGCGGACGAGGAGACGGTGCGAGCACGGCTGGCAGCTCGAATAGGCGACTACGGTGCCGGTGCGGGTGAACTCGCAAACAACAACTGGCTGGCGGAATTTCAAACTGCTTTCGTGAGTTCCGCACCGGCGGATCAGCTCATTACTTTTGACAATATCGCTCTTGCGATTGGCGAGTATCAGCGCTCGATGCTATTCATCGACACGCCGTGGAAAGCCTATGTAGAAGGCAACCTGGGCGCGATATCCGTCGAAGCGAAACAGGGAGCGAAGTTGTTTTTCGCGGACCCCCAAGAGGGACTGGGTTGTGCCGCTTGTCATGGTGGAGATTTCTTTACTGACGAGCGCAACACGATTGTCGGCTTTCCGCAGATCGGCCCGGGCAAAGGTGACGGTGCCGCAGCCGATGAGGATTTTGGTCGCGAACAACAGACTGCCAATGCGCAGGACCGGTTCATGTTCCGCAACCCGACCTTGCTGAATCTGTTGGCTACGGCGCCGTACGGTCATACCGGGTCGCTCTCGTTCGTTGGCGCAACGGCGCATTACTTTATCCCGGAAGACACTTTTGATGAGGAACTTCCGGGCGGCAGCGTCTGCAAAATCGAACAATTCGCAAGTCACAACGACTGTGCGACTCTGTTCCCCAACGTCGCCGCCAATAGCGACGCCGCCCTGTCGGCGGCGCTGCAACAGCGCCTGGTTGACCCGGCGTTGACGTTTCCGGATCTGTTTTTCAGTCCGCCCTCAGACGCCGTACCCATGTTTGCGTTTCTCGAAATCCTGACGGACCCGTGTACTCTCGATCGAGCCTGCCTGGCGCCTTGGATTCCTGATCCAGCAGAGGCACCGGACGGCAATCAGTTGAATGCGGTCGATGCGAATGGAAACCCGCTCTAGTCTCGGTGATCAACGGACGACTTCGAACTTCGGATATTGCGGCGTCCAACGTGCTGTAGCAATGCGTTCCCGGATGCTCTGTTCACTGAGTTCCGTATCGCAAACGCCGTCTTGCACTGCCTGTAACGCAACTGCTACAGCCACTTCGCCACAGACGTCCCAAAGTCGCGAGACTTCGGGAACCAGCCTGCGTTCTTTAAAGTCTGCATCGTTCAGTGATTGCGCCAGGGCCATAGCAGAAGCGCTGATCATGCTGTCGGTAATTTCTCGGGCATCGCTCACGATCGCCCCCAGTCCAATGCCAGGGAATACGAAAACGTTGTTCGCCTGACCAATCGTCTGGGTTCCCGTGGCTGTTACGACAGGATCGAAAGGGCTGCCGGTGGCGATCAATGCTTTGCCTTCGGTCCAACGAAGTATGTCCGCAGGTACCGCTTCGCTGATGGAGGTTGGATTCGACATTGGCAAGATTGCGGGTTGCTCGACCCCGTGCAGCATCGCTTTTACGACAGCTTCGTTAAAAGCTCCATCTTGGCCGGACGCGCCTATCAACGCAGTCGCTTGGTACGCTTTTGCAACTGCCGCAAGACTGCGTCTATCTGCGTCGTCCAGCCCCAGTGGTTCCAGCATTCGCTCCGGCCACGCAAACTCCCGCTTGTAGTTATCGAGATTGTCGCGGCCATCGCTCACGACCCCCCTGCTATCCATGACGAGGACCGCCGCGGTTTGCTCGGTCGGGTTTAGACCGGCGATACCGAGTTGTTGCCGAAGCTGCCTCGCGATGCCCAGGCCAGCGGCGCCGGCGCCGTAGATAATTATGCGGCTACTGTTGAATTCCAGCCCGCTGATTCGGCAAGCACCTTGCACACAGGCTGACGCCACTGCACCGGTGCCCTGAATGTCGTCATTGAATGAGGGTAGGACGGATCTGTATCGATCCAGAATCTTCAGTGCGTTTTCTTTCTTGAAATCTTCCCATTGAATGACGACTTTCGGGAACACAGATTTTGCGGCCGCAACGAATTCATCCACGAGTTCCCGGTAGTCATCGCCAGCAAGGCGTTTCTTGCGGTAACCAAGGTAGAGCGGGTCAGCGAGCAATTCATCGTTGTTGGTCCCGACATCGAGGCTGATCGGTAAGGTGCGGGACGGGTGTATGCCCGCTCCGGCACAATAGAGAGCCAGTTTGCCGACACTAATCGCCATCCCGCCAGCGCCCTGATCGCCAATGCCAAGAATTGCCTCGTTGTCCGTGACAACCATGAGTTGCACGTCAGTGAAAGGCGCCGCTTTACGCAGGACTTCTTCGATTCGCCCCTTGAAGTCTGGCGTGATGAACAAGCCACGACCCCGCCGAAAGACTCGAGAGTAATAGCGTGACGCCGCACCTACAGTTGGCGTGTAGACGATCGGCATGATCTGTTCAAGGTGTTCGCTGAGCAGCTTGTAAAACAATACTTCGTTACGATCCTGCAGCATCGCGAGACCAATATTTCGGCCTACGTCATCGTGATTGTAGAAAATCGATTTGAATATGCGCTTAACCTGCGTATCGATGTCGTTGTACTCAGCGGGCAACAGGCCTTCGATACCCAGTTCACGACGCTCTGCATGAGTGAACGCTGTGCCCTTGTTGTACAACGGGTAACGCAGCAAGTCGGGCCCACTCTTGTTGACCCGCAGAGTGTCTCCGTCCGGTGTTCGAAGCAAATCAAATTTGTCCACGATTCCTCTTTGCGATTCGCTCGCGCAAGCCACACTAACCTGTACGGGTGTTTTGGATCAATCGACAAAGCGAGAAGCGGCGTGCCATCGAACAGGATTTCCAATCTTCATCCAGGACACCCGACCGTTCGGTTCGTAGCCATAAAAACGAGTTTTAGTAGTTGATTTATAACGCCAAAAAGACGGCGTTCGTTGCCCTACTTTCAGTACGGTGCATAACAATGCACGACTGATGTCAAAAAATTGTCGGAAATTGTGAATTGTCGATCCCTGCCTTTGGAGTTCGCTATTTTCATTATAAGTAACTGAATCTACTAGCTCTAGCCGGCGGTACGCTCATAGCAATTGCAGTACGCATCACAACCGGGCAGCACTCAGTCACACAATTCTCACACAGTATTGGATGCCGCTGCTTGCGCAAATATGCATAGCAGGCGTTTGCTGCCGAACGCTACAGCAGGCACCAGCGTTGCGCCTATGTACTCTACCGTACACGAAGACCCAATTTGGGCGTATAATGACAGCTTGCCATGGAAATTCCTCACTACCCGAAGCAAAATCACCTGCTCGCAGCGCTGCCCCCGAGCGAGTTTGAGCGCGTTTCTTCGCGTCTGAAATTGGTTCCGTTGAAGCTGGGCGAAGTGCTTTACGAATCTGGCGGACAGCTGGAAAACGTCTACTTTCCGACCAACTCGATCGTGTCACTGTTATATGTCATGGAAGATGGCGCATCGGCCGAAATCGCCGTGGTCGGTAATGAAGGTATTCTCGGTATTTCCCTGTTCATGGGCGGCGAGACCACACCGAGTCGAGCCGTCGTGCAGAGCGAAGGCGTTGGCTATCAGTTGCCGGCAGACCACCTAAAATCAGAGTTCAGTCGCGCCGGGCCAATGATGCATCTGTTGCTGCGTTACACCCAGGCGCTTATTACTCAGATGTCTCAGACTGCGGTATGCAACCGACATCATTCCATCGATCAGCAACTTTGCCGCTGGTTGTTGTTGAGTCTCGACCGCCTGTCATCCGACGAGTTGACGATGACGCAAGAGTTGATCGCCAATATGCTCGGCGTGCGGCGCGAAGGGGTCACAGAGGCGGCAGGGAAATTGCGAGACGCCGGCATCATTGAATACAGCCGCGGACATATCAAAGTATTGAGTCGGCCCAAGCTGGAACAGCATGTCTGCGAGTGCTATGCCGTCGTCAAGAAGGAATTCGACAGATTGCTTTCGGATATCCCACCGGGCAAGGCATTTCGTTCAATCATCTAGCTCAACACGCTTCGTCATATGTTCGCTGCTGCACAGACTGATCTGTCAGAATACGGACAATAAGAGCGATGCCTAGCAATCGCTTACTGGCCAGCCTTTCTCGCAGAGACCACCAACACCTGACCACGGCTTGTGACGAGGTCGAGCTATGCATCGGCGACACATTGTGGGAGCCGCAGAAGCGAGTCTCGCATGTCTATTTTCCAATCGATTGTTTCATTTCCCAGCTGGTACCTGTCGAAGGCCGAAAAAACCTGGAATTGGCGCTGGTCGGCAATGAGGGCATGCTCGGCACACCGCTGGTCCTGGGCGTGAACTCCTCTTCCATGCAGGCGCTAGTGCAAGGTTCGGGTACCGCCCTGCGAATGAGCGGCACATCGTTTCGAAGTGAACTCAGACAACTGCCGGCGTTTCGACATCTGCTTGACCGCTATATCTATGTGCTGCAAGCGCAACTCGCGTTGATGGCAGCGTGCATCGGCTTTCACTCACTGGAACTGCGACTCGCCCGCTGGCTATTGATGACGCATGATCGGGCAGGCATAGACAGCTTTCATCTCACCCATAAGTTCCTGGCGCAAATGCTGGGTGTTCGTCGAGTGGGTATAACCAATGCCGCGGGAAACCTGCAGAAGCGAAAACTACTGCGCTATAGCCGGGGCGAAATCACGATATTGAATCGTGCAGGCCTGGAGAAGGCCTCCTGCAGTTGTTATCAAGCCTCGACTGAGTTGCATACAAGGATTCTTGGGTAAGCGCGCGCAACATCGGCATATAACTCGGCATTAATTTGCCGCGACGTACAATGGCATCACGCTTGGCAGCAGTTTTTGAATCTGCTTGACCCTGGCGGCGTCGGCCGGGTGAGAACTGAGGAACTCTGGTGGCTTGCCGCCCTGGCTGGCACTGGTCATCTTCTGCCACAAGCTGATTCCCGCACGCGGGTCATAGCCAGCACGGGCCGCGAGTTCCAGGCCGATTCTATCGGCCTCGCTTTCGTCCGTTCGACTGAATTGAGTCGCCACCAAAGCCTGGTAACCCAGGCCGGCAGCATCAGTTGATGCATCGCCAAGCCCGAACACCGCTGAACCGACACCGATCGCCCCTTGGGCAAGCAATGCTTGCGACATCTGTTCGCGGACGTGCTCACGCAAGGCGTGTGCGATTTCGTGCCCCAGCACATTGGCAAGTTCCGCGTCCGTCAAGTCGAGCTGTGTAATGATTCCCGAGTACACCATAATCTTGCCACCGGGCATGCAGAAGGCGTTGAGGTCCTCGCTCGTTATGACATTGACTTCCCAATCCCAGGCAGGCGCGTCGGAACGAAAGACCCTGGTCTGTGCTTCAAGGCGACCGGCAATGTCGCGGACACGCTTGAGCATCGCGGGACTTTCGTTTAGTGCGCCTGTCCCGGACGCATCTGCTCGCAGCTTTGCGTAACTTTCTGCGGCCATTTGATCGAGTTGTTCCGATGACACCAGCAACAATTGCGAGCGATCCGCGCCAACCGCGCCTCCTGCAGTCGTCGATGCGCAGCCACCCAGTACTAGCAACGACAGTCCGAGATAGGTAAGCGCAATAGTCGTAGATATCTGCTTCATAGTCCCGCACTCTGCAGCAGCCCACCTTCATTTTCCCAGTTACGCATTGCGAAGCAGGAAGGGTGCTGGTCGTACGAAAAAGACCCCGGCACATTCCGTCCCGGGGGCTGAGTATCCTGCGCTCTTTTGGGGAGGGGCAGCGCAGGTCGGGCTAGCGCCAGGCTGGCATTCTTGCCGCGCCTGCTACTTGTCTTTTTTGACATCATCTTTAATGTCGCCGTAACCGGCCTGCACCTTGCCCGCGGTTTTTTGCAGCTTGCCTTTCTGCTCCAGAATCTCTTTGTCCGTAAGCTTGCCGGTCGTCTCCTTCGCGATGCCTAGCACTTCCTTGATACGGCCCTTGACCTGATCTTTGTTCATTGTCTGCTCCTGGTACTAACCGAAATACTGAATGTGGCGCAAGCTAGTTTCGCTTCAGGCCGTTCGTAAACATCAGGCCACCAACTACTGGTGAAATAATAGTGTGCGTGCGGCACAGACAGACTGTCTGTACGTTATCGCACAGACGAATCACCGACCTGACACTATGCTCTGTTGTTTAACAGGAGCGGTTCATGTCTGTAGCACTGCACGATCCGTACGCTAGGCCACCGCATGCCACGCAGGCCACGCAAGAAAATGCCGATCTACGTCAAGAGCTTGGCGCGCTCACCAAAGAGGTGTCTGCGCTCGAACTCGCGCTGGTGAAAGCAAATCAGCTTGCGCACCACGATGCGCTTACCGGCTTGCCCAATCGCCGACTGCTGCTCAATCGATTCAGCCAGGCGGCCGCTCTTGCGAAACGGCATCGCCAGCAATTGGCGTTGCTGTTCGTCGATATAGATAATTTCAAGCGTATTAATGACGATCTCGGACACGATGCTGGCGACAAGGTGTTGCTGCAGGTGGCCGAACGACTGTCAAGTTCCGTCCGGGAATCCGACACCGTGTGCCGCTATGGCGGCGACGAGTTTGTCGTCCTGCTGACTGACATTGCTGACCATCAGCACGCCGTCAAGGCCGTCAAAAAAGTCCGCGCGAAACTTGCCTCACCTTACGTCATTGACCGCCATTCCATCCGGCTCACCGCGACCGATGGTATGGCGATGTACCCCAGGGATGCGCAATCCCTCACCGATCTCATACAGATCGCAGATCGTTCGATGTTCGACAACAAATCCGACAATAAACGTCAGTCAGATACCGTGCTCGCATCGAATATCTGGTTGCATGACGGGGCTTGCGTGGCAGGGCCCACTTTTTAACTTGGAAAGTCAGGAGATTCAAATGCACAAGAATTACACATTACCTTTAATCATCGCAGCCGGTATGTTCGGCGTCACGGCTGCCTCATCGGTGGCAATCGCAGCCGATAGCGACATGGCTTCAACTGAGAAACAGGGCAAGGAAAATCAATCGGCGATCAGAGATGCCTGGTTGCACGGCAAACTTGAATCCGCCCTGCTTTTCAATGAGCACCTCAACTCCTTTAACATTGACACCAAAGTCCAGAACGGCACCGCCCACCTCAGCGGCGCCGTAGAGTCCGATATTGACCGTGACCTTGCCGGGGAAATTGCCAAGTCTATTAAAGGTGTTACCAAAGTCGAGAACAAGTTGGTGGTGGACAAGGCAAAAGCAGCCATGACGAAAAATGACGATGCCACCAAAGAACGGCAGGGATTCAAGCGAACCGTCATGAACGCAACGCTGACTGCCAGAATCAAGTCTCAACTGCTTGCGAATGGCAACACCGGTGGCATGGCTATCAATGTCGATTCGAAACAGGGTGCGGTTACGCTATCCGGCACCGTCGTGTCCAGTGAAGAGAAAGACCTTGCGCTCAAGCTCGCCGAAAACACCCGTGGCGCAACCTCTGTCACCGATCGGCTCGTCGTAAAACCTGCGAGTTAGTCGCGATCTATCCACGCGTATACGAAACTAAAACTGGAGTAATTCAAATGAAAAATCGAATTGTACCGCTGGCAGCTGTTGCTGCGATGTTCCTGGTCGGATGTGGGGAGTCAAAAAATGAAATGGCAAGTGATGTTGCTGATGCAAACAAGGATGCTGGCGACCGCTATGCACAAGCCCAGGTAGAACCCGAGAAAAAAACCGGCGCAATGGATGCTGATGTCCGGAACAAGAATACTAGATCTGAGTTCGATCTCGCAATGACAAAAGCAAAAGGAACCCACAAGTTGGCGACGAAAAAATGCGATGCACTTGCCGAGGTGGAAAAATCCGCGTGCGCAAGCACTGCCGACGCAGTATTGGCGGCCGCGAGCACAGAAGCTACGACGACTCGCGACGCTGCCCTGGTGACCACCGAAAACCCTAAGTAATAGCAACTGAAAGGAAACAGACATGAGCCTTGGAACCATACTAATAATCGTATTGGTGCTTCTTCTTATTGGCGTAATTCCTACCTGGCCTCACAGCCGCGAATGGGGCTACCGTCCGAGCGGCGTAGTCGGCGTTATACTCTTGGTGTTACTCGTGTTGTTTTTTATGGGCCAAATTTGACGGAGCTGCATTCAGCCATTGCACGATTTGCGTCGGAGTCTGTGGCGAAAAGTTGGTAGTACGTAGGATCTACGTTCGAATTGTTGCTTGGGTCGCTCGCCGCTCAACGCCCTGCAGCGGATTGCCGCGACGTTCGCCCAACCCTAACGGGCTTAAGCATACTTGTTGCTCTACCGTCGTCGCGCAGGAAAGATCCGAATAGCTCCAATGTAGGTGAATGATCGCAGATGACCTGGAGGCTGGTGGCAAGAGGTACCGCCATCAGTGCTCCTGCGATGCCCCAGAGCCAGCCCCAGATAATAACCGATACGAACACGATCGCCGGACTCAGCGCCATGCGTCGTCCCAGCACGGCAGGCGTAATCAACTGCCCCTCCAGGATGGTCAGTACGAGGAAGGTACCCGGCACTTGCAGGGCTTCGGAAATATTGGGAAAGGTCGTCAGTGCGACGAGAGTTAGTACTCCCGCAGAAACAAGCGCACCTACATACGGCGCATAGTTGAGCACCGCCACCATGACACCCCACAGCAACGGGTTTGGCATGCCCAGGAAATGCATGGACAGGGCAACAGCAGCACCAAGCAGGAAGTTGATGAGAGTAACCGCTGCCAGGTACTTCGACATGTCGGACTGAACACGCCGTGCAATCGACACGATCCGGCGTCGCTCTGACCAGTTGTGCCCGCAGCGGGTAGCCTTGCGCAAGATGCTGTCGCCTGATGCCATCAGGAAAAAGCTTAGAAAAATGACAACACCAACGGAAGCCAGCATAGACGGTATACCACCGACGACGTTTTCGAGCATGCCCGGTCCCTGTATGACGACGGACGGCGTCTTTTTGGGCGCGTCAACTTTGGCTAATTCGTTGACCTCGTCAGCCAACTCCTGAAAATCTGCCATTGGACCCTTGGCAGGCAGCATGTTGGCCTGCAGTCCGCGAATGGCTGTCGGCGCATCGTTAAGCCATTTTTCTGCCGGTCCCGCCACTGCTAAAACCGCAAGCGTAGTGACACTCATGATAGCGCCCACGATCATTGCGGCCGACAGGCCCTTGGGAACGCGCCAACGCGCCAGGTACCGGACCACCGGAGAACAGGTAATGCTGATGAATACGGCAATGGCGATAGGGACTAACAGGCCGGCTGCGAAATACAGGGTATAGACAATCGCCAGTATCAAAAGACCGACGACTGCGGCTGGCCAGCGATCCGACGTTGCCATGCTAAGTTCGCCGCTGTTCTGCAGACGAATCGCCTGCAATAGGCCCGTCTAAATCGAACTGCCGATTGACCAGTTGCCACGCAAGCAACGATGTATTGACTACAGAAACTATTGAGCGTCGCGTGCCGCCGCTTGCTCCGGCAGAGGAGCGTCCGGCTGCCCAGAATGTGCCTGTAGCGAATAGCCAGGCAAGCGTCTCAACACTGCCGAGGTAGTTCGTCATCCACCCCTTCAGCTTGCCGCGAAAAAGCCTGGCTTCGCGCCGTCTGTCCTGAGCCTGGCCGGACAAGGAATTAACCAGTTGTCGCTGCTGCGTCCACGTCACTTCTAATCTCCTGCGCTTGCTGAAATTGTTGCCGTGTTGCCGTGAAATCCAGATAACGGCTGAGCCTGACAGCTCCACGCCATAGCAGCCACGCGCCAAGCGCATGCAACAAGCTCAGTGCTGCCAGCGTGATCCAGAGGGAAATGCCAAATTTCAGTACCACCACTACGAGGCCGGCGACGATTAGTCCCCAGGCAACGAGTACCAAACCAGCGGATAGCATCGCCATCAGCACCATCAACGCCACGCTGATTGCTGCAAGCCTGGCTTCGGCGAATGCGAGGTCTGTAGTAAGCCGGATACGCGAACTCGTCGCCGACATCAAACCGGCAACGAGTGTCGCGATAGTCCCTGATTCGACCGCTGTGCCTGGCACGGCTTCCGAGCTTACACTCAACGAGTCGGTATCTTTGATCAACGACGCAGCAGCGCTGTTGCCAGAACGCCAAGTGCAAACGCAATACCCGCTGCGGCAACCGGTCGACCCTTTACAAACGATTCAAGCTGCACCAGCGACTTGTCAACCTTTGCCGTTGCCGCATCCTGAGTTTCTTCGAGCTGGTTGGCTGCTTTGACCGCGCCGGCACGCAGCTGCGATTCAAGTTCCTCAGCTTTGCCTGCAGCGCTATCGATAGTCTCGTGCGCCGAGCTGGCGACCCGTTGCGTAATAGATTGTTGAGTTTCAGTGTCCGGTTTAGACTTACCACCAACAACAGGACTTGAATTGGATTGCGAAACTGATTCGTGCGTTTTCATAACTTCTCCATGGGGATGCTTTGATTTATACGGTTATTACTCAACTACATATTTCTTACTTAGAATTGATTTCACGCCGAGCATTGCGGACTAGTTTGTTGATGCCGTCGGAACTGCCGGCGACTTCTGGATGATGACTTCAACACGGCGGTTTTGCTGTCGCCCACTGGCAGACAGGTTATCTGCGATAGGTACCGTTTCTCCCATTCCGGTTGCGGCAAGCCGCGCGGACTGGATCCCGTGTTGCGTTAAATAACTTTTCACATTGTTGGCGCGATGCTGCGAAAGGGTCTGGTTCATTTCCAGGCTGCCAACATCGTCCGTATGACCTTCAATGGTGACGCTTCGATCCGGATACTCATTGAGGAATACGATGAGCTTGTCGAGAGTGTTGTTTCGGCCCGACTTCAGATCAGAACGGCCGGTGGCGAAAAGCACGTCACCCAGTGTGAGCACTAGCCCACGGTCTGTGGCTTCGGCTTGCAGCACATCAATCTGGCGTAGCAGTTCCTTCTCTTTTTCAGCCGCCTCGGTTGCGTTGGTCGCCGCAGCAGCGCGCGCATCTTCAGTAGCGCTTTTTGCCATTGCGGATTCACGGCGCGCTTTGTCTGCCTCGCGTGTGCGGGCATCCAGGCGTGCGTTGTCGCGCTTCTGTGCCAGCACCTCCCGTTGACCTTCCGCGTAGCCCGTCGCAGCATTGGCCGTCGCAATTTCAACCAATTGATCAGCCATATAGACACGGTGTTGACCGAGCGCCACATCCTGTCCGACCGGTGCTTCCGCGATCAGAACAGCCGCTTCGGCCTCTCTGAGCTCGACCGGCACGTGGTTGGCCAGACTTGAATTGGACTGCAATGCGTTCAGTTTGTTGCGCACTTCAGCAGAGCCATTCGGACTTTGCGGTGCAGTCGCACAACTTGTGACTGCTAGAGTAACTGCCGCCGCAACCGCCAACATTCGGGGGACACGGGCGTAATTGATTGTTGAAGTATTCATTGTTGATCTCCGACGCGCTGCATTTCTTCGAGCAGGGCTTCGGTGCCCCGACCCATCTCTTCGTTAATCGCGACTGCTTTGGTCGCTGCTGTTTTTGCAGCTGCGAGGTTCGCTGTCACGGTCGCTTCCTGTGCGAATCGCTCCGCCAGGATCATGTCTTCTGCCACAACCGCTTTATTGGCCAAGATCAGTTTTTGGCGCGCCTTGTCCAGCTCAGCGGCGGCGAAATGACTCGCATCGTCCCGTTCAGCGGCTTGAATCGCAGATTTCGCTTCCGTGAGCGCAGCCGTCGGACTTGGTGGCGCAGACGCACACGCGCCGATTAGCAGCATGGTTGCTGCACATGCAGCGACGGCGAGCAGCCGGCGCGGACGATTAGTTGCAAACATTTTGGTTCTCCAAATAGGGAAGATCTATCGGAGTTATTGTCCGCCGCCGATGGGCGGGTGTCTGTGCGCTGGCGTACGTAGCTAATGCCCGCGGATTCGCGAGGACAAATCAGACTTCGGCGTTGCAACAACCAAAAACCGGGGACAACAACCAAAAACCGGGGACAGTTTACTCAATCACCATTTAATAATAGGTGATTGAGTAAACTGTCCCCGGTTTTTCCCCGGTTTTGGGGGCGATGGCGCACCCGTTGCATGATTGGCCCTACTGCGCAGAACGGTGCACAACCGACAAACGCAAAACTCCCGCAAATCTCCGCAGTTTCACTGTAATCAGCTGACTTGACTGAATAAGCGACTGCCTGAGCACGACAGTGGCTGTTGGTCGATTTGCTGGGCATTGAGGCGATGACCCACCTCGCCGGTGTTCTCGATGAGCTCGGCTTAGACTTGCCGAATTAATTAGCAGCGTTTAGTAGCGGCAGCTTTCCGGATCGCGCGCCACGAAATAGCTTTTAAAGTTTTTGGCCTCAAAATCCATGCAACCTTTCAGGTTTAGCAGTTCTACACGCCGGAACTGAATCGGGTGACCCTCGCTTTGCAACGAGATGTAGCCTTCACCCAGTGGCTCGCCTTCCGGCTTCATCTCCGGACGATGCCCGGAGACCACTCCACCACCGAAGCTCGTGTTCCCGTATTCAATGACCGCTTCACCATTAATGTAATGCACGATCTTGTCGGCGCCGAGTACCAGCGCTTCAGCTACGACCCACTGATCGCCATCAAACGTGGGAGACGTCGAATTAATGCAGTGGGAGTCGGTGAACTCGCCCTGGTATTCGATGTTTGTACCAGGTGAACAGATGTTGCTCGTCGGTCGCGGATTGCCATCACTTAGACCGCCTAGAAACTGCACTTCAAGCGAAATCGGGAAATCCTGGTCGGGCGGCATTGTTTCAGGGGCCTGCGAATGAATCATTACACCGCTGTTGCGTTTCGCCCAGTCCGGTGCGTTCAATGCCTGTTCACCTGTGAAGCGATATTCGACCAGCAAGCGGTAATGAGAGAAAGGATCTTTGTAAAAAATATGCCCGAACTGTTCGTCAAATTCGTCGTAGCCGTCGTACGATACCGTGAGCAATCCGTTATCCACGCGAAACGTGTTCAGATAGTTGACGCCAGCCGGATGGCGGCGAATTTTTGCTGTCCAGTCGTCCAGCTCCCGACCATTGAAAAGCGTAACCCACTCTTCCTCGTCTGCCGCCTTGCTTGACCTTTGACAGCTCGTCAGCAGCATCCCGCCAACGATAACGAAGGATATCAGCGCCCACATGCCAATCCATTGAATTGTGGCATCAGTGCCACTCAAGTATGATCGGCCCACGATTTATCGCCTTGCGAATACGGCACGCACGGATCGAATCGCCCCGGCGTCTCGGCATAACGCATCGCCTGCGTGTAGCCGATTTCCGATGTGAAATAGCCGAGCAACGTCAGTTCCTTCAACATTCGGAAGAAGTGTACCGGTGCGCCCTCATCGCGAGTCTCCATATAATGATGCTGTTCGGCGTCGAGTCTTTCCACCAGCGTGAGCCGTTGCGCTGCAGTGACAGTCTGGAAATGTGTTCCGTACGAACGCAGGCATAGCGCCTGCAGAGAATCAAGGCCATCACGAACAATTTGTTGATCACCTTCGTAGTAAGTGTCGACCACCATCATTGCAATAAACGGCCCGACTCCAGCGGCCTTAGCGCCGGGCGTACTCGTTTCAGGCAAGATCGTGTCAGCGATTTCATCGAGCAATGTGATATCGCCCTGTTTGAATAATGAATTCGGCGCCGATGTAACCATGTCGCCGGTTGGCTGAGTCGCACAACCAGCCAGCATTGCACTTTGGCCGACCAGTGCGACACCGCCAAGCATCGCACTAACTCGTAGGATTGCCTCGCGTCGGGAGATAAGTTTGTTGTGGTCCGGGTCAGAGGACATGACAAGACTCCAGGTAAATCAGCATCAGAGATTGCGACGCTTGAGTTCATTGACGGCATGGTCGGCTGCACGCGCCGTCATTGCCATATAGGTGAGCGAAGGGTTTTGGCATGCGGCAGATGTCATAGACGAACCGTCGGTGACGAAGACATTCGGTGCATCCCATACCTGGTTCCAGCCATTCAGGACCGACGTCTTCGGATCGCGGCCCATGCGCGCAGTTCCCATCTCGTGGATACCCATGCCCGGCGCATAAACACGGTCATAGGTCTCGACATCGCGAACGCCCGAGGACTCGAGCGTCTCAGCCATGTCGTTCATCATATCGACTCGCATCAAGCGTTCATTCTCGCCAATCTCGCAATCGATTTTTAGCACCGGCAAGCCCCACTTGTCAGTCTTCGTTTTGTCAATGCCGATCGAATTGTCATGATT
>JBBKWL010000080.1:0-3710 GCA_037968975.1 Woeseiaceae bacterium | reverse complement strand
ACTACGATGAGCTGTCACAAAACCTGAATGCGCCGATCGCCATGTATGTCACCGATCAACGGCAACTCATTTCCGGCGGTGTTCCGGACCTTGAAAGCCTTCGCGATCTGGCGGCGCATGCGATGGTCATCAACCCGACTGCCGAGATCTACCTGCTCGACGTCGACGGCAACATTCTCGGTCACAACCTGCCGGCAGAATCTGTGCTGACCAGCCGCATTGATCTGGACCCCGTGCTGGCACTGATCGATGGTGCGGCGCGCTTCCCGTTGTACGGCGACGATCCGCGCAGTGCATCGACACAGAAAGTTTTCTCGGCGTGGCCGGTGACCTCCGCGGCCGGCACGGAAGGTTATCTCTACGTCGTGCTGGGCGGGCAGAAGTACGAACAGCTCGCCAACAACATCGGCGACACCTATGCCGCGAAGTCGAGCATCATTGCTATTGCTGCGATTGCCCTGTTCACCGCAATCGTCGGGCTGCTGGTATTCGGCTTGCTGACCCGGCGTTTGCAACGCCTGAATACTGAGATGCGACGCGTCACCGACAGCAAATTTGTCGTTGAGCCGGCGCTCGATAAGTCGCGTAATGGTGGCGATGAGATCGACGAGCTGGCCAGTGCGTTTGTCGACATGTCGGCACAATTTCGTACACACATTGCACTGCTGACCGAAAACGACCGGCTGCGGCGGGAACTGGTGTCCAACATTTCACACGACCTGCGCACGCCGCTGACTGCTATGCAGGGCTACATCGAGACGCTCATCATCAAGAGTGATTCGATGTCAGCGGCGGACCGGGACCGGTATCTGCGCATCGCACAGAAACACACGGTTCGCCTCGGTACCCTGATTGGCGATTTGTTTGAACTGTCCAAACTCGATGCGGCCAGTGTGACTCCCAGTGTCGAGTCATTCTCCCTGCCGGAATTAATCCAGGACATTGCGCAGGAGTTCCAGATCGAGTCCGAGCGCAAAAATATCGCATTGCATGTGGAGGTCGACGAGACGGCCCGCGACACCGTGGGCGACATCGGACTCATCCAGCGCGTGCTGGAAAACCTGGTACGCAACGCGATTCAGTTCACGCCCGAAGGCGGTGAAGTATCCATCTCCATCGCCGAGCGCAACGACTCGTTTGCGATCGCTGTTTCAGATAGTGGCCCAGGAATTGCGGAAGAAGACGTACCGCGTATTTTCGACCGCTTCTATCGCACTCGTGACGGCGAGGAAGCGCGTTCCGACTCATCCGGCCTGGGGCTCGCAATCGTAAAACGCATTCTGGATCTGCACGACTCGCGCATCGTGGTCGTCAGCACCCTGAACGCCGGCACCCGTTTCGAATTCGAATTGCCTATTTGCCAGCGTGCGGCTTAGGTACTTTAGTCGTCGACATCCTCAACATTGATCTGCCCGGTGATTTGCCGCCAGACGTGCGACCACGAAACCCCGATGGTGAGCAGGGCTGCGAGGACGACCAGGAACACCCAGGTCATGGCCGAGACGGACGCAGTGTTCAGCCAACCGAGATCGACGAACAGCCAGACGATCGCCCCGAGGACAATACTCGCCAGCACCACGCCCAGCGTGCCGAGCGAGCGCCAGGTCGATATCCAGAACACGGCCCAGCCAGCCAGCAGCACGCCGATCAGGAGCAGGTGCAACGGTCCGAATGAGCTCTCGCCGATCGCCGTACTGATCCAGTCATACGCCGAAGCGCCAGTCGGGTTGTAGGTCAGTATGACCAGGATCAGTGCCGCGAGGAACCGCAGACCGAACCCTGCTACCGAGATCGGGCCTTGTGAATTGTCGTTCTTGCCTGCCATCTATCTGCTCATTTGATATCCGAAACCGCGCCCATGATACCCCAACCGCCGAAGGCTTCGGTGACTGCGATCCAGAGTTCGTTGTCCCCTTTTTTGAGCGGCAGGAGCACACTATCGAACATCCCGATCGTGCCCAGGTAGCGGTAGTCGCGCGTCTCGTAGCCGTTGTCGCCCTTATAGATAAGTGTCCCGTTCAGATAGACGCTGGCCTGATCGCTGTAGCCGAACGTGAACAGCTTCTGCTCGCCCTTCCCGGCGTTGATGACGTGCCGCACGTAAACCGTGTCCGCGCCGTCATCCAGGTCGCGAATCGAAGCCAGGTTAGTGATACCGCTGCGCTCCGCAGCCAGAGTGGTCCAGCTATGGTCCGCAGCCTTGCTGGTTTTCAGACCGGCGGCACCAGCCAGCGACTGGCCATCAAACGCTTCGGATACCTGCCACTCCTGGATAATTCCCGCTGCCACAGCCGGCGCTGCGACGCCCGAGTCCGGGAACTGGTAGGCGTTCGCCAATTGCGTAAACCGGAAGTTCGCGAAATGCACCGCAGAAAAGTTGGCAGAGTTAACGCCGAGCATGCCGTTGTGTTCGTCGCGCTTCAGGTCATTGATGCGCAGCACAGGCTCGTCCGAGTCGATGTACACCTCGGCTTTCGACCCGGCAAAGAGAATCTTCACGTGCATCCATTCGTTGTATCGATACTGCACCGGCGCCGCGTACTCGGGCCCGTAGTAGAGTTGCCAGGCAGCGTTGCCACCGAAGACGGGCGTGTACTGGTTCGCATCCGGATTGCCGGACTGGTGCGGCCGGATGTAGAAGTGCTCGTGATTGCGCTCATCCTGGGCACGAAAAATCAGCCCGGCAAAACCGCGCTGCTCCGTGATGGCGATGTCGAACTCGACCAGGCCGTTGCGAATGTCCGTATCTTCCAATAATGCGTGGCCGCCTTTTATTCTTAGCGCTTGCTGTCCCAGGTAGTCCACCACTTCCGACTCCGCGGCTGTGATGTGCCAGCGTTCGTCATCGAACGGTACGCTTTCAGGCGGCGGTGGCACGACCATCGGTTCACCGGTCAGGGCTTTCATTGCGGCCAATCGGAAGGGCTCTACAAAGTAGGCATCGTAAAACGTTTTGGTGTACTCATCGCCGTGCGTAAAACGTTCTTCGAACGCAGAAAAATCCAGGGCGGCCTGTACTTCCTCATTCGACTTGCCGGCCGCGAGCATCGCATCGCGTTGCGCTGCGATCGAGTCCGACGCCTCGATGAGCAGGTCAACGTAACTGGTATCTCTCTGGATTGCGCCGTGCCCGGGCACCAGTATTTCGTAGCCCAGCGCATTGATGTTGCGCAGCGTTTGCGACCACGCCTGCGGCGGTACGTTGAAGGCGTACGGTGACGGCAGCACAACGATATCGCCGGTCGCAACGATCTTCTCCTCCGGCAACCACATCACGATGTCGCCAGCGGTGTTGCCGTGACCGAGGAACAGCAACTCGATGTTGCGGCTGCCCGATTCGATGACGTACTTGTCGGTGAAGACGACGTTCGGCGGCGTCACTTTGGCGCGCAGGAATTCTGTGTCAATGCTGTCGCGGTTGTCGACGATGTCCTGGTAACTTTGCCGGTCGAGCTCGCTGTGCTCGTTACCTTCGGAGTCCACGCCGGTCTCGATGATCTTCTGGAATTCTTCGAAATTTTCCTCGACGAAACCGCGTTCCCGGTCGACGTAATTGATGCGCGAGCTGTTCATGACTGCACGCGTGAACTCATGCGCGATGAACTGCACATTCGGAAACTCTTCGGCAAACCGGAACACGCCGAAATTGTGATCGCCGTGCCAGTGACTGGTCACGACGTGGGTCACCGGCGCGTCCGTCAGCGAGCGAA
>JBBKWL010000079.1:0-3653 GCA_037968975.1 Woeseiaceae bacterium | reverse complement strand
TCCGGCGAATTCGAGGTGTCGAAGAAATTCCAGTATTCGGCTTCCAGCGCGTAGCGAGACGCGAATTCTTTCTTCGCCTCGACAACCAGGCGCGGGAAGCCGGCTTCGGCGTAAATGTCGACCACGCGCATGCTGAAATGCGGCGCAACCGTGTGGTACGGGTTCAGCTGTACGAATGACTTGTAAACAGATGCCGAATCCTCGTAGCGCCGCTTTTCAAAGTAGAATTCTGCGAGGTTGCCGTAAATTTTATCGGCATAACTGCGTTGGCCGTTGCTCGCGAAGTACTCGTCAACCACTTTGGGGCCACCGAGATTTGAAAAACTGAGGCTGATGACCCGGAATGTGTCGGCAAGCCGATGTTCATCTTCCTCGTCGTACTCTTCGTCAAAGTTGTAACCGATCGACAGTCGATAATCGAGCATCGCCATGTATCGGTCCAGCGATTCTTCGTAGAGCTCCTGCTTATACAGCGCCCAACCCTGCTTGTAGAGCGCCAGCTCGAAGTAATTTGACGATGCGCCAAGGCGAATGATCGCGCCGTAGGACTCCTCGGCATCGAGAAAGCGTTTGCGCACGAACCAGTATTCGCCCCGGCGGAAATACACTTCGTCGAGATATTCCGAATACGGGTACTCGCTGACAAAACGATCCATGACCTCCATGGCCTTGTCCGGGTCGCCCACTTCATCGTAGGCACGGGACAACTGGTACAGGACCTGGTCATTGCGTTCGTAATTCGGGTAGGTCTCGAGGATTTGCCAATACATGGCAATGGCTTCCTGCGGTCCGGCCGGTGCGGCCATCGCGTTATCGCCCGGCAGTAAGCCATCGACCGGACCAGTTGCCAGGAGCGACTCGCGCTGCGTTGCGCGGGATTCAAATGCCTCGTCCGACTCGGTTGCCACCGGCGCGGCTCTGGCAGGCTCGTGCGCAACGATCTGTTCCGTTTGGGTGGCCGCATCGGGTGCAGCCATCTCAACGAACTCGCCACTGCCCATCACGCCGTAGGCCTGTTCGATTTGCAGGTCAGCAAGGCGACGCATGGCCTCTGGGGTCATGGCGCTCCGCGAGGTCTCTTCCAGGTAACGGCGGTAACTGTCGGCAGCCCGCTCCAGGCTGTCAGCGACATAAATATCTTCAATATCGGCAGGCACCCGGTCAAGTTGACTAAGAGTGTCGCCCTTTTCGATCGACGTCCCGCATGCCACGATATTCGCGCAGAAGATCCCAACGAGTGTGTAGCGCAGAATCTTCACTGCAGCTCCGAACGCGCCTGAGCCTGGGTCGCGCGGTCATAACTATCGGCCAGGGCGAAACGCGCCTTGTCCCCGAAATTCTCGAGACGGCTGCGTCGTGCGATGAGCTCTTCAACAGCGACCTGTTCCAGTACATGGCCCTGGCGCGCCATCAACAAATCGATTTGTTCGATTGCGTTCGACGAGTTCACGCGCAGTCGATTGATTGGCAATTCATAGCCGGAAAAGCTGTGGGTCGCCGCCTGCCGAACACGAACGTACTGTTCATGTTGCGCCGTAACGACGGCCATTGCCTCGTCCAGGTTACGCAGATTTCTGTCGAATTCAGTAAATCGTTTGTGGTACTCCGTCTCGAGGTGGAATACCAGGACGCCTTGCAGCCGCTTGATTCGGCGCATCGCGGCTCCGTCATCAGCGACCTGCGACTCCAGTTCTGCAAGGCGCTCGAACATAGCCCGCTCTTCCGGCGTAGCGAGGAACTCGGGCCGCGGTTTCGTCAGCAGATCGTCGCGACGTTTGACCAGCATCCTGTGCTGCGCAACGCGCAAGCGCATTTTCGAATCCAGCTCGCGAAAATCGGTATCAACATCCGGCAACAGCGGCTCATAGTGATCATGCCGAATATCAACCATTTCATCGTAGGAGTCGAAACCGCGTTGCCAAGCGACCAACTTGCGACGCAGATCAGCGAGATCCAGATAGTTCTGCAGGCCGGTCTGGAAGTCGTGTGACGCGAGCAGGTCCATCAGGTAGTAAGTTTCCGGTGCTTGCGGCAATGCACGCAGCTGGATCACCCAGTCCTTATCTTTGCGAATCTCCTCGCGCACCAACGCCTCAAGGAATTTGCCTTCACGAATACTATCGACCGAGGTATTGAGCTTGTCGATCTCAACACTGAACGCATCGAGTGCGCGGCCGTAGTAAACCGCTGCGCGTCCGTGCACGTCGAGCTTGCCGTAGGCGTACGGCAAAGCCAGCATGGCTTCCTGCGCCGCGCGATCGGTGACTTCCCGATCTGCAAGAATGCTCCAAGGCACAACCGCTCGCTCGATACTGTCGACGGACATGTTCGCCCATCCGGAACTAAGCAACGCCTGGTTTGAATACGGGCCGTCGAGCCGAACCCGATCGAGGTACGGAATGGCCAGCGAAAATTCCTGTGCTTCGAGGTGAATCGTACCCGCGACCAGGTTGGATTTATCACGAATAGCGAGGTCACCTGGATCGTCACTGCTGATGCGTCCGGCTCTGTCTAGCTGTATGAGAGCTTCCTGCCGCTGTCCCGATTGCAAATACGCAATGCCAAGGTTGTAACTGGCGAAGGCGCCGAATTCCCCGGAATCCTGTAGACCCACGAGCAATGCAACCGCGTCGTCCGGTCGATCCTCGGCAAGGTAGACGTTGGCACGCAGGAATTCGATATCGTCGACTAAAGCTTCCGGAATTCTTCCTTCGATGCGGTCGAGCGCCTGCAGCGCTTCGGCAAGTTGATTCTTTTGAAAATGAATGCGGGCCAGGCGGTACGCGGCGTCGTTGCGAATGACGTCGTCCACGGCTGTATCCAGCACGGCCTTTATTGCGCGCCCTGCCCTGTGGTGCATCCGATAGCGTAATTCGAAATCGCCCAGCGAGAAATCGGCGTCATCAATGTGGCTGTAAAGTGTGTCGAGTTCCGGCTCGTCGACGCGACCATACTGTTTGACCTCGGTATCGAGCCGCTCGAGCGCTTCGAAGTAGAGCCCCTGGTGTGCGAAAAACAAGGCTTCGCCAAAGTACAGATCCTTCAACGCTGCGCCACGACTGTCGTCACCATAACTGGGGACGGCTGCCAGACTCGTGACCAGCAGGAGTCCGAGCGTGGTTAGGGGTGCCCGAAGCATAAAGCTACCAGTCTCCGAGCTGGATACCGTCGCCGCCGAGTCCAGGCTCGGCCAGGGTGATGCCCAATGTTTTGGGTTTAACACCTTTCGCAAATGCGAACGTATCGCTATGGCGAATGTCCTCGCCCGCGTCGCTCTTGCCAATGACCGTGACTCGAAGTTCGTGATTCCCGGTGACGACGTTGCCGGTGAAGGCACGCTGGACGCCACCTTTTTGCAGCGCTTCGAGTTCGTTAAAACTGTAGATATGATGTGTGGCCAGCTCTCCGTCGATCTCGATCTGCACCGCATCGAGCCGGAACGGCCGTTGCTTCTCGACAGCAACAAAGATCGACAGCTGCGTGCCTGTCGGGTAAAGCAGCCGTTCCTCGAGGTTTTGCAGTTCCGATGCGATATCGAGCACATCCGACTTGATTTCCTGGACCTGCCCGTCGAGGCTCTGCATGTTGTCGCCGCTCAGTTCCTGAGCGTTGGCCGCACCAACCAGGAAGGCGCCACAAAGCGTCACTAGTAC
>JBBKWL010000078.1:0-28034 GCA_037968975.1 Woeseiaceae bacterium | reverse complement strand
GACTGATAGTAAAGGTTGAACTGCGATAACATGCGACGCCATGCACTTCGCTTGTAGGGGACACCCTCTCCGCCAATAACACAAAATAGGGGTCAGAGCCTTTGGGCCCTGACCCCTTTTTGATTCTTCTCGCCAAAGTTAGATTGTCCGTTACAACTGTCTGGCACGTTCGCGCAATGTGAACTTCTGAACTTTGCCGGTCGAAGTCTTCGGTAGCGGACCGAAAACGACGCGCCGCGGTGCTTTGAAGTGCGCGATATTATCTCGGCAGGACTCAATAATATCTCGTTCACTGACAGCCTCAGAGTCAGACCGCAGTTCGACAAACGCACAAGGTGTCTCGTCCCATTTCGGATCTGGCATCGCAACAACCGCTGCTTCGAGCACCGATGGATGACGATAAATTATTGCCTCGACCTCGATACTGGAAATGTTTTCGCCGCCCGAAATGATCACATCCTTGGAGCGATCCCTGATCTGGATGTAGCCGTCAGGATGGCAAACCGCGAGGTCGCCGGAATGGAAATACCCGCCTGCGAAAGCCTTGCGGCTGGCTTCGGGATTTTTAAGGTAGCCTTTCATGACGATATTGCCGCGAAACAGGATCTCACCAATGGTCTCGCCATCGCTGGGAACCGGTTCGAGCGTTTCCGGATCCGCCACTATCAATTGCTCAAGCATTGGATAGCGCACACCCTGGCGCGCTTTCAGGGATGCCTGTTCGCCGGTTGAAAGCTGATCCCAATCCGCATGCCAGGCGCAAACCACGGCCGGACCATAGACTTCGGTTAGTCCGTAGCTGTGGGTCACATTGAAGTTGAGCTTGGCCATCGCTTCCAGAACTGCCGGCGGCGGGGCCGATCCTGCGGTCATCACATTGACCGTGTTTTCCATCCGTTGCTTTACGTCGGCGCTCGCATTCGCCATCAAATTCAAGACGATGGGTGCGCCACACAAATGTGTGACGCTGTTGCGCTTGATCGCCGCATAAATTGACGCGTCGTGCACGCTGCGCAGGCAAACGCTCGTGCCGCTCAATGCGGCAATCGTCCATGGAAAACACCAGCCGTTGCAATGAAACATTGGCAAGGTCCAAAGATAGACCGGGTGCGTGTTCATGTCCCACGCCAAAATATTGGACACCGCATTTAGATAGGCACCACGGTGATGTGTGACAACACCTTTAGGGTCGCCCGTGGTGCCCGATGTGTAGCCGAGCGCAATTGCCTGCCACTCGTCCGCTGGTGGATTCCACGTGAAGTCGGGATCGCCGTTCGACAAGAAGTCCTCATATTCAATGTTGCCAATTGACGCTCCATCGCGAAACGCAGGGTCGTCGACATTGATCACAACCGGTTTTTCATCCAGCGTATCGAGGGCTGCTGAGACGATCTCAGAAAACTCGGGATCAATAAGTATTACTTTGGCCCCGCCGTGATTGAGCTGAAATGCAATCGCGGCGGCGTCGAGGCGAATGTTCAGTCCGTGGATCACTGCGCCAGCCATCGGAATAGCGAAATGGGCTTCATACATCGCTGGTACGTTGGGCAGCATCAGCGCGACTGTATCGTCTGCTTCAATTCCGAGTTGTTTCAGTGCAGACGCGAACTGGCGACACCGACGATACGTGTCAGCCCAGCTACGCTGCTGGTCGTTGTAAATCAGCGCAACCTGATCCGGATACACTGCTGCGGCGCGTTCAATAAAGGTCAGCGGTGACAGCGGCACATAGTTGGCCGCATTCTTGTCAAGGTCTGTCCAGTACTGTGATTCCGCCATGCTGTGCCGCTATTTATTCTTCCATTCGGGTTTACGCTTTTGAATGAACGCATCAATGCCTTCGCGTGCATCCTGCGTATCCATATTGCAGGCCATACGTTCACTTGCGTAGGCATAAGCGTCTGCCAGATCCATCGGCAGTTGCTTGTAGAACATTTCCTTGCCGAGCTTGATCGAGTACGCGGATTTAGCGGCTATTTTCGCGGCGAGCTCATGCGTCGACGATTCGAGTTTTTCTGCCACAACCACTTCATTGACCAGCCCGAACTGCAACGCCTGTTGCGCGGAAATAAAATCTCCGGTAAGTAGCATTTGCAGCGCCTGTTTACGCAGCAGATTGCGACTCAGTGCGACCGCCGGCGTCGAGCAAAATAATCCAACGTTTATACCGGAGACGGCGAATCGCGCATCCTCGACCGCGACCGCCAAATCACAGTTCGCAACCAGCTGGCAGCCAGCGGCCGTAGCAATCCCGTTTACCTGGGCAATCACCGGCTGTGGCAATCGGTGGATGCTCATCATCAGACGGCCGCATTGATCGAATAGCGATTGGTGAGCAGCGCGATCTTCGCTGGCGCGCATTTCTTTCAAATCATGGCCGGCACAAAACGCCTTGCCGTTGGCGGCAATCACAACTATCCGCAGGGTTTCGTCCTGGGCGATAGCGTCCAGTTCGCTCTGCAAACCAGCCAACAAGTCAGCTGACAGCGCGTTGTACTGCGCTGGTCGATTGAGTGTCAGGGTGACAATGCCGTCCTGCACATCTCGCAGCAGCGCCGGCGCAGAGGGTATGTGATTGGTATTGGTGCTCATCAGTCAATGTCCTGGAACGTTGGTCGAATCCGGTAGAGATCGGGGCCGGGTAAGTCAGTGTTGAATATAGCAATTTTGAGCGTCGGCGGGTCACGGCACTCGGCGACGGGCGAAATCGCTACGATAAGGCGGTCGACCGATGGCCCTTCTTGGCGCTCTTTCAAGGAGTCGACTTCCCGGGATAGGAGAGATTCTGCGAAATTCTTAGGCGTGTCTCGGCATAAAGGTTATTCTATCCGGGCAGCCAAGAATGAGGTAACAGGATTATGTTCAACAAAAAGCCAGAAGAAGAGACCGATTACGCCAGGGCCGAACCCGGCGTGCAAACGAGTCCGGATGTGCGCAGACGCAAGACCTCCGTCATCGGGCCCACGCTTAAGTTCAAAGGCGAACTGTCGGCCAATGAAGACCTGATCATCGAGGGCGAGATCGAAGGCACGATTGCCCATCAGGACAAGAATCTCACCGTTGGAAAAGAAGGCCGCGTCAAGGCCGACATCAATGCGCGCACTGTTGAGATTTACGGCAAGGTGGAAGGCGATATTCATGGCGAGGACACGGTGAAACTTGCGAAGTCGGCTGACGTGAAGGGCAACATTTTCTGCGCCCGGATCATCATGGAAGACGGTGCTGCGTTTTCCGGCAACATCGACATGAGCCAGAAAAAGAAAGCGCCGAGCAAACCAACGAGCGTTCCGATGGCAGAGTCCGGCAAGCAAATCGAATCAGCCGGATAAGCGTCAGTGACTCATCGCAGGTCCGATCTTTGGCCCTCAATCATCGGTAGTACGGTCGTGATGAAGGGCGACCTGACCGTCGGAGAGGACCTGCTGATTGAAGGTACGTTTGACGGCACGATAACCGGCAATGGTCCGGATACCGTAACGGTTCGCCGCACGGCGCAACTCAGCGGCGAGGTAACGGCAAGCAATGTTCAGGTCGAGGGCGGCACCAATCTTGACAACACAATCATTTCGGGCCGCATAGGGCGGACCGACCGCTAGGTTGCTGCACTCGAGTTATGTGGTGCGCAAACCGAGGTAGTGCGCCAGATGCTCGCCGATGTCAGCGACATCATCTTCGGCACCGTGGATAAAACTCGATTTTCTACGCCGCAGGACAGGCAGGCCGACGACGTACAATCCAGGCTCTTCAATAATGCCGCCGTTGTGCCGTATTCGACCCTTGTGATCGAAGACATCGACGTTCAGCCAGTTGTAGTTCGGCCGAAAACCAGTGCACCAGATCACAGTCCTTACATTTCTGTCGATAAGATCGATGCTCAGGCTCGGTGCGTCATCGACTCCCGTCGCCGGAAAGCGTTCGGGCTCGGGCAGCGAAGCAACGAGCTGCGACTCCTGTTGGACCCATTCGTCTATCGTGTCCAACATCCGGTTCATCTTCAGGTCGGCAAGCGCACAGACATTTTTTAAGGATCCGGAGAACAGTGCCTTGCTGTCCCGGAATCCCATCAGCCTGCCAACAATTTTCGCGCCGGCAGCGGAAAGCCGGTTAAGGTCGAGTATCCCCGGATCCAGCGCCCCGACCAGCTGCGGCGAAGGCAGGTTCCTGGCGCGATTGACATCATCGATCATGTCATAGCGTTCATCCAGTATGCCGGTCTTGTGCAGCCAGAATTGAATGTCCTTGCCACGGTAGGTTCGCGGCATGCGCACATGCTCGCCGGTCGCAACGATGACTTCATGACCGGCTTGCCGAATTTCGTCGGCAAGCTGCAGCCCGGTTGCCGACGCACCGACGATCAATACGCCACCCGGCTCTAGCTGTTGCGGATTTCGATAGTGGTGCGGAGTCAGACTGTTGATATTGCTCGGCAGCTGCGCCGCTGCAACAGGCAGATTGGGGATATTGCAGGCACCGCTCGCAATGACCACAGCCTTACAACGCCAACTGCCGACGCTCGACGCCACGATGTAACCGGTTCCGTCGCTGACGACGCTGGTGACCTCCGCGCCCGTAGTCAGCGGCGGATTGATCGCGTCGGCGTAATCCTCGACAAAGCGAATCACGTTCGGCATTGTCATGAACCCGTCAGGGTCGTCGCCTGCGTAGCTGAACCCGGGCAGCTTGCTCTGCCAGTTAGGCGTGAGCAGCTTTAGAGAATCCCAGCGCTCGTGCTTCCAGGAGTTGGCGATCTCACCGCGCTCCAGAACCCGGTGATCGATCGATCGCTGCTGCAGGTCGTAACTGGCCGCCAGACCGGCATGACCGGCGCCGATAACAATAACATCGGTAACGCCGGTCTTGAGATTCAGACTTTGACCCTTGTCATTAGTTGACTTTGACCGTGACATTTGTCGGGTTAGCTACAATATCGAAAACCGCAGAGCGTTTTTGCGACTGTGCCACTAACGCTTCGATATCCTCAGCACTGCCGTCAGCGTCGATTTCATAGTGCACTTTGATTTCGTCAAAACCGTTTCTGACATCGGAATCGATACCGAGGATGCCCTGAATATCCATCGGCGCCTCGAGAGTCGCCGTGACCTTATTGAGCTGAATATTGCGATTCTGCGCAACGGCAGCGATGCCAGCGGTCAGACACCCAGCGAGCCCTACGAGAACATATTCGACTGGCGTCGCACCGTGATCCTCGGAGGCAAATATCTCAGGATGATCCGAATCGAAATCGTATTTCTTGACGTGTTTTTGTTCCTCTCCCAGGCCAAAAAAGCCCTCGACTGATGACCGGGTATGCGTGCCATTGACCCAGTCACTGCTTGCACGCCAGGTGAATTTAGCCGCTTCGGGCGCCGCTGTTAGTGCCTCTCGTGCTCCCAGCAGAGCTTCGACGTTAACACCGTTCTTTGCTTGTTTTTCCTTACTCATTGCAAAACTCCCATTTTTTTCGCTTGCGGAATCGAACACCACATTGACTCAGGCGAGGTGCGGCCGATTGGCACTGATTCTACCCGTGTTGAGCCCGAACCAGTGCATTCTTCCCAGGTATCTGGCGTGCTCGACTTTCAGGCAGCGGTCCATAACGACCTCGAGGCCGCCTGCTTCGGCGATCGAAGCACCCGCTGCGCTGATAATTCCGAACTGTGTCCACAAAAAACTCGCGCCTATGCCAACCGCTTCTTCGGCAATCTGCGGAACTGCGTCAGGCTTACGAAACACGTTAACGACATCGACATTTTGGTCTTGCGGAATGGCGCTCAATGAGGCGTAGGACTTGCGGCCCAGAATTTCTGCTTCCTTAGGATTAACAGGAATCACGTCGTAGCCGTGAAATGCCATGTAGCGGCCAACGAAGTTGCTCGCGCGCAATTCGTTGGCCGACAGACCGACAATCGCGATTCGCTTTTGTGTCAGCGCGGCACGAATGACCTGCGGGTCCTGGTAACGTGTCGCCAAGCTGGTCGTCATCGCAGCGCCTCGATAGCGTTCAGGCCCTGCTGCAGGTCCCAGATCAAATCATCCGTGTCTTCTATTCCGATCGAAAGGCGAATCGTACCCGGAGTGATGCCAGCAGCCTCGAGTTCGGCATCGCTGAGTTGGCGGTGCGTTGTTGAGGCCGGATGTATGACCAGGCTCTTGGCGTCGCCAACGTTTGCGAGATGTGAAAACAACGTCAACGACTCGATAAAACGTGCGCCATGCTCTCGTCCGCCCGGCAGGTCGAAGCAAAAAACGGCGCCGGCACCTTGCGGCAAATATTTGCTGACGAGATCGAAATACGGGCTGTCCGGCAGGCCAGGGTAGCTGACCCCGCTGACGCCCGGCTGGTCATATAAAAACTGCGCAATCTGCATGGCATTTGCCACGTGCTGCCGCATCCGCAAAGGTAACGTTTCGACGCCCTGGGCCAGCAAAAACGCATTGAATGGGCTAATTGCGGCACCAAGGTCCCGGAGCGTCTCGGCCCGCAACTTGGTGAGATAACCGTAGATCCCGAAGGTCTCGTGGAACGCGAGACCATGGTAGGCCGGCGACGGATCGGCAACGACCGGGAAACGGCCGTTTGACCAGTTGAAGTTGCCGCCGTCAACGACGACACCGCCCAGGCTCGTCCCGTGACCGCCGAGAAACTTGGTTGCGGAGTGGACCACAATATCGGCGCCCCATTCGAGCGGGCGGCATAAAAAAGGGGTGGCAAAGGTATTGTCGATCATGAGCGGGCATTGATGTTCGTGCGCGATTCCGGCGACGCCTTCGATGTCCAGCACATTGCCACCGGGATTACCGATAGTCTCGGCGAACAGCAGCTTGGTATTGTCGTTCAGTGCCGCTTGCCATGCTTCGAGATTGTCCGGATCGACAAATGTCAGGTCGACCGACAGCTTGCCAAGAAAGTGCTTCAGCTGTGTGATGGTACCGCCGTACAGCGCCGCGGACGCGACGACGTGATCGCCGGGTCGCAATAAAGTGAATAGCGCGGCCGACTGTGCGGCAAGACCGCTGGCGAACGCCACAGCGCCGACGCCGCCGTCCAGGTTTGCGATGCGTTCCTCGAAAGCGGCAACCGTCGGGTTCATGATGCGGGAGTAGGTGTTCCCGTACTCCTGCAAATTGAAATAGGCCGCGGCGTGTTCGCAACTCTCGAATACGTAGCTTGTGGTTTGAAAAATTGGCAAGGCGCGTGCGCCGGTTGCCGGGTCCGGCCTCGAACCCGCGTGCACAGTACGGGTAGCAAACCCGAAATCGTGATCCACCTCAGTCATGCCCGACCTCCAACGTTGCAAGGCCGAATTCTAGCATCCCTCTGGAGATGACACTCCGAATTGAATTATTTCCTGACCGTAAATGCGGTCAAGGGGTCAGAGTCTTCGCACAGGGCAAAGACCCTGACCCCGGTCTGTGGTTAACGGTACTCGGTCACGCCAGAGAATGAATCGAATTCTTCGTCGTCATACTCTTCGTATTCTTCAAACTCGTCATCGCTGACAAAGCTGAATCGGTTGTCATCCCTGGCGCCGTTTTCCGACCAATGCCTGTTGCTGTGTTTGCGCCGGTGCTTGTGCGCGAGCGCGCGTTCTTCCCTGTCTTGCTCGCGCATAATCCTGGCTACGAGATCACTGTCGCTGAAATCGAAGTCATCAAAATCTTCAGTCAAGTGACGCATGTTTACATCTCCTCTATTGCAGGGTCGTTCTGGAAAATTTCGGTAGCTCCCTGAGCGGCGATTTGCGTGCACACGGAGCGTTGCTTGAGATTTTTGATAAGTGCTGGTGTGCGCGTTTCAATATGCCGCAACACATATCCAGTTCTTCAACATCTCTGGGTGGATAAAGCAGAACATGGTCTCGCTGCAGACGTCCCCAGCCGCTACGCAATACCTGGTGCCTGTCCCACTCCGTCAGGCCATAAACCTCAATGCCGGACACGTCAATCGTGCACAGCAGCGGAGCTGCAGTTGGTTCCTGCAGGTAGACTTTGACCCGGCATGATAGGGTGTCGTTGCCCAGCTCCTGGGTACGTATCCCGGGCAGGCTGGCGATCCGATCGGCCAGAGCCAGACGGCAGGACCCCCCGTCAGTGCTCGGGTTCTTGGTCCTGATCCTGGATGGCAGGTAGTAGCGGTCTAGCTTGATGGCAGCGATTGCCATGGTTAAATTCCGTCCAAAAAAGGGTCTTCCTGACGCGAGTATCTTTGAATTTAATTCGATGTCAAGTAGTTTTATATAAAAATAAGTAACAGGTATCAGAAATGAAAAAGGACGTCGTCGACGACATTTTGGACCAGTGGTCCGAGGAGCGGCCGGAGCTCGATACGGCCGCTTTAGGGGCAGTAATTCGCGTCATGACGCTCAATCGCTCCTTCGCTCGCGAGGCCGCCAAAGCCCTTGAGCCGCTCGGGATCGAGCTCTTCGAATACGATGTCTTATCGGCGCTGCGCCGCCAGGGCCGGCCGTTTGAATTGCCGGCGACCGGCCTTGCCAAGGAGTCGGACCTGAGTACCGGGGCGATGACGAACCGCATCGATCGTTTGCAAAAGCGTGGACTCGTCGCGCGCCATGCCGATCAATCTGACCGGCGCAGCGTTATCATTCGCTTGACGCGAGCAGGCAAGAAGCTGATCGATGCGGCGATTCAGATCCGACTCGTTGCTGCTGACAGAGGCTTGAAGGAGCTGAAAAAAAGTGAGCTTAAGCAATTGGCCAACCTGTTGCGTAAGGCGGTGATCGGGATCGGCGACGCGGGGTAGTTCCGGGTCTCCGGCACTGGTCGGCTGCTAATATACAAGCGTCGGTTACCAACCGCGGAGATTTTCCGTATGCGTTACTGTTTTGCTGAATTCACGCTGGATGTTAGGCAGTCGATGCTGTTCCGTGGCGATACGGAGATCAAACTCAGACCGCAGTCATTCGATGTTCTAAAGTTTCTGGTTGTGAATCACGGTGAGCTCGTGACGCGCGAGCAACTCCATAGCGAGATCTGGAGTGGCCGGGCGGTGACTGACGATTCTTTGGGGCAATGTGTCGTCGAAGTTCGGCGCGCATTGCACGACGTCGACCGGGATATTATTCGTACCGTACCGCGTCGCGGTTATATTTTTTGAAGGGCCCGCGATTTTCTCTTGCTAAAGTTACCGCAGCCGTCTTGACTTTGTTCGCGACGGCATTTTTCGTCTGGACGATGTGGATGGATATGGCCCGGCCACGGTCGGTCGCCATAACGCGCTACTTCGGCAGCAGCAATGACTAGGTGCGAAAAGTACTCTCGATGCGCGCTGCATCTGCCTGCGCAACACCGCCGGCACTGGCATAGTCGGCCCAGTTGGCAATCGCATGACGGATTTTATCGAGTAATTCTGTGGCGCGTGCTTTTTTGATGCCGCCAGTTTTTCCGAGCATGAGCAAGTCGCTCCGAACTATGTGATCGCGTTTGCCGTTCAGACTCATCTGGTGTTGGCTGGTCCAGGCGCCATTCGGGTTATAGGAATACACGACATCAAACGCGGGTGAAAGAGACCACCAACCGTTGCGATCCATCAGGAACGCAATGTTCTTTACGTGGTCGTCCTGATTGCGGGCAATGACATTGAATGCGGCACGCACAAACTGTTGCTCAACGTCCTGCATCGATAAACCGAGAAGCTTGATTGCCTGGATGGCCTGCTCATACGAGTAGGCGCCTGCCCGGTTGAAATCATAGTGCAGTAATGCGCCCAGCGATTGCATATGTAGCTTGTTGCCATCATCAAGGCGGTCGAAGCGCTTCGTGAGAAAGTGGGCGCGACCACCTTCTTCGTGTAATCGACAGTCATGCATTTTGATGCCCGCCGCTGTGGCCATCAGGAAGTAGGCATACTCGATGCGTCCATAACCTTGTGGGTCCGCCAGCTCTTTGTCTTTGTTATTACTGACGCCGTCAAATTTCATGAGCCAGTGTGTAAAGCCTTTTGCAACCGGTGCCTGTCCCGAACGAAACTCACCGGTTTTTTCGTTCCAGGCAAGCACAGCTTTTGCGCGTGCGCCGCCAGCCGATGTGCCGACGCGAAGAATATCCTCTATGGCCTGCTTGTCGTCGTCACCAGATAGTTTGCCTTGCAAAGCGACGCGTTCGTCGAGGACTCGATTCGCGAGTGTAACCAGCGCACTGATGTCGACTTCGCGACTGGCGCTGGGCGCGCCACGAATCGCCGGGAGAAATTCGAGGGCGCCAATGCCGCGCGTGCCGGTATAACAAAGTCGCTCGACCGGGCTAAAGCTGGCGGGTGTGCGGCCCTGGCTCGCCAGCCAAGCATTGATCAGTGTGTTGCCGAACTGGTCGGGCAGGCTGTCTGCGAGCATGCCGGGCAGCCCGCTAAAGGACTCGCTGGCGAGTGCAGGAAATTCGTAGGGCGTGATGCGCAGTGGCATCATCAACGGCGCTAACTCAATTCCCGACCTGGCAAATTCGGGCGTGTACTGAAACACGCCGATGCCGCGGTCATTGAGCCAGGTCACAGCACCAATGTCGCTGCCCCAAAGCAGGACACGAGCAGTTTCAACCATCAGAGTCGCCCCAGGTCCAGTCGCCGGATGAGGTGCGCTTACGGCTGGCGCGGCGACGCTCGGCCCCATCGAGACGAATTCGTTCTACGGGTCGGACTTTCGGGTCTGGCAGTAGCGCCGCAAGGTGATCTGCGAGCCCCAGAGCCTGCAGGACACGGATGAACGAGTCCACCGAGATGCCTTTGCCCTGCGCGAGTCGCGTAATGGTACTGCGCGACACGCCGGCTTCCCGGGCCAGGTCGGCCTGGCTGATATTGTGGCTCAGCCGGATTTCTTCGATACGCGCAAACAGCGTTTTGATGATTTGGTCACTGGAAGCGACTTGAAAATCGATATTATGCAGCATAAATCAGTCATTAAAGTCTAATTAAGACGATAATGTAGCAGAATTCAAGCAAAATTGACAACCTGTCGCGATCATCATTAAGTTTTATGTCAAGTATGCGTCATAAATAACGCATAAATAGGTTATAACCCGAATAATGCGTCAAATTCAATGTGTTAAGTTGCCCACGCCCAGCCCCTTGTCACGAGACGGACGCAGTCCTTTGCGCCCGCTGTGCCTACTGCATAGTGGTCGTTACTCCGGAGGGTTGAGGAACCCGACTTGAACGGTTGCGCATTCACCTTCGTTTGCCGGGATATCGCTGGCACTTTCCGCAAAGCCGTTCGCATCGCCAAGAAACGGCAAAATACAGCCGCCCAGGTACGACGTCAGCTGCTCGTACAGCGTGATACCGGATTGCGCCGGACCGTGGCTGTGCAATGCCAGCGTCACCTGCGCACCTTTCGGGTTAGTTAGTGGTGTAACCAGCGCGCCAAGCCCCGGATCCAGCGTTACCATTTCAGCCCATCCGGATGTACTGAGTTCATTAACCGGCAGGTATCCCCAGAATGTCGTTCTGTGACTCCGAACGATGCGTGCGCCGGCGTAATGGAAATCGAAGCGAACACCTGGTCTGCCGATATCAACCTCCGGATTACAAACGCCAGGGACCGTGCAGGCTTCCGGATTGTCAAAGAACATGATCCAAAGCGTGACGGCGTGACCGGGTGTCAACCCAGTGGTCTTGAACTTCGCGAACAGGCCGTGCCGTGCTCTGACTAACGCCGTATTGCCTTGTGGCGGCGGTGCGGCGAAGGTCCAGATCGGTTTCGATTAGCTAAAGTTTTTCCGCCGGCAATCGCGGTCGCAGGTGCGCCGGCGATTGCCGCTACGGCTAAACCGGCCAGCAGGATGCGTATTTTTTTCATGACAGTTCTCCATTAGTGATGACAAGCACGATCAAACTACGACCAAGCACCGCCGCGGATCACGAAAGAACTACGAAAATTCTACGAAGAATTAGTCGGCTGCCAGAGTTTTCAATGACCTACACATTTGGCATCACGTACAGCTGCTATGATGCCGTCCAATGTATCCCTGCAAGCGGTGCTGGATAGATGCGAAATAAAATCAGCCAATGAGCAAGTTCAAACATACGACCGTTATCGCTGTCGTGATTGCCAACATGGTTGGCACCGGTGTATTTACAAGCCTTGGTTTCCAGTTGCTCGATATTCGATCGGGCTTTGTACTGCTGATGTTGTGGGCGGTCGGTGGAGTGATTGCTTTGTGTGGTGCAATGACCTACGCCGAACTTGGGGCGGCGATGCCACGCTCGGGCGGCGAATATAATTTCCTGACGCGGATTTACCATCCTGCAGTCGGTTTTGCGTCGGGTTGGGTGTCTGCAACGGTGGGATTTGCGGGACCAACGGCGTTAGCTGCGATGACCTTCGCCGCCTATGCAACGTCGTCGCTTGGTGGTGACGCAAATCCATGGCTGTTGAAAGCAATCGCCTGTGGATTAATTGTTGTGCTCACCCTCGTGCACGGCAGTACCCGCCGCAATAGCGGTAGTCTGCAGGTAGTATTCACCGTGCTCAAAGTAGGCGTGATTGTTGCGTTTTGTATTGGGGCACTTTGGATCGCGGACGCGCCGCAAGCCGTTCGCTTTGTATTTGCGGCAGAGGATGTCCCGCTGCTGACAAGCGGTGCATTTGCAGTTTCTCTTATCTATGTCAGCTATGCCTACACAGGCTGGAACGCCGCAACCTATCTGAGTGGTGAGTTGCACGACCCGCAACGTACCTTGCCGTGGATCCTGATGGCCGGAACATTGGTCGTCATGGTCTTGTACCTTGCGCTCAACTACGTTTTTCTTCGAGTAACGCCGATGGATGCGATGGTGGGACAACTCGAAGTTGGTTACATTGCGGCAGACGCCGCATTCGGCGAATTGGGCGGACGCTTTGCAGGGCTGGTATTGAGCTTGCTGTTGATTTCGACGGTGAGTGCCATGACGGTTGCGGGACCGCGCGTCCTGCAGATGATCGGCGAGGACATCAAGCAGTTGCGTTTCCTTGGTCAAACCAATGCGGATGGTGTCCCGGCGCGAGCTATTCTGGTGCAGTCAATACTGGCTATTATTTTCATACTGACTTCGAGCTTTGAGTCCGTTCTGGTGTTCTCCGGATTTATTCTCGCGCTCAACAGTCTCGTGACAGTTCTCGGTGTATTCGTGCTGCGCGTGCGGCAACCTGATTTACCTCGACCCTATCGCACTTTTGCTTATCCGCTAACGCCACTGATCTACCTTGGACTAACTGCCTGGACGTTACTGTTTGTGATTATCAATAAAACTCAGGAGTCGCTGCTTGGATTGGGCGTCATTGTTGTGGGACTGATCGTGTACGCGCTGTTTCCAAAACAACCGCAAGATTAAAAAGTAGCAACAAACTTTTCAAGTTCCGCAGCATCAATGGTCGCGATTTCGTCATCGGCCGGGTACTGGCCGGCGAGCACGTCCGCGCGATACGCAGACAACGCTGCCACTCTCGCGGCACGAACCTGCGCGTGCAGGTCGGGCAGGTCGCCGTAGACGCGCGCGTGGCGAGGAATGTGCTCGCCTTCACCACAAATGTCGGACATAAAGAGAAACATAATGTCGGCAGCGCGTCCTGAACCGAGCGAAATCGTGACCAGACCAGTGCGTTTATGAATTTCATTCATGACCCGAGCCGGTATCAGCTCACACTCGACGGCAAATGCGCCCGCATCTTCAAGCCGACGAAACTGATCCCAAAGTTTTCCGGCTTCAGCAGCAGTCTTGCCTACTGCCCGAACACCACCATAGAGCGTCGACTTTTTAGGGATGAATCCGAGATGTCCCATGACAGGTATGTCCTCGTCCGCGATGCGCCGTACAGCTGCGAGTCGACGCGACGTTATGACGGCGTCCGCGCCGCAGGTTAGTGCAGTATAGGCTGTTCCCAACAGGTCATCGTCGCTTACCGCACCCGAAAAATCGATCGCCGCAGTCACAAATAATCTCGACGAGCCGGCGCGCACCAGCGGCACGCTGTCCGACATGCAAACCACCATGTCAATTCCTGCAGCTTCCGCTGCTGCGGCTTCATCTGGCGTAGAGGCGGTGACCTGGGTGAGCAGGTTGTTACTGGCACGTTGAGCAACAATAGACCCAACCGTTACGGTGCGGTCTGCACTTTGTCCGTTGTAATCAAGGATGCGCGGCATATATAGGTCCTTTTTAAGCGGTTTTTACCAGGGCAGGTGCTGACCATCAAAGGTCCAGAATATGTCGCTACCGTCGTCGGTCAGATTCCTGATCACACTGCGAATGCCCGAGACGGAGTTTTGCACGGTTACCGCCGCGCTCTCGCCTCCCATGTCGGTCTGGACCCAGCCGGGATGAATGACAATGCAAATAAAGCCGTCGGCGCGCAGTTCGGCGGCCAAAGAACGCGTGAACATATTCAACGCCGCTTTGCTTTCACGGTAGCCGTAGAAGCGGCCACTCGTATTCTGGCTGGTGCTGCCCACGATGCTGCTGACATTAACAATCTTTTTGGACTTGCCCGCCTGCAGATTCGGCAACAGAGCCTGAGTTACGCGGATCGGTCCTACGGCATTCACTGCCATCACCTGGTTGAACTCATCAAAATCGATTTCCTTGATCGACTGTACCAGCGACAAAACACCGGCGTTATTTATCAGTACATCGATTGCCTGGTCGCCAAGTTCGGCAGCAAGATGAGCTACGCTTTGGGGGTCCGTGACATCCAGTTGCACAACCTGGACGTCCAGCTCAATGAGTTCCTGTGCCGCAGCGGGGCGTCTGGCGGTCGCAATGACCTGCCACCCATCTGCGGCATACTGGCGCGCCAGTTCGAGGCCGATGCCGCGATTGGCGCCGGTGATCAAAACGGTTTGCGCATTCGCAAAGGAAGCAGCGAACATCACCAGCAACGCGAAAAGCATCGATTTTCTTGTCATGGTAGTGACGACTCCATTGGTTCGAGGACGAGTGATGAGCAGATCATATAACATGCGTCCCTGCGGTAACCGGAGCATAGCGCATGACGTTTCCTTTAATCGGCCCTGAGCAGGATTTTGCACTCTGGGCGGTATTGATCGCTATCGCTGCATTTGGATTTTGGTGCGAGCGATTTCCCTGGGGTCGAAAATACTCTGGGGTCATGTTGCTCATCGCCCTGGCGATCCTGTTAGCAAATCTCAAGATCATCCCGACGACGGCACCAGCGTATGACGCGGTTTGGAATTACCTCGTGCCCATCGCGATTCCGTTATTGCTATTTGAAGCGGATTTGAAACGTCTTGTCCGTGAGTCCGGACCGATATTGCTCGCTTTCGTTATAGGCGGTGCCGCTGTCGTAGCAGGCGTATTCATCGGTGTCGCAATGCTGGATCTTGGCGCGAACGAGGCGGAGTTGGCCGGCATTTTTACGGGCACCTACATCGGCGGGGGGCTGAATTTTGCTGCGGTTGCCGAGGCCAGCGGTATGCAGGACGGCAGCATGTTGTCGGCCGCTATTGCTGCCGACAACGTCGTCACCAATCTGCATTTCCTGCTAATACTATTTCTGCCTGGATTTGCCTGGGTCGCGCGCAAGTACCCGAGCCACCACATGGACAACGCCGAAGAGTTTGCAGCGGAGTCGCAGGTTAGCCTGCACCGTATTGCCAATCTGGATATTGCGGGGCTGCTTGCGGCGATCGCGCTGGCTTTCGCGTTGGCCGCAAGCGGCGCTGCGTTGGCAGGATTAATCGGCAAGCCGCAGTTTTCCATTCTGGTAACTACCGCGCTGACCTTGTTGATTGCAACATTTTTGCCACAACAGGTGAAAAAACTTTCGGGTCATAATCAAGCAGGCAACGTCATGATGTTTATTTTTCTGGCAAGTGTAGGTGCCACCGCGGATATCTGGCAGTTGGTGGCAATTGGCCCGGTACTGTTCTTATTCGCCGCAGTAATAATCGTCGTACACCTGGCGCTTTTGTTGAGCATCGGCAAGTTGTTGAAAATCGATCTCGCGGAGCTTGCGATGGCCTCCGCTGTTTGCATTGGTGGCCCGTCCAGTGCCGCAGCATTGGCCTCAGCAAAGGGCTGGAAGGATCTTTTGATTCCGGGTGTGTTGGCCGGCTCGTTCGGCTATGCCGTTGGCAGCTTTGTCGGCATCAGTGTTGTCGAATACCTGCGCTGACCTCTAAAAAGCCATTTGGTTATAAGATGTAGCGTTATTACCACGCATTCGATATTAAAGTTCCATGTTTTCATATTCTAAGTTACTGAAAAATTAGGTGCTAATTTATCTCCTATTCATTGAGTGAATTTGAATAGGGGGTATGTATGAAAACTGCAACAGATACGGTTGCGAGCTATTGGCGTGCGTCGGCGCTTGCGGTGGCGACGCTCTTGTCTTGCACCTTAGTAACGAGTACCGCATGGGCGCAGACAGACGCTGCGGTGGACGAGGACGAGTCGAACGACGTGATCGAACAGATCACGGTGACTGGAACTCGAATTAAGCGCGACACAACATTTAATTCGACTTCACCGTTGGCTGTGATCGATGCGTCAGAGGCGTTTCAGTTTGGTGCGATCGATGCGGCGTCAATGCTGCGGCAATCGACGTCAGTGTCGGGTCAGCAAGTTGACTCATCATTTTCGGGATTTACGGTCGATGGCGGGCCGGGCGCCGAAACAGTTGCTTTGCGTGGCTTGGGCCCTGAACGTACGCTGGTATTGATGGATGGACGTCGCATTGGCGCCGCGGGTAACTTTGGTGCGTCTGTGTTTCCGGACCTCAGCCTGATTCCGAGTTTTCTGGTGAGCCGTGCAGAAATACTGCTGTCCGGTGCATCGTCTATATACGGTGCCGATGCAGTTGCCGGCGTCGTGAATATCATCACGCCACGGGATTTCGAAGGTGTGCAGTTCGACGCCACATTCGGCAATCCCTCTGACGGCGCTGGCCAGGAACGTATTGCGTCGCTACAACTTGGTGGGACATCGGATCGCATCCGATTTTTTCTTGGCGCGGAGTATTACGAGCGTGACGGTGTGCGCGCTCGCGATCGAAGCTTTACGAAAGGTGGCAATCGATCAATAACCATTGACGACGACGGTAATCGAGTTGAAGTAGCCGACGGATTTTTCGACCAGACGGTCGCTTTTGGACCGGATTGCACTTTTGCGGGTTATACGCCCGGGCAATCGACCGGTGGATCGACCGTTCCTGACTACTCTTGCGACACGGATTTTTCCATGGCGCCCTGGGATAACGCTTTCGGTTTCATCGATCAGCATATCTGGAGCCCGAGCACGAAGTGGTCAGGATTCGCAAACGTCGAGTACGACTTCGAGAATGCGAGCGAATCGACGTTCTTTTTCCAGTTCCTAAACTCGACCCGGAAACAAAGTGCGCATGGTGGCGATGCACAGTTCTTCCCGTTGGTTCCCGCGGCAAACGCATTTAACCCGTTCGGGGCAGACGTCGTGGTCGCCGTTTATGATCGCGAAACGCGGAGCGACGTTGACGATACATCGGTGAACTACGAACGATACGTTGCGGGGTTCAAGGGTGACATGCCGTTTCTGAGTTTCGGTAGTTTGAATAATTGGACTTATGAGACGTCGCTCGGCTATACGCGAAGTGAAGGTAAGAACAATTTCGACATCATTCGCAATGATCGATTGACGAACTCGCTCAACAATTGTCCAAACTCGAATCAGGATTTGTTCGGCGGATTCGCACCCGAGTGTGTTCCGGCTAATCTGTTCAGCCATGAGTTTCTGACCGGCGGTGATCTCGGTGCTTCTCGCGATTATTTGATCGCGCGGGTAACGAACAACACGACGGTAGAACAAACGGCCTTTGAAGTCGGCGCAACCGGTGACCTGTTCGACCTTCCTGCGGGTCCCGTTGGAACCTTCATCGGCGCTTCGTATCGCGAAGACAAGATTTTCTCCAACGTAGATCGCAATATCGAGGAATCGAATGCCTGGGGTCGCTCAGCAGAAGGCGATACCAGGGGCTCGGTCAATATCAACGAAGTCTACGTTGAGCTCGATGTGCCGTTACTTGCAGACAGAAAACTCGCGCGCGACGTCGGAATTAACGCGTCCTATCGCTTGTCGGATGACGAGTTCTTCGGCTCAGAAGATACCTGGCGTGTGACTGCTCATTGGGATTTTACCGAGAACTTTCGACTGCGTGGCACGGCTGGAACGTCGTTTCGTGCGCCGAACCTGAAGGAGCTGTTCATTGCCGATCAGACTGGGTTTGAAGGGGCATTTATCGACCCGTGTATCCCGCCTCCGGACGACGACCGGTCCCAGGTAATTCTCGACAACTGTATCTCGGAAGGCGTTGATCCGCTTACGTTGGGAGCCAACGGTGCGCCGAGCGTACCGAGTGTATCGGGTGGTGCCGATGACCTCCGTCCCGAGACCTCAGACTCCTGGTCCGTTGGCGCGGTGTTCACGCAACCCTGGTCAGACAGTTTTGATCTGCAGTTCTCGATTGATCTCACCAACCTCGAGATTACCGATGCGGTTGCCGAGCCCTCCGCTGGTTTCATCCTGAATCAGTGCTATACCAGCCCAGGCTTTACAGATCCGTTGTGCGGGCGTGTAACGCGCAATCTCACCGCCGCTCCGGATCAGCGGTTCTTGTTAGAGGTTGACGAGTCGGTCGCAAACATTGAGGTTGAGAACTACGAGGACCTGAGTTTCTCTACCCTGTTCGCGACAGAGATTGGTTCCGCGACGCTCACCTGGAACATGGACGTCACCAAGACCCTGGAATCGGAGCAGGGCCTTTTCGTCGAGACGGCGGACGATCTGGTCGGATCGATTGGTGTGCCCGAATGGCGCGTGCAGTCCTCGGAACGACTGACAATGGGTCGCTGGGGTTTCAGTCATCGCATGAATTATTTTAGCGAAGGCGAAGATACAGACGCGCAGCGCATTGACGGCGGGCTGGCAGACGACGAGGTAGCCTTTATCGGCAGCTTCAATACGCATAGCTTTAGCGTGTCCTACGAGGCTGACAATTGGCGCGCATTCCTGACGATCGAGAATGCGTTCAATGCGAAGCCCGACCTGATCCACGACGATGCTTTTGTTGGCGATACCATTAACAATATGCCGGTAGGCGTGTATCCGGCAGAGGCAATCATGGGCCGTTCGCTCATCCTGAGCGTCAGTACGTCATTGTAAAGCCTGGCTTTCTGGCAATACGAAGGCCCGTCCAAACTGGACGGGCCTTTTTTTATTTCTGTTAACATGTGGCACCCGATCAGCAAGCAATCTCACAGGTAACTCATGCGCATAGATGCGATCAGCATAGGCAACAACCCACCCAGCGACGTCAACGTCATTATCGAAGTTCCAGTTGGGGGTCAACCAATCAAGTACGAGCTCGACAAGGAGTCCGGAGTGCTGGTCGTGGATAGATTTTTGTACACGCCCATGTTTTATCCCGGTAACTACGGTTTCGTCCCGCATACGCTCTCCGACGACGGCGATCCAATTGACGTACTTGTTTGTAATACTCGACAACTAATTCCGGGTTGCGTTATCAATGTGCGTCCGGTCGGCGTACTGGTTATGGAAGACAATGCCGGGCAAGATGAAAAAATTATCGCGGTGCCATCGACGGAATTAACCAAGCGCTATGATCACGTCCTGGACTATTCGGACATTCCGAAAATCACACTGCAGCAGATCGAGCACTTTTTTGAGCATTACAAAGATCTGGAACCCGGAAAGTGGGTAAAGATTGACGACTGGCACGGGGCACAAGACGCACAACGGCTCATAGTCGCGGCAATTGAGCGCGCGAAAGGATAAAACCACATCATGCCAGGGCTTTTTTTCGAACAATTCACCGTAGGGCAGACTTTCGAGCATCCGATTCGGCGCACCATTACCGAAGCGGACAATGTGTTTCTCACCACGCTGACGCACAATCCGGCGGCGCTGCATCTGGACGCCGAGTACATGAAAAGCACAGAGTTTGGGCGACCACTTGTGAACAGTTGTTTGACCCTGTCCTTTATGGTCGGGATTTCTGTCAACGACACCACGCACGGCACTACGGTCGCCAATTTGGGTTGGGACGAAGTGCGCTTCCCTAAACCGTTGTTTCATGGGGATACAATTCACATTCAGTCTGAAGTTCTGGAATTGCGCGACAGCAAGTCGCGACCGGACAATGGCATTGTCGTTTTCGAGCACCGCGCGTTCAACCAGCATGATGAACTTGTCGGCGTTTGTAAGCGCACGGCACTGATGCACAAGCAGCCTAAATGAGCCGCAGCTATTTATTTGTACCGGCTGATAGCAAACGCAAACTTGCGAAAGCAACGGACGCTGGCGCTGACGCGCTCATTCTCGATCTTGAAGATGCGGTTGCTCCGGATGCCAGACCAATGGCTCGCGAACTCGCGGCAGATTTCGTCACAGGCAGAGACGACACCTGGGTACGAATTAATCCGATCGATAGCAGCGATGCGCCGAAGGATCTGGCTGCGGTCGTTGCGGCTGCACCGCTCGGAATCATCCTGCCGAAACCGCGAAGTGCCGATGACGTTGCGAGGTTGGCTACGCAACTGGACGAACTCGAAACGCAACACGGCATTGCTGCGGGCCAGACGAAAATCATGGCTCTTTGTACAGAGCGCCCTGAAGCGCTGTTTACATTGTCGAGTTACATTGGCGCAACGCCGCGGCTCACTGCGCTCTCCTGGGGAGCCGAGGATCTCAGCTCTGCAATTGGCGCCAGCGCGAATCGCGACGCTGCGGGCGAATGGTTACCGACCTATGAGATGGCGCGGTCGCTGTGTCTTTGCGCCGCCGCGGCGGCGGAGGTGTTCGCGATTGATACGGTGTTTACGGATTTTCGAAACCTGGAAGGCTTGTCAAACTATGCTGCGAATGCACGGCGCGACGGTTTCAGCGGCATGTTGGCGATCCATCCGGCGCAAGTTGATGTGATAAATCGTGCATTTATGCCGACAGCGGAGGAGATCGAACGCGCCGAGAAGATCATTGCATTATTTGACGATAATCCAGGAGCCGGCACGCTCGCTCTGGATGGTGAGATGATCGATCAGCCACATCGGGTGCAGGCGCAGCGCCTGTTGGAGCTCGCGAGTAAATATAGAACCAGGTGAGAATGGGTCGGTCGAGTACGACACCGGCCGACAAAAACATAAGGGTATCGAGCGATGAGTGAAGTTTATCCTGTCAGCACAGAAGTGAAATTACGTGCCTTGATCGACGAGGCCGGATACGACGAAATGTACGCGCGCTCGGTGAACGACAATGAGGGGTTCTGGGCAGAACAGGCCGGCCGCCTCGATTGGATCAAACCGTTCACAATTACAAAAGACGTTTCGTTCGCGAAAGACGATTTGCATATTCGCTGGTTTCACGACGGAACGTTGAATGCTTGCTACAACTGCGTTGATCGACATCTTGTAGGGAAGGCAGATGATGTCGCGATTATTTGGGAAGGTGATGATCCCGATCGCGATCTGAGCATTACTTATCGTGAATTGCACGAGCGAGTGTGCAAGTTCGCCAACGTTTTAAAAGCACTCGGCGCAAAAAAAGGCGATCGAATTACGATCTATATGCCGATGATTCCCGAGGCCGCGGTTGCAATGCTGGCTTGTGCCAGAATCGGCGCGGTGCACTCGGTGGTGTTCGGCGGATTCTCTCCAGATGCGCTGGCAGGGCGAATTCACGATTGCGAATCGAATATAGTAATTACCGCAGATGAGGGCGTGCGCGGCGGCAAGAAGATTCCTCTGAAAGCAAATGTTGATGCTGCGGCAGAGCGTCCGAATGTTACGACGCTCGAGAAAGTGCTTGTCGTGCGCAATACAGGTAACGACATTGCCTGGATTGGCGGTCGCGATGCATGGTTGCATGAACTTGAATCGACGGTAGATGCCGATTGTCCTTGTGAGGAAATGGGCGCAGAGGATCCACTGTTTATTCTTTATACGTCCGGGTCCACAGGGAAACCCAAAGGTGTACTGCATACGACGGGCGGTTATCTCGTGTATGCGGCGATGACCCACGAATATGTCTTTGACTACCACGCGGGAGATGTTTACTGGTGTACGGCCGATGTTGGCTGGGTTACCGGGCATAGCTATATCGTCTATGGGCCGCTCGCCAATGGTGCAATTACGCTGATGTTTGAAGGCGTGCCTAACTATCCGACCTCGTCCCGTTTCTGGGAGGTGTGCGACAAGCACAACGTTAATGTCTGCTATACCGCACCAACTGCGATTCGTGCCCTGATGCGTGAGGGCGACGAACCCGTCAAACGCACTTCAAGACAAAGCCTGCGCTTGCTGGGATCAGTCGGTGAGCCAATCAATCCAGAGGCCTGGGAGTGGTACTACCATGTTGTCGGCGAGCAGCGTTGTCCGATCGTCGATACCTGGTGGCAAACCGAGACCGGAGGTATTTTGATCAGCCCGTTGCCGGGCGCAACCGCGCTCAAGCCCGGTTCGGCAACAAAACCGTTGTTCGGTATCCAGCCGGCGATTGTTGACGGGGAAGGAAATACGCTCGAAGGCGCCGCCGAAGGCGTTCTAATCATGACAGACAGCTGGCCCGGACAAATGCGCACAATCTACGGTGATCACCAACGTTTTATCGACACCTACTTTGCGACTTTCGACGGCGCTTATTTCACCGGAGACGGTGCGCGCCGCGACGCAGATGGGTACTACTGGATCACGGGTCGTGTCGATGACGTCCTCAACGTATCGGGGCACCGCATGGGCACTGCGGAAGTTGAAAGCGCGCTGGTGGCTCACAAAATGGTCGCAGAGGCGGCAGTCGTCGGCTATCCGCATGACATAAAAGGACAGGGGATCTACGCGTACGTGACCCTGATGGGGGGCGTGGACGCGAGCGCCGAGCTGCGCGCGGAATTACAGCAATGGGTTCGCAAGGAGATCGGTCCTATCGCCAAGCCGGACCTCATCCAGTGGGCCCCAGGGTTGCCCAAGACGCGCTCCGGAAAAATCATGCGCCGCATACTGCGCAAGATTGCGGCTGACGACTATGCGGAGTTGGGTGATACGTCGACGCTCGCCGATCCGGCGGTGGTTGAAGACCTGATTGAGAATCGGCAGAATCGCCCCGCGTAAAGCGTGGCGTATCAGCCTTCGGCTTTCTCGGCAGGTGCTATCGCGAACACGTCATCAACGCTGAACGGTGATTCGTTCATCGCTTCAAGTTCGGCCGCGAGTTTCGGATCGATTTCAACATCCTGCACCGGGTTAATGTCCCGCGCCGGGTTATAGTCGGATTCGTTCAGTATGACTGTCTCTTTCAGGCTTTCGTCAACGCCACCGAGTCTTGCGTACTCGGCAATTTGCCGTTCGTAGGCCCGCACGAACTCCTCTACGTACAATTGTGGGAAACGGCCGCCACCTTTTTCCGTCAAAATTGGATACAGATCGTTAAACAAATCCCAATATTTGTACTTATTCGTGATGTTGGCGATGAAGCCTGACCCAAGCGAGCGGTCATAACTGGTTTGTAGTTCGACCGGATCAAAGCTGTCTGCAAATTCCAGGAATGCATTGTTCATTGCATCCAGGAAAGCATCCTGATGAAACAGCAGGTCCCGGCAAACTTCGCGAGCCGCGTCGCGCGGTCCAAGGTATTCACCTTCTTTGCCGACCAGGATTTGCATGATCGAATCTTTGGTATTGGCTGAGAGTTTGAGCGGGTTATTATGCTGCGGCAAAACCGAGGTCTGATCCAGACGAAATGCATTTTTTAGATTCGCGCGGCTGGCGAGCAACTGGGTTGTGCCTTCGACAAACTCGCGCAATACTTCGCCCGCATTCTGCATTACTTCGTTCAGATCTGTAGACGGAATCAAGTTCGCGCGATCAATTCCCAACCCACCGAGGAATGAGTCAAGCAAGTCCCGATCGTCGAGATCCGCTTCAGACAATGGTGCTGGCGGCGGTGCCCGTGCCGGTGCTCGTTTGCTGACTGGTGCTTCGATCTCCTCAGGAAGCGCGACATCCGTTGCCGAGTGGCTGCCGAATAACGCTGACTGAAATTCGTCGTCGCCAGTAAGTGCTTCCTCATCAAGCAATAACAGGCCGGTCTTCATAGCCTCTTCATCGACCATTGAGCGCGCGTGGTCGGTAACAGCAGATTCAGCTTCGTATAACGGCATTGCAATGCTTTCGCCTTCATCGACACTGACATTGACGACAAAGTCGCCAAATCGAATCACATCACCATTGAATAATCGTCGTGGGTTACCCTTGCCAAGCGGCTCGCAATCGCCATTGATGAACACACCATTGGAGCTGGTGTCTGCCAGATAATAGGCACCACCTTTGAAATCAATGGTCGCATGGCGGCCGGAAATAAAGCGGTCGGGATCCGGCAAAATCCAGTCGTTCTGCAACGACCGCCCGATAGTGCCGCCACCATTTTGAAACTCGCGCACAGCATCTTCGCCGACGATGTCGCGGTGTTCGCTTACGATTTCTAGTTTGAGTGTCATGACAATTGAATAATGCAGAGAATCAAGCGCATACGCTGCAACCCAGTTCACATAATAAGAAGACAAACCCTGGGTTGGAAGCCAATATATGAGGGATAAAGACCATATACGGTATACTCAGGCCAGAGAGAGATTCTTGGGTCAAGCATCAAGTATTTAGTTAAACTACGCGGCCTTCGAGGAAGGTAGTCGTGACGGATAAGAAGCTTTTCAGGGTCGTGTTCATGAGTCAGGGTCAGATCTACGAGATCTACGCCCGTAGTGTTGGCCATGGCGAATTGTTCGGCTTTGTGGAAGTTGAACAATTGGTTTTCGGTGAGCGTACGACAGTTGTTGTCGACCCGTCCGAAGAGCGCATCAAAGCAGAATTCGAACATGTCACTCGGACCTACCTGCCGATGCATTCCATAATTCGAATTGACGAAGTCGATAAGCAGGGCGCTGCCAAGATTTCGAAAATGGAAGGCAACGTCACCCAGTTTCCGATGCCGATATACACGCCTGGGGATCATAAGCCCTGATGCTGGAACTGCCCGGACAGCCAGCGCTGTCAGACTTTCGTCTCGCAAAACTCCAGGATGCACTGCAACAGATTGAGCCGCGCGTGACTTCAGTCGCAGCTCGATTTTGCTACCTGGTTGCCGAAGACTCGGTCATTGCGGATAACAGCGAACACAAGAAGCGCTTGCAGGCGCTGCTGTTATCCGGGGAGAAGCCAGGCACGTTAGCGAAGGGTGCACACCTGCTCTATGTGTTGCCGCGACCCGGTACGATTTCGCCGTGGTCGAGTAAGGCTACCGACATAGCACGGGCTTGCAATCTCGATTCAGTCGCACGAATAGAACGCGGTATTTGTTACGGCCTGAAATTCAAGACCAAAATCAGCGATGCCGATATCGCAGCGCTGGGTCCGGTATTACACGATCGCATGACTGAATCGATTTTCTCGTCCGGTGAGGATGCGGCTACCTTATTCGAAACGCACGATCCTGCTCCCTTTGCATCAATTTCTATTCTGAAGGGCGGCAGGAAGGCGCTGGCAAAAGCGAATATTGAACTGGGTCTGGCGCTGGCAGATGAGGAAATCGACTACCTGATCGACAACTACAAAAAACTGGATCGAGATCCAACCGACACCGAACTGATGATGTTCGCGCAAGCGAACTCAGAGCACTGTCGACACAAGATATTCAATGCCGATTGGGTCATTGACGGCGAAAAGCAGGACCACCAATTATTCGGCATGATTCGATCGACCACCACGGCAAGCCCGGATGGCGTGATCTCAGCGTATTCGGACAATGCTGCAGTAATTGAAGGCTGGCGAGGGTCGCGCCTAATGCCGTCCGCGAGCGACCGCGAGTACCAGTTTCACGAAGAGCCGGTACACATCCTGATGAAGGTTGAAACGCATAACCATCCGACGGCTATATCGCCGTTTGCGGGTGCTGCAACCGGCTCTGGCGGTGAGATCCGGGACGAAGGAGCGACCGGCCTGGGCGCCAAGCCGAAAGCGGGTCTCACGGGATTCACTGTGTCGCACTTGCGCATCCCCGGATTCGCTCAGCCTTGGGAAATTGACTTCCCACATCCCGATCGCATGGCATCGCCGCTGGAAATCATGACCGAGGGACCTGTTGGCGGTGCTGCGTTTAACAACGAATTCGGCCGGCCTAATCTGCTGGGATATTTTCGAACCTACGAGAGCAGCCTGCCCGGTCTGCCGGAAAATGAAATCCGTGGTTATCACAAGCCGATAATGATCGCGGGCGGTGTCGGTAATGTACGCGAACAGCACGCGAAAAAAATCGACGTACCGGCCGGTGCGAAGATTGTAATCATTGGCGGTCCGGCGATGCTGATCGGTTTGGGCGGCGGCGCAGCGTCCAGTCTCGCGAGCGGCAGCAGCAGCGAAGATCTCGATTTCGCCTCCGTGCAACGTGGCAACCCGGAGATGGAGCGCCGGGCGCAGGAGGTCATTGATCGCTGCTGGCAGGTCGGCGAGAAAAATCCGATCCTGCTGATTCATGACGTTGGTGCCGGAGGCTTGTCGAACGCGGTCCCCGAGGCTGTGGAACACAGTCAGCATGGCGCGACGATTGAATTGCGTAACATTGCTAATGCTGAGCGTGGCATGTCGCCTATGGGCATTTGGTGTAACGAAGCTCAGGAGCGCTACGTTCTGATTGTGGACACAGATGAGATCGAGCACTTCGAACAAATATGCGACCGCGAACGCTGTCCACTCTCGATTATCGGGACACTGACGGCCGATGAGCAGTTGCTTGTTAACGACATCGAATTCGATAATCAGCCTGTCAATATGCCAATGTCTCTGTTATTCGGCAATGTGCCGAAGATGTCTCGTGATGTTGTGCGTCTGTCGTTGCCAACGCCGCAGCTCGACTTAAACGGTATCGATCTGTCCGCCGCAATTTCGCGAGTTTTACGCTTTCCGGCTGTCGCAGACAAAGCCTTTCTGATTCATATTGCGGATCGAACCGTGGGCGGCCTGACAGCGCGTGACCAACTCGTCGGGCCGTGGCAGGTAGCGGTCAGTGATGTCGCGTTAACGACGACCAGCTTTGACGGTTACACCGGCGAAGCGATGGCGATGGGCGAACGCACACCGCTCGCTACTTTGAATGCACCAGCATCAGGCCGGATGGCTGTTGCCGAAGCTATAACGAATATCGCGGCGGCGCGAATTGAGAACCTCAGGAAAATTCGCTTGTCCGCAAACTGGATGGCCGCTAGTGGTCACCCCGGCGAAGACGCCAAGCTGTTCGATACCGTTAAGGCTGTCGGCCACGAGTTGTGTCGCGAACTCGGGATTGCCATACCGGTCGGCAAGGACTCCTTGTCGTTAAAAGCGCGCTGGTCGCAAGGCAAAGATGAGTACGAGGTTGTTGCCCCGGTATCCTTGATCGTCTCCGCTTTTGCGCCGACGATTGACGTGCGCAAACATCTGACTCCGCAGCTTCGTGTAGTTGAGGAATCAAGCTACTTGTTGTTGCTCGATCTGGGTGGCGGCAAAAATCGCATGGGCGGTTCCTGTCTCGCGCAGGCATTCAATCGCGCGGGTGGCGAAACGCCAGATCTTGATGATGCCGAATCGCTCAAGAGTTTCTTTGCCGCAATTCAGGAATTGAATGAACGCGATATGTTGCTCGCTTATCATGATCGCAGTGATGGCGGCCTGTTAGCGACATTGGCAGAAATGATGTTCGCAAGCCGCCTCGGCATCAGCCTGCGAATGGAAGGTTCCGACAGCGAACTCTTGGAGCAGTTGTTTAACGAGGAGCTCGGTGCGGTCATACAGGTCGAAAAGAAGAAGCTTCCACAAGTGCAAATGGCCCTGGATCGGACCGGCGCCAAAGCGACGGCGATCGGTCGCGTTGAAGGTGATAACCAAGCACTGACTATTCGACGTGGCGAAGATGTTGTGTTGCGGGTAGAACGTGCAACGTTGCAACGTAACTGGTCAGAGACGAGTTATAGAATTCAGGCGTTGCGCGACAATCCGACGACTGCGAAACAGGAATTCGA
>JBBKWL010000077.1:0-2964 GCA_037968975.1 Woeseiaceae bacterium | reverse complement strand
GTAAAGGGCTATCACATCCGCGCGAGCGATGGCGACATCGGCCACGTACAGGGCTTGCTCGTCGACGAGGAGACCTGGGCTATTCGCTACATCATCGTGGACACCAGCACCTGGTGGCTTGGCCACCAGGTGCTGATCGCGCCGCAATGGATCCAGGACGTGAGCTGGCACGACGCCAAGGTCTCGATCAATCTCACTCGGCAGGCAGTGAAAGACGCGCCGCCCTACAACGCAGCGGCGCAACTAGATCGCAAGCAGGAATCGCGTATCTACAAACATTATGGGCGTCCCGGCTATTGGGAGAACATCGAGGACAACCGCCAGATCCCCGGCACGATCGACCGTGCGACCGGCCGGATTCAATCGGCCGACCCTGTCCGACGTCGATGACATGAGTGATGACCTGGCGGAAAACCTCGACCGAGCAAGTAGCACGGTAATCAAACGCAATCAAACGCAAGTCGGCGATATGCGTCTATCGTCGCAAACCTCAAACCGTGATACTCACCTAGTGAGAAGGATGACGACAATGGAGCTTGACAAAACGACTGACCATGGTGAAGCGGACACCGCGAGCACCCAACCGGCTCTCGTGCAGGAGTTCCTCGGTCGAGCGATGTCCAGTGACGATGCGCAGGTCGAGAGATCGTCGCAACTGTTGTTGCAAGATGCCATTCGCGAGCGAGCCACTGACATTCACATCGATCCATTCAACAATGGAGCTAGAATTCGGCTGCGTATTGATGGAAAGATGAGGGACGCGGCCCACGTCCCAAAAGAGGTGTCCCAACAGCTCATCAATCAGATGAAAGTTTTGGCGAGGCTTGATCCCATATCCTCGCCAACTCCGCTCGAATCACGTTGGCACGAAACATCGGACGATCACTCAGTTGACATTAGACTTACTGTAGTCGCCTGCCACGGTGGAGAAAAACTGCACGCGAGATTGCTGGATAGTGACCGACTGGAGTTGTCGCTTGATGGTCTGGGCATACCCGCTCAGGGGCGTGCGGTCATTGAGAGCTGGCAAAAGGAACGAGTCGGCATGTTACTCGTTACCGGGCCGACCGGAGCCGGGAAAACGACGACACTGCATGCAATTCTTAAGGAGTTTGTCGATTCCCAACTCAATGTAATTACGATCGAGGATCCAGTCGAGTATGAGTTGAACGGTGCGACGCAGATTCAGGTGGACGAGCAGGCAGGCCTATCGTTTGCGGCTGGAATTCGCACGATGCTCCGGCTCGATCCCGATTGCATGCTGGTTGGTGAACTCCGTGATCCGGAATCGGCGACGACGGCCATGAAAGCCGCCGCGACCGGACACACAGTGCTGAGTACGCTGCATGCTCGCGATGCAATCGGCACCATTTCGACATTGCGGCAGTGGGGCGTAAAGAACGGTCTAATTGCAACTATGCTGAACACGGTTGTAAATCAGCGACTGGTCGGTCGGCTTTGTCCTGCGTGCAAATTCGACCGCGAACCAAATAAGATCGAGCATGAGTGGTTCGAAACGAATGGTCTGCCGCTGGCCGAATGTGTTGGCGATGCGACAGGCTGCGAAACGTGCAAGGGAGTGGGCATTCAAGGCAGGACTGGCATCTATGAATTCTGGCAACTCACGGACGAGGATCGTGAACGAATTGCACGTGGCGACGATGCGAGAGCATTAGCGGAGTCACTTCGAAATCGGCACCACAGTTCTCTTGTCGACGCATTTTACGCCAAGGTCCGGGCGTCTGAAGTCGCCGTTTCGGAGGTTGATTAGTTCGCATCTTGCTGCTTAAGGCGAAACGTTGTCGCTTTGCTTTCTGATTTCGTCGTTTAGGACACGATCATTGTGAGAATAGTCCACGGGCACCTCCAACAGGTGTATCCCACCTGCGCATAAGGCTTGTTGCAGTAGCGGTAGAAACTCACTGGCGGCCTCGACACGATGTCCCGATACACCGTAGGCAGACGCGTACTGCACAAAGTCGGGGTTCGAAAAATCGAGCCCGTATTCCTGGAATCCCATGTCTTCCTGCTTCCACTTGATCATGCCAAGCGCATTGTCGCGTAGTACAAGAACAACAAGGTCGAGTTGCATACGAGCTGCGGTATCCGTTTCGGAGTTGCTTGGTACAATAAACGGAGACGGAAGTGAGGCGCATCGAATGTTGAAGGCCGCCTCACTCGATGAATCGGATGACTAAATAAAAAGCAACCCGGTCGGTCTCAATGAGATCCAGGCGGGGGACGAGTTAGTGAGTAAGCCGACGTGGTGGGATACCTCCGGGTGTTCCAGCACGTCGGCTTTTTTTATGTCGGTCAAGGGAACTGCGACTGTGAACGAGTGTATTGCATGTCAAAACGGAGCCGTCGAATTACCTATTTACAAACGGAGAGCGAGATGAACAGGGAAACTGACATCAGACGGCTGACTGGCCAACTGGCCGATGAAGATGGCGTTGTGCGTGAACGATCGCGGAACGAGTTGATTGAGTTCGGCGGCCACGATGTGACGCGCGCACTGGTAACAACGCTTATCGACCCCCGAACGCACATCCGCTGGGAGGCGGCAAAAGCGCTGCAAGTAATTGCTGATCCGGTGGCGGCCCCTGCGCTGATGCATGCTTTGGATGATGACGACAAGGACGTTCGCTCGGTCGCCGCCGAGGCACTCATTGCCCTGGACAAAGTGGGCGCGATGGCCGTACTAAGTGGACTGATCAAGCGGTCTGGTTCGATCGCGTACTGCAAGTCGGCGCATCACGTGCTACACGAAATGAAAGCGTACGCTGGCACCGTTGCCCCGCGCTTGAGGCCCTCGAACAATCGGAACCTGCGGTAACTGCACCTCCAGCCGCATACGAAGCGCTGGTCGGCCTGAGTGACACGCCATCCGCCGCGTGAACAGCAGGAAGCAACAAGAAGGCTGGGGAGTTGCCCGATTGCTTTCCCTCGCCCGTCCCGTAGAAT
>JBBKWL010000076.1:0-6918 GCA_037968975.1 Woeseiaceae bacterium | reverse complement strand
CCGACAACATCTGAATCGGCCAATTTGATATGGCAAGACTCAATCGCAAATGGCGATCCGTAGTGCTCTTGCAATTCAGGTCTGATACGTCCCGAACCCAAACAGGAAACAGACAACGCATCTGTTTGGGCGATCCCGAGAATCGGCCCGACACAGTGTGTCGCGTAATGCATCGGAGGCAGACCCGGCCAGTAATCCGGCCAGCCTTCCATGTCCTGCTGATGCGATGCTTTGAGAAATTGAATATCGCCAAGTTCACCCTTGTCGAAAAGCTCTTTCATGAACAGAAATTCTCGGGAGTACACCACTGTCTCCATCATCATGTACTTGAGACCCGACGACTCACAGAGACGCACAATCTCTTCGCACTCTTTAACCGTCGTTGCCATCGGCACGGTACAAGCAACGTGTTTTCCCGCCTTAAGGGCTTGAATCGACTGCTGACCGTGCATCGGAATGGGCGTGTTGATGTGCACGGCATCAATGTCAGGGTCGGCCAACATTTCTTCATAGCTGGTGTAGCGTTTTGGAATTGAATATCGATTCGCAACTTTATCAAGCGATGCCTGAGATCGTTGGCACACGGCAACCAGCTCTGCAGACGGATGCGCCTGATAGATAGGGATGAATTCCGCGCCAAAACCCAGACCAACAATTCCAATTCTGATAGTCAATGTCCCCCCCTCGGTCGGTGACTTTTTTTCTCAGACCAATGGATACGCAATTTTCACGGGCAAGTGGTACCCACCGGCATGCCGATGGGTACCCAGGTACCTGCTTCTGGTCTTGCCGACTTCTAGTCGAAGATGTACCGCGCACCCAACATCAGGCGTCGGTCGCCTTCAATGTAAGCCTGTACTTGTTGTGGTGTGCGGCCATGGAAGACGAGCGGTTCTTCCAGCATGTTGATGCCCTCAAGAGTCAACGTCAGATTATCGGTGACACGATAGCCGACATTGAAGTCAAGCTGTTGGTAGTCTTCAACATATCGCGGTATGCGGTTACCGACGTTGGTGTTGGCCAAGAACTCATCACGACTGTTGAAGAGAATACGCGCACTCCAAGTCTCGTTCTCGTAGAAGGCGATGAAATTCCACGAGTCCGACAAGCCCGTCAAGGCGAACTGATCCTCACTCTCAGGAAGGGAATTGTCGTATGCGACGTCACCGCTGACAAAGGTCGCGTTGAGCTGGAGGCCGAAGCCGTTGAGGAAACTTGCGGTGCTAAAGAAGTGCACCAAGGCGACCTCCCAGCCATCGATATTGGCATTCTCCGCGTTCGTGGGTTGCTGGACGAGAAAGTCGATCAATGGATCGCCTGGCTGAGGGGGTATGTCGTACGCGGTGGCTATGTTGGATGATTGCGCGGCACCTCCCGGCTGACTGGGGTCGATGAACTCATCGGCACCATTTGGGAAATCCTGCGGATTAGCGAGGATAGCCGTCATTGTGAAGAGGTTCGTCTCAGTCGCGGCCCAGCCACGGTCCGTCAATTCCTGGAGGGCCTGGCCCGAGACTGTACCCGGCAGGCCGCTGGAGACATCGGTCAGACCGAACAGGTTTCTCGTTACCTGCTCGTTCCCGATAAAGTTCGATATCGACTTGTCAAAGTAGGCGACCGTAAAGGCACTGCCTTCACCGTAGTAATACTCGAACGACAGGTCGAGGTTATCGGACTCCAGCGGATCCAGTTGCGCGTTACCGCTGCTACCACTCCACTGGCCACCAAGTACCGTCGGTGTGCCCGGATTACCGGCATCGGTATCGACGAACATATCGGCCAACTCCGGACGCGCGATGGTTGTGCTCATTGAAGCGCGCACTTTGATGTTATCGGTAAGATCCACCGAGAAGTCGAGGTTCGGCAGAATGTTGTTATAGCGGTGTGTCTGTGTCACCGCCGCTGTCGGGCCGATTCTCGTGTTGAAGTCGTTGTCCGATGCCCAGTCCTTGGCTATTGGGATCGACTGCACCGATAAGGATTCGACGTCCGTTTCCTCGTAGCGCAGCCCAGCCACGACCTGCATCGACTTGCCGGCGACTTCGCCGTCCAGGACAACCTCGCCGTAGACCGACAGGGCTGATTCTTTGATGGTACGGTCGTTAGTGCCCGTTACCTTGCGATTGTTGAAGTCGTATACTGCCCCGCCGCCGCTGGTGAAGCCGTCAAAGGCTCTGGCGAACGCTATCGGGTCGACAAAGAACGCATTCTGGCCCACGACTCGATAGCTGGAGCCCGGGGCTAAGGTTCCGCCGGCGGCGGCGTAATCCGCGAGCAGTTGTTGCTCTGTCAGGATGAGATCGTCATTGTCGTTAAACTCGCAGGAGACGCAGATCTCTTGGATAGCATCTTCTCCCATCAGCGTCACGATATCGCCAATGAAGCCCGTGTTCCAGCCGCCGAGTTCCTCACGCTTGAAGACATTCAGCTGCGTAATCTCGTTGTCGTAATAGCCCAGGCCGAAATTAGCGCTGATCCCACCGCCGTTGTCCCATGCAGCCTTCAATTGGAGCTGGTCGATGGTGCTTTCCTGTTCCTGAAAGTTCTGAAGGATCCACTGAGAACCAAGATCCGACTTTTCGAAAACACCATTCGCGTTACCTCCGGCGAAGTTAACCAGCTGACCGTCGACTATAGTGCTGGTCGGGCCGGAGCCGTCCGCGATGGCCTGGACGGCCTGCGTGATGTCGCTTCGGAAGTCCATGAATTGGAAAGCGACAGCCTGACCGCCAATGGAGATTGCATCATAAATAGAGCCACCAGGGCCGTTGCCGCCGGCTGTCGCTTGGGCGGTAGACACGTCGACGTTTATCGTCCATGAGTCATTGAGCTCATAGTCCCAATTGGCGCCGATCGACTTCAACTCGTCTCGAATGTAGAAGAGCGAATTCCGGAATGGGAGCTCCTTGCCGGCCTGGGTGAAGTCGCTGCCGCCACCGGCCACGAGCGGCTCGCCCAGGAGAACAGGAATAGAGAGAACAGGATTGTCATCGAAAGCGGCGAAATCGAATTGGCGAACATAGAAGGGTAGATCACCCACACTCTTTTGAGATTGATCATTCCGCGTGAACATCGCATCCAAGGTGAAAGTATTGCGGTCACTGGGTGCAAACTGCACGGTCACCGAAGCGTTCGTGCGTTCTCGCTCACCCTCGGTGTACGTCATAGAGGCATTTGGTATAAAACCGGCCAGTTGATCGGGGCCCGGTGGATTGATGATGTTGGCGTTCGCGAAGGCTGGGATGGTCGGATCGAAAGGCGTCTGCCAGACGAAGAAGCCACCGCCAAGCGCCGTGCGATTCGTGTAATCGCGCTCCTGGTAGGAAGCAAAGGCGCTCACGCCGAAGGTACCTGCATCATTCGTCCAGCTGCCCAGACCGCTAAGCTCCGGCGTAACGCTATTGCCGCCGTTGTCATCGACGCCTTTGGCGCTGAGAGAGAGCTGAGTACCTACGTCCAAGGGTCGGAGGGTTTGAACATTGATCGTGCCACCAATACCACCGGAAGGCGCTGAAGCCCTACCGGACTTGTAGACCTGCAAGCCCGATACGCCCTCGGATGCAATGTTCGAAAAGTCGAAGGAGCGCGAATTGCCGCCAGCCTGGTTGGCGTTGATGCCAAAGAAATTGACAGCGTTATCGGCTGCGGGCATCTGACGGCCATTCAGGGTCACCAGGTTAAACTGGCCACCGAAACCGCGAATCGTAACCTCGGAGCCTTCGCCCTCTACGCGGTTCACGGACACACCGGTAATGCGCTGCAGCGATTCCGCCAGGTTGGTATCGGGAAACTTACCGATATCTTCGGCTGAAATTGCGTCCACCACGCCTGTAGACTGACGCTTGACATCCAGGGCCGCCTGCAAACTGCCACGAATACCGGTGACCACGACCTCTTCGATGCCGTCACTGTTATCCTGCGCAAACGCCGGGCTGGCGACAATGGCCAAAGCTGCTGATATTGCGGTCGCCAATTTAGTTTTTTGCATAGTTGTTTTTATCTCACCCATCTTCAGTACCTCATTCCGGACGTCCCGGTTTTGCACTTTAGGTGTCATCATGGATGGACACCCCCCCGGATCCGACCATGGTAGCGCTAACATCTGCACACGCAGATAAGCACAACGCGTCAATATGGATCCCCTTGAGCAGTTTTTATCATTGTTGGCCGAACAACGCCAACCTTTATTTTATCCCCCGGTGGCTGTTTCAAATGCATCTTTCTGTTGCGAACTTTTAAGTGAGGATTGGGTCCGGAAAACCCGCAAAGATTTTTTGAATCTTGCCCGACTGGCGTGAGCGCACCTTTCTCATCTTTACCCAGCGCTCAGAGAGACGAGCTCGGGCGAGACCCGGTTCACCCGGACGCCCCTCCCTGTGCTCGACGCCGTAGCCTCGCCTGGACATGATGTCCTGACAGCGCCTTATTCCTGGCGCAAAATATTTTTCCACGGACCTGATCGAAACACCCTTCTTCCTCTTCTTCGCAATTTCCTTGTGCGAGAGGCCGTAGACGCGGCGCAACAGAATCGCGCGCTGGTGCGCTTTGCGCAAAATGCCCATCGCCTCGCAGAATACCTCCAGCAATTGCTCGTAATGCACAGCTTCATCAATCCGCGCGGCGTTGGCTTCGAGGATAGTCTCATCGATCTCCCATTTGAACTTCGCCGGATCGGCGCTGACTCTCTGCAAAAACGATGTTGCGCGAAACCATAATAGAGATAGCTCTTGGGAAATTTGATCTGCTTTTTTCATCGGCCAAGAGCGCTCGCATCAGGGGTTCCTGCAGGATGTCATCGACATCCACCAGCTGCACGGGCAGTCGGAGCAAGACCCTGACCAGCACCTCCTTTTGGCTAAAATCATTTCTGTCGTTCAACACAAATTGCTGTTACCTATGGGGCACGGCACGAGATCGGTTGGCCGGCGGGAGTTGGTCGACTATTATGTTTTCGGTTCCGCCAAAAACGTAACAGCGCATTTGCCTGAAGAGTGTCCCGGACCTTTGGCGAACATAAATGAATTAACGGCGCGCAGGCTGCGCGCAGTTGCAGAATAACCGGAGTCGCTGACTCTCTGGAGAACCATTGATGCAGGAGAAAATTCGCGTAGTCGTCGCCGGTGGCGGAACGGCTGGTTGGTTGACAGCTTACAGCCTGGTCAGGCGGCTGGGTAACTTGCTCGATATCACCCTGGTCGAATCCGATCAGATCGGAACCGTGGGTGTAGGCGAGGCGACCATTCCCACCATGCGCAGATTTCACCAGTTTTTCGACATCGACGAGCGTGAGTTTATGCGCGCAACCCAGGGAACCTTCAAGCTCGGCATTGTCTTTGACAACTGGGGCGCGCCGGGCGAAAGCTACGTTCACTCGTTCGGTGAAAGCGGGCAAAGTAACTGGATGGTGGAATTCCACCAGTACTGGTTGGAAGCGCAGGCCAATGGCTTTGGCGGCAGCCTGGAGGACTATTGCCTCGAAGTGAAGGCGTTGAAGGCCGGCAAATTCGCGGTAAAAGTAGGTGAGACGCACCTGACGTACGCCTATCACCTGGACGCAACGGCCTACGCCGGATTTCTGCGGCAAAAAAGCGAATCCCTCGGCGTCCGGCGAGTCGAAGGCAAGATTAGCGAAATTACCGTTGATACGGTGACGGGTAATATCCAATCGCTGGAGTTAGAGCAAGACAGACAGGTCGCCGGTGACTTCTTTATTGATTGCACCGGCTTCAGAGGTCTGCTGCTCGGCGAAACATTGGATGTTGAATTCGAGGACTGGAGCCATTGGCTGGCCGCTGACCGCGCTCTGGCAGTACAGACGAAAAATACTAAGCCGCCTTCCCCCTATACACACGTCATTGCACATTCCTGCGGGTGGCAGTGGCGTGTCCCCCTGCAAAGGCGTACCGGCAATGGCATTGTTTACAGCAGCCGGTTTTGTTCCGACGACGATGCCCGTGCAACTTTACTCGGCAATCTCACTGACGAGACCATCACTGAGCCCCGCCTCCTGAGATTTAAAACCGGTCGCCGAAGAAATGCGTGGCAAAAGAACTGTGTTGCCATAGGTTTGTCGAGCGGCTTTCTCGAGCCACTTGAATCGACCAGCATCCACTTGATTACCACTGCGCTGGTACGCCTGATGAAGCTCTTCCCGTTTTCAGGCGCAATGGCGCCGCTGGCCGAGCGGTTTAATCGTGAAACCCGGATTGAATGGGAGGCGGTGCGCGATTTTATCATCCTGCACTACAAGCAGACGCAACGGGATGACAGTGAACTCTGGAATTATTATCGTACTATGGATATCCCGGACAGCCTCACTCACCGCATGGAGATCTTTAAAGAAAACGGCTTTGTGTGGCCGGATTCGGTGAACTTGTTTCCCGGGCACTCTTGGGTTCAAGTGATGCTTGGGCAGGGTTTGTTCCCGGAACATCGTCACGGTGCAGGTCGTATATTGCCACCGGAAGCATTAAAGCTAGAGCTTGAAAAGCTGAGTGGTTTTGTAAATCATAATCTTGCGAAGCTGCCTGATCACAATGACTTTATCAAAGAGCATTGCCCGGCGCCGATCTGAGTGACACTGAACGAAGATAACCAATAAGGTTGGATCGTGCGAGCGAAGCGAGGGGTTAAGGGGGTAGGACCAACCCCCTGCCAAATAGCATGGCGAGCTACCTTGGGCGAACAATGCCACACCAAGATGTTGCTGTTTCAGCATCGTTCGGATAGAAGCGTCATTGGAACCGGTACAGCCAATTTCACGCGCCGGAATCTGGATGACTTCAAACTGGAAACGGACGTAGTGGTCAGGGGTAGCAACACGGATTCTGTATTCGTCGCCGCACACAAATACTTTGACGACAGCTGGAACAATACAGCTGATCGCGCCTACAGCCTGCCCTACGAACGCTATGAAGA
>JBBKWL010000075.1:0-5867 GCA_037968975.1 Woeseiaceae bacterium | reverse complement strand
ATATTCTGTTCTGCGTCAAAATCAAACAGGTTTACGAGCTTTCGCAACAGCCTGCCACGCGCCCGCTCACCAAAGTCAAGATTGATCTGAAGATAGATTGATACCAAGTGCAGGATGGTCAGTATGATAACGATCGTCACCAACGCGATTGCTACTTTGGCAGGATTAATATTTATTTCAGTTTTCAACGCAGCTCCCTGGTTACGGTTGGTACGAGCGGCGGGAAAGACGCGCCGCAGATGCAGGACACGATTCGTATGATCGTTAACTCAAAGCAAATCACAACCCAGCGATTCTCAAAAATTACATTGCGTGATCAGGCTGCTGATTGATAAAGCATTTGCGGTTACCCAGAGGAGCCAGAGAGTTCCTGTTCTAAAACTGCGCGGATATCGTGATGCATTGCGTAGTACTGCCTGCCCTCATCAATGCGTTGCGTACGAAGCGGCGGCAAACTGCCGGACTTCACGATGTACGTCACTACATCAGCCAGCGCCACCCGTTGTTCACGATCAATTTTACTTCTCAGTGACGCTATAGAACTGCAGCCGTCGCGGGACACTTCACGCGCAAGGGTGATCGGTCCGGTGTCTATACCTTTATCAATCAGATGTACGGTGACACCGTTGTCGTGCCCTTCCATTGCTGCCCACTCAGCCACATTCATACCGCGGTGCCGGGGCAGTAAGCTCATATGGACGTTCAGGGTGCCAAGACTAGGTACGTCTAGGAGTCCTTTCCTCAGGATCCCCACGCCAGCCTGAATAAGTACATCAGGACTTAACTGCTTTATTTGTTCAATTGCCGTTGGATCCGTGAGTTTGCCGACGGCCACCGTTTTGATATTGCGTTGCCTACAATACGCCTCAGCAGATGGCAGATTTTCTGAACTATTCGCCACAGCCGCACTGGATTGTGAAGCCGACTTTCGACCGAGCACTTTATTCACCAGCGCCTTGAATCCTCGCTCTGACACCGCTTGAAGTATTCTTTGCGACACCGACGGATCTGGCATGGTCTCGAAGACGACAGCGCCAGGCTTGACGCCGCGCTTTTCGAGTTCGGAAGCGAAATGCGCGAGTCGCGTTGAATCAGATCTCGTCAGGAATACTACATTGGGTTGGTTGGTCGTATTCCCGGCCTCCGTCTCAGGCAATTTTCTAGGTAACGTTGAATCAGGTGAGGGGACCGCGACGGTTCGATCACCCAGCTTCTCGAGAATGTCACGCTTTTTTAGAACTGCATCAATAAAAAATTTCGGCGCCCAATTAGGTAGCGCGTTTCGGATGTAGGGACCCCAAACGGGGTGTGACCCTGCGATACCGCCTCGGATCGCTGCGTTGCTGTTGTCCATGAACTGCGCGCGCTTTACCTCATCGATCGCCTTAAATGCCGGATTCAACCACCACAGATCTCCGTCCAGCTCAAACAACTCCATCCAGATCAGGGCCATCTGCGCACTACCTGTCAGGCATACGAAATCCTTGTTGCCCTTTGCTTCGAAATTAAGAATGCCTGGCAAGGTACGCGACAACTCGAGTCGATGCGCGATCTTCCTGGCAGACTGTCGCGCCGCGCTGATCAGATCGTTGCGCTCAAAGACTCGACCACAGTACAAAACACCCCATATTGTGTAAGCAATGGTATGCGTGAATGCCTCGCGATCCGCATGCTGCAGAGTGTCAAAGCCACAGAGGTCAAACCAGGCTGCTTTCGCATCGTAATGCTGTAAGACCCAGTCCATGTGTCGGTGCGCGCCGGCTAGGTAGTGCTGGTTGCCGAAATGCTCTCCCAGCTCCGCGAGCCAGCATGACAAGTGCGCGCTGTACGTGGACGCCTCGTCGTTATAAAAATGATGACGGAACGCTCCGTCATCATCCTGCACGGAAACCAGCCAGTCCCCGGCACGACGCAGGCTTTCCTCAGTTCGCTGACAGCCGCTGACTTTATGCCAGGCTATTAATCCATTGACGATTTGCGCCGTATTGAACGGCGACGGATTGTCGACATTCTCGTGCACTTCACCGCCAGGAAACGCACCATTCTGCAGTTGCAATCCCAACAGAAATTCGACGCTACGTTCCGCACGATCATAGAACCGCCTGTCACCCGATTCATCCGCCAATTGCAATAGTGTCGGTATGATGTACCCAGTCGTTTCCGGATACGAAGACGTCCACCCCGAGGTTAAGCCATACCTTCCTGTTACACCGTCATCTGATGTTGCATCCTGTGCCTGTTCAAGCCACTGGGCAGCAGCCATTAGATGGTCTTCGTCCTGATAACCCTTATCGGCGTTGCGATGCGAGTAACTCACTTGTGACAACAGTAGGTCAAAGTGACCATCAACCCACGGGCGCAATGAACGTATAAATCCGAGTCTGCTTCTAATAGCTCTATACATTTATTAATTTTACCCGGAGCTCAGCGATGGTGACCTACGATGCAGACGGATTGGCGCAACCGCGGGTCGCCGCAAAGTGATAGACCACATTCTGTTTGCCTTCCGAGGGTTAACGAGTGCCGCGATTGTATTGAAAACTCACCCAATAACTTGCTGGCGTTCCTGTGACATCTCGTCATTTGGCCACAGATTACACGATCCGTCGACTTACCGCGACAGCTTGAAACTCGCCCGTGGAATTTAGCAAAACGAACCTTTTCATCTACTAGCACAACGTAGAATGTGCATTTTGTTGTAATAACAGTTCACAAGCGGTACGTCGACTTCACAGATTCTGTACACCCCGGTTTGTGTCACTTCCGCGGCTGACTGCAGGTAGCGCATCAAAGCGTCGACAGCGAACCTGACCGGAAGTGAGTCTTGAAGCGCATCGATTGTTCTGTTTCGATTTCAATTCAACCTTCGATATAAGTGAAGCAGAATCCATTGGCCTGGTTATTGCATCTTATGTTGCATAGATTTCCAAATGGAACGCCATTTCTGCAAGTCCCAATCAGCCGACGCAAACTTGAATCAGTTGACGACCCAGCGCCCGAAAGCACAGCGCGCAAGGGTCGACATAGCGTCGACGACGAAAACACATCGAACAGGAATCAATTCAATGTCAAAGAAAAATGCCGGTACGTCAGAAAGTTCGGCGCCGCGTAACGTTTCGCAGCCCACTAACCGCTCAGAATCGTCGCTAGAGTCAAAGCGAGCCAGCAGTAATAAGAAGTCGGAGCTAAAAGACGCGAAGATAGGCGACGTCGACGTTAAGCGCGGTCCGGGCGGCGAGACACGCCAACAGGCTGGCAAGCGCGCTATTCTGACGACGCAACAGGGCGTACCTGTTGCAGACGATCAGAACACTTTGACTATCAACGATCGCGGCCCGCAGTTGCTGGAAGACTTCGTCATGCGGGAAAAGATCTTCCATTTCGATCACGAGCGTATACCGGAGCGCGTGGTACACGCGCGCGGTTACGGTGCGAAAGGGTATTTCGAGTCCTATGGCGCATTTCCCGATCTGACCATGGCTGCGCCATTTAAAAAGAAGGGCCATAAAACTGAAGTGTTCGTCAGATTCTCGACGGTCGCCGGCAGCCAGGGGTCACCGGATCTGGCTCGGGACGTACGTGGATTTGCAGTCAAATTCTACACAGAGGAAGGCAACTGGGACCTGGTAGGCAACAACATTCCGGTCTTCTTCATCCAGGACGCGATGAAGTTCCCCGATCTGATCCATGCCGCCAAACCCGAGCCCGATCGGGGGTTCCCGCAGGCACAAACGGCTCACGATAATTTCTGGGACTTTATTTCCCTGATGCCGGAATCGATTCACATGGCCCTTTGGATCATGTCGGACCGCACTATTCCACGTTCATTTCGCTTCATGGAAGGGTTTGGCGTGCACACATTCCGCTTCGTCAACGCATCCGGGAAGTCCACGTTCGTGAAATTTCACTGGAAGCCTAAACTGGGGATGCAGTCCGTCACCTGGGATGAGGCCGTCAAGATAAATGGTGCCGATCCTGACTATCATCGTCGCGACCTGTGGGATGCCATTCACGCAGGTCAGTTTCCCGAATGGGAACTCGGCATTCAAGCGTTTGACGATAAATTCGCCGATAACTTCGACTTCGATGTGTTGGACGCGACCAAACTGATACCGGAAGAATTGCTCCCCATCAAGCCGATCGGCAGGATGGTGCTCGATCGTACCGTCGACAATTTTTTCGCTGAAACCGAACAGGTGGCGTTTTGCACGCAGAATATTGTCCGTGGCATCGACTTTAGCAACGATCCATTGCTGCAGGGACGAAACTTCTCCTATCTCGACACACAGATCAAACGCCTTGGCTCGCCGAACTTTACGCACATACCCGTCAACGCACCGCGCTGCGCCTTCGCACACTTTCAGCAGGATGGGCATATGGCAATGGTCAGCCCGGCGGGTCGCGCAAACTACGAGCCGAACTCCTGGGGGGACGAAGGCGGGCCGCGTGAGGATGAGAACATTGGGTTTCGTTCCGTAGAGGTCAAGGAATCGGGGACTAAAGTCCGGAAACGTTCTGCATCATTCGCCGACCACTACAGTCAGGCGACGCAGTTTTTTGCGTCGCAGACCGATGCCGAGAAAATGCATATCCAGGATGCCTTCGTGTTCGAACTGTCGAAGGTTCAGAAAACGGCGATTCGCGAACGTATGGTTGGTCACTTAAGACATGTGGATCAGGGACTGGCCAAGAAGGTCGCGAGTGGCCTCGGCATGGAAAAATTGCCAGAGGCACCGAAGCCTGCCAAACGGCCCAGAAAAGATCTCGAACCGTCTCCGGCGCTAAGTATCGAGAAGAACGCTGTCGGCACATTCGCCGGGCGTACGGTGGGGGTATTGGTCGCAGCAGGCAGCGACGCGAAGGTGCTAGCCAGCCTGAAAAACGCGGTGGAAGCAGAAGACGGCCAGTTGAAGCTAATTGCACCACAGATTGACGGTGTCAAAGATAGTAAGGGCCAATTATTGTCCATCGACGAGCGAATTGAAGGTGGGCCTTCCGTCCTCTTTGATGCTGTTGCGGTTGTACTAAACGAGGCCACGGCACAGCGTCTCGGCAAGTTACCAGCGGCACGACAGTTTCTGGCAGACGCACACAGCCACTGCAAATACGTGGCGTGGCAATCATCAGCCTCCCCGCTTATTGACGTCGCACTTGGCAAGGATGAGGAAAAGGACGCAGGCTGGATAGAAATCGATGGCACGAAACCAGCGGCTGCCAAATTCGCGTCCACTTGTCGCGAACTACGTTACTGGACCCGATCTGTGCGGTAACAGCAAGCGGCTGACAAGATCGCAGAATAGTCACGCAGCGCTGCGTAGCACTAAACGCCCATGGCGGGCCCATCATGCTGAACGATAGCTATTAAGTTATATTGCTATGAAAGCTCCCGGGCAATCGCAAGATGTCTGTCACACCAGTGTCGGCTACCCTCGACCACCCATCCACCCTTGATTATCGCGCAGCCGTAGGCAATAAGCGGGATCAGCCGCAATTCTAATCGTTTGCGCGTGGCGATTTCTCAAGGTCAGTCGGTCGGCCGGCACCGGCAGGCAGTGCTCTCCCGCGTCACTTAAGTTGGCAGCGTGCCTGAGCAGCGTTTCCCTGTAGTCTTTCCGCTCGCAAATGGCGAGAAGCTCAGCGATGACCTGCATCATACGAAGCGCAGCCGTTCGATCGGCGGCAACATACTGAAGCGGCTGCTCGAACACTGCGGTGGCAAAGCGCTCCAGGCTGACCGCATGCACACACACCCTCAGGTTACCGTCATCGTCGTGACGGTTAAAGCCAGGCTCACGGCGTTGCACAACGATTGCCATAGCGCTCTGCAACCAGTCAAGACAGCCCACCGCAGTGAATGGATCATTAAC
>JBBKWL010000074.1:0-75789 GCA_037968975.1 Woeseiaceae bacterium | reverse complement strand
CCATCGAATCCACGCATGATCGCGCGCGGATCGAAAGGCGGCTGATGCACGTACGCGAAGCGCTCGAAGCCGAACCTGCTTTTTGCGCAGGGAAAGAGACATAGTCTTGTGAAACGGATCCAGGAATTGGATACACCCTTAGTCTGACTTGATCGCCATCACTTTCAGTTTTTCGAGGCGCCAACTCGGCGACTAGGTTGACTAGCTGAAGCAGCAGCATAAGGTAAAGTCGATCGAGCACTTGAAATATGCCAACAAGCACGGCCTGGACATGCGGGAAGTCAGCGATTGGCAATGGGGCAGTTTGGTAGACACTTCAATGCTATGGTTGGATTTTGCGCATGCGCGGGCAAATTTTGGCCAAATGCTAGGGTAATCATCTAGAAGTCGGCATATATTGTGTAAATGACTTAGTTAGAAACTGACGGATCACCATGTGCGAATACGCTGATTAACCCAATGAGAACGACGATATCGCCGGGCTGAAGAAATCGGTGTGGTTCTTACAAGCTTGATACAAGAATTTTCTAAGCTTCCGGGATCCTCGTTTCCTATTTTTTATTTGTGTCGTCAATGACGAGTGGCTTAACGAAACTCATACCAAAAACAATTGCAAAATTGAGCACGCTCAACGCGATCGCGTAACCCCAATACCCAAATCCCACTGCTGCCCCGAGCGCGCCGGTAACCCAGATGCTGGCTGCCGATGTGGTACCAGATACGTGATCTTTGCTCTTCAAAATCGCTCCGCCTCCCACGAATCCAATGCCGGACATAAGGCCCTGAACAATGCGCGCCGTCGCATTCGGTTCACTGCCCCCAATAAATGCCTGACCGACCAATATGTAGGCGCAGGAGCCGACCGCCACCAGTGGAAAAGCTCGCAGTCCCATAATCCTGCTGCTTCGCTCCCGGTCCCAAGCGATGGGCAGTGCCAACAGGAAGGCTGCAAGCAGGCGCAAGTACGGTTCGAAGGAAAAATCAATCACGTCGTCGCATCCAATTTAGTCATTGAGAATAGTTCCATTGTACCGCCACACTTCAGTTCGGTCGAAATTCTCATGAATTGAATTGCTCGCCAAGGTGTAGGAACAGGCCGCTAGCAGACTAGCTACGGTTTAAGCTACAGCAGAATGCAGACGGTCGAGTTTGTTAGCGTCGACGTATCAATCATGCTACCGCAAGACATTACGCAAACATGATATGTATCGTGTTTTGGGTGTTACCGCCCGATGCGAACTTCAGATCGGCCGAGTGAGCGCGCTGCTGAGTCTTGACCGGCTGGTGCCCGCGAGAATAGGGCCGAAGTCCTCTCGTGTTTGGCGCCCGCTGTAATTGCGACTTGCAGTTGCTAATTGAGTGAATTAAGGCCTGCGCAGACATGCGAAAGTAGAGTCCAGCGGAGCGGGTTCCGTCTACTAACGTGCGCCATCGTACAGACGGTGCGGCGAGAATACCGCATCTTAGCCACATACGTTTTAAATTTATAGGCTCTGACTCAAGTGGCAAGCCATTTACAAATCGGCGACCGCGATTCTACGCAAGGCGAAGCCTTCTCTCGCGACAATGTGTTGCAGTGTCAATCGCCCTGTCGATCGAAAGCCTTGTGGCAGTTGGTGAACTCGGTGGTTCCCTATGTCTTGCTGTGGATTGCGATGGTTTACGCACTGGAAGTTTCATATTGGCTTGTAGTACCTTTGGCGATTCTGGCGGCAGACTAACAAGCGTCAATTTGTAGGCCCAAATTGTGAATATTCGGGTAGCCCGTTGAGTGGTCTAAAGATGAACTGCAAATTTTCCCGAACCTGTAGAAGTTAACTTGGCAGTACCGGCACCACATTTGTGAGCCAATAATTGGCTCCCGCAAGAGGAGTTCTATATGCCGATATCTTCAGATACCGGCGATCGTCTGACCGTCCTGAACGAATTCGGAACTGACCCCGGGTCGCTGCGCGCGGATACCTATATTCCCAAGAACTTCCCGAAAAACGGCCCGCTCGTTGTCGTCCTGCATGGTAGTACCCAGTCGGCGGAGTACTACGATACCGGATCAGGCTGGTCTGCTCTCGCAGACGAATGCGGCGTAGCGCTCCTGTTTCCGGGGCAACGACGGACCAACAACGCGATTGGCAGCTTCAACTGGTTCAAGACTGGCGACAGCCACCGTGGCGGCGGCGAACCGCTCTCAATTCGACAGATGATCGGGCAGGTCGTCGATGACCATGCCATCGACCCGTCGCGCGTCTTCATCACGGGGCTGTCCTCGGGCGGCGCCATGACATCTGTAATGCTGGCAACCTATCCGCAGGTGTTCGCGGGAGGCGCGATTATCGCAGGGCTGCCCTACCGCAGCGCGCGCACCCTGATGCAGGCGCTCTTTCGCATGAAAGGATATGGCGGCTTGTCGGCCCGCAAGCTCGACGCGCTTGTGCGCGGCGCCTCGAAATTCACCGGCCCCTGGCCGACGATCTCGGTCTGGCATGGCGGCCGCGATAGGACCGTCGATAGTTCCAACGCCGATTCCATCGTCCGGCAGTGGAAGAAGATCCACAAGGTCGAAGGACCGCCGACACGTGTGGACAAGGTCGACGGCTTTCCCCGGCAGGTCTGGTGCGATGCGAACGAACGGGTGGTGATCGAGGAATACATTATCGGGAGAATGGGCCACGGCACGCCGATTAGCGCCGGGGGAGACGACGGCCTCGGGGAAGAAGGCAGGTATATGCTGGAAGTTGGCATTTCCTCGACCCGCCACATAGCGGATTTCTGGGGCCTTACGCAGTAAGGGCAAATGATGTGATCGAATGACGAAACCTGTTTGGCACTGCGGTACCACCCTGACAATTAACAGCACTGGGGACAGACCCTAATGACCCAAATACGCGGGCATCTCGGACGCCAACTGCCGCACCCTGGCGCAGCAATGCGATTGGACGGCGGACAGCCTGGTCGCGCCACCACAACTGAGCGGAGGAATACGATGATATCCAGAACAACTGCACCGATAGCACTCTCGGGCTCGAAATCCCGACGCGTTACTACGCTGACCCTCTTCGCGATGCTAACGCTATGCGGGCAACCCGCTATCGCAGCCGATGTACCATGGCCGTCGTTTACGGCGACGACGCTTAACGGAGAAAAAATCGATAGCGACAAGCTACTAGGTCAGCCGACGCTGCTCATACTTACGCCGTCTCGTAACGCCGCAGAATCCACTCGGGAGTGGGCTAGCGCATTGCGAACAAAGATAGATCAAAGTAAATATCGGGTTCGCGACGTACTGGCCGTCAATTTGCCTTTTTTTATGTCGGAAGAAGACGCCATTGGTCGGGCCAAAGAGAAAGTTCCGAAGCGCTACCACGATCAAACGTGGATTTTGAACTCGCAGGTCATGGAAAACGCGCTGCGTGTGCCGTCCGATAGCGACGAAGCAGTCATTTGTGTTCTGGATAAGAACGGTACCCTGGTATCGCAGGTTCACGGTAGGGTGACGACGGAGCGGATGATCGTGATCACCGCCGCCTTACAGAGCCTTTCCACCGACTAATCGCCTCCGTCGTTGACGCGTTCGTTGAAACGGTACTCCCGTGTTTTTTGCCTGTAGACTGCGATTACTGCCGTAGCAGGTGTCGCTGAAACTCGATCGGGTTGAGCCCGATATCGTCAGATTGAATTTGCGACGAGAATATTCGTCGTACGAAAAACCAAACTGAAGGCAATCTGATGTCAAACGAACCGAAAAGGCTTGCTCTGGCGGGGGGTCCTATTGGCGTGCCGTAGGGGCGGCGCGCTGCTGGTGGCCGACGATGTGGGCAACACGGTGTGGTGGCCCAGCGCATCGCTGAGTGGCGCTCGTTGTGTGGGCACCCAAAACTTGCCTGACAATTACGATTCGTTAGCACGGTTCGCCCGACTTCGGTGTTGCCGATCAGCGGTCCGTGCGGCCTGGCGTGCGAGGTGGCCGATAGACAGACCCTGTGCAAGTATGGAGAACACGACGACGCCGTAGGTGAGTGCAACCACGGTATTGCGCTCCGGGCCTAGGGGCAGCGACAAGGCAAGCGCCACCGATATGCCTCCGCGCAGACCGCCCCAAGTCAATACCTTCCAGGAACCCGGTGGCAGGTTGATTGCGCTCTGCATCGCAGCCATAGGCAACCCAACTGTCAGCAACCTTGCCAATAGGGTCACAGCGACGGCCAAGCTGGCAGCGATCAGAAGATTGACCGAAAATACCACCAGCAGAACCTCCATTCCGATCAGGACGAATAAAGTGGCATTCAATATCTCGTCGATGAGTTCCCAGAACATGTCCAGGTAGCGGCGGGTCGTATCGGACATGGCCAACGCGCGACCATGATTTCCGATGATGAGACCTGCGACCACCATGGCCAGCGGGCCGGAGAAATGCAGCCTGTTGGCCAGGGCGTAGCCGCCCGTGACGGCTGCCAACGAAAGCAGAACCTCGACCTGGTAGTTGTCCACGCTCTTGAGCATTCGAAACGTCACAAACCCAAGCGCCAGCCCGAACAGCAGGCCACCGCCGGCTTCGCGTAACAACAATTCCAGGCCCTGGCCCAGTGTTGGTGTGACGCCGCTCGCCAGCATGCCCAGGAGCAGCGAGAAGATCACGACTCCCACGCCATCGTTGAACAGAGACTCGCCAGTGATCACGAGTTCCAGCTCTTTCGGTGCGCCGACGGACTTCAGTATTCCCATCACGGCGATCGGGTCCGTGGGCGAGATCAGGGCACCGAACAGCAGGCAGTACATCGGCGGCAACTGGAGGCCAGCGAGCGGCAGCACCACCCAAATCCCGAATGCCACGACCAGCGTCGACGCCAATGTACCCAGCACAGCCAGCGCAGCCACCGGCAATCGGTAGACTTTGAGCTCGTCGAGATCGACATGCAGCGCGGCGGCAAACAGCAGCAGCGACAGCATGCCCTGCATGAGCACGTCCGAAAAGTCGATCGAGCGCAGGAATGATTCCTCGTACCGGAGCAGGCCTTGCGCGATGCCCATTGCGTCCAGGCCGATGAGTGCCAGTGACAGTATCAGCGCGGAGACCATCACACCGATCGTCGTGGGGAGACCCACGAAGCGGTGGTTCAGATAAGTCAGCAGTGCCGTAATGACAAGGCAGATAGCAACGATTTCAAGCATTGATCGTGCGAACTCCCGTTAGTATGGGCGACAGCATACGTTCTGCTTACGGATTTGCGAAACATTCGGCGGCATGGTCACGCACGCAACGGATGCTTACGCCCGAAGTTGCACTTTCTTCTCTAACAGGGTACTGAAAAATTGTTATGTGAAAAACCGGTCATTCGCAAATAGAGCTTTTAGGTCGCAATATCCATTGCGTTTACCAAAGGTAGATAGCGTCGGTAGCTAGCCCCCGCTACCAAATGAATAAAGGGTCCCTTCAGGGGCCCTTTTTCATTGGGACGGGTGGGTTAAGGAGTTGAACCTCGTTCAACAAAACGCGTTAGCGTTTTGGGCGGCAGAGCTTTAGCTTCGCGGGATCGAAGACCCGAGAATCGCTTCGGAGCGATTCGAGCCAATCCTACGCCCGCTACTATCTTTATAACCCTGGCAGCTCGCCGGGGTGTTTCGGTCGAACGAACGTCTACTCGGCGAAACTTCAGATTGCGGAGAAACGAATGCTCAGATTATCAACTCGGCGTTTGTTCGGGCGAGACTTGCACGCCCGAATATGTGATAAACGGGATAGCTGAATTGATCGACATACTCTAGTCCAACTTCCGCCTCTCTTGAAGAACTTCGATAGGCACGTAGTCAAAATCGAATCCAAAGTGGTGCGGGCCCATTAGCTCGACGCCTTTTTCACTTCGCCATTGGGTGGGTGCCGGTACACCGACCATCACAACCTCTTCTCCAACCTTGTATCCGCCGATCCCGACGCCAAGTGTGGATTCCCCCGTTGCCGGGTCTAGGTTGTAAATGTAGTCGGGAGAGATCGCATCGACCTTGCCGTCCAGCCAGGCAACGATATTCTCATTCTTAACGTAGACCTTGTAACTGTGGCCGTGATACTCCTCGACACCTCGGAACTCTGCTTCAACCCAGTTAAATCCACGCTCACCGCGCTCATCCGATTTCGTGACGATACCGTGGAATAATTTATATCCGCCGGCTACGTCGACGAGAGCTGTTATGGGATCGTCGCCGGCCTCTCTTGCTTCGCGTACGGTCTTGCCGTACAGCATCGCTTCCGACAGGTTGCCCGGAATGACACCACGTTCGAGTTGAGCGCCTGACATCGGAGCCATCGTGATGGTCGCGCTACCACCGCTGGCCACAGCGATCGCGCGGCCGATATCTTCCACTCGATATTCGTCAACTGCATGCTTGATGATAATCTCGTCGCCCCAGCGCGTGATGATTGCGGTCGGAATTGAGGCCATTCCGTTGATCCAGGGAATGGATTGCTGAACTTCCGGTACGGCCCGGCCCGTAATACCGGCATCCAGTGTCGGAATGCCCATATCGGCGGCGAGCAAAAGGGCGGTAGCCGTCGCACCTGCTGCTTCGGATCGCACGAGTGCATTGAATTCCTTACCCATGTATTCGGCCAGGAGTTCAACTACGCGCCTCCTGGGATCCTCTATCGTAGGCAGATTTTGTTTATCGGTGCGCTCGATTACGTGCTCCCAGGCTCCGCCACCGCCTAGCCCTTGAACGGCAACCACCATCCAGTCGTCCGGGAAATTCTCAGTCGAAATCAGTCTGAATTGCTTTCCTTTAGAGAGCGCCTGCTTGACAGCAATGATCGACCGCTCCGGATCGCAGTTACGCGTCGACTGAATGCAAGAACCAACAAGTATGTCGACCAATTCCTGCTCGCTCAGCAAGCGCACTTGCGGCTCCTGCTGAGCGATAGCGCTTGTGTTTAGCGCGGACGCAATCAGGATCAGTACAACTAAAATCGAAGTCTTATTCATCCTCAATCTTGGCATTTGGTGTGTCTCCTGGCCTCTGTCGCGGCCACTTCGGACGAGCGTATTCCAATGAATTGCAGTAGTTGGCTCCACTCTACATTAAAAGTCAGTAAACGTGCCTCGCCAGGGCAGGCCGCTTTTCGTAATTGTAGCTGGCGGCAATGTCGACTCTCGCCGCTGCGCGCTCGCATTGTTCGGATGGCTATTTCAATTGAATGCGGGTAATGACTGTCGGAACAGCACAAATTACGCCCCCGCTACCAGATGAATAAAGGGTCCCTTCAGGGGCCCTTTATTCATCTGTAGTGGTGGTGCAAAGGTTTGACTCTCGTTCAACAAAACTCGCCAGTGTTTCGGACGGAATAACAAAGCGAAGCGGGGCCGAAGGCCCGGGAATCGGCCCATCAGCGCTGCGATGAAAATACTATTTTCTGCTGTCGCCATGCCGTGAGGGCTGGTATTTTGCCTCCCACCCGCCATTAACACCGTGACATTCGCGGCGTAGGCCGAATCATCCCCGACTAAAAGCGACCGACTATGACCTGCCGATTGCCAATTTTTTGTGCCCTCATTTCTCTACTCTCATTGACAGCTCCCTTCGGGGCTCACGGCCAGGACGATGATCATGCGCATGATGAGCATGCCGGGGAGATAGAGGAAATCGTCGTTCAGGCAACGCGGTCAGGGCGACGCGTTCAGGACGAACCAATTCGCGTTGAGGTGCTCTCCCAGGAGGAGATCGCAGAGAAGCTGCTTATGCGTCCGGGCAATATCTCAATGATGCTGAATGAGACCGGAGGATTGCGAGTCCAGGTCACTTCGCCGGCGCTGGGTTCCGCCAATGTCCGGATTCACGGTATGCGCGGACGCTACACCCAGTTGCTGGCCGACGGATTGCCACTTTACGGCGGCCAGGCGTCCTCTCTCGGATTGCTGCAAGTCCCGCCCAGCGACCTTGGGCAGGTCGAAATTATCAAGGGTTCGGCTTCCGCGCTCTACGGCGGGCAGGCACTGGGCGGCGTAATCAACCTGGTATCGAAGCGCCCTGGCGCGGACGCCGACGGTGAGATCATCGTAAATGCGACATCGCGCGACGCGCAGGACTTTTCCGCCTATGTCGAGAGTCCCCTTGGCCGCTATTGGAGCGGCTCCCTACTGTCCAACTACAATCGACAGTCAGATCAGGACCTGGACGACGATGACTGGATCGACATGGCTGGCTATGAGCGATTTTCGGCTCGTCCACGATTATTCTTCGAAGGGCAGAACGATCTCCGCATCTATTTGACTGCCGGCGCCATGGCAGAAGACCGGCGCGGAGGAACGGTGGCCGGCGGGGTGGCACCTGACGGCGCACCTTTCCAGCAGAATCAGGACACGCGCCGGTACGACGCGGGTGTCGTTCTCGAACATCCTGTCGCCAGTTGGGGCGCTGCGCAATTGCGCGCCTCCGGCACGCGCCAGTCGCACGAACACCGCTTCGGTCCGCTGCTTGAAACAGACCAGCACAAGACGATGTTGATCGAAGCCTCTGTGAATGGCGATACATCGTCCATGTCCTGGGTCGGCGGCCTGGCTTACCAAGCAGATGATTACGATTCCGATACGTTTCCCGTCTTTAACTACAATTACGACGCACCCGCATTATTCGCCCAGCTGGACCGTGACCTGGGATCCAATGTCAGCGTTGCTGCAAGTGCCCGGTGGGATGACCACAGCGAATACGGTGGAAAGTTCAGCCCGCGACTGTCGCTGCTCTATCGTCCCGGATCATGGACCATCCGTGCCTCCTGGGGTCGCGGCTTCTATGCACCGACACCCTTCATCGAGGAGACCGAAGCGGCCGGACTTTCCCGACTGGACCCGCTGTCTGGCCTCGTTGCAGAAACCGCGGAGACCGTCTCACTCGACTTTGGCTACGTGGCCGGTGCTCTGGAGACAGGTCTTACCTTATTTGGCTCAAACATTGATGACGCGGTGCGGTTGCAGGACGTGGCGGCAGACGAAGTGCGACTGGTTAATCAAAACGGCGTTACGCGCACGCGTGGAGTCGAAGCCCTGGTCCGCTGGCGCCAGGCGCCGTACGTTGTGACAGCAAGCTATCTTTATCTGGATGCCAGCGAGCCGCTGGGAAGCATGCCCGTATATCGTAGGGTGCCGCTCACTCCGCGACACTCGGCGGGTATCGTTGCCATGTGGGAAGAGCATGACCGGGGTCGCGTCGGCCTTGAGCTCTACTACACGGGCAAGCAGTCACTGGCGGAAAACCCCTATCGGAACGAGAGTGAGCCATACCTCCACATCGGCCTGCTTGGCGAGATCGTGCTCGGCCGCTACCGGCTATTCCTTAATCTCGAAAATCTTCTGGACGTCCGCCAGACGAAAGAGGATTCACTTTTGCGGCAGACGCGCGCGCCGAATGGTCTCTGGACCGTGGACGCATGGGAGCCGTTAGAAGGATTCATCGCCAACGCGGGTATTCGCATAAGTCTGGGACGAAAGTCACGCTAGTTCGAAGCGGCATTGCCTCCTAAATTCCGCTCGATTTTGCGGGTCAGTGGTGCCAGAGTAGGGTCGGCACTTGAATAGTGTAACGAGGAACGGGGCCAGGCCTGTTCTAATGCGCTGGTCTGAGCCAGTGCGACGCAGCCACGCTGATTGCGGATATTTCAAGTAATCATAGTTGGCACATTGCTTACGAACTGATCGGCAGGAACAAATTTATGAACTAGGATGCCATAGGAGCCATTGCGGAGGCAATCGCATCTCTCGGAGTGGTCATTTCTTTAGTCTATCTTGGCGTCCAGATTCGCAATCAAACGGCAGAAACGAAGCTTGCGATGGGCAATGAGTTAGCAAATCAGCTGAACAACGTGTACGCAACTATTTCGGACAACGCTGACTTGGCCGCACTTTTCTACAACGGAGCTATCGACTTTGTTTCTCTGAGTCCGCCGGAAAGAGTGCAACTTTCCTCATATCTCAATCGCCAATTCCGTATCGTAGAAGCAACCTTCTATCAACACCGGCAGGGTCGAATAGAAACGACACTCTGGTCTGGTCTCGACCGGGCGATTCAGGATTTATGTCAATATCCTGGCATCAAGGAATGGTGGAAAACTCGCGAACACTGGTTTAGTAGCGAATTTCGGAAGCATATTTCGATCTACATAAGCAGTCAGGAGCTGCCGCAGATGTTCGGGGAAACTGATCTTGCGAACAAGGCGGCTGGCCAAGGCTAAAAACCAGATGATCCGAAGCAGCCGTGCGAAGTCAGCCCAAAATGACAAAGTCGTCCCGCACTATTGCGATACAACCATTGTTCAGGTCGTCATTGGGAGCAATAAATGAATTCTGTCCGGCGCGCCGCTTTTCACAACGAGATTATTATGGCGAAAAGACTCCTCGCGAAAGGCCAACTTGAGGCCGGCTTTGCTCACCTCGAGCGGGCCCACATCATTGGCCAAGCGTTTGTTGTGCCCCATGCCACATCCCATTGGTTAATGCTTAAGGTGGAAATTCGGAGAAGGCGTGTCGTTGCGGCCTTCGGCCAAACCGCACGCATTATTTTAGGCATTCTAGGTTCGGCAGTAGGGCGTGTCCCTGTCGGAAATACCGGGGGTACCGACATCAGCATGTTCAAGCGTTTGCCTATCGAATTCGAGTTGCAACAAATCATTGATGGCGTTTTACCAGGTCCGCGCGTCTAGCAATTATTTGGAGTACAGCAATGGAACTAATGATTGGAGCAGTACTGGCACTGTCGATCGGGCTGTTTGCTACGTTCTTTGAATTAGATCGAGATCGAGCATTTTATCCAACGTTGATGATTGTCATTGCATTTTACTATGCGTTGTTTGCCGTAGTAGGAGGCTCTGTTCAAGCACTATTGATCGAATCCATTTTTATCGTTGCATTTATAGCTGCATCCATTGCCGGTTTTAAAAAGTCTTTATGGATAGTCGTCGTAGCGCTCGCTGCACATGGACTATTCGACTTCTTCCGTGGCCAGCTGATTGCAAACCCCGGCGTGCCCACGTGGTGGCCTTCATTCTGCGGGTCGGCTGATATCGTGTTCGCGGCGTATCTCGCCTGGCTTCTATCGCGGTTAAAAATTGGTACGGGTACGGTCCAACAGGATTTTCGCCTTGTTCAGTGAATCGCTGTACGGGAACCTTTGGTTAGTGTTGTGTAACAATTCATCATAATGTACGGCTTGCATTTCGCCCTGCCTTCCAATATTGTATATGCAACTAAAAGGTTGCCTAATGACTGAAGAAGATCAGGACAAAATCGAGAAGGTTGTCGAACTCGCAGCACCCGTTCCGCGAGTCTGGCGCGCGCTTACGGACCACGAACAATTTGGCCAGTGGTTTAGAGTTCGACTGGATGGTCCGTTCACAGTAGGGGCGAAGTCGACGGGCAATATTACCTACCCTGGCTTCGAGCACATGAAGTGGGAGTCCCTTACCGAGCGCATGGAGCACGAGCGGCTGTTCGCTTTTTCCTGGCCTCCTGGTGCCATTGATCCGGATAATACCTACAGCGACGACGCCAAAGTCGTGGTTGAGTTTCGTTTGCAGCCGAGCGAGCTCGGCACGCGTCTGACGATCACCGAAAGGGGTTTTCTGCATTTTCCGGAATCGAAACGACTGGAGGTGCTGCGATCAAACCAAGAGGGCTGGGACATACAAGCCAGGCAAGTGGCCGAATACGTTGCGGACTAGGACTCACTGCAAGGAGCCAGCACCCGTGTTTTCCGCCCTGGGCTGTGTCACGCGCCTTGAATTGCTATCGCGCCTTAACGACGGCAGGGAGTATTCGATTACGGAACTGACCGGCGGTCTCCATTTATCCCGCCAGGCCATTACCAAGCACCTCCTGGTGTTGCAACAGGCCGGCATTGTCGACAGTCGGCGTGTTGGCAGGGAGAGTCGTTTCACCATCCAGCCCGGACCTATTGCGCAAGCGACGGACTATCTCACGCGAGTTTCGGATCAATGGGACAAGTCTATAGCCAGGTTCCGGGCGACGGTTGAGCAGTAAGCGGCAGCAGTGGCGAAAGGATTCAACTCAGAGTCTGTCTTTTGCAAAACAACATTGGCTTAGTCAATAACGACTGCGGTAATTATCGCCAGATGGTCGATCACACCGCGCTTGAACGCGTCTACATTTACTCGCTCATCATTGCCATGTATTCGTGAAAACTCGGCTTCTGGAACCACCACCGGGTCGAAGCCGTAGCTGGCGATTCCTAAGTCCCGCGTGAAATGACTGTCGGTGAAACCTGAAGCGACGGAAGGCATAACACGCGACCCTGGATGGCGTTCTGCCGTCACTTCTTCGATAGCCCGATAGAGCAGCGAATTGGTGGATGACACGGCGGGTGTGAAGGCCATGATGACTTCAATCTCCACGCCTGTGTTCTTTAGCATGTCCCGCATCTCATTGACGAATACTTCACTTGGCCTGTCAGGCAGGATACGGCAATCGATCTCCGCCCACGCTTCAGGTGGCACGACGTTAATTTTGTTGGATGCTTCAAATCGCGTTATTGAACACGTATCGCGAGTCAAGGCGTGAAGAAATGCGGAGTGTGTCTGCAATTTTTCGAGAAAGCCGGGTTCCCTGACCGCATTAGCAATGTTGCTGTAAGCCTCTTCCCATTCCGCCGATGCGCTGAGCGACAAAGACTGGAACATGGTATCTACCGCCGGAACGATACGTGGCGGGAACGGATTCGCTCTCAGGACGCTCAATGCATCAACAATCCGAGTCGCAGAAGACGTAGCATTGGGCATAGAGCCGTGTCCCGGTGTGTCCACGGCGACGAGCCGGAGCCAGACGGGCACTTTTTGCGTCACCTCAACATTGAAGATGAGCTCTTTGGCCGACTGTTCGCCGTTGCCACCTTCGTTGATGAGCAGGCCCGCGCCGTCAAATATTTCCGGGTGATGTTCGACAAGCCAGCCGGCGCCGAACAGGCCGCCCGCTTCTTCGTCGGCCGTTGCGACGAGGACGACGTCGCGATTCAATGGAACTCCTGCCCGTTTCAGGCTGATAAACGTCGCAAGCTGCGAGATGCCGGTGCCTTTCATGTCCAGAGTGCCGCGGCCCCAAAGAAAACCATCCCTGATCTCGCCGGAGAGGGGGTCGGTCGTCCAGTATTGCGGGTCCGCTGGTACAACGTCCGTGTGTTGCAACAGAATCAGCGCCGGTTCATCACCGCCTTCCAGTCGAGCCCAGATGTTGCCCCGTCCCGGTGCGCTCTCCGCCGTCTGATAGGGAATGCCCTCGGATTCCAGAATGTCGGCGATGAACTTCACAGCCCGGATTTCATTGCCCGGTGGGTTGATCGTGTCGATCTGGACGAATGCCTGCAGCCAGTCCAATGCCTCGTCCTCGATTGACTGGGCATTGGCGGTAAAGTTTAAGCAAGTAAAAGCAAGAAACAGAGTCAGGCGCCCGAGCATCGAAGTTCTCCAAAATTCCATTGGCGGAAGACTAGCATGTGAGCGGCCGCTTTCTTTGCATATCAGCCACTGGCCACTCGCAATCAGAGTCGCGATCGATGAATGGCGAATGTCCGCTTGACCCCCGAAACCGGCTACTCAGATGGTAATATTGCTTACTTATCGAGAGGCTGCTTGTGACCCGAAGCGGACATAGAGTCGCGGATGGTTGAGAATCTTACTAAGAGTCGTCAGCCCGGATTATCAGCCACACCATCCCATGCTGAAGGGCAAAGATTGAAGCATCCCTGAGCGCATTCACGCCGGCTTCCACTTGCCACATTTGGAAGAACGCACCACCAAAAGCGCCGAAAATTCCGAACCAGATGATGACCGCTAAACCTGTGCCGGCGAGCGCATAGGTTTTTGCGCCGTTGAATTCGTCGCTGCTGCCCTTACGTTTGCCAAGCAGGTCGATGGCGCCCTTTCCAGCAAGGAGTCCTGCTGCTAGTTCGAGAAGGATGATGATCCACAACATCGTTTTCACCAAAACTGGCGATTTGACGGCGAATGCAAAAGTACTCGGGTAAGCCTCGTGACCTTCCATTCCCGTCATTGTGCCAACGAACCACTCGGCCGGACCGAGGTTGGCCATATTCTGGATTGCATAGAAAAGGCAAAACAACGACGCAAATGCGGCGAGTGCAATTTTTATGTAACGATTCATTGTGTATCCCCGTTTTTTTATTATTAACGGCAATGATAACAGACCCACCAACGGCCTCTTTTGGCCGGACTGAGTCTGTCGCGATCGACGTGCACAAGCGACTGGTCTGCGCTCGAAAGCAGCCGCCCAGGTGCTAAACTGATAGCAGGCTGTTGGTGACCCTTTGCAGACGTTCAGTTTCACCAGGATACGAGCATATGGCCGTTCTTGCTCCGTGAAGATTTTGCCGCGTCAATCGCCCAATCGCCGTACCTGGCTGGCGCGACATTCTACCTCGATTCCCTCGAGCGACTCAGTACGGGCATAAAGAGTCACTTGTTGACCCATAGCCGCCATAACGGTCTGATAGGTGAGAATAGTGCAAGTCGATGCCGTATACTTTCCCTGTTCGACAAAATAAAAATAAGGGGATTAATTCATGAAAAATAAAATACTGTTAGCCAGCATTCTTCTGATGCTCGGCGTAGTACCAGCTTGGGCGGATGAGGTTCTCGTAACGACTGTTGATACTCATGAGAACACAGCAGCATATCTTGAAGCTCTGGAACCACTGATGGCACGACTGGCTGAGCTTAATCCAGATGCTGAATCTGAGGTACTTGTAGCTTCGTTCGCAGGAGCCTCGTCGGGGTTAATTTACGTAGTCGTCAGGTCTGATTCTGTGGCTGCAGTTGGGGCAGTTACTGATAGTACGAACAATGACGCAGAGTACCAACGCTTGCTCGCGAGAGTTGCGGCCACCGGTCGTACCATCGTTTCCAGGTCGCTTCTCTCGGAAGTATCTTTCGACTAACTGAGTTACTCACCCAGATCAACCGGGACTCTCGTCAATTTGTGGCTGAATTGAGGGGTGCCCTGTATTCGTCTTGGCTAGCACAAGATAGGTTTATGGGGCCGCTTTTGGCCGGAGGCAGTCGCCCAGGTGCTAGAATCTTGAACGACGGACGCTGACCCAAAGGCGACGTTGGCAAATGGACTTGTGGGACCGAAATTTCCTTCGATTCACGCTTATCGAATGGCTTGGCGCATTAGCTGTGCTGCTCGTAGTTGCGAGATTCGTTTGGGCTGAGGAAGTCGCCGGCTTAGAGAACAGGCTGTTTGAATCTATCGGGCTTGGCGGCGGCGCGAAGTACCTGATCACAGTGCCTCTTGCCTTCTGGATTCTGTACCGGATGTTCAAACGCGAGCAGGCCAAAGCCAATCTAGAAGGGAAGAAGGTCGTACGCCCTCAAGTACTGGTCATCGCTATTAGTCTACTTGTGCTAGCGGTCGGACTTCTTGTGTTTTCAGCAAGTTGACGATCATCTAGTTCATCTGAATGAGTGAGATGGAGACTTCGAGCACAGGGACAACGGCAGTCAAAACCCTGCTAGTGCTGTTACTTGCACCATGTGTCTATGTTGTCGGCCTGATCTCTCCATTGACTTCGAGCGAGGGGACTCCGACAGTCCTATCGTTGCTTGGTTTTTGGCTGCTACCGGTTGTCGCACTAGCCGCGGTCTGGACTTGGGATCGCTCTTTAGTAGGGCGCGGATCGTCTACGGTCGTGCTTGTCCTCATCCTTGCGAGCTATGCGCGGATTAGTTACCCGATGTGGTTGAACTAGTGGCCGCTTCCAGCCGATTGCGGCCAGTCATCATTTAGGCAAAGGGGTGAGATCATTGTCCTGTTACATACGCAAGGTTGCCGGTGATGAATCGACAAACTATTTATTGCTCGCGAAAGACGATTGGGACCTTAGAATTCAATTCAAGATATTTGAGGAGTGGCTTTCGGACGCAGACGGCAGTCTCGAAGGAGCAGATTACTGGATCGCCGATATTGGATTCAACCACCGAGCGGATGCCTCCGGCGGTGGCCCAGTCATTTCCACTGATCTGATGCAACTGTGCGTCAGGAACAACATGAATATCTATATTTCGGAATATTGACTGGCTGCTTGTGGCCGTACTGAGACGGTCGACGAAAACGAGGTAGAATGTCGATTGTTGACCCGAAGCGGACAGGAGCAAAAAAAGCGTGCGGTCATTGGGTGGTGTTACTGAGGGTAGGGGGCGATGCCTGAACGCAAATTAAGCAATTGGGTTGCGATAGCGGAGATAATTTCTGCGGCTGCAGTCGTAATTTCATTGATCTATGTTGGTCTCGAAATACGTAGAACGACGTTGGAATCAGATGCCGACATTCAGGCGGAACTACTTTCGTATACACATCAAAGAAGAAACCTAGTGATTGAGAGCAGCGAATTGGCCTCGTTGCTGACGAAGGGTTATACCGATCCCACCCAGTTATCTCCTGATGAAGCACTCCGATTCCAAAACTACAATGAATTACTCTATGTCGCGTGGGAACGCGCTTATATGACGAATGCGGCCGGGGTTTTTTCCGACGAACTTTTTGATGCTTGGAACGGATGGTTTCTTTCGATCGCAGAAAGTAACCCGGAATTTGTCTGGCCCAAGGTGCGAGATTCGCAAGGCTGGGACCGGCTATTTATAGAGCATGTAAATGGATCACTAGGCTATCCGCAGTCCGATTTGAGAGTAGACTGAGTGTCCGCTTCTGGCCGAGGCTGTGTGAAAACTCTGTAGCGATTATAATCGTGCTTTCCGTTAAGAGTATGCGCGATGAGCGGATTTATCGAAGGCGAGGATCGCAACCAGGCGACGCTGTTTCCGGAACGCATTGATGATTACGTTGCCGAAGATAGCCCGGTTCGGGTGGTTGATGTTTTCATCGATGATCTGGATATCTCGGGCCTTGGCTTCAGGACCGAGCCCAACGCCACCGGACGACCCAGCTACCACCCGAAAATGATGCTGAAGCTGTATGTCTACGGTTATCTGAACCGCGTGCAGTCGAGCCGACGTCTTGAACGTGAAGCACAGCGCAACGTGGAGCTGATGTGGCTGACCGGCCGCCTGGCACCGGACTTCAAGACCATTGCCGACTTCAGGAAGGACAACGGTGAAGCGATCCGCCTGGTGTGCCGCGAGTTCGTGATGCTGTGCCGCAAGCTAGGGCTGTTGAACAACACGTTGGTCGCCATCGACGGCAGCAAGTTCAAGGCGGTCAACAACCGCGACAAGAACTTTACACGCGCGAAGATGAAGCGCCGTCTTGCGGAGGTTGAAGCCAGCATCGATCGTTACCTCGAGCAACTAACCGAGTATGACGCGACTGAGCTGGATGACGATAAAGGCCAGGTACTCGAAGACAAGATAATCCAGTTGAGGGAGGAGATGGCTCGGCTAAAAAAGTGCGAGGTCCGGATGCTTGAGGCGCCGGACCAACAACTCTCACTGACGGATCCTGACGCACGCTCAATGAACAGTCGCGGCACGGGGCTGGTGGGCTACAACGTGCAGAGTGCGGTGGATAGTCAGCATCATCTGATCATTGCACACGAGGTGACCAACGTCGGTAGTGACCGCAGCCAGCTCGCCAATGTCGCAAAACAGGCTAAAGAAACACTGCAAGCCGAGGCGCTGGACGTCGTTGCTGATCGGGGCTACTACAACGGCGATGAGATCCGCGCCTGCGAGCGGGCCGGCATCGATACGTATCTGCCCAAGCCGAAGACCTCACCCAACAAGGCCAAGGGTCTGTTCGATCGGTCCGCGTTCAAGTACATCGAACAGGACGACGAGTACCAGTGTCCTGCCGGAGAACGACTGACGCACCGCACGACAAGCGCCGAGAAGGGTAAAGAGATCAAGCGCTACTGGACCTCGGCCTGTTCGAGTTGCGCCATCAAGAAGCAGTGCACCACGGGCAACGAACGGCGTGTCAGTCGCTGGGTGCATGCGGACGTTCTGGATCGTGCCCAGGCACGCCTCGATAAACAACCGGACAGCATGCGTGTGAGACGCGCGACGGTGGAGCATCCGTTCGGCACCATCAAGTCCTGGATGGGTGCAACGCACTTCCAAATGAAGACGTTACCGATGGTCAGTACCAAGATGAGCCTGCATGTTCTAAGTTACAACATGAAACGGGCCATCAACTTGCTGGGAAACAAGAAAATCATTGCGACGATCCGAGCATAAGCTCGTTCGTCTCGAAAAAAACAAAACGAAAATGACGAATACTGGAAACTTATCGATGACTTGCCGACAGGATGAAGCGAAGCCGGTGTTTTATGATGAGTTTTCACACAGCCTCGGCCGTTAGGCGACGGTCGGACTCGATGCTTAATGGCATCACTTGCAAAGGGGTAAGTCTATCTGCTCGGGATCAACCGAATTTTTAGGCCGCTTATTCGTGGCAAACTACCTCGATGTTGTGCCCGTCCGGGCCAAAGACGAAGGCCGCGTAATATTGTCCTGTGTAGTTCGGGCGCAGGCCGGGTGCACCATTGTCTTTGGCACCGGCCTCCAGAGCTGCGCGATAAAAGGCCTCGACTTGCTGACGATTGTTGGCTGTAAACGCCAGATGGAGATGTCCTGATTTTTCCCCGTCCTTGTGGATACACAAAGAGGACTTGCCGTCTGCGCTCAGCTCTATTCCCAACTCGTTCTCTGAGAGTATGGCCAGGCCGATCGGCTCCAGCGCCTTTACGAAAAACGCTTTGCTCGCTTCGTAGTCACTGACTCCGAATACCACGTGGTCAAACATGAATGCCCCTTAAGGTGATGGGGGTTACGCGTGAACTAACGCCGAAAATACGGTAGAACTCAATTAACTTTCCTGGACCAAAAAATTGAGCGTCATCCCCGAGCCGAATGATACACATTCGACTAAGTCGAGAAAATCTCTATCGTCACGAGAATCCAGCGACTGCATTTGACCGGTTCCTGTCGCCCAAATGATTAACTGTCGGCAGGCTTCTGCTGACCCAATGCAGGCATTCGCGACAACCACACTGAGTCGGCATCTTATTTTCCGCTTTCGCACATCAACAGTATTCAGGCGTCAATAGTAGGGAATCCATTTTGGGTGACAAAGAAGAAATCCGAGACTTGCTGATCGAGATTAGAGATAACCAGCGTTTGTCCCTTAAGCAGCAGAAAGAACATCTTGAAATTGCCAAAGAACAGATCGAACGGTCACGGGGGCAGGTTCAAGAATCGATAGAGCTTCAACGTCAAGCGATAGATAGGGTAAAGAGGGTTTCACGCATTGCCATCCCGGGCATTTTATTCTGCATCGTATTAATTGTCTATTTGGTGGTTAGGTACTTATAACTCGATTCGCTGTGCGGAAGATTTCAAGTGTTTTGGTTTGCGCAATCACTTGTGTGCCGACGCTTGTGATACGTCGGTCCGTTCATTCGTCTGTGGAAGTTGAATTTTTTTCGTTCTAGAGGTTTTCGAAACAACGGAGTTTCGCTTGCGCATGCTGACGATCAACGACGCCGATAATGATTATGCAGCAGTTACGTCGAGCATAGATCATTTGCGGAATGTATGGCCGGGGTCTGGATGGCCGAACGGACTGACACTGCAATCAAACCTTATCGACCTCAGTTGGCATCACAAAGAGTTCACAAATCGTACGTCCTTTGCGTACATGGAGAAATCCGTTGGTGTTTGCGCCACTGCCTTATTCAATTTGAAGTTCTAGAATAAATCTACGCCAATACCTACCCCGAGCGCGTCGCTATCGCTGGAGAAATGCGGCTAGCACGTCGCGCTGGGCCGGCAATGGCAGCCTGTCCAACCAGCCAAAGCACGACCATCGCAAGCGAAATCGCATACCAGGCCATCGGCGTGATCGCGAACGTTTGCACCATGAACATGTTAAGCGACACGGCGAGGATCGTGCCTAAAACGATACCAACGCTGCTGATCAGAAAATTCTCCGTGAGAATCTATTTCGAGACAACGATGCAGCCGAAAATTGGCGATGCAGCCGTTGCACAAATTGGCGACCAAATCGTTCTTGAGAGTACCAATGCGGTAGCTCCGGCGTCTCTGCAGAAGTTTTCGGTGTGTTCCTCCGGATGGAAATGGGGTATACCGGCGTAGCCGTCATGGCATTACTCGGATGAGGCTCAGTGCCGTTTGAGTACCATTCACCGCGTAACCGCCTATGACGATCTTACCGTCCGGTTGAATGACAACGGCGTTGGCGCCATCACTGCCACCGAAGAAGTCGAACCGCATTAGGCCACTCTGGCCGAAACTGGTATCCAGGGCACCTATCGCATTCAGACGCACGATGGCCAGATCCCAGGGGAATTCGCCGACAGTACCGACAACGATCGTCTGGCCGTCGGCTTGGAGCGCAAGACTGTTGCCGCGTTCCATGACTGGATCGAGCAGGATGCCATCCGTGCCGAATCCAGCGTCAAGTGTGCCTGCGGTGTCGAAACGCGCGACAGTCAGCATGGTCGAAGCGCCGACAATACTGAAACCAGCGACAACGATGCTACCGTCAGCTTGCACCACCACATCGGACGCCTCGTCCCAGTCCGGCGTCATCATGCGCACAATACCGTCGGTGCCGAAGGTCGGATCCAGTAAGCCGTTTATGTCATAGCGCACCAGCCCGATGTCCGGATCGTCACCACCCGTATTGGCGACACGGCCAGTAAGCACAAGCTTGCCATCGATCTGCAATGCGACTGCGTAAGCAATATCGCTCCGGCCCGCGATATTAGTGGTCGCTATGCCGCCGTTCCCGAAGTTTGTATCAAGCGCGCCGCCGCTTGTGTAACGAACAGCGGCAAAGTCTGCGCCGCTGATGCCAGTCGCATCTTCCCCAGGGGCATGGCCGGCGATGACAATGGCGCCATCCGGCTGGATCAGGACATCATTCGCTGCATCGACGCCATCTGTTATGACGCTGCTACCATTGCCAAATGTTGGATCGAGGACGCCGTTCGTATCGTATCGGACGACGATAACGTCGGTTTTAGCGTTCGCGCCATCTCGCGAGGAGCCCGCGACAATAATCTGGCCGTCGGGCTGGACGGCCACGGCTTGCAGCGCGTCATAGGCGTCTGACGAATCGAAGACATTCACTATGACGGAGCCGCCCGCACCAAAGCCGGTGTCCAGTTCGCCATCGGTCGTGTAGCGGGAGATGGTGTCGCCGCCTACGGCGACGATCTTGCCGTCCGACTGCAGGGCAATGTCAGTCGCTGCGTCAAATCCGGGTACTGTTAGTTTACCGTCGCTGCCGAAGTCCGGATCGAGGCCAGCGGCATTGGGCGGCAAGGTCGTGCACTCCACTTCGACGTTGCCAACGTCAGCACCGGCCATGCGGCCGCTGCCATTGGTCACCGCGCAGCTCTGCCCGGGATTGACGGGTTGCGTGGCCACTCGAACTTCGTAGCTAATGCCGTCCGGGGTCTCGCGCGGGAATGAAAATGGTCCGTTGGCCGTCACCGCAAGGTTGTCACTGCCGATGTTGGAGAGCTGAAGACCGCTGCCTGCAAGACCTGACACAGTTCCGCCAACAGTATAGAAGTTCGGTGAAGGCGGTGGCGCGTCGTCATCGACGATCGTGACGGTCGCCGTGTTGCGCGCGCCGATCACCGCACAGCCTCCGGGCGACGCAAGCGTCAGGGTCAGGTTTTCATCGCCCTCATTCAGATCGTCTGCGATTATCGGCAACGCCAGTGTGCGCGGCTCCGTACTGCCGTCGCCGAAACGTACCAACAGGTCACCCGCTTCGAAGTCTGTGTCGACAGTCGCGGTGTCACCCGTGAGGATCACGCTTGCTGAAACCAGGCCGCTGTCGTTTCCGCCGCGCGTGACATTCACCGCATCTAGAAATGCCTCGCCTTCGTAGACGCGATACGCCGCGGCGCTGAACTCAAGCACACTTTGCTCTGTGCCAGTTGCATCGCAAGCGGGTGCAGGAAGGCTTGACGTGAGCCGCACGCTGTTAAGGTCAATATCGCCTGCGTCCAACAGCACCAGACCCTCCGTTTCAATCGTAATGCCGCCCTGATCGACGCCCGGATCGAATGCCGCCGGATCTCGCAGGTACACCACGCTGCCGCCTTCCGGTGTGTAGAAGTTATCTACTGTGACAATAGCGCTGGAAACAATGACGAACTCTTCGCCCACCGACAGGCTCGACACATCAATGTCGATAAACTTGGACGCGGCCAGCCGCGCCAAGGCAACATCTGCCAAACCGATACCCGCGTTGGGGTTCAACACGAAGTCGTCCTGTGACCAGATGGGGTAATCGGCCGTCGCCAGGACCTGACTCTCCAGGTTCCAGGCATTGGATGCGCCCGGACCCGATTGATTCGACGCGTTGCGACCAACGAGCGAAATATCGCTGGCGGCACTGTAGAAAGGTTCAACCTCGAAATCACCTCCGGCTGCTCGCCGGTGCGCGGCTACCTGAAGGAACGCGGATGCGGTGAGTTGGTTAGTGTTAGCGAGTAAGTGGGTGTCGTGGTACCCCAGCATGTTGATCTGGCTGAGTTCAAGACGGAACGCGGCCGCAGGCGACCTCTTGCGGTACCGCCACAGGGTCGCAAGTTGGGTCGAAGAAATCGATGCGAAACTGCTGTAAGTGGGATCTGGCGCAAACATGTCGCGACGTGACTCTGCTGCCAGCCAGTAGGTGTATCCACTTCGATTGGAGAACACGATGCCGTCGGCCGCATCATTGTCGAGCTGCACCTGAAACAGCTCGGTGGTATCGAGCCCGGATACCTCTCCAAGTTGCACCGCTGGGCCAGGCCCGAATACGAACGACTCATCGAGCACACCCTCCAGTTTTTCGCCGCCGCTCAACGGCGTGCCGGTGTGGCGCGTAAATGCGTCGTCGAAACGGTACATGCGCAGCGGCTGTGGACAGCGCACTTCGATATTCGTCACATCATCTTCGACGATGCCTTCACCGTTCTCAATCAGGCATTCCTGACCCGGGTCGCTTGGCTGTACCTCTACTGCTACGCGGTACTCTCCGCCTTCTGGAACGAGCTGCTCGAACTCAAACTCACCGTCTTCGGCAATATCCAGCATTTCGACGTCCTGGAGCATGCCCGGACCAATTTCGAGTTCGGCACTGAGGCTCAAACGTAACCCGGTGCCGATAAGTCCGGTGACCGTGCCCGCTATCGAGCTCGCGCTACAGTTAACCTCGACGTTCGACACGTCGGCATTGCCCATGACACCGCTGCCGCGGCGCACTTTGCAGGTGTCTACCATGCCGGATTCCGGGCTGACTGCGACGCTGTAAGTATCACCGGGTAAAAAGCCTTTGTTGCCGGGCGTACGGAATCTCTTATCGCCTGATGTATAGCGAATCAGGAAATCCGGGACGATTACGCCGTTATGGAAGATTTGCAGCTTCGGGGTCGCGCCGATCTCCTGCCCACTCACCGTGTATGACGGCACGCAGGTCGCCGTAATATTGGTGACGTTTGCCCCGTTAATCGTGCCGCTGCCGTTGTCGATAACGCAGCTCATCGAGTCATCGCTCGAGTCTCTGAACGTAACTTCGTAGGTGCGATCGTTGGCCAGAGTTTCGGCGAAAGTGATCACGCCGTTGCTATTCGCGCCGATAATGCCGTTGCGTCTATCGCCGGCATCGTTGTAGCTAAAAAGCATGGCGAAAAACACATCGGGATGAACCGGCGCATCCAGACCGCTCACGGTAATGCTTACAGTGTATGTATCGCCGCCGGCCGAATCGCCGCCATCGTCGCCGCCATCCTGAGGCTGCTCGGGAGCCGCACCGCCGCAGGCGGCGACCAGGAGCACTGTCGCAATCAATGCTGCGACGCGTTGTATCCATTCGTTTCTCAGATTCATAACAGTTCCTCGACAGGGCCAGGCAGCTCGATGCGCACAGTCGTTGATTAGCGGTTGGCAATCTATTCAACGAGAACTCGCCGGAAAACCGGACATGCGAGGAAATTGAAGGTGTGCCGCGCTGGCGGCGACGGCGCGCCAGTCAGAGGGCGGCGGCGCTCGCGCGTGCCTGGCGTGCGAGCCTGGCATCCATGGGCAGGGGCGAGCGGGCGAGCAGGCTCGCCGCTCGCTGATAGGCACCGAGCGCCTCGGATCGGCGCTTGCTTGCCGTCAGCGCCTCGGCTTGCCAGAACGCCACTTCGCCAGCGCCGCGAGATTCGGCATCGAATGCATCCCAGAATTGTTGTGCTTCTGCGAGCGTTGCCAGCGCCGTTGCGAGGTCGTTTTCGATGAGTGCGATACGGCCCATTCCCAGCATCGCCTCTGCCTGCACGGGCGTGGCAGCGACTTGCGATTGCTGCAGCAGCGTCTGTGCTTCCGTATAACTTCGCTGCGCACCGCCAGTGTCGCCGTTGCCGAGTTGCGCCTCGCCGAGGTAAGTCAGCGCCTCGCCAAGATCGGAGAGGCGCGTCTGTGCCCGAGCGAGCTCGACGCCGCGAGCTAACGTCACTAATGCGGAGCCGGTTTCGTCCTGCCAAAGTTTCAGGATGCCAAGGTAGATGTCAGGCAGGTGTGTCTTGAAGCGCGGTTCGTCGGCGTCCTGCGCACGAATTATTTTCTCGAGCTCATCAACGCTGATACTGAAGTCGCCACCGTTCGCCGCATTCACAAAGGCTCGATCGGCCTGCAGCACCCGCATCATGGACGGTGCGTCGAAGCGCTGCATGACTGCAATCGAGACATCAATCTGCGCTTCTGCCTCCGGCATGCGCCGTGCCGCCATATTGGCTCGCGCAAGGGTACGCAGACGACCCGCCTTCGCCGGGGAGGGCGGGATATCGAAGGCGTCTTCGTCATGTATCCCGCGCTCGATCAGCGTTATCGCCGAATTCAAATCGCCGCGTTCCATCAACGTCAGTCCGAGTCGCACTGAGTAACGCGCGGCGATCAGGCTGCTATCGCCATAGGTAGCCTGCGCGCTCTCGAGCGAACGCCGCAGGTGCGGCAGTGCGTCCTCCATTCGACCGGTATCGATCAACGATGCCGCGTAGTCGTGTTCCGCTTCCAGCACCGACGGATACTCGTAGTCGCCGCCACGCGCCTGAAGCGCAAGTTCGAACGCTGCCTGATTGTGCTCCAGCGACCGATCCGGATCACGTTGCATGCCGGCTGCACGGCCGATTGCGCCATGCACTTCCGAGAGCGCGGCGTCGTTTAGTCCCGTCACGCTCGTAGCGGCAGCAAGTGCCTGCTCGGCAGCAACGGCTGCGTCGTCATATTGCGCGCGTTCGTAGGCGATGGAACTTCGCAGAACTTTCGCAGAAACGAAAGTTTCGTTCGGGCGTGCTTCATCGAGATTCTCAAATGCGGCATCGAGTTCGCGATCCGCTTCATCGAGTCTGCGGAGACCGAGCAATGCCTTCGCCGCCATTAGATGTAGCGACGTCTGTGAGAGTTCATTGTCCGGCAGCGGTGCGGCAGAGCGCATCGCCTGCTGCAGCAATTCGTACGCTCGGCCAGGCTCATACAAGCCGAGATAACTTTGGGCCAGCACAGCCTGCAGGCGAACCTGCAAATCGCTTTGGCCCACAAGCTCTGTCATCACACGATCGCGAGCGCGGTCAAGAATGTCCAGCGCGGTTCGCTGGTGCTCGATCCCCGCCATGTTGGGATCGACGCCCTCGAAAATCGACGTGATGAACTGTGCCGTGCGCTCGGCCCGATCAGCCTGCGTCCTTGCTATTTCAGCCTGCCACAGTGCCGTCACCATGCCCGCGACTACCGCGCTTACGGCGAGGGCGGTGGCAGCGGTGCCAAGTTTGTGACGACGCAGGAATTTGCCCGCACGATAGGCACGGGTGTTCGGGCGTGCCGTAACCGGCCGCCCGTCAAGGAAGTGCTGAATATCGTCTGCGAACGCATGTCCGGACCGGTACCGTTTCTCCGGCAGTGCGTGCAGCGCCTTGAGTACGATTGCGTCCAGGTCGGGGGGCAAACGGTCAGCACGGGAAGAGGGCGGCGGCAAACTTGGCGTTGGCGCGTCTCGTTCTAGTTCGCCACGGGCGTTACGCCGCACGCGGAACGGTCGTGTCCCTGTCAGCAGTTCGAAGAGGATGATGCCCAGGGAATAGATGTCGGTGGCAACGGTAAGTGGCGACCCCGAAATCTGTTCCGGTGACGCGTAGTCCGGCGTCATGGCCTGACCGGGGTTGCCCGCAATGTCTGTCAGGCTTTGTTGCTCATCGAGCAACTGGCCGATGCCGAAATCCAGTAGCCGGACTCTGCCGGGCTCCTCGACCAATATGTTCGCCGGTTTCAGATCACGATGGATGATAAGGCGGGCGTGTGCGCTGGCCACCGCATCGATCACCTGCAGGAAGAGCGCCAGGCGCTCGCGCACATCGATACCACGGGCATCGCAGTATTCATTCAACGGCTCGCCTTCGACGTATTCAAGCGCGAGGTAAGGGTTGCCCGTATCGGTCAGGCCAACATCGTAGAGGCGGGCGATCCCGGGATGTTCCAGCGACGCGAGGATATTTCTCTCGCGCGCCATACGTTGGCGGAGGCCGTCGCGTATCCATGGGCCGTGCGGAAACTTCAATGCGACAGGGCGGCTAATCAGCCCGTCGGCACGTTCGGCAAGCCACACGACACCCATGCCGCCCGCGCCGAGTTCACGCAGCAGGCGGTACGGCCCGACTAGCGTACCCGCGGTGACGGTCTCGTCGGGTGACACCTGCCCGCTCTCGGCGATCTTCGGCAGAGTCTGCAGGAAGTCGCTGGTCTCGATGCGCGCCGCTTCGTTTAACAGCCGGCGGAGTTGCATTGCAAGCGAAGGAGAGCGCCCGGAGAGTTCAGCCAGCCAGGTCTCCCGGGCGGCCGGCGACAGGTCGAGCGCGACATCCAGCAGTCCGGTGAGTTGCGACCAGTCGTCGGGATTAATATCAATGCGGTGCACGGACAACGGTCCTCGAATATTTTCCAGGTTCTCTATCAGTTAACGGACTAGCGCTGAAATACCGGACATTCATCAGTCGGGATCAGGCTTCGTCGTTGTCGCTGAGCGCCATGGCCAGCAGCATTCTCGCCTTCTTCCAGTCACGTCGAACGGTGCGATCGGTAATGTTAAGCGCCGCCGCAATCTCGACCTCTGTCAGCCCACCGAAGTAGCGCATTTCCACAATTTCAACAAGGCGCTGTTCATAACGCGCCAGCACGTCCAGCGCCTCGTGCACGCGCAGAATTTCGTCTTCACCGACCGGATTGACCTGATCTTGGGCTGTATTCAGGGTTACATGGGCGACACCGCCGCCACGTCGTTCCGTCTGCTGCTCGCGCACATAGTCGATTATGACCGATCGAATGACGTGCGCGGCATACCGAAGAAAGTGTTTGCGATCGTCGATCCTGAGTTGTCGTGTGTTCACGAAACGCAAGAAAGACTCGTGCACCAGCGCAGTTGTGTCGAGCAATGTGTTTTTGCCGCTTCTGCGCAAACGTGATCGCGCCAGCATGCGAAGGTCCGCATAGGCGAGATCGAAGACCTGGCCCATTGCGGCTTGGTTGCCATTCTGGGCTTGATGAATCAGGTCAGTGAGCGGGGCGTCGATCATGACCCATATTGTGCACCAGATCAGATCCAAATAGCTGCGCTAGACGTGCTGAAAGTCACCCGCTACCAAGCAAATGGATTGACGCCAACAACCTACCCCGACCGCGTTGCTATCGCTGGCGAAACGCGGCTCGCGCGTCGCGCTGGGCCGGCAACGGCAGCCTGTCCAACCAGCCAAAGCACGACCATCGCAAGCGGAATCACATACCACGCCATCGGTGTGATCGCGAACGTTTGCACCATGAACATATTCAGCGACACTGCGAGGATCGCGCCTAAAACGATGCCGACGCTGCTGATCAGAAAATTCTCCGTCATGAAATGGCGCAGGATGGCAGGCTGCGTCGCACCCAGCGCGCGTCGAATACCGATCTGTCGCGTACGACGACTCACGCTGAAGCTTGCCATGCCGACGATGCCAAAGCCGGTTATTGCCGTCAGCAATACCATGATGAACGCCAGCATCTTCACCATTGCCAGGTCGCCAAGGTAGCTGCGATTACGGACTTCGGTCATGGTCTGCACATTCTGGATGATGCGATTCTTGTTGCTTTGCGCAAGGGCCGCTTCGATTTCCGGCATCAGTTCGTCGCGGTAGCCCGGTTCCGTGCGAATCACGTAACGCTGGTACTCACTCACGCGGCGCTGCGGGACGAGCATTGAATTCTCGACGGTATCCCATCCTTTCCACGGCGCCTGCAATCGGTCGATCACGCCGATGATGGTCACCGGATCATTCTCCTCGATATACACGGTCTTACCAATAAACGAGCCGGTTTCCTCGGGAAAAACCACTTTCGCCAAAGCGTGGGTAATTATCCCGGTTTGCGGCCAGCGGTGTTCGTCGGGATCTTCCCAGCTCACCTGATTGGGTGCGAAATTACTGCCCTCGACGAGGCGGGTACCGAAGGCGTCTATCGCATGCTCGTCGGAGAAATAGATTGCGGTGCCGGAGCCCGGCTTGCCGGCACCCGGTTCCGTTTGCAGGTACATAGACCAGCCCCCCTGGCGCAATGGGAAGGAGTTTGTCGCAATTGCATCGATGACACCTGGCGTGCCGCGAATCAGTGCGAGATCTTCGTCGATTAGTGTTTGCATATCAGTGTCTGGTACGAATGCCGTACTCGACAGGGTGAAAATATTCTCTTCATCCGTACCGCTGGGCCGCCCCATGTCAATCAGGCGTTGCTGAATGATGGCAACGGCATTCACCATGATCGCCATCGTCACGGCAATCTGCAGCGCAATGAGAATGTAGCCAGACTTGTTCTTTAGAATAGCGCGCCAGATGGGTCCAAGTTCCATGACAGTCTCCCGACTATTGAATACGCAGCTGACTTGCCGGCGTGATGTTGCAAGCGCGTTGCGTGGGGTAAAGGGCTGCCGCAAGCGCGGAGAGGATGGCGAGCGTGACGGCATAGGCAACCATCACCCAGTCCAGACGAGCGAGCTTCTGGATGAACTCCATGTCGGCGAACAGGTTCTGGATGCCGAGTAAGCCAAGCCAGGTCAGGGCGATGCCCAGAAGGCCGCCGCCGATGCCGATCAGCCCCGCCTCTACGATGTACTGTGAGAAAAGTGCGGCTTTGCTTGCACCCAACGCACGCCGCAGGCTGATGTCCTTCGAGCGCCGCATGACTTTTGCCAGCAGCAAGCCGATGGTGTTCAGCAGGCAGACCAGCAGGAACAGGAAAGCGATGCCGAGCAGCACACTGACGTCATCTTCGACGACTTCCTGGTTGTCCATCCACGCCTGCACGTCATTAATGCGATTGTTCATTGCGCGCGGGAAACGACCCAGATCCTTTTGTCCCCCGACCCAGGCATCGAGGAACTGCAGGTAGCTGTCCCGTTCCGCTGCCGTCGGCAACTCCGCCCACATCTGTATCCAGATGCATTCAGAACCCAGGAAAGCCTGGTAGCCGCCTTCGTCGACCGGCTTCCAGCAATTGGTATTGCCGTTACTGCCATGCTCGCCGTTGGTTGCAACCGAGAACGGCAGGAAAAGCTGCTCCGGCTCTTCGAATGGATTGTTGTTGAGATCGTAGAATTTCGGTATCGGCTGCCAGTCTGCCAGTACACCGACGATCCTGTAGGCCTCGCCACTGAGCATCAGCATCTCGCCAACGGAATTCTCGCCACCGAACAGCTGTTCGTTCAGCGCATGGCCGAGTACGACCACGCGCTCTTCATTGGCGTCCGCCGATCCATCCCAGGTGCCGCCGTATGCAAATGGCACATCGAACATGGGGAAGAACTCCCGGGTTGTCGCGCGTGTCTCGATCTCGAAGGGTAATACCGCCTCGTCTTTCGGCTGGACGACGCGTTCAGACTTGTACGTGATCACCTGGGTGAACTCCCTGCCGGCGGCGTAAAGTCCGGTCGCATCCAGGTACGTCATCTGGGGCGGCGGCTCGTTCGGCTCGTCGTATGGCTCATTGGGATCCCAGCTATCGACTTGTACGTAATACAGCTGGTCGGACTTTTGTGGAATTGGGTTACCGCTCATGACGTGGAAAATCGTCATGATCGTCATGCAAGCCCCGATCCCGATACCGATCGCAGCAACCATTAATGCACTCAGCGCGGGATTGGCCCGAAGGCTGAGCCAGCCAAGTTTCAGGTAGTAAGCGAACATGATGCTTAGACTCCGGCCGCTGCAGTCGCAGCAAGGTGCAGTTCCGGCGGCTGGTCGCTGACCTTGCCATCGCGGACGAAAATATTGCGCTTGGCCCGCCCGGCGAGCGAGAGCTCGTGGGTGACCATGATGATAGTCGTACCCTTGCCGTTAATTTCATCCAGCAGATCAAGCACGCTTTCGGCCATCTGCGAGTCCAGGTTACCGGTCGGCTCGTCCGCCAGCAGGAAACGCGGTTCGCCGGCCAGTGCACGTGCCACGGCAACACGCTGCTGCTGTCCGCCCGACAACTGCGCCGGGTAATGCTGCAACCGGGATGCCAGCCCCACCATGTCCAGGCTGCTTTCAATGCGACGCCTGCGTTCTGCAGCGTCGAAACCCCGGTAGCGCAATGGCACGTCAACGTTGTCGAAAATATTCAGCTCCGGGATCAGATTGAAACTCTGGAAGATGAAGCCGATTTTTTCATTGCGCACCTGCGAGCGCTCCTTGTCACTGAGCGAAGAGATATCGCGGCCATCCAGTTCATAGGTGCCACTGCTTAGCTCTTCAAGCAGACCTGCGATGTTCAGGAACGTCGTCTTGCCGGAGCCGGAGGGTCCGGTAACCGAGACAAACTCGCCTTCCTGCACCTCTAGTGAGAACTCACGCAAGGCGTGCGTTTCTACGGTATCCGTGCGGTAAGTTTTCGATACTTTCGTCATTTTGAGCATATCCGCCCCCTGGCGATGTTGCGTTTAGTCGGTAAGCAGGACTTTCTCAGCGCTGCGAAAAGGATCAAGGTTGGAAATCACGATCGTCTCGCCTTCGCCAAGGCCGGCGAGCACTTCAACGGCACCCAGGCTGCGGGCGCCCAGTTCAATCGGACGACGGACTGCCAGTCGGTCTTCGCCAACGACGTAGGCGACACGTCCGGCGCCGCTGTCGATGAACTGGCCGCGCTGCACCATCAGTACGTTCAGGTATTCGGCAAGCAAAATCCGTGTCGTCAGGCGTTGGTTTTGGCGCAGGTTCGGCGGCATGTCGCTGACGAAACGGACACGCGCGTTGACCTGGTTGTTGACAATCTCCGGCGATACGGCAACGAGTTCGCCCGCGTAACGGGTTGATCCGACGGCTACTTCCGCTTGCATGCCAACGGCGAGATCGTCGGCGTAACTTTCCGGAATCTGGGCGTCGACCTCGAAGCGCGTCAGGTCCACAACCGCCATCACCGGCATGTCTCTCGACACGGCATCTTTCTGCTTGACGAGCAGGTCGCCGACCAGGCCGTTGACCGGCGAGGTAATGGCGAGCTGGTCGACGCGGCGCCGCAACTCGCTGGCGGCCAGCTCCTGCTGGCGCAGTTCGGACGCGCCGGCGCGGATTTCGAAGGCTGCGCGTTCGTCGAACAATGCGGCGTCAGCCACCGCATGCTTGTGTGCGAGCTCGGCATTCTGCAAATCATCGACCGCTTTCTCATGATCAATGACCGGGATAACTTTCAGTTCGGCAGCCGCGTCCGCCCGGCGCTTCTCGCGATTGGCAGCCGTCAGGGCGACTTCGGCCAGATCCGCCGCCTTGTGTTTTTCCAGAGCCTGCTGGCGCAGATCGATGCGCTGCCGCTCGTGTTCCATCTGCTGCTGTTCGAGTGCGGACTCGGCCTGTTGCAGCTGGCTCGCGAGTTCCGGGCTGTCGACAGTTGCCAGCACCTGGCCTTCAACCACGCGCTCGCCTGCATCCACGTTGAGGGTGATCGTGCCGGGCGCGCTCGCATACAAGGTCGGGCTGACCGCGGCGACAACGCGGCCCTGCACCGAGACGTCGCTGACCAGGTCTCCACGCACCACGGTCGACACTCGCACCCTGTCGATCGGCACGCTGATCGTGGCGTTGGCCCAGCGCTGCAGAGCGGGCGCCGCCAGCCAGCCGGCCAGCAGCAAGCTGGCAGACAGGCCAGCAAGCACGGCATTCCGTTTCCGATGACTCTTTGGCGCCAGTTTGATGTCCTGCGCCGATGTATCTGCAATCGCCAATAGCTATCCCCGATGTGGCCCGCTTGTCGGGGCCGATCAATAATGTAGATGCACGGCGAAGGCATTTCGTTTACCTGGCGGGGAATATAGGCGACCGATGCCAGCTTCCGGCAGGGCGGAGCAGCGGTGATTGTCGTGCTCAGACTGCTGGAAACGGGGAAGGAAACGCAGAAGTACGCGTCAATTATGGCGTGGACGACACCGAGGACCGCAGGCTGGCAGATTGAGTCAGAAGTTCTGCTGCCCGTCGCAAGTGCAAATGTCTCGGTGAGTCAGGAGAGGCGTTCTGCATATTTCCCCTCCGAACCGGCTGGCAGCTAGCTTCCTGTCAAAACACTTAGACCCCGGCCTGATCTGCAAATTGAACAAGGTTGTAAAGTAAATCACCCTGAAACACGACGCGACGGACGAGCAACTCGTGAACGACGCCGTCAATCGGTGAGTGGAGTTCCTCCAGCACTGTTCCGTCAAGACCGGTCACTTTGCCAATGAGCTGGCCTTTGGAGATCAGGTCACCCTGATCCGCGATGCCCTGAAAAACACCGCTGGTCCTGGCACGTAGCTGATCGAAACCAACGGTGAATTCGCGTTGCGATTCAGGCATCACGGGATCGCCTTCGATCATGTTCAGATATTTCATGTTGTTCGTGACCGCCAGAATATGGGAATTGATGAATTCCTCATTAGGCTGGACTTTATAACCAAGGCCACATTGCGTGATGATGCTCGGAATGCCTCTCTGCGATGCCTCGTAAACCAGGCTTCTGGGATCCACTTCCCGCGCCTGAAAATACTGAAAGCCACAAGCACGTGACATCTCTTTGCTGATTCGATTAACGTTGTCTGATGCATTGTTGGGATGGATAGAATGAATCACATGGGACTCGGCGAGATCACCACCGCGAAGATCAATGTGATAATCAGACTTGGCAATAAGCTCCCCAAACAGGTAGTGGGCGACCACTTCCGTCGGTGAGCCATCAGGGTTACCAGGAAAGACGCTGTTGAGGCTTTTCCCGTCCATGGGACTGACGCCTGAGGACAAATTGAACATGGGCGTACGAAACCTGAAGGCGTCCAGGGTAATAACCGGGATGATAATCAAGCGGCCGGCAAGATTCTCCGGATCAAAATCCCGATACATCCGTGATGCGGCTTCCACGCCGGAGTATTCAGTGGCGAAAAGCCCGCCGGTGACGATCAGCGTGGGTCCGTCAATGTCGCCATTTACCACACCGATCGGCATATCGATGCGCGCAGCATCGTTGTTTATGACATTAAAATAATTGAACTGCTTCGTTCCCTGAGGGACGTCGAAAGGCGCCACCGGATTGCCAGGTTCTACGCCAGGAGTCGCTCCCTGAGCGGTTGCCGCTGCCGTTGTTGTGACGATTGCGCCAACCGCACGCGTAGCGAACTCGCGCCGGGTCAACTTGTTTGGTCTCTGTGATTCTTTCATCTTGGTCCTCGGACTGCTTGATGGATCGATGATTGGCCGCGTTTCCGCAAATGCGGCCGGAAAGACCAGTTAGCGCTCAGTGTCGGCGGAATAGACGGCAATGCCATGCAATAGTGTCAACAGGACCTGAGCCTCGTTAATCTCGGTGACGGGGATTTCAAAGAGGTTCCGGTCCAGAACGATCAGGTCTGCGCTCTTGCCAACTTCGATGGAACCGCTCAGATTCTCCAATCGCATGGTGTACGCCGCATTGCGCGTATACATCTCCAGCGCCTCTGCCAGATTGATGTCTTCATTTTCTCCAAGTACCTCACCGCCATTCTCAAACGGGTTCTGTCGGCGCACGGCCGTTTCGATCGCATCCAGCGGATTTAGCGACGACACATCCCAGTCACTTCCACCGACAATCCGTCCGCCAGATTCCATTATGCGCCTGACCGGATAGAACGCCTGCACGCGGGATTCACCGACGATGTCGACGGCGAGATCGATGTAGACGTCCGGGTAGCACCACATGCATTGGAAGTTTGCAGCGACGCCAAGTGCGCCGAACCGCGGTATGTCGTCCTCATCAATCAGCTGCAGGTGAACAATCTGGTGCCGATTGTCGTTTGGACCGTTCTCCAGAATCGCGTGCTCATAGGCATCCAGCGCAGAGCGAATTGCCCCATCGCCGATGGCATGCGTATGAATCTGCACACCCATGTCATCAAGTCTCTGGTAAAGGATGTTCAGCTCATCCTGCTCGTAAAACGGCGGGAAGTTGCTGCCGTCGAGGTAGGGTTCGAGCATGAATGACGTTCGGGTCTCTATGACGCCGTCGATGTAGACCTTGACTGAATCCACGTTGAGATAGTCGCTGCGATACTGATCCCGCATGGCAACAAGATCAAAAATCTCTGCACCGAACTTGTCTGCCAGTGCACCGATCGGCGACAGCGAAGCGACAACCCTGGCCGTGAGCTCGCCACGATTTTCTGCTGTCTGATAGTCCGCGAGACCGCCCGCCGTGACGCCGGGATCGACGTAAGCGGTGATGCCGAACCTGTTCGCTTCCGCAAGCCCCGCCATCAAGGCTGCATAACGATCCTCATCGCTTTCGTCGGGGAGTATTTCCGTAACCAGCAACATCGCTGAGTCTCGCAGCGTTCCCGAAGGTTCTCCGGTCTCCGGATCGCGGACGATGACGCCCTGAGGCGGATCGGGAATGGTGGCATCGACGCCGGCTAATTCCAGCGCGCGAGAACTTAGCCACGCGTTATGCCCAAATGCATCCATAAAGAACGCCGGCCGACCAGCAAATATTTCATCCAGCATGGTTGCAGGTGGGGCGGCATCGGGGAATGCCGCAAGCGCCCAACCGCCGCCTATCACCCAATCATCCGGCCCGTATTCTCCCGTGCTCGCACACTCGGCAAGGCGGTTCCTGATCGCTGACACATCGACGGCATCGTGCAAGCTGCAGCCGAGCAGGGAGAAACCTCCGGCACGTACGTGCGAATGAGCATCATGGAAGCCGGGCAGCAACATCTTGCCGTCAAGATCGATGACCCTGGTTGCCGTTCCGATGTATGGCGAAATACTCTCATCAGGCCCGACAAAAACAATCTCGCCATCGGTGATTGCGACTGCCTCGGCCCAGGTACGGTTTTCATCGACGGTGTATACAGCTCCGCCTCGCAATACGGTGTCAGCGCCCGGCGTCGTTGGTCTACTGCATGCGGTAATTTGCGACAATGCGATCAGGACAGTAAATATCGCCAAGCATTTTCTCATCTAACGACGCCTTATCGTAGCTAACCAACGTTGCCGATTGTATGCGATTCGCGCAGCATCGTCAGGATTAGAAAGGGTCGCTATTATCGCCGGATAGCTTTCTCCTCCGAAACCTAAAACTAAGTCTGGGGGAGCAAATGCCAGTCAGTCTACTGAAGATCATTCCTCGTTCGCCCGAAGCATAATTTGAACAGATCAGGCGGATTGGGATCGTGGTCCGGACCAATGAATGCGATAATACTGCTCTGAATCCGCAGCTAACGATGGGAAAGGGAGTACGTAATTGAGGATTTGTAAAGTAGCTCGTCGATACCTATCTGCTTGTCTTCTCGCGTCAGTAATTGCCGCACCAGCGTTCACACAGCAGGTGTTTGAGGGTGAACACGCCGTTCCTTCAACGTTTGCAGGCCAGACCAGGGCGCCGCTTGCCGATAAAAGCGCAGCATTTATCGTTACGGAGTTTGTGACCGGTTTGAATCGGCCGTGGGCAATGGCGCATATGCCAAATGGCAACATGCTGGTCACTGAAGTACCTGGCCGGCTACGCATCATCACACCTGAGGGGAGTGTCTCTGATCCAATCGAGGGCGTGCCCGCAGTGCGAGCCTGGGGATCCCGGGGTTTGAACGACATCATCCTGGATCCGGATTTCGCAAACAACCGTAAGCTCTATTTTGGCTATCTGGCTGCACCCGATGGCGTAGACAGCGACAATTCCGATGCAGCGTACGCCAGATTCGATGCTGAGCGGCAAGACTGGAACAATCTCACGCCGGAAGACAAAGCAGCGAACCCATGGGGACATTGGCGGATCGCGAGCGCCAGGTTAGCCGATGACGACAGAAGTATCTCAGATCTAGACATCGTGATTGAAACGATACCGAGCAGGATGGCTTTCGATAAAGCGGGCAAACTGTTAATTACGACGCAGCGAAAAAGCCCGATGGGTGAGCCTGATCTGAAAAGCACACTTGGCATGATCCTGCGGCTAAATACCGACGGATCAGTGCCTGGGGACAATCCCTTTATTGGCAATGATGACGTCAACGACATGGCGTACGTTGTCGGCCTTCGTAACGCAAACAGCCTCGAAATGAATCCGGTGAGCGGTGATTTCTGGGCGGCGGATCAAGCGGGTGATGCCGGCGATGAAATTAACGTGATTGTGCCAGGCCAAGACTACGGCTGGCCTTATGTGTCCTACGGTCGCATGGGTGGTACTAAACCAGTCGGAACAGGATTTGTAACCAAGCCGGGCACCGAATTGCCAATCTACTTTTGGAGCCCTGTGTCAATGGCGCCGTCCGATATGATGTTTTACACAGGTGACATGTTCCCGGAGTGGAAAGGCAACCTGTTTCTCACCGGACTTTCGTCAATGCATATGTCGAGGTTGGTCCTCGCAGGTGACCACGTCGTTGGCGAAGAAAGGCTGCTGGATGAACCCGGACACAGGCTGCGTCATGTGAGTCAGGGGCCTGACGGTGCGATATACGTGCTGGAAGATATGCCTGATCCCAGGATTCTGAAACTAACGGCGCCACCCCCCGCCGATCAGGACTAGGTCTTCATTGCGGCTTCACAACGCGTGTTTACTCGCTGCTGACTCCTCCCATCAGCACGATTTGGGTCTATGAATAAGTAGCACCCAATCCAGCAAATTAACCGGTGATGCTGCTCAGCAACCCGGAGATCAGCATGAGTGCGAGAAACACGCCAACCCAAAGGACCATGCTGCCCGTCGGCCAGTTGCGTGACAGCGCGGACTGCAGATTCCGCCGGCTCGTCAGGTAAATAGCGTCGGCCTGCCTGGCCAGAATGCCGCCACGCAGTCCGGCGTTGACGATACGCAGTGCGCCGACGGTCTTGGTCGCCATCCACGGCAGCGCTTTACGCCAGAGCCATTCGATATCGATATTGACCGAGGGAATTTCTGCCGGATAGCGGCCGCTGAGGTGCAGGAAGACGACACCCAGGGTCGCGAAAGCGAGCAGCTGCAGTTGTGTAAGGACGTGCGTTAAATCGTATGGGTTGTAATCCGCGTCGAAGGGCAGCATCCCATAAAGCAAAGACGGATAAACACCGATGCCTACACAGACGACGGCGGCGAGCACCATCGCAGCGAGCATGTTTACCGGCGGCTCTTTCGCCGGCAACCCTGCATCGTGCGCGAAAAAAGCGAAGTAGGGGATCTTGATGCCCGCGTGCTCCAGCACGCCGGCCGAGGCGAACAGCATTGCAAACCAGACGGCCCAGCGGCCTTCGTCGAGCAGCGCGGTCATAATCATCGATTTGCTTACGAACGCGCTGAACAGGGGGAAAGCCGAGACCGTGACTGCGCCGATGATGCACAAGGTCGCCGTGATCGGCATCTTTCTGTAGAGACCACCGAGATCTGAAGCCTTGGTTCGACCGGTGACATAGAGCACGGCGCCCATGGACATGAACAGCAGGCCCTTAAAAAAGACATCGTTGAAGGCATGCGCGACGGCGCCATTGAGTGCAAGTGAGGTGCCGATGCCGATGCCGCAAACCATGAAGCCGAGCTGGTTTATCATCGAATACGAAAGCACGCGGCGAAGATCGTTCTCGATGACGGCGAAGAAGATCGGGTAGCAGGCCATGAAGGCGCCAATGTAAATCAAGGGCTCGGCGCCGGGGAAACCACGTGCGAGCGCATACACGGCCACCTTGGTGGTGAACGCGCAGAGAAACACGGTGCCGGTCGGCGTCGACGCTGGATAGGCGTCCGTGATCCAGCTGTGCAATAGCGGGAAGCCGGCTTTGATGCCGAATGCCATAAAGATCAACCAGGTTGCCGGAGAGCTGAGACCCATCTCGACGAATGCAACGCTGCCCGTTGTCGCTCCGTACCAGATCAGTCCTGCCATGAGCAGCACGCCGGATGCGACCTGGTAAACCAGGTAGCGTATGCCTGCCTGCAGAGAGCGCTCGTCGCGCGATGCCCAGACGAGAAACGCGGAACTCAAGCCGAGTATTTCCCAAAAGACGAACAGTGTGACGAGATCCCCCGCAAATGCCGCGCCGACCGCGCTGCCGGCGTAAAGGATGCCGCTGACGTGTTGCATCGTATCGCGCAGGTGCAGCGAGAACAGCACTGCCATGAACGCCCCGATATGAAACAGATAGCCAAACAACAGGCTCAGCTGATCGACGCGGTAGGGCACGAGCTCGAGGCTCATGATGCTGAAAGTGGTCGCCATGCCCGGCTCTGCACCGACGAGGTGCCAGAGTCCGACAACCGGTGCGGCCAGCAGAATTGCGCTGCGCAGCCAGCCGCGCGTGACGAGCGCGAGCACGGCTGCGACCGCAAATGGCAGAAACGGATGAAAATCCGGCGGTGTCATCGGTCGTAATACCCTTCGTCGCGTTTTACAAACAGCCTGAGCACCTTCGCCGCCAGCACGACGCCGACGAGCGAGACAAAGCCATAAAGCGCATAAAATAGCGGCAGCCTTTCAGCCGGCATGCTGATGTGCCTGTGCACGATGAAGTCCGCAACAGCGAGACCGACACACACGCCGTAGAGGCCCCACCGGATGCGTCGCTTGTTCTCAGGCTTGTCCGCCCAGCCCGGGTTATCCATAGCCATTTTCAGTCACCTCCAGCATCTCGTTCAGCCTCCGATCAGCGTGGCAAGCCGGTATAGAAAACCCGGGAAGAAAAACAGGACAACGCAAGCACCTGCTGTGATACCCATCGCAATCAGGCAAGCGACTGGCGCCTCCTTTATCTCACGCTTGGTCTCGCGCGGACCGAGAAAAAAGGCGCGCATCGGTATCACCAGCAGGTACGCGATGTTGAGCAGTGAGCTCAATAGCAGCACCGCGAGCAGCAGCAGATGTCCCGCCTCGATCGTCGCGAGGGCTAGATACCATTTGCTCCAGAGTCCCGCAAAAGGCGGCAGGCCGATGATGCTCAGTGCGCCAATCGTGAATGCTGCGAAAGTCAGTGGCATGCGCCGTCCCAGTCCGTCGAGCTGACTGACCTCGGTTTTGTGAGCGGCGACCATGATCGCACCGGCTGCAAAGAACAGAGTGATCTTGCCGAACGCGTGGGTGGCAATGTGCATGCTGCCGCCAATGATGCCGAGTTTAGTTGCGAGTAAAGCACCGAGCACGATGTAGCCCAGCTGGCTGACGGTCGAGTAGGCGAGGCGTGCTTTCAGATTGTCTTTCGTCATCGCGACGAGTGAGGCGAGCAGTATCGTCGCGCCGGCCACATAAAGCAGCCACTCATTGGCAGCCGCATCTCGTATCGTGTCGAGCCCGAACAGGTAAACGGTCACCTTGAGTACGGTAAAGACACCGGCCTTGACGACCGCGACCGCATGCAGCAAAGCGCTGACGGGTGTGGGTGCAACCATGGCGGCAGGTAGCCAGCGGTGGAACGGCATGAGCGCGGCTTTACCGATGCCGAAGACAAACAACGCATAAAGTACGCCGATGAGCCATGCCGGCGTATCGTCGCTGAAGATACCGCCCTGCGTGAAGTCCAGCGTTCCGGTAATCGAATATGTCCAGGATATCGCCAGCAACTGAAATACGATCGACGTCGATATCAGAATGCCCAGATAAACGCGACCGCCGCGTTTTGCTTCTTCGGTGCCCGCATGCGTAACGAGCGGATACGTTGAAATCGTCAGCGCCTCGTAAAACAGGAACAAGGTAAACATGTTGTCCGCGAGCGCAACGCCCATCGTGCACGCGATGGCGACTGCGAAGGCGGCAAAGAAACGTGTCTGGTTCTTTTCGTGATGCCCGCGCATGTAGCCGATGGCGTAGATCGAAGTGACGATCCAGAGAAAGCCTGCGATCAGGGCAAACAGCATGCCGAGGGGCTCGGCTGACAACGCGATTGGCAGGCCGGGCAAGGTCTCGATAAGCACGACGCGTGGCACGTCACCGGCCATGACCTGAGGCACGAGCATGGCGATAACGCTGAGCAGCACTGCGCCCGTAATCAGGGTCACGGTTTCGCGAAGGTTCGGGGCGCGTCCTGTCAGCGCGACGAGTACGGCACCGACGAGCGGCACCGCGATCGCTAGCAGCAGCAGCGTCTGGGGACTCATGGCCAGGCTCCGAGCAAAGTCTCGGCGGCCCGCGCGGCAATGCCAACGGAGAAGCGGGTATCGACACCGAACCAAAGATTAGCCGCAACGAGAACCCAGAGTGGCACCAGCAACGCGAGCGGTGCTTCCTTCACGTCCTGGTACTGTGCGGGGGCCTCCCGAAACCATGCTACTTCGATAACGCGCCAGACATACATGACCGCGATTAATGAGGTCAGGAGTACGATCACCGCGAGCCACCACCAGCCTGCCTCAAGCGCTGCCTGAATCAAATACCATTTGCTGATAAAACCTGCCGTGGCTGGTATGCCGATCAGACTCAGTCCGCCAAGGGCAAACGCCGACATCGTCCAGGGCATCAACCGGCCAAGCCCGGCGAGCGCGCCGATGCGCGTTGTGCCGATGCGATAAGCGACAGCACCGAGAGCAAGGAACAGCGCTCCCTTCATCAGCGCGTGATTGAACAGGTGCGTCAGCGCCGCGGTCAGGCCGGCAATTGTCGCAAACGAGAAACCGATAACCATGTAGCCGATTTGCGCAACGCTGGAATAGGCCAACAGGCGCTTTGCGTCATTCTGGTTCAGTGCCATGAGCGACATCACCACGACACCAATCAGCGACAGCGCGACCAGGATTGGCTGTAACGGCATCACGCCGAAGCTGAAGTCGGCGCCGAAGACAACGAACAGCACACGAATCATGACGTAGACCGCGACCTTCGTGGCTGTGGCGGCGATGAAGGCGCTGACGGCGGAGGGCGCATAGGTGTACGCATTCGGCAGCCATAAATGTACGGGAAACAGTGCGAGCTTGAGAGCGAGGCCGGCGACAATGAACGCGAATGCGGTGTGCACGGTTCGCGTGCCGGCAACGGCGGGCAGGCGACCTGCGAGGTCAGTGATATTCAGCGTGCCCGTAAGCGAGTAAAGAAGGCCAACGCCGATCAGGAAAAAGGTCGCGCCAATCGTGCCCATGATCAGATATTGATACGCCGCCGTAAGTGCACGCCTGTCCTTGCCGAGCGCGATCAGGGCGTAGGTCGACAGTGACGAAATTTCGAGGAACACGAACATGTTAAAAATATCGCCTGTGACCGTGATGCCGAGCAGGCCGGTGTAGGTCAGCAGGAACAGGCAAAAGAACAAGGCCGTGTTGTGCGGCTGAATTTCTGCGGTGGCGCTCTTGCCCGCGTACGGCAGAACGACGGCGCCGATGCCGGTAATGATGAGCAATACGAGCACATTGAGCGCGTCGATTCTAAGCTCGATGCCCCAGGGTGGTTCCCAACCACCCATCGTGTAGCTGATCGTTCCCACTTCGAGCACGCGACCGAGCAGGCTGATGGTCAGCGCGAAAACAACCCAGGAAACCGCCGTTGCCAGCAGCCAGGGCGAACGCCTGCCCGGCAGCATAACGGCCAACGGGGCCGCAAGCAGCGGGATAACAATCAAAAGCGCCGGAATCTGATCCATCTTGTTATTGTCTTTCTATGACTGAATCGCGATCAAAAGTCTGTGTCCTGCACGTGGATCTCTTCTTCTTCCACAGTGCCGTAGGCTTCACGAATGCGTATGACGAGCGCGAGCCCCAGCGCCGTAGTAGCGACGCCAACGACAATCGCGGTGAGTATCAACACGCTCGGGAGCGGATTCGCATACAGCGTCACACCTTCTTCAAGAATCGGCGCGGCGCCACCTGAAATGTAGCCAATGCTGATGAAGAGAATGAATACTGAGGTTTGGAAAATGTTAAGCCCCACAATTTTTTTAACGAGGTTGCCGCGGCTGATAACGGTATAAAAGCCGGCCATCATCAACAAGATCACAATCCAGTAGTTGTAGTGCCCCAGAACGTCCATCAGTCCGCTTCCTCCGGTCGGCCGCGGCCGGCCAGCGCAATAAAGATCAGTGTCATGGTCGCAGCGACTGTCACGCCGACGCCGAGTTCAACCAGCAAAATGCCGTAGTGCTGGCCATGCACCGGATGCTCGGGCGTGAAGCTGCCATAATTTAAAAAGTCTCCGCCAAGCAGCATGTTGGCGACGCCGGTTCCACCGTAGATCAGTACGCCAGCCGCGGAAAGCAGGCGCAGGATGGCTGGCGGTGCGACGCGCTCTGCCTCTTCGAGGCCAAATACGAGTGTATAGAGAATCAGCGCGGCACCCACAATTGCGCCAGCCTGGAAGCCGCCACCAGGTCCGAAGTCGCCATGAAACTGGACGTACAGGCCGAACAGCACAATGAGCGGCAGGAAGAACTTCGTAACAACACGAAGGATTGAATGGTGCTGCATCATTTCTGTTCGCCTTTACGGCGCGACCGGCGTGCGCGGCCAAGCAGCACCAGCACGCCCATCCCGGCGGTAAAGATCACTGCCGTCTCTCCGAGCGTATCGTAACCACGGTAGCTCGCGAGGACGGACGTGACGACATTCGGGATACCAATCTCTTCACCAGATTGCTCCAGGTAACGGGGTGCTACATGCGTGTGTACCGGGTTGTCCGCCGCGCCGAACGTTGGGATGTCGAGCGTGCCATAGACCAGGAAGCCGCCGGTAACGACAACGACCGCGAGCGGCAGCCAGGGGCGATGCGCGGGCCGGCGTTCGTGCCTGGAGGTTAGCGCGAGAGTTGCCAGCATGAGCACGGTTGAGACGCCTGCACCGACAGCAGCTTCTGTAAACGCGACATCGGGTGCGTCCAGCGTTATGAACAGCGCAGCCGATACCAGGCTATAGATGCCGAACAGCATCACTACGGCAAACAAATCTCGCTGCAACACGACCGCCACCGCGACGACGGCGAGAAACGCAAGCAAAATGATGTCAATTAATCCTTCGATGACGTGTTCTCCGTATTCGCTGACGTTTCCGAGACGATCGGCCGGACACCACCTTGTAGTGCTGCCTTGGCAAGCGCATGCGTGGCGGTCGGGCTCGACATCCAAAGGAAAGCGAGAATAAATACCAGCTTGGCGGTGGCAAGGGTCCAGCCTGCGAGCAGAATCAGACCCGTTAGCACCAGCAGCGCGCCAAGCGTGTCTGTGATGCCGGCCGCATGCATGCGCGAATAGACGTCCGGGAATCGCAACACCCCGATGGCACCGACCAGGCAGAACGCCGCGCCGGCAAAGACGAGCAGGTAGGCCAGACTCTCAAGCAGGACCATTCGAGTCCTCGCCAATTTCGGCCGTCAGTGGTGAACGGGGGTCAAACTCAATGAACCGCAACACTGCAATGACGCTGATGAAATTGATCAGCGCATAGGCAAGTGCGATATCCAGCACATCGTGTCGCCCGCTGATAAACGCCATCAACGACAGCAGCAGCACGGTCTTGGTGCCAAAGATATTGACTGCGAGGATACGGTCATAAACGGTAGGCCCGCGCAGGGCTCTGACGAGCACGAGTCCCATGACGACCAGAATGGCAAGCGCCGCTCCGACGAGCATCAGCGGCGTTCTCCGGCATCAGGCACCCGCGCATCCATGCCGCTATCCGCTAGGTCCCTGGCGACGTCGGGATGCAGCGCATGGACGCGAATGTGGCCGTGCTCGACCTCGAGCGCGACGGTCCCTGGCGTCAGCGTAATCGAATTCGCGTGGACAACAAGCCCCAGATCAGAACGCTGGCGGGCGGGCACATTGACGATCAGCGGCTGGACTGCGGATGCTGGCCCGAGGGCGCGTTTAACGACATCGAAGTTGGATTTGAGGATTTCTTTCAGAAGCCACAGCCAGTAGCCGGAAAGCTGCCAAATAGCGCCGAATGGGTAGCTTTCCTTATCGATGATGTTCATGCGCCGGGCCAGCCATACGACGAAGGCGATCGACAGCGCGCCGAAAGCAATCAGCAGCGGCTCCAGATGGCCCGACAGCAGCATCCAGAGCACCGTTAAGGCAAGCACCAAAAAGAAAACCTGTTTCATCAAGCAAGAGACCTTTGGCGGAATCACCAATCATAACAAGCCCGCCATGGGCAAGGTAGTCAGTTTCGCGGATTCTGTTCGCAGGTTGGAAAAACGAGGGAAGCGGCATCAGGAGGCTTGCGTTGCCTTACTGATTTCGTTTCACACCTTATATATGGCAAGTCATGCTGAAATGACTATCCGCTGAATTTCAAATGTAGTTTGCGTCAATAAATCGCAAGGTGAAATCTCGTGCAACAGGCACTGCGCCAGCTGCTAAGCTTTCCGGTGTTTCTCTCAGGATGCGCACCGGGCCGTTACTCGGAACTTTAAACAGGGACTATTTGGTAAAACGATGCAGAGGATGTGCAACGCTCCGTCACAGCGATTTCCAATCAATAGTGGAATAGATGTATGACGCGTAAATACGATAAGGAAATCGGCCTTGACCGGAATATTACGAGGCGCGATTTCATTCATGGTTCGTCTCTGATCGTTGCTGGCGCAGTTGCGGGCTGCAGCACGCCGGCAGCGCATCTCAACGACGGTTTCGACGTCGGTTCGGATTGGTATGGGCCCGGCGGCGTCGGAGATTATGCGCTGTCCCATGGCAATACGCCCGACGTCATTAAGGTCGCGCACGAAATTCGTGCGGGTCGCTTCGATGCACCAGCCGTTCGTGCCATCGACTCCGGCGAGTCCTATGACCTGGTTGTGGTCGGTGGCGGATTTGCCGGTTTGTCGGCGGCGCACCATTTTCGTCGCCTACGTCCTGACGGTAGCGTGTTGCTGCTCGATAACCACCCGATTTTTGGCGGAGAGGCGAAACGCAACGAGTTTAACGTCGATGGTCATCGACTGTATGGACCGCAGGGCTCCAATGATTTCGCCATCCAGCCAGAGTCCGGCGATCCGGACGACTATTTCACCTCACTGAAGCTGCCGCGTGAGTACGCGTTCGCCGAACCGGTTGGCGACGCGGCCGGGATGCGGATACCGCTCGACAATTACGACTATCTGCACTGGCATCACGACACCTATGACGTCGGGCATTTTTTTGCCGGTGCCAGGAAAGAGTGGGTGACGGACATCTGGAACGATGGGCTGTCAGCGACGCCCTGGAGCGAAGAAGTTCGTGCGGGATTCCGCCGGATCCGCGATTTGCAGATGCCACAGGATGGCAAGTTGGATGCGTGGCTGGACTCAATGACGCTCGAGAACTACTACACCCGGGAACTTGGTCTGCCGAAGGAAGTTAGCGCCTACTACGACCCGATCATGGCGAGCATCGCGGGTCTCGGATGCGATGCGCTGAGTGCCTACTGGGGCAAGTACTTCGAGTTCCCCGGTTTCGTCAGGCCTGACAACTACGCTGCACCACCGCTGTTAAGTTTTCCGGGCGGAAATACGGCGATCGCGAGGCATTTCATCAGGGATCTGGTGCCCGATGCGATACCCGGTGGCTCTTTCGCCAGCGTCCTGCAGGAACGTGTGAATACCGATGCCCTCGACAGGCCCTCGAATACCGTGCGGATTCGTCTGCAATCGACGGCGGTGCAGGTCGAGAACGTCACTGACGCTGTGCGCGTCACATACTCCCGGGACGACCAGCTGCATGCGGTCAAAGCCAGGACTGTCGTCATGGCGTCCGGTGGCTGGGTCAATCGACGTGTCATTCGTGACCTGCCGCAGAGCCACAAGGATGCGTACAACGAATTTGTGCATGCGCCGGTATTGGTTGCCAATGTGGCGCTCAGGAACTGGCGGTTTCTGACCCGTATCGGGGTGTCGGGCGCGCTCTGGTCCGGCGGCTTTGGCTTCACCTGCAATATTCGCCGGCCGATGATTGTCGGCGGAGAATCGGCGCCGATGGATCCCGACAAACCCGTCGTCATGACCTTCTACGCGCCGATATTCAGGGCGGGCCTGCCGGCACAACAGCAGGGTGCTGTCGCTCGCGCGGAAATGTTGTCGACATCCTTTGCCGATTACGAGCGGCAGATAAGAGAGCAGATGACGGCGATGTTTTCGGCGGGTGGATTCAACGCCGCGAAGGACATCGCCGGCATTATTCTGAATCGCTGGGGTCATGCTTACGTGGCGCCCACACCTGGCTTCAGGTTCGGCACTAATGGCAAAATGGCACCGCCCGACGTCATTCGCGAACCGGTGGGCCGCATCGCCATCGGACACTCCGAACTTCGCGGCCACCAGACCTGGTCGGGCGCTGCCGGCGAGGGCCGCCGCGCGGTCGAGTCGCTGGTCGATCAGTATTTTTGAACGGCAATGATCGAGGAGACCACTGTTTCTGTATTGGCAATTCCGCGCGTTAGGCGCATCGAGTCCTCACAGGCCATCGGTCATGCATTGACGTGTTGCAATTCTTCGACACTGCTCATTCTTTTCCTTTGCGTGGCGAGTTCAGGAGCAGTCCTTGCGCAGGACCAGCAAGCTCATGCCGAAGCGATCACAATTGTCGATGCGAAGCGTGATAGAGAGATCCCGGCATTGATCTACCTGCCGGCGCGTCATTCAAGTTGCCGCTCAGATTCCCTCTGTCAGGTTGCTCTGTTGAGTAGCGGTTATGGTATTCAGCATGGTGAATATTCCTTTATCGCGAATGCACTCAGCGCAAAAGGATATCTGGTAGCAGCCATCCAGCATGAATTACCGGACGACCCACCGCTATCGAGTGAGCCACCGTATCTGATTACGCGGAGCCCTGACTGGTCTCGCGGCGTGGAGAACTTGAATGTCGCCCGAGAACAGTTAAGGAGAACCTATCCGAGCTATGACTGGAACAATTTGCTGCTGGTCGGACATTCGAATGGTGGGGACATTTCTGCACTATTCGCATCAGAAAAAAAAGCAGCCGTCGCTGAACTGGTGACGCTGGATAATCGCCGAGTGCCATTGCCACGAAACCGTGCGACAAGAGTGTTGTCCATACGAGCGTCGGATTTTGAGGCGGACCCTGACGTATTGCCCAGTATTGCAGACCAGGAAATTTATGATATGGAAATTGTCATGATCGAGGGCGCAAAGCATGACGATATGCACGACGGTGGTAATGCAGACCTGAAGGCCCGCATCATCACGCTGATCGACGCATACATCGATTAGATGTCGATGAATCGTAAAAAATTCTACCGGATGTTCGCTAGGTCTACTGGAGCGACGGAGAAGAAAGGGGGTTTATGCGCGGACTGAAAGGGAAGACCATCGTCGTAACTGGTGGTGCAAGCGGCATCGGTCAGGCAACCGCAGCGCGATTTCTTGAAGAAGGTTCTGCGGTTTGCGTACTCGATCGTGATGCAGGTGCGTTGAAAAAGGTGCTGCAAGACCTACCCCGGCTCGCTGGCGCGATTAATTGTGACGTGTCAAATGCTGACGATGTTCAAGCCGCCTTTGCAGAGGCAGTGACGCGCATGGGATCTGTGCAAGTACTGATCAACAATGCAGGAATCAGTATCCGGCACGATTTCCTGGACATCACTGTCGACGAATGGGAGAAGGTTCTTAACGTTAACCTGAAGGGCGTTTTCCTCATGGCGCAGGCGGCGGCCCGGCACATGCTGGAGCGGGGCGCCGGAGTGATCATCAATACGGCATCGACGGCAGGTACGACGGGCTATCCGCACTATGCTGACTATAGCGCCAGCAAAGGTGGCGTCATTGGCTTGACGCTCGCCATGGCGCTGGAACTCGCGCCGAGGATTCGCGTCAATGCGGTTTCGCCAGGCTACACGCTGACGCCGATGCAACGTGCCGAATATTCAGATGAGATGCTGAGCGCGGTCAACCGGAAGATTCCGCTGGGACGTCACGCTGATCCTGCTGAGATTGCGGCGCTGTATGCCTATCTTGCATCCGATGATGCTGCATTTGCCGCGGGGCAGGTGTACGTCATGGACGGTGCGGAAACGACCGGCGGCCTTTGCAGTCAGTGGACGCACGAGTAGGGGAAAAGAGATGAGATTTAAAGACAGGGTGGCAGTGATCACCGGGGGAACATCCGGGATTGGCAGTGCCACAGCGGAGAAATTTGCACAGGAAGGCGCGTCCGTTGTCTTTACCGGACGAAACAGGGAGCGCGGAACAAAACTCGCAGCCAAAATCATCGACGAAGGCGGCGAAGCACTGTTTATCGAAGCCGACGTGCGGATGGCGGAAGACTGCCGCCTGACCATTGATAAGGCGCTCGATCGCTTCGGCAGGATTGATGTGTTGTTTAACAATGCCGGTGTTTTTTATCCGAAAACTGTGCCGGATTGCAGCGAAGAGGAATGGGACGAGACCATTGACTCAAGCCTTAAAGGCGCGTTCCTGATGTCCAAATACGCGTTGCCGTCGATGATTGCTCAAAAACGCGGGTCGATAATTCACTGCAGCTCGGGCTGGGGAATTCAGGGTGGAAACGAGGCGGCCGCCTACTGCGCTGCCAAGGGCGGCCTCATCGTCATGGCCAAAGCAATGGCGCTGGATCACGGCGCGGACGGCATTCGCGTCAACTGCGTCTGTCCTGGCGACGTATTGACGCCAATGCTTCACGACGATGCAGAAAAACGGGGTATGACGTGGGACGACTATGCCGCTGGGTCCGTCCAGCGGCCGCTGGGTCGTATGGGTTCTGTGGATGACATCGCCCATGCAGTCTTGTACCTGGCTTCCGACGACGCATCGTTCGTTACCGGTACGGCACTTGTCGTAGACGGCGGCGGCATTGCCGGTTAATCGGGGATGTGTACCGCTACGGCATTTTGACCACAACGACGCCGGCCGGATAGCCGAATGGTCGGCCGGAAATACCGAGATGCGGCACACCGGAAAGCGGATCTTCCGGGGTCAGCAATTGTCGGGCCAGTTGACGCTTGTCCATCTTGTCGGCAGGTCCGTGACCGAATATCAGCATCCACACCTGGGATGACGGCGAGGGCACGAAGCTGCGCAGGTTTCCGGTAAACCTCGTACGCCGATGGTTACCTGCGATCAGGCCGTCCATGCGTCCATAAACGACTAATGGATTGAGAAAGTCCCCTGACGGGTCCGGCGTGAAGAAATCGGCCAGACCACAACGTCCCGCGTAATCTACCGGTTCAGGAATTGGAATTTCTCCTGGCTGCGCCTCCTCACCGGGCGGGGTTACCGGCAGCGGAAAGTCAACGCAGGCAGCAGGATCGTCGATATATACCCACCATACGGTATAGGCATTGCCTGGCGTCAGTCCATGCACGGACATCGTTGACCACAGACCGAGCGGGGTACTGCAGACGCTGCCGCGCCCCCGAAGCTCACTTCCCGTGATTACCTGCTCCCAAAAATCTGTGACCGACTCGGTTTCGCAGTTCCAGAACCAACCACCGCTTGCCGAGACAGGGGCTGGCGCCAAGGTAAATCCCGCCAGCAACGCTGATAAGAGCCCGATGCTAATTGTCTGTTTCATGGTTTTCCCCTTGTGAAATCAGTTCCATTACAAAACCCAACCGTCAGCGTAGGCATCAGTTGCAGCCGCAGTCCCGAAAAAACCACGAAAAAACTGCTATAAATGGGTGCAAATCCAATACGCCGGATTTGCCCGATGCCTGAACCGCGGACCACTCATCGCACGTATTCGTTTGCAGAATTTGTCCTCGACGTTGACCGGGGCGCCCTGCAACGTGACGGTGTCGATGCCAAATTGCGGCCGAAGTCATTCGAGTTGCTGTGTTTTCTGGTTGAGCGGGCAGGTTGCCTGGTCTCGCGGGAGGAAATACTTGCGGCCATCTGGGCGGGAACGGTGGTTACCGACGACGCCGTTACGCAGTGCCTCGGCGATATTCGCCGCGTGATTGGAGATCGCTCTCAGACCATGATTCGAACGGTCCCGAGACGCGGTTATATCTTCGATATTCCGGTGCACCGCGGTAATGTGAAAGTCATCGAGTCGAGGCGTAGCGATCCGCGTGCGATAACTGGCAAGGCGAAACTATGGGGCAGCGCCGCGTTACTGGTCACGCTCGGCATTACGGTAGTTATCGGCTTGTCGTGGCGCGCCCGGGAGAATCCGGCCGAAGTCGTCGCAAAACCTTCTGCGGACATGCGATCTATTGCCGTGCTCCCGTTTGTCGACATGAGCCCGGACGGCGACATGACGTATTTTTCAGAGGGCATTGCCGAAGAAGTCCTGAACGAATTAACGCAAATACCCGAACTGCGTGTTATTGCCCGAACTTCATCTTTTTCCTTCCGCGGCCAGACTGTCGACATCTCCCTTATACGGGATAAGTTGCATGTGACACATGTGTTGGAAGGCAGCATCAGAACTTCGGGCGACCTCGTCAGGGTCACTGCGCAACTCATCGATGCAAAGACCAGTAATCATCTTTGGTCAAAAACCTATGACCGCAACTTGCACGACATTTTTGCAATTCAGGACGAAATTTCCGCCGACGTATCGAAACAGCTGGCGGTGTCCCTGGATATCGCCGACCACCGTGCTGATGAGCCGGATCCCGGGGCGTACCGCTTGTATCTGCAGGCAGCGCACCTTCTCGATCAACTGGATTTTGCGAAGAACGAAGAGGCCAAAGCACTGCTGGAACAGTCGCTGCAGATAGACCCGGATTTCGTCGCCGCATGGCGTGAGTTGGGCAGAGTCCGATGGCGCCAGATTGGAACCGGCCCGGATATCCGGGCAGAGATAGCCCGCACGCGCGAGGCTTTGGACCGCGCGCTGGCGCTGGACCCGACCGACGCGGCTACGCTTGCTTATGACGCCTGGCATACGGCGGACTTCCATGGGGACATCGGCGGGGCAGCGCAGAAGTTCGAGCGGGCCATATCAATTGCCCCGGGTAATGAAAATGTCGTGCGCGCCTCGGTCATTTTTGCAACCGCATTCGGCAGCGAAGATGCCAGTATCGCGCTGGGCGAATACGGGATTGCAAGCAACCCGCTGTGTTACCCGTGTTACATGCGACTCCACAGTGCCTACAGAGCGGCAGGACAGCTCGACGAAGCAGAACGAGTCATACGAAACGTAATTTCTCTTTTTGATCGGGGGGGCGGACAGCTTGGCATTATTATGCTGCTAAAAGGCCAGCCCGAGCTTGCGTTGACAATGTTCGCAAATGAAGAACCCGCCGAATGGCGGTCCTGGCTCATTGCGATTGCTTTGCATGACACAGACCGGAAGGAGGAGGCAAGGGCCGCTCTGACTGAATTTGTTGACCGCTCATCAGGAGATCCCGAGTGGCTTTGGAACATTGCGAGTGCCTACGCATGGGCAGGGTATGTTGACGATGCCTTCAATGCCTTGCAGCAAGCGGCTGCAAATGATCAATTGAGAATTGACGGCGAGCTGGTTCGCTGGAATCTGATCAAGATCGCGCTGCAATTGCGGAATCCGTTGTTTGCGCCGCTGCACCAGGATTCCCGGTGGGAAACGTTTCTCGAAGAGCAGGGCATATCCGCGGCGCAGCTTGCCGACGTCAAGGTCAAGGTTGCCCTGCCGCCGCTGAGCAGCGCTGTTCGGGAGTTGTAAGTAATGCCAATACAGACCCGGCAAGCGGCACAGAAGACTACGCAGTACTCGACGCCCATCTTGAAAAGCCCGTAGACAGCGATACGATCGCTGTTGGTCAATTACAGCGACCCTGACCAGGGGCGTTTCACGCTCGCGTTTGTAGACGACTTTAATCACAGCCAGACGCTGGTCCTCGCACACTGCGGACGAACTGGCAATCACATCTTCTCCGTCGCGCCCATTGCGCCGACTCCGCCAAGCTCCTATAATTCGCGCCCTGCGAATGCGGGGCACGCCAGTGACGGCAAACTCGCTCGGCGGTGATCGTAAAGGAAATGAGCAGGCCTCCGTTACCCATTGCCTGGTAGACAAGAAGCCCCGCAGAGGGGCTTTTTGCTGCACGAGGGGCAAAAGGATAACTGGATTTCGCAGTGTCAGGAATGGGCTATATGCCCATTTTTTTGCTTTATAAACAGGTAGTTACGTTAAATTTGTTAAGTAATGTCAAAAGAGCAGTTAAGTAAAATACTCGAACCAGCGATCGAGCAGCTGGGATACGAACTCGCCGATCTCGAAGTGAAGACCGGCGGTCGCGACAGCGTGCTCAGGGTTTTCATCGATGCCGACAAAGGCATTGATATTGAAGATTGTGAAGCGGTGAGCAGGCAGGTCAGCGCAATCCTGGACGTCGAGGATCCGCTGCCAGGTCATTACACACTGGAAGTTTCGTCACCAGGGCTTGATCGTACCCTGACGAAACCAGCACATTTTCAACGATTTGTAGGTGAGGAAATCCGCGTGAAACTGCGCTTTCCACAGGATGGGCGGCGTAATTTCCGCGGTGTTCTGAAGTCAGCAGAGAAGGACAACATTGTCGTGGAAGTCGATGGCAAGTCACATGGCCTGCCCCTCGCGACGATTGAATCGGCGAGGCTGGTTCCGGCCCTTTGAGGTCCGGACAGGCTGTACGGGAGTAGTACGCAAATGAGTAAAGAAATTCTGATGGTCGTCGATGCGGTGTCCAATGAAAAAGGCGTCGAGAAAACGATCATTTTTGAGGCAATCGAGGCTGCGCTGGCCTCTGCGACCCGGCGCCGGCATGGCGAGGATATCGATGTGCGGGTGGCGATTGATCGCGACACGGGCGACTACGACACGTTTCAGCGCTGGCTGGTGTTTGAAGATGAATCGACTGAACTCGAGTTTCCGGATCGCGAACTGCGCATGATCGACGCTGTAGACGTCGATGAAAACGCCGAACCGGGCGGCTATGTCGAAGTGCCGATGGAATCAGTGGAGTTCGGCCGTATCGCTGCGCAGACGGCCAAGCAGGTTATCGTGCAAAAGGTACGCGAGGCAGAGCGTGAGCAGGTCGTTGAAGAGTATAAGGATCGCGAGGGTGAGATGTTGTCCGGTCTTGTCAAGCGTGTTGACCGCAATGGCGTCTATATAGACCTCGGCGGAAACGCGGAAGGATTTGTTTCCCGCGACCAGATGGTGCCGCGCGAGCCGGTTCGCCCACAGGACCGCATGAAAGCGTTGCTGACTGAAGTACGCTCGGAGCCCCGCGGACCGCAGCTTTTCATGACCCGAACTTCGCCGGAATTCCTGGTCGAGCTGTTCAAGATTGAGGTGCCTGAAGTCGGCCAGGGCATGATCGATATCCTTGGTTCTGCCAGAGATCCGGGTCTGCGCGCGAAAATAGCTGTCAAGAGCAATGATCCCCGGATTGACCCTGTCGGCGCCTGCGTCGGCATGCGTGGCTCGCGCGTCCAGGCGGTTTCGAACGAATTGGCCGGCGAACGGGTAGACATCATCCTCTGGGACGACAACCCGGCTCAGTTTGTCGTCAACGCCATGTCCCCTGCTGAGGTTGTTTCTATCGTCGTCGACGAAGACGCGCACAGCATGGATATCGCCGTCGATGAGGACAAACTGTCGCAGGCAATCGGTCGCGGTGGGCAAAACATCCGCCTGGCCAGCGAGTTGACTGGCTGGGAACTCAACGTCATGACCGAAACCGACGCTGAGCAGAAAAGCGAATCTGAAATGCGTGAACTTATTGAGCTGTTTTCCAAGCAGCTTGACGTTGATGAGGAAGTCGCTCTGATTCTCGTTCAGGAAGGATTCTCAACGATTGAAGAAGTGGCCTACGTGCCGACCGGAGAGCTGGTTGAGATAGAAGAGTTTGATGAGGACATCGTCAATGAGCTGCGTACCCGGGCGCGAGACGTGCTGTTGACGCAGGCGATCGTGCAGGAAGAAAAGATTGATGAGGCGGAGCCGGCAGAAGACCTGCTTAGCCTCGAAGGGATGGAGAAAGGTCTTGCGTTCAAACTCGCCAGCGAGGGTGTCGTTACGCGTGAGGACCTGGCAGAACTGGCGACGGATGATTTGCTGGATATTACGGACATGGACCAGGCAGATGCCGCCGCATTGATCATGCGCGCAAGGGCGCACTGGTTCGAAGCAGAACAGCAAGCCGGCAGTTAACGGCACACTGGAGTTAAAGCATGGCTGACGTCACCGTTTCACAATTCGCCGAGGTACTTAAAGTACCGGTCGAAAAGCTCATTGCACAGCTTGACGACGCAGGTATCAAAGTCAGCAGCGCGGATGACATGATTAGCGAGGACGCGAAACTTGATCTGTTGACGCACCTGCGCCGCAGTCACGGGCAGGAATCTGACAGTGCTACTCCGGGTGCGCCGCGAAAGATTACCTTGCGACGCAAGTCACAATCAGAGTTGCGACTCTCCGGGTCGCAGGGCCGCTCCAGAACCGTCAACGTCGAAGTCCGGCAGAAACGTACGTATATAAAGCGTGACGTGCTGGAAAAAGAGGCGCAGAAAAAGCAGGACGATCTCGATCGTCAGCGTCAGGAAGAGCAGGCTCTCGTCGATGCTGAGAAACTTGAGAAAGAGCGGCTGCTGGCGGAAGAAGCCAATAAGGAAAAAGCACTCGAGGAAGCTGAGAAGCGCGAAGAGGCAGCCAAGGAACAGGCAGCAGCCAGCGCGCGTGCCGAGGAAGAAAGAGCGGCAACACAAGCTGCCGAAGAACGGGCCCGCGTGGAAAAGGCAGAGCAGGACGCTAGAGACCGGCGCGCGAAAGATAAGGACAAGAAAAAGGGCAAGGCAGCTGCAGAAACCCGTTACGGGCGGAAAGAGCTGCACGTCGCCGGCGATAAGAGCGGCCGTCGCAGGCGCAAGACGCCAACACGCCGACGCCACGTGTCGATCAGTTCAGATGGCGCGCATGGTTTCGAACGGCCCACGGCACCGGTTGTTCGTGAAGTGGAGATACCGGACAGCATCGCGGTTTCCGAGCTCGCGCAGCGCATGGCGGTGAAGGGCAACGAAGTCGTCAAGATTCTGTTCAATATGGGCGCGATGGTGACGATCAATCAGGTTATTGATCAGGACACCGCCATACTTGTCGTCGAAGAGCTGGGCCACGTGGCCAAACAGGTCTCGGGTACAGAATACGATGAAGATCTTCTGGCCGATCAGCAGCCGGAAGGGGTAGCCAGCGCTCGCGCGCCGGTAGTGACGATCATGGGGCACGTCGACCACGGCAAGACGTCGCTTCTGGATTACATCCGGCGCACCAAGGTTGCCGCCGGGGAAGCAGGCGGCATCACGCAGCATATCGGCGCCTATGCGGTAAAAACCAAAAAGGGCAAGATCACATTCCTGGATACGCCTGGCCACGCCGCATTTACGCAAATGCGTGCACGCGGAGCTCAGGCTACCGATATCGTGATTCTGGTCGTTGCGGGCGACGATGGCGTCAAGCCGCAGACGATCGAAGCGATACAGCACGCCAAGGCTGCCGGCGTTCCGATTGTCGTCGCCGTCAACAAAATGGATAAGGAAAACGCTGATGCAGAGAGGGTGAAGAACGAACTGTCCCAGCACGAAGTCATTCCCGAGGAATGGGGTGGCGAACACCTTTTCGTCAATGTCTCAGCGCAAACGGGCGAGGGCATTGACAAGCTGCTGGAGTCGATTCTCCTGCAGGCTGAAGTGATGGATCTCACTGCCATCTCCGAGGGAACGGCGCAGGGCATCGTTATTGAGTCCAGCCTCGAGAAGGGTCGTGGCGCAGTGGCAACGCTACTTGTGCAGGCCGGCCAGCTGAAACAGGGCGACATGATCATTGCCGGCGAAGAGTACGGCCGTGTCCGCAGCATGTTTGATGAGATGCACCGAAAAATAACGACTGCGGGACCTTCTATGCCCGTCGTCGTGCTTGGCCTGTCAAAGACGCCAGGCGCCGGCGCCGATTTTCTGGTCGTTACAGACGAGCGTAAAGCACGCGAGGTGGCGGAATTCCGTCAGGCGCGCTCGCGTGAGTCGAAGCTGGCGCATCAGCAGGCATCGAAGCTCGAAGACATGTTCAGCCAGATGGGCGAAAACGCTGTCAAGGAAGTGCCGCTTCTCATCAAGTCTGACGTTCATGGCAGTGCCGAGGCACTGCGTGACGCACTCGAAAAACTGTCGACCGACGAGGTTAAGGTTAACGTCATCAGTTCTGGCGTCGGCGGCATTACCGAATCCGACGCGACGCTTGCCGCTGCATCCAGTGGCGTCATCATTGGTTTCAACGTTCGTGCCGATGCTGCCGCGAGAACCGCGATCAAGGAAGCCGGCATCGACGTTCGCTACTACAGCATCATTTATGAAGCGATCGACGATGTGAAAGCAGCCATGAGCGGCCTGTTGAGCCCTGAGATCAGGGAAAACATAGTCGGGCTGGCGGAAGTGAAGGACGTATTCACATCGCCGAAGTTTGGCGACATTGCGGGCTGCATCGTGACAGAGGGCTATGTAAAACGATCTAACCCGATCCGCGTGCTGCGCGAGAACGTCGTCATTTATGAAGGTGAACTCGAATCGTTGCGACGGTTCAAGGATGCTGTGAATGAAGTTCGGTCAGGGACGGAATGCGGCATCGGCGTGAAAAATTACAACGATGTCAGAGTAGGCGATCAGATCGAGTGTTTTGAACGCATCGAAGTCGCCCGCACTATCGATTAGACCAGCAGGTGAATTAGACGATGCCACGAGAATTTTCACGCAACCAGCGACTGGGCGCGCAGATGCAGCGCATACTGAGCGAGCTGCTTCGGTTTGAGACCAAGGATCCGGCACTCGTCGATGTTTCTCTGACCACGGTGGAATTGTCGAAAGACCTCGGCGTCGCGAAAGTTTACTTCAGCCTTCTGGAGCCTGATGCGGATGCACAGCCGGTTATGGAAGGTCTTGCCCGCGCTGCCGGTTTCCTGCGCAGCAAACTGGGCGCCGCGCTCGATATTCGACATGTGCCGGAACTGCGTTTCGTGCACGACGATAGCGTGGCGCATGCCGCCGAAATGTCCCGTCTTATCGACGCAGCAACCGGCGCTGACCGGAAAAACTGAATGAGTCAAAGGGCAGATGCCACGGCGCGGAGTAAACCGGCTGCCATTGACGGCTTGTTGTTGCTCAACAAACCCTCGGGAATGACGTCGAACCGCGCCCTGCAGACGGTGAAGCGTCTTCTGAAGGCGCGTAAGGCCGGCCACACGGGTAGCCTGGATCCGGCAGCGACCGGCATGTTGCCGCTGTGTTTTGGTGAGGCCACCAAAATTTGCGCCTATTTGCTTGCAGCGGACAAAACCTACCGGGTTACGGCAAAGCTGGGCGAGGCAACGGATACCGGGGACGCAGACGGCAAGGTCACCGAAACGGCGCCGCTGCCGCAGATTGACCAGAAAGGTTGGGCGTCAATACTGGCTGGATTTCTTGGTGACAGTACGCAGATTCCGCCCATGTACTCAGCGCTGAAGCAGGATGGCAAGCGGCTTTATGAACTGGCCAGGAAAGGCGAGGTGGTAGACAGGGAACCTCGCGCGATCCGGATCGACAGTATCAGCCTCGTGGAGCATCGTGGCTCGCGACTCGTGTTTAGCGTGCACTGCTCCAAAGGCACATACATTCGGACGCTGGTTGAGGACATTGCCCGGGTTGGCGGCACGGTAGCGCATACGGCAAGGCTGCATCGCGAGACAGTGGGCCATTTTCGCGCCGCCGATATGCTTGAAATGGGCGAGGTCGAGGCGGCGGCTCTGGAGGACCCGGAGGGGCTGCGGAAGCGACTGTTGCCGGCTGATGCCGCCCTGACAGACTGGCGGACCTGCAGAATCGAGGATACAGATACGGCTGGCTTTAACGGCGGCCAGCCAGCACCTTGCCAGGCGTCCGGCACCGGGCTGGTGAAGGTTTATGGGGCGCAGAATCGCTTCCTGGGCATCGGTGAGCTGACCGAAGAGGGACACGTCCTGCCGCGGCGAATTTTCAGAGTGGTGCCGTGATGGGCCAGCTGCTGTCTCAGGCAAATAAAGCCTGATATTTTCGTGTTTTAGACTATTACTTGGCCTGATCAGACGCTAGAATAGCGCGCTCAAAATCAAGGGCCAAAAAGTTAAGAACGATTGGAGTTTCTTAAAGATGTCACTGACAAGTGAAAACAAAAGCAAGATAGTTGCTGATTATTCCCGCGACGAGAAAGACACAGGATCACCTGAAGTTCAGGTTGCACTGCTTTCTGCACGTATTTCCGAGCTTACCGATCACTTCGGTGAGCACAAGAAAGATCACCATTCCCGCCAGGGTCTGCTAAAGATGGTCAACAAACGGCGCAAGCTGCTTGACTACCTGAAAGGCAAGGATCCGGATCGGTATCGCGAGCTGATTACCCGGCTCGGTCTTCGCCGCTAATTTCAATACGGCGCGCCTCACTAACCAAAGCGCAGCACGAAGGTGAAGCTTCATGGATAATCCAGGCCAGGCCATGAAGTGAAACCATTGTCGGCCCACTGCTGGGACGCGGCGATCTGTCGTGCCTTTTACACTTAAAATTCGAGAGTCAATGTGAAATCAACTAACAAGTCTTTTCAGTACGGCGAACACCAGGTATCGATTGAAACCGGCGGTATCGCCCGCCAGGCTGACGGCGCTGTCCTCGTGAACATGGGCGAAACCATCGTCCTCGTGACTGCGGTTGGCCGTAAAGTCGCTGATCCGGGAAGAGACTTTTTTCCCTTGACGGTCAACTACCAGGAAAAGACATACGCGGCGGGCAAGATTCCGGGTGGCTTTTTCAAACGCGAAGGCCGGCCGAGTGAGAAAGAAGTCCTCACCTGTCGTTTGATTGACAGGCCCTGCCGTCCGCTGTTTCCGAAAGGATTCACCAATGAGGTGCAGATCATCGCGACGGTGGTTTCTCTTAACACCGATATTGATCCCGATATTCCGGCCTTGATCGGTGCCTCAGCGGCGCTGGCCATTTCCGGTATGCCGTTCGCCGGCCCGATCGCCGCAGCGAGAGTGGGTTACAAGGATGGAAACTACGTGCTTAATCCGGGACTCGCGGCGGTTGCCGAATCGGATCTGGATCTCGTCGTTGCTGGCACCCAGGACGCTGTTTTAATGGTCGAATCGGAAGCGAAGGTGCTTTCGGAAGAAGTCATGCTGGGCGCGGTGATGTTCGGTCACGAGCAGATGCAGGTAGTCATCAAGGCGATCAAGGAACTGGCGGCAGAAGTTGGCAAGCCTTCCTGGGACTGGCAGGCACCTGCAGAAGACGCTGAGTTGGTTGCAGCCACCGCGACACAGGCAGAACAGGGGCTGGCGGACGCTTACCGAGTGACTGACAAGGGTGAACGCCAGGCGAGCGTTGCGGAAGCAAAGAATGCTGCACATGAGGCGCTGGCAGGCGGTGAAAATCCGCGTTGGACTGGCGAGCAGGTGAAAGGAGCGCTGTCCAAGCTTGAGAAACGCATTGTGCGCAATCGTGTTATCGAGGGTTCGCCACGAATCGACGGCAGGGACACCCGGACCGTCCGGCCAATTGATGTTGAAGTTGGCATTCTTCCCCGTGCGCATGGTTCTGCATTGTTTACTCGCGGTGAGACGCAGGCAATTGTGGCGGCGACGCTTGGCACAGGGCGCGATGCCCAGGTCATTGATGCCATTGAGGGTGAACGCAAGGAGCCCTTCATGCTGCATTACAACTTCCCGCCATTCTGCGTGGGGGAGACGGGGTTTGTTGGCTCACCCAAACGGCGTGAGATTGGTCACGGCAAGCTCGCCAAACGCGGCGTGCAGGCTGTCATGCCGAAAGTGGAAGACTTCCCCTACATTATTCGTGTCGTTTCCGAAATTACCGAATCGAACGGCTCGAGTTCGATGGCCTCCGTCTGCGGCACGAGTCTCGCGCTGATGGACGCTGGCGTGCCGATCAAGGCGCCGGTGGCCGGCGTGGCTATGGGCCTGGTCAAGGAAGGCGAGAAGTTTGCAGTCTTGACCGACATTCTTGGCGACGAAGATCATCTTGGCGACATGGATTTTAAAGTTGCCGGCACCAACGATGGCATCACTGCTTTGCAGATGGATATCAAGATTCAGGGCATTACGCGGCAGATTATGAGCGATGCGCTCGATCAGGCCAAAGATGCGCGCCTGCACATTCTGGGAGAAATGAATAAGGTACTGGGCGCGACGCGTGACGAAATGTCCGAGTGGGCACCGACCATTATTACTTTCAAGATTGATCCTGAAAAAATTCGTGAGGTAATCGGTAAAGGTGGCGCAGTCATTCGCGGCATGACCGAAGAAACAGGCGCGACGATTGATATCGACAACGATGGCACGGTCAAAATTGCTTCCGTCGATGGTGCATCCGGCAGGGAAGCGAAACGTCGTATTGACCTGATCACAGCCGATGTGGAAGTGGGTAGAATCTACGAAGGCAAAGTCGCAAGGCTCATGGACTTTGGTGCGTTCGTCACCATCCTGCCGGGCAAGGATGGACTCGTGCACATCTCGCAGATCTCCAATGAACGCGTCGAGAAAGTCAGCGACAAACTCGCCGAAGGCGACGTCGTACAGGTCAAAGTGCTGGAAGTCGATCGTCAGGGCAGAGTGCGACTCAGCATGAAAGATGTGGAAGCCGCCTGACGAACAGCGTCAAGGCAATAGAAAAACGAAAAGGGGCCAGAGTCTGTAACTCTGGCCCCTTTTTTACGTCTAGCCGTACAGCTTTTTGTAAGTCTGTACAAAGTATTCCATTTCATGCGGCTTGGCCATACTGACACGAAGCCAGTCGGTCATTGGCGGGAACGGCCGGCCGACCATGATGCTTTCTTTAAGAAAGGCTTTGCGAACTTCTTCAACGTCGTGCCCGGTTTGAAAGAACGTAAAATTGGCGTTGGACTTTACGTAACGCATGCCGAGTTCGTCGAGCATGCCTTCAACGATGTCCATTGATTCGCGAGTCTTTCGTAGCGTGAATTGCTGAAAATCCTCATCAAGATAACTGGCTTGCGCTGCGTTCAGTCCCAGAATGTTAATCGCGCCTGTTTTTGCAGCATTAATCGTTTCGACCAGTTCAGGATGCGCAAAGCCGAAGCCAATCTTGAGGCCAGCCAGGCCATGTATTTTCGACGCGGTGCGCGCGACGACGATATTTTTGTGGCCGTCACTTACCAGCGGCATCATCGTTGCGAAGTCGTCGTTATCCACAAACTCGAAATAGGCCTCATCAACAAAAACCATTCGGTCTTTCGACACATCCAGCACGAAGTCCCGCAGTTCATTTTTCTCGATGATCGATGGAATTGGGTTGTTAGGATTGGCCAGGTAGACGCAGGCCGTGTCTCGCCTGATCGCTTTATGCATGGCATTCAGATCGATGTGCAGCGAATCAGATTTCACCGGAACCCGGATGATTTCGGAACCGGCCCGCTCTGCATAGCGAATCAGGTCGTGGTAAGTCGGGTCCGCACAAACGACCGAACCGTTCTGCATGTTCGCCAGCATGCCGGCGGTTCTTAATATTTCGCCTGAGCCGGTGCCCAGGCAGACGTGATCGTCAGGAACATTATTGATTGCTGCGACCAGGCTGATCAGGGCATTACGATCACCCCCGTACAGGTTAGACATTTTGATGGAATCGACAATGGACTGTAATGCCACACGCGAAGGGCCCCACGGATTCTCGTTAAAGCCTGCGCGAATGACATAATCGGGACGTGCGATTTCTTCGCCGAACGCGGCTTGTATAACGTTGCTTCCCGGAAGCAAACCTGAACCAAGCAGGGCTCCTCCACCGATCAGTACCTGTCTTCTGGAGACGGATCCCATATTGTATTCCCCCTTAAATTGCAAAACGGATGCCTGGCCCCAGTGAGCGTGAAAGCAACCCTACAGTTGTTAACTCAGACAGTCGGCAGGCCAATATGTTGCGTACGAGCGATTGCCGGCAAAAAACTCCCGGCAAGGTAATCGCATTCGAAAATCGATGCAATAGACGAGTCAGGACGATGGCGAGTTGGCAAATTCCTTGCCAGGGAAACTATCGCTCTGCTGCACCGGCTAACTGGCCAGACAATTTATTTCAGCTCGATTTCAAGCCTGCTGCAGTCCTGCACGACGGCGCTGGTCGTGCCTCCCCGAGTGACCGCTTCCTGCCATTGCACGTCGCCCAATCTGAAGGATTGCATGATCGGATTTTTGCCGGACTTTTTTTCCATCCAGGCGCAGGGACTTAAATGCACCGTTACGCGAGTCCCCAGCGAATGGAGCGCCGCGGTTTCGCCGTTGCGTTCTGTCACTTTCAGCACGCGCACATCTTCATTTTCCAACACCACTTCGAAAATATGCGGCGCAACCCTGACCGGGTCGAGAGCTGCGCGCTGCGCAAGCGCGGCGCTCCAGCCTATGACGAGTCCGGCGATAATCAGGCAAAAGGCTTGTGCTTTCATCTTTCAGTTTTCCTTAAAGGTTCGCCGCCTGCGCCTGCAATTCGCTGGGCGAGAAATCCGACAATGCGACCGGGAAGATAATAGTCGGGTTCCCAGGGCGTGCCTCCACTGACGAAGCCAACGTGTCCGCCACCGGAACACACCTCCAGTTCGACCGCTGGAGAGAGCTTCTCAGTCGGAGGAATCGCAGCAGAGGTCATGAAGGGGTCATCGGTAGCATTGATTACCAATGTAGGCACCGCAATATCGGCCAAAAAATTGATTGAGCTGCATTCATCATAGTATGCATCCTTGCCCGCGAAGCCATGCAGTGGCGCCGTCACGGCGTCGTCAAATTCTGCAAACGTCCTGGCAGCCATGGTGCGATGCCAGTCGAATGGCGCGCTATCGGGAGCAAACTTTCTCCGCACAGCTATCTTCATGCGTTTTATCAGATGATGCTGGTAAAGCTTTGAAAAACCACTCGATAATGCGGCAGCAGAGTCGTGAAGGTCGAAAGGAACACTCACGGCTGCCGCTGCCAGCAAAGGCGTTTTCGTGCCACTTTCACCCAGGTATTTAAGCAGTACGTTGCCGCCCAGGGAATAGCCGGCCGCGAGCAGCGGCCCTTCGAAACCCTCCGACCGCAGCAGATGCAAAAAGTAACGAACGTCGCCGGTCTCGCCCGCGTGATAGCGCCTCGGCAAGCGATTCCGATAGTCCCCGCAGTCGCGAAAATGCAGTACTGCGGCGCGCCAACCCTTGTCTGCCGCTGCTTTAAGCAGCATGCGGGCATACGGAGAATCCGCCGAGCCTTCCAGGCCGTGCAGGATAATGAGTGTCGGCGCTTGTAAGTCGGTCTCCGGCCCCTCAGCGAGCCAGTCAACAACCGTGATGTCGCCATCCGGCAGTTCGAGGTGTTCGCGGCGTAAAGCGGGTCTCGGCGCGCCAGACCACGGCAAGGTTGGGAAAATGGTTTGTGCATGGCGATTGGTCAGCCACCATGCGGGTCGGAACGAGCTGGCTTTGATTCGTTCCGGCAAACCTGTCTCCTAGACTCTTCGGCCAGCGTGTCCATTAAAAAGGCCTCCCGGTTTCGCGGGAGGCCAGCCATGGAGTCAGAACTCCTTCAGGCATGCAGCAGAGGGCGGGGGAGCCAGACTCTGCTGCCATTCCAAATTAGGCCAGGTCCGACTGATGTGTCAAGCGGGCTGCGGGAGATCCGCATCTAAACCTTATTGTGATCTGCAGGCACCGCATCGCTGTTGATTTCGTCACTGCGGGCCACCAGCGAGAAGCGTTTCAAGACCTCTTCCTGCAGCAATTTCCAACGGGCGAAATTCTTCTGCGCAGCGTCCGCAACGGCCGCGAATGGGTCGAAACCTGCAGCGCGCGTGACCTGACTGCGAAGATTTTGCTGCTGCGTCATGAAAAACTTCATGCTTTCTTCGAGATAACCGGCGGCAAAGCCCGGGACAACCTTGCCATAAGAGCGAATAACCTGAGAAAGGAAATCCCGGCTCATCACGGCTTCCCCGTGTTGCTCCTGTTCCGAGATCACCTGTAGCAGAATGGAGCGGGTGATATCAGCGCCGCTGGTCTTGTCGATTACCGCAAATTCGATCTTGTCGATGACCAGCTGGCGGACGTCGGCCAGAGTAATGTATCGGCTTTCCACCGTGTCATAGAGGCGCCGGTTGCTATATTTAGTGATGACTCGCGCAGATTCCATCGATACTCCGAAAATTGAGGCTGGCGATAAAGATAGCTGATTTTACGCCTGTTCCAAAGCGCATCGATCGGCCGCAATCGTCCGCTCGCCGAGCATGGCCTGCAGATTCCAGTGACCGAGCGTCCACTCCCACACGTCAGCCAGAGTGCCGTCGCTGAGATCAGAAGGCGGGTCTTGGGAGAGCGCGGCAAGTGCCTGCACGAGCGTCAGCGCCGGCCTGGATAAATCGACGGCTGCAGCTCCGGTGAGCTTACTGAGCTTCTGGCCATCCGTGTTGAGGGCTACCGGAATATGCGCATACGACGGCGTTGCCAGGCCGAGAGACTGTTGCAGGAAAACGTGCCGGGGCGTTGAGTCAAGTAAATCGATACCGCGCACCACTTCGGTCACCCCCTCATCGGCGTCGTCCAGCACGACGGCAAGGTGATAGGCGATAAGACCGTCGCGGCGGCGGATGATGAAGTCACCCGATTCTGATTCAAGGCGTTGACAGATTCGGCCCTGAAGTTGGTCTTCGACACAGGTTTCGCCGTTTGTCGTGCGAATCCTGATGGCACATTCGCCATCTTTTTCCGCTGCTCTGCAGGTCCCGGGATAGATCGCGCCAAGTGCCCCGCGGCGGACATCGGCCAGATCGCGTCGGGAGCAGGTGCATTTATAGGCCAGTCTATCTGCTATCAGGCTCTTTACGACGTCGGCATGGCGCTCATTGGCGCGACTTTGGTAAATGACCGGGCCGTCCCACTCCAGACCGAATGCTTCCAACGCGTCAATGATTAGCTGGTCAGCGCCGCTGACTTCCCTGGGCGGGTCGATATCTTCGATGCGCAACAGCCAGCGCCCCGCATTCACTCTGGCCTGGGCAAAGCTTGCGACTGCCGTGAGCAGAGAGCCAAAGTGCAAGGGGCCGGTTGGCGAAGGTGCGAACCGGCCGGTGTGAGGGGCGTTATTGCGTGACATGTCGGAGCGTCGCTGCTCCGACTACGTGCTGGCGACGACGTTACCGGTAACGATCATCCCGATCTCGAAACTGGCGTTCGGCCATTTCCCGGCGTTCCTGAGCTTCGACGCAAAGCGTCGCTACCGGACGTGCTTCAAGCCGTTTGAGGCCGATCTCCTCACCGGTTTCTTCGCAGTAACCGTAGGTACCTTCCTCGATGCGAGCCAGCGCCGAATTGATTTTCCGCAGTAATTTACGCTCGCGATCGCGAGTCCTGAGCTCCAGCCCGAACTCGGATTCCTGGGTCGCGCGGTCATTCGGGTCGGGAAAATTGGCAGCTTCATCCTGCATATGGTGAACCGTACGATCGACCTCGTTCATCAGCTCGTTTTTCCAGGCAACGAGGATATCTTCGAAGTGCTTCAGTTGTTCTTCACTCATATAATTTTCGCCACGGCTCGTGACGTACGGATCAATGCCGTGAATGGGACCCGACAACATATCCGCACTGCTGCGGCGCGCACGCGGCAGTGGCTTGCGTGCAGTCGATTTGGCGCCCACGAGGACTTTCTTCTTCGGAAGATTGCGCGGCGTCGTTGCTTTTCTGGTGACTGGCTTCTTCTGGCTGATTTTTTTCGATGACGTTTTCTTAGCGCTGGATTTTTTAACGGAACTCGACTTCTTGGTCGAAGTCTTTTTTGCCGCCGTTTTCTTGTCAGCGGTTTTCTTCGACGCTTTTTTCTTCGAGGTAGCCTTTTTCGAAGTGGACTTCTTGGAAATAGACTTCTTGGCCACCGCTTTCTTCTTTGCTGGCGCCTTCTTTTTCGAGTCGGACTTCCTGGCTGCAGGCTTGCTTACCTTCTTCGCCGTCTTTTTCTTGGCGCCGGTTTTCTTCGCTGTCTTCTTTTTCGAACCGGACCTGGAGGAAGACGCCTTGCTCTTCGTCGTCTTCTTGCTCACTTTCTTGCGGGATGCAGGCTTCTTTCGGGATGCCGCTTTGCTGCCGGCCGGCTTCTTGCGGGCAGCAGATTTCTTTTTCGACGATTTTTTCGCCACAACTTTTTTCTTGCTCACTTTACGTTTTTTACCTACGGGTTTTTTAGAGGCAACAGACTTGGATCTGGCAGCCGATTTTCGGGAGGCCTTTGCGGGCTTGCGCGTCTTGCTCGCAGTCTTTTTTGCGGGCATATCCTACTCCTGCCGGTCCGAGAAAAACGCGCAATTATACATTGCCTGCCGTGACATGGAAGGACTAATAACCGGTTACAGCCGGGCTGCAAACGCCAGCGACCATATCGTACTGCTGCGGGCGGAATATTCTGCGCCGAAACGGCCATTTCTATGGGGTTTCACGGCTGATTCGTTAACCCTGTCTTTTGTTGGCGACAATCGTTTTATCGCAGAAATTGCATTACACTCTCGCTATTCCTTCTGGCGTTGGGCAAACACCTCCAAATGCGACTAAGCAAGATCAGACTTGCCGGCTTCAAATCATTTGTAGATCCCACCACGATTCCCTTTCCCAGCAGCCTCGTTGGCGTCGTTGGTCCGAACGGGTGCGGCAAATCTAACGTAATCGATGCCGTTCGCTGGGTTATGGGGGAAAGTTCGGCCAGCCGCTTGCGTGGCGACTCTATTACGGACGTCATTTTCAACGGTTCGAGCACCAGAAAGCCTGTTGGCGCGGCTTCTGTGGAGCTGCTGTTCGATAACACCGAGACTACCCTTGAGGGACAGTATGCGAAGTACGCAGAAATTGCGATTCGCCGTGAAGTGTCCCGCGACGGCATTTCGAACTACTTTCTGAACGGCACCCGGTGTCGTCGTAAAGACATTACCGGTGTGTTTCTGGGCACGGGCCTCGGGCCTCGCAGCTACTCAATCATTGAACAGGGCATGATCTCGCGCATGATCGAGGCAAAGCCTGAAGAAATGCGGACGTTCATCGAAGAAGCGGCGGGCATTTCAAAGTACAAGGAACGACGCCGGGAAACATCCAATCGCATCAAGCATACGAGGGATAATCTAGAGCGGCTGGCGGATGTCCTGGACGAGGTTGAAAAGCAGATCAAGCATCTCGATCGTCAGGCCAAGACGGCCGAGCGATACGGCAAACTCAAAAACCAGGAGCGGCGGACCGCTGCAGAACTCCTCGCGCTTCGCCTGCGCCAGTTGGACGTGCGCTCAACCGCCGCCAAGAGTGTGCTGAGCGACAACGAAACCGCCCTTGAGGCATTAATTGCCGAGCAGAGAAAAAACGAGGCCAAAATTGAAGAAACCCGCGTCCTGCAGAACGACCGCTCGGACGCTTTCAATAAAGTTCAGGCGCGTTTCTATAAATCCGGTTCAGAAATCGCGCGAATAGAGCAGACCATTGAGCATGCGCATGAGCTGCGTGAGCGGCAGCGCAGTGATTTTGAGCAGGCCGTTCAGGGTGCCGCAGAAATAGCCGCGCACATCAATAGCGATGAATCCGCTATCGCACAACTGGAGCTGACGCTAAACGAATTGGTGCCCGGGCTGGAAGTGGCCAGGGCTCAGGAACAAAAATCGGATGCATCGCTTGAACGTGCGCAAGCTGCGCTGGCGGAGTGGCAGCAGCGCTGGGATGTATATACCGAAAAAGCAAATACCGCGCAGCAAACGGTCAATGTCGAGGAGACGCGCAGTGAGCAGTTGCAGTCGCGCCTGGACAGCCTGGCTGATCGTCACCGGAAATTGGAGCACGCCAGGACGCTGGCAGATCCTGAGGCCCTGAAGGCAGAATTTGAATCCCTCACCGGCGCTGAGCAGCAGAAACGCCAGGCACGTGAAGAATTTGATCGTCAACTCGCCGATGTCGCTGACAAGATTCAAAAGCTCCGTGAGCAGGACAAGAAATTGAATCGGCTGGTGGAAGAGCGGCGTTCCGTTCTGCTGGCTGCTCAGTCACGTTTTGCATCGCTGGATGCCATACAGAAAGCCGCGCTTGGTGAGGCGGACGAAGGTGTCCTGAGCTGGATGAGTGCCGCTGGTCTGAATGAAAAACGCCGCGTCGCGCAGTCCATTGACGTGCAGGATGGCTGGGATACTGCTGTTGAGACGGTACTCGGTGATTATCTGCAGGCTGTCTGTGTGTCTGATATCGCGAATGCGACCGCCAGCCTGGCTGACTTGAAGAAAGGAAACGTCACGCTGCTGCTCGATGTAACAGGCCCCGGCAAGGCGTCCCTTGAGGACACACTGGCCAGCAAGGTCGGCAAGGCGCCTGACGGTGTGCTTGAAGTGCTGAGTAGAGTGCGCGTGGTTGAATCGTTGGATAGCGCATTGACTGTCAGAGATCAGCTTGAGGACGCGAGCAGTGTCGATTCGGTGATTACGCGTGACGGGATATGGCTTAGCAGGAACTGGCTGCGGGTCTGCCGGGACAAAGATGCCGGCGCGGGTGTCCTGGGTCGCGAACACGATCTTCGTCGTCTCAAAAACGAGATTCGTGAATTGCAGGCGCGGTACGACAGCGCGCAGAAATTGATGCATGACGGCAGGACGCGGCTGGGACAGCTGGACGATCGTCGCGAGCAGTTGCAGCGCGACGCGTCAGCTCTGGTAGACGAATACGCGGTGATCAAGTCCCGGTTGGACACCGCTCGCTATCAATGGGATCAGGCAACCGTACGTCAGGCAGCAATCTCCGAGGAGAAGAGTGAGATAGAGAAGGAACGAGTCGCGGCCGACGAGCAGGTGCGCAACTCACAATCACACTTCGCACGCGCAACGGAGGTTCTCGCCGAACTCGAAGCGGAGCGCGAAGCGCTGGATTCTCAACGACGCGAACTTCGCGCCGAACTCGAACGCGTCAGGGCTCAGGCCGATCAGGACCGTATTGCAGCACACGATCTTGCCATACAGTTTGAAACACGTAGATCTAGCCGCGAGTCGGCCACCCAAAGTCTCGAGCGCATGCAGTCGCAGCTGAAGCACTTTCGCGTGCGGGAACAGGAAATTAAATCTCAGCTCGAATTGAGTGAAGCGCCGCTGGCGCAAAACAAGACAGAGCTTGAGCGCCAGCTTGGAATCCGGGTAGAGGTTGAGAAGGCGCTTTCTGAGGCGCGGCATGCCGTTGAAACGGTAGAGAGCCAGTTGCGTGAGTTCGATCAGGCCCGCATGCAGATTGATCAATCGGTCGAGGAAGCACGCGGGCACGTCAGCGAAGCGAAAATGGCCGTGCAGGAGATCAGTGTGCGGCGGGAAGGTTTTGCGGATCAGCTGGCACAGACAACGTTCGAAGTTGAATCATTGCTCGCAGAATTGGATGAGCAGGCAGAAGTGAGTGCCTGGGAAGAGAATCTGGAGAAAACAAGGCGGCGAATAGAGCGCCTCGGACCCATCAACCTTGCTGCGATCGACGAATTTAAAGAGCAATCCGAGCGCAAGGAGTACCTCGATGCGCAGCTTGCCGATCTGAACAGTGCGCTGGAAACGCTGGAAGGCGCCATACGGAAAATTGATCGGGAGACTCGCACGCGTTTCCGAGAGACGTTCTCCAATGTGGACATCGGATTCAAACGCCTTTTTCCGAGACTGTTCGGCGGTGGGCATGCCTACCTTGAATTGACCGGGGACGACCTGCTGACTGCCGGCGTAACGGTCATGGCGCGCCCGCCCGGCAAACGTAACAGCACGATTCATCTTCTTTCCGGCGGTGAAAAAGCGCTTACTGCGGTGGCACTTGTATTTGCGATCTTTGAGCTGAACCCTGCGCCTTTCTGTCTTCTGGACGAGGTGGACGCACCCCTCGACGACGCCAATGTGACCCGGTTTTGCGAAATCGTGAAAGCGATGTCCGAAAAAGTGCAGTTCGTTTTCATCACGCACAACAAAGTCACTATGGAAATGGCCCGGCAGCTTACCGGTGTGACCATGCATGAGCCTGGTGTGTCGCGCATGGTTTCGGTTGACCTTGACGAAGCAGTTAAGATGGCAGCCAGTTAGTCTGAGAAGTCGTATGGACGGTCTGCGTTGGTTGTTATTGGGTATCGGACTGTTAGTGATCGTCGGCGTCTATCTGTATACGCGCTATCAACGTGCACGCGCCGAGGCCTCTCCCCAGGGTGACCTGTTCAACGGTCGGGCCGATCCACCGCTACGTAAAGCGCCAAATCTCGATTCCGCAGGCCGGCTGCCAGACGCTGCGGACGCAGAGCAAGCTGCTCCTGTAATTTCCGACACACCGCAGATTCAGCAGAAAATTGTTACCTTACGAATCGTTGCCAAACGCGATGGCACGTTTGCCGGTGATGAACTGGTGCTCAATTTGCGTGGCATTGGGCTGCGCCATGGCAAGTTCGGCATCTTTCATCGCTACGAAGGCAGTGATGAGCGGCAGACGATTTTCAGCGCGGCGAGCCTGGTTGAACCTGGCAGCTTCGATCTCGCAAATATTCGCGAGCAATCCATTCCCGGCATCAGCCTGTTCATGGTGCTGCCTGGCCCGATCGATGGGGCAAAAGGATTCGACCTGATGATGACGGCGGCAAGGACGCTGGCGCAATCCCTCGACGCAGAACTGCTTGACGAGAGCGGCAGCACACTTAGCATCCAGCGGGAGCGCTATCTGCGGGAAGAGATCATTCAGCACCAACACAGTTCTGCAATCGCCTGATCCTCCGCTGCACTGATGGCTGTTTCAAAAGCAACGCGCCAGGAAGTCGACAAGCTTCGGCAACAGCTAAGGCACCATAACTACCAGTATCATGTTCTCGATGAGCCGGACGTTCCGGACGCCGAGTATGATCGTCTCTTTCGTCGGCTGCAGGCGCTGGAAGAAAAACATCCGGATCTGATCACGCCGGACTCGCCAACCCAGAGAGTGGGCGCGGCGCCAATGGCTGGATTCAAAACGGTCGAACACCAGCTTCCTATGCTGTCTCTCGATAATGCATTCAGCGAAGAAGAGCTCGGCGATTTTCATCGTAGAATTGCGCAGCGGTTAGAGCTTCCATCTGACGCGACGATTTCCTACGCCGCCGAACCCAAACTGGATGGTGCGGCTGTGAGCCTGTTGTACACAAACGGCCAACTTGTTCGCGGTGCGACTCGAGGAGATGGGACGACTGGCGAAGATATCACCCACAACGTACGGACCATCGACGCCGTGCCACTTCGCCTGCGCGGCGATAAACACCCGGATCAGCTTGAAGTCAGGGGCGAAGTTTTCATGCCGCGTGCCGGCTTTGAAGCCTTCAATCTGGCAGCAACCAGGAAGGGTGAAAAGACGTTCGTCAATCCACGCAATGCGGCGGCAGGCAGTCTTCGTCAACTCGATCCAAAACTGACGGCAGAGCGGCCGCTAAATATTTACGTGTACGCCGTCGGCGTTGTTGAAGGGGGGCCGCTGCCAGACTACCAGGACAAGATTCTTGAGCAGTTGCAGGAGTGGGGGCTCCCTGTCTGCCCCGACCGCAAGGTGGTCGCGGGCATTGAAGGCTGCCTCGCTTACTACGAGGATATCGGGCAGCGTCGAGACAGGCTTCCTTATGATATTGACGGCGTGGTCTACAAGGTAAACCGCATTGCCTATCAACGAGAGCTGGGGTTTGTCTCGAAAGCGCCGCGTTGGGCTATAGCGCACAAGTTTCCTGCAGAAGAAGAGTTGACCGTGGTCCGGGATGTGGAGTTTCAGGTGGGCAGGACCGGCGCGCTGACACCGGTCGCGCGCCTTGAACCGGTATTCGTCGGTGGCGTCACCGTCAGTAATGCGACCCTGCACAACATGGATGAGCTCTGGCGAAAGGATGTCCGCGTAGGCGACACGGTCATCGTGAGGAGGGCGGGTGATGTCATTCCGGAAGTCGTCAAGATAGTCCCTGAGCACCGTCCGAAAGGCGCGAAACCCGTTCAGTCGCCAAAGAAGTGTCCGATTTGTGGCTCAGATGTTGTCCGGGAGGACAATGAGGCTGTCAGCCGCTGCAGCGGGGGACTTTTCTGTGCGGCACAGCGAACGGAGGCGCTGAAGCACTTTGTTTCCCGGCGCTCTCTGGATATTGACGGTTTGGGGAGCAAATTGATCGAACAGCTCGTGCAGCTGGACCGGATCAAAACACCGGCCGACCTTTACACGCTGGATGCTGATGAGCTTGCGGATCTGGAGCGGATGGGGCCGAAGTCGGCGGAAAAACTGCTGAAGGCCATTGAAAATAGTAAGAAAACGACGCTTTCTCGCTTCCTCTACGCGCTCGGTATCCGGGAGGTAGGGGAAGCCACCTCCCAATCGCTGGCGGCCCATTTCGGCAAGCTGGAGCCTCTCATGGCGGCCTCTGAGGAGGAGTTGCAGGATGTCGCAGATGTCGGACCCATTGTCGCGTCCAGAATCCACGCTTTTTTTGCTCAGGACGAGAATCTTGATGTCATTGCCAGGCTGAGAAATGCCGGAGTTTGCTGGACCGACGCCGAACCAGAACAGGCTGCGGCGGAGGGCCCGTTAGCCGGCAAGACATTCGTATTGACTGGCACTCTTCCCAGAATGACGAGGGAGGAGGCAAAAGCCCTCATTCAGAGAGCTGGCGGCAAAGTCAGCGGCAGTGTCTCGAAGAAAACCGATTACCTGGTGGCTGGTGAAAAAGCAGGTTCCAAATTAACAAAAGCGCAAAACCTGAAAATCACTGTGCTAGACGAGGCCGATTTGCAAAATCTGCTTTCTGATCAATAACTAGCCGCTGCTTGGGAAAAATTGATCAAAAAAACTCAATGAAATCAAATCGTAAATATCGGCAACAGCTTGAGAAATAACAATGGTTTTCGTCATGTTCTGCAGACGAAACTTGGGCCATTTTTCCCAACTTGGCAATTTCGTTGACGAATATCGAGGTGGGTCCATATATTTCTCGTCCATGCATGACTCGACTCAACGGCGAATTCTCAAGGCGCTACTTATCCCATTAAAGCCTATCGCAAGGGCCCTCCTTCGAGCGGGAATAGGTCATCGTGAATTCGCAGAAGTATCTAAAGCGGCTTTCGTCGAGGTCGCGAGTAAGGATTACGGAATCCGTGGTAGGCCAACCAACATTTCTAGGGTCGCAGTAATGACCGGATTAACTAGGAAGGAGGTTAAGCGAATTCGTGATAACTCAAAATCGGGGGAAATAGCGACCGTTGCGAAGTCGACTCCTATGTCGAGCATTTTGCATCGCTGGTATACCGATTCTCAGTATCTAACCTCTGGTGGTAAGCCCAAAGAATTGGCCTTCGAAGGAGACGAGTTGAGTTTTACAAGTTTGGTTCGGAAGTACGGGGGCGATATCCCACCCGGCGCCATGCGCACGGAGCTCGTCCGGATTGACGCAATAGAAGAAACGTCGGAGGGGCGCCTTCGAGTATTGAAACGCAACGTATCAAATCTAGAGGTTAACGACCGCATCATTAACGGGCTGGAAAACCAGCTTTATCCCGCAGCGTTGGCCCTCGCGCACAATACCGCGAACGACGATTTGGAAGCTCGCTGGGTGCAGCGATCAGTTACCACTAAATATGTTCGCGACACAGATATCACGCGCGTTCGCCGCATTAGCGCAGATCGATTAACCGAATTTTCCACAACAATAGATGATTTCTTCGCGGCATACGAAACATTGTATGACGAGGAAGAGACTGGCGAATCCACTAAAGCAGTAGGCGTCGGTTTATTCTATTTCGAGGAGGATAAGGGAGAGACCGATATCTTCCCTTAGATCTTCCGGGCCAACTTGTGACTAAACTGACTGGATCCATTAGGCCTAGATCTATCTGATCGACCCCCCCTGACGTAGGCGTTGCAACTTCGCCTGGCATCGACGTCCGATGAATCCCGCTGCGCAATCTGCCCTTTGAGATACACCCCCCAGTTTGCAACGGAGAAATGTGGTAGCACGATTATCACTAATCGGTCGCTCGATCGTTTTCGAAACACGGCATAGTTGATATTGTGAGTTTCTTTCTAGAAAAGTGACGCAATTGCATGTTTCTAGATCATATTTATTCCAAAATCGTTCATCAAAAGTGATTTGCACATAGCGATATTTGCATCCTTTCGCCGAAAATTTCTCAAAACCCCCATTTTTCCCGCTCGTAATCAGTCGAAATTCAACTGCGCCTAGGCCGCGAGCAGTTAACTTAAAGTTGACTGTAAAGTAGTTCGGGAATAAATTCCCGGCTATGGCTATTATGTTGAAATATGAGCGAACCCATAAAACAGACGTTGTTGCGCGCCTTTCAAGTGCTGTTGGGTCCGCTAGTCAGGATCTTATTGCGCCAAGGCATCTCGTACGCAGAATTTTCAGAAGTTGCGAAAGCCGTATACGTTGAGGCAGCTCTGAAGGATTTTAAGGTAGAGGGCCGCAAAGCAACTCGCACAAGAGTTGCGGTGATGACCGGTCTAACGAGAAAAGAAGTAAAGCGCGTTATTGACGAAGCTATTCGAGATAAATACGAGCCGAAAACAAAGTTTAATCGATTGGGGAGGGTATTGGTCGGTTGGCACACCGATACCGATTTCACCGGACCGTACGGCTTACCGCTAGAGCTTCAGTACGAAACTGGCGTGCCCGGGGAGCCTACTGTCACGGAACTAGTGAAACGGCATAGCGGCGATATGTCTCCACGGTCAATTCTAGACGAACTAATAAGAGTCGGGGCCGTTAGGGAAACAGATATTGGCTGGTATCGAGTTCTCCGGAGAGAGTACATAACCGAAGCTCAAGGCAGAGACACATTTGAGCGTACTGGGTACATCGTTAGAAATTTTGTGAATACAGTGGATTTTAACATGACGAAGTCTGCCCCCGGCAAGGGCAGATTCGAGCGACATGTTTTTCCAGCGGATGGAATCCGGGCAGTTGATTTGCCGAAATTTGACGCCTATTTGCGGGAACGCTGCCAAGCGTTGTTGGAAGAGTTGGACAACTGGCTTGCAAATTTGCCAATTCCAGATGAGAGCAAAGGCGAAAAGGTAGTTCACACGGGGGTTGGCGTTTACCACTATATGACGCACGACTCTGACGATCGAACATTAAAAGTGGTCCTGATAGACGAAGGACTGATTAGGGAACAACCAGAGAGCTAAAGAAATTTTAAGTAAGACGGGATCGATGTCTTGCGCCCGAATACTAAAATTGTCGAGACCTGGAGAAGTCGAGATATGAGCGAAATTAGAAACGCGTTGTTAAGAAGTGCGTTGTTGGTGATTGGCGTACTTGCTGCGTTTACACCAACAATATCGGCCGGCGCAATTGTTGGAAGCGATGGTAAAGCAATCGTCGGCAGCGACAGCAGAGCCATAGTTGGCAGTGACGTTATAGCTATTGTCGGCAGCGACGGCAGAGCCATTGTCGGCAGCGACGGTAG